>WBUN01000117.1 GCA_008933705.1 Hyphomicrobiaceae bacterium
AATCCGACAACCGCCCGCCGCTCGTGCGCGCCCGCCTCTTCGCCATCGCCGCCCCCGTCCAAGGAATCAGTCAAATCGCTGATTCCCGGTCGGCGGTACCCATGGCAAAGTGACTCAGTACGACTAAGTTCTGCCGGTGGGTCTTCCCCCTTGCCTCCCTATCTTTGCGAGACGACCGCGCTCGACAACGTCTTCAGGAAGGCCACAAGGTCGGAGGCCTCCTCGCGTGTCAGGTGCAGCGGTCGCAGCAGGCGCTGGCCCTCGGTGCCGTGCAGGCGCTCCTCGTCGACTTGCGAGTAGTGGCGCACCACGTCTTCGAGCGTGGCGAGGCTGCCGTTGTGCATGTAGGGTGCGGTGGCGGCCACATTGCGCAGGGAAGGTACGCGGAATTCTCCCCAATTGCGGTGAAGCTGCTCGACGTGGCGTGTGGGCGCCGCGTCGGCGCGCACCGCATCGTCGTTGTGCGGTCCGGCCAGGCTGAAGGAGCTCCTGCGCAGCTCCGCGATGCCGGCGAAACGGCCGGCATCGACACGGTGCGCCTCCACGAAATAAGGCACGCCCACGTCCTCGAACTCGCCGCTGGTGAAATTGGGGCCAAGGTGGCATGCGGTGCATCGGCCCTTGCCGACGAAGATCTTGAGTCCCTTTTGTGCGGCCAGGGGATAGTGCGCCAAGGTTGCCGTATCCCCGCGCGCCAGCGCATCGCGAAAGTCGTCGAAGGGGGTGCGCGCGGTGACGATCGTTTCCTGATACGCGGCAAGTGCCTTGGCGAGGTTGACCAGCACGCGCTCCGGCGGATCCCGGCTCATCTCCGCAGCAAACACTCTTGCATAGGCCGCCCTGATCGCGGCATCGGCGGCCAGGCGCGCGCGCACCAGCTCGGGCGTGGCCGCGAACTCCTTGGGGTCGAGAATGGGCCGGATGCTCTGCGCCCACAGGCTGTCGGCGGCGCCGGCCCAGCCGTACCAGCGGTTGAGGCGCAAGTTGGCGAGCGCGATGGCGTTGCGGTCGACGCGGACGAGGCCGATGCTGCGGTCACGCCCGTCGGTGAAGGCCTTGGCCGGGTCGTGGCAGGTGGCGCAGGACCGCGCCCCGTCGGCCGACAGGCGCTTGTCGCTGAACAGCCAACGGCCGAGAGCGATGGCATCGCTGTTGCCCGACACCCGGTTGCTGGGATCGGGCGGCATGGGCGGCGGCCAGGGGCCGTGCGACAGGATCGCCTCGCGCTCATCCGCGCTGAAAGCCGCCGGTTCCACTGCGTTGCGCCCTTGCGAGCCGGCGATGGCCACGGCGGCGCCCGCGACGGCGAGGCAGGCGGCAATGGCGGTCAGCCTCTTCATGGCTTCAACGTCACGTCGTGCGTCAGGCGCGTGCGCTTGGTCCCCTGAAACAGATCGAACGTCACGCGCCAATGGCCGGCCATGTGCAGCATCAGGCCGGAGACCAGATAGCGATCCGGTGCAAGCCGGGTCGATCTTGGGCGATAGTTCATGCCGTGGCCGTGCGCCGGCATTTGTGCGTCAACGACAATCGTGTCGACGGCCTCGCCGCCGGGCAACCGGCAAGCTACCATCTCGACGCCGAAGAACTGGCCGATCTTGAGCTCATCGGGCGTCCAACGGTAGGCGATCTCGGCCTCGGCGGAGGCCAGGCGCACAAAGCCCTGCTCGGGGCCCGGGCACGCAGCGCTATTGGAAGCGGCAAGAGCCGACAATGCCGCGGTCCACGGCAATGCTCGCACCCGCCTCATTTGCCGAGCACGGCCGCCGCCAGCCGCTCCGCGTTGCCGAACGCGATCTTGTCGGCTACGTCGGTCGGCAGGTCCGCCAGCCATTGGCGCGAGTAGCTCGCGTGCTCGACCACGTAGTGCCAGCGCTCGGGCGTGAACGTGTCGGTGCCGACCATGAAGCGGTCCGGGTAGTCGAGGAACAACTGCCGCCATTCGGGTCTCAGCTTGCCGGACGGCGCATGGTCGCTGCGGAAGGCGAGATCGGCCCACAGCGTCTTATGCTTGGCCAGCATGGCCCGCACCTTGTCGGCCTGATCGAAGCCCGAATGGGCCCAGAGCACGAGCGCATCGGGGTCCTGCACGAAGATGCGCGCCACCGCGTCGGCGTCGGAATGCGCGTGCAGGAAGATCTTGCGCTCCCTAGCCAGCTCGACCATGCGCCGCATCACCGGCAGGTCGGCGTCGGCGCCGAAGACGTGGAACTCGCCGATGCCGGCGTATGTGTTGGCCTTGAGGCGTCCTTCGACGTGCTGAATGACGGTGGGGTCCTTCACCCATGTGCCCGTCTCGCCGCGGCGGCGGTAGGGGCGCAGCACCGGCACGATCAGGTCGGGAGCAGCCCTGTAGAGCATTTGCGTGCCGTCATCGCTCGAGCTCGACACGAACGCCTTCTTGAGCCCGGCTTGGCGCAGCACCTTGACGGCCTCGGGTGGAGGCAGCATCGACCAGGCATCGTGGCTGTAGTGGATGTGCACGTCGATGATCGGCCGGGAGGTGTCGGCCACGGCAAAACCTGCGCTCAGCGTTGCGATCAGGACGGCAAGGATGACGCGTCGCATGGCGTTCACTCCGGGCTGCGGGCGATGGCGCGCATGGTAGGCGATCGGGACGGTGACGTGCAAAGCGGCTCCTGCCCAAGGCATAGGCAAATGGAGTGCGCCCTCGAGCTCGGCCGCCATGCAAGAAAAGTAGTTTTCACGGAATGCATCCGCTTTCACTCGACGAATGTGCTATCTCCCGGCCAGTGAACAAGATGCGGCACCTGATGCTAACGCCGATGCCGGACTGACGTCGTCCCCATCGATTCGAGAGCTGCCGGCCGGCCCGCTGAGGCGCACGCCGGTTCCCCCAGTATGCAACGCCAAACTCGCCGGGAAGATGTGCGACCCGGCGCGACGGAAAGAATGAGCCGAGAAAGAACTTTGTCCGCTGTACTTGAGCCCAAGATCGATCTCTCCCAGCGTCCGGCCGACGAGATCAAGACCACCACCTGCTACATGTGCGCGTGCCGCTGCGGCATCCGCGTGTATCTCAAGGACGGCAAGGTGCGCTACATCGAGGGCAACCGTGATCACCCCGTGAACAAGGGCGTGCTGTGCGGCAAAGGCTCGGCCGGCATCATGCAGCACTATTCGCCGGCCAGGCTCAGCGCGCCGCTGAAGCGGGTGGGCCCGCGCGGCTCCGGCGAATTCGTGGAGATCTCGTGGGAGGAGGCCCTCTCGCTTGCCACGCAATGGCTCGGCGCAACCCGCAAGAAGGATCCGCGCAAGCTCGCCTTCTTCACCGGCCGCGACCAGAGCCAATCGCTGACCGGCTGGTGGGCGATGCAGTACGGCACGCCCAACTACGCCGCCCACGGCGGCTTCTGCTCCGTCAACATGGCGGCCGCCGGCCTCTACACGTTCGGCGGCTCATTCTGGGAGTTCGGCGATACCGACTGGGACCACACGCGCTACTTCATGCTGTTCGGCGTGGCGGAGGACCACGCCTCCAACCCGATCAAGATCGGTCTCGGCAAGCTGAAGAAGCGCGGCGTCAAGATCGTGTCCGTCAACCCCGTGCGCACCGGCTATAACGCCATCGCCGACGAGTGGGTCGGCATCAAGCCCGGCACCGACGGGCTGTTCGTGGCCGCCCTGATCCACGCGCTGCTCGAGGCACGGACGATCGATGTCGATTACCTCGTCCGCTACACCAATCTGCCGTGGCTGGTCATCCGCGACCCTGGCGCCGCCGACGATGGCTTGTTTGCGCGGGACGCGGCCGGCCATCCGATGGTCCATGACAAGAAGGCGGGCGCGCTCGCCGATGCGCTCGACACGGGCGTCACGCCTGCGTTGCATGGAACCTTCACGCTGCCCGATGGGCGCAAGGCCGTGCCCGCGTTTGCGCTGCTGGCCGAGCGCTTCCTCGCCCACGACTACGCGCCCGAGCGTGTGGAGAGGGAGACGGGCGTCGCCGCCGTCACCATCCGCCGCATCGCCGCCGAGCTGGCGCACGTCGCTTTCAAGGAGGAGGTCACGCTCGACATCCCCTGGACCGACTGGACCGGGCGCCGTCACGAAAAAATGATCGGCCGGCCGATCGGCATGCACGCCATGCGCGGCATCTCGGCCCACTCCAATGGATTTCACACCTGCCGCATCCTGCACGTCCTGCAGATCCTGCTCGGCTCCATCGATTGCCCCGGCGGCTTCCGCTACAAGACGCCCTATCCCAAGCTGGCGCCGCCGTTCCTCAAGCCCAAGGGCAAGCCGGGAGACGTGCAGCCGGGCAAGCCGCTCGGCGGGCCGCAGCTCGGGTTCCCCACGGGGCCCGAGGATCTGCTGGTCGATGCCGAGGGCAGGCCGCAGCGCATCGACAAGGCCTACAGCTGGGATGCGCCGTTCGCAGCCCACGGCCTCATGCACATGGTGATCGCCAACGCCGCCCGCGGCGACCCTTACCCGGTCGATGTGCTCTTCATGTACATGGCCAACATGGGCTGGAACTCGTCCATGAACCTCGGGGCCACCCTCGAGCACCTGACCGAGAAGGACCCCGAGACCGGCGAATACAAGATCCCGAAGGTGATCTACTCGGACGCCTATTTCTCCGAGACCGTTCCCTACGCCGATCTCGTTCTGCCCGACACCACGTACCTGGAGCGCTGGGACTGCATCTCCCTGCTCGACCGGCCGATCTCGGAGCCCGACGGCCCTGCGGACGCCATTCGTCAGCCCGTGGTCGCGCCCGATCGCGACGTGCGGCCGTTCCAGGACGTGCTGATCGAGCTCGGCGCCCGTCTCGGCTTGCCGGGCCTCGCCAGGGAAGACGGTGCGCCCAGGTATCCGGGCGGCTATCCGGACTACATCGTCCACCATGAGAGGAAGCCCGGCATCGGTCCGCTGGCCGGCCATCGCGGCCGCAACGGCGGCGACTTCGGGCGCGGCGACGTCAACCCGCGCCAGCTCGATCAGTACATCGCCGGCGGCTGCTTCCACGTGCACCACCTGCCGGCGCACATGCGCTACTTCAAGCATGCCAATCGCGACTATCTCGACTGGGCGGTCGACAAGGGCTTCCGGCTCACGCCGACGCCGGTGATCTTTCAGGTCTACAGCGAGCCCATGCAGAGGATGCGGCTGGCGGCGCGGGGGCACGGGCCGGTGTGCCCGCCGGCGCAGCACAGGCGGCGCATCGAGACCTATTTCGATCCGCTGCCCTTCTGGTATGCGCCCTTCGAGAGCGCACCGGCGGACGGCAGCGTGTTCCCGATCCACGCCATCACGCAGCGGCCGATGGCCATGTACCATTCCTGGGGTTCGCAGAATGCCTGGCTGCGCCAGATCCACGGCTTCAACCGGCTGTATATGAACCGTTCGCGCGCCGAGAGCCTGCTCATCAAGGACGACGACTGGGTCTGGATCAGAAGCAGCATCGGCCGTGTGAAGGCGCAGGTGAAGCTGATGGAAGGCGTCAACGCGGATACGGTGTGGACGTGGAATGCGGTCGGCAAGCGCTCGGGCGCCTGGGGGCTCGACAAGGATGCGCCGGAGGCAACGCGCGGCTTTCTCCTCAACCACCTGATTGCCGAGCTGCTGCCCGAGCAGGCCGGCGGCTATCGCTACTCCAACAGCGATCCGGTGACCGGGCAGGCGGCGTGGTACGACTTGAAGGTGTGCATCGAGAAGGCGGCCGACCAGGAGGCGGCCAGCACGTGGCCGCGCTATGAGCCGCTCGTCAATCCGAGTGCGAGGGCGGTCTCGCGTGAGCTGACTTTCGGCGCCGAGTTCAAGAGGTTGCGGGGATGACGGGTAT
>WBUN01000118.1 GCA_008933705.1 Hyphomicrobiaceae bacterium
TAACCCCTCCCCACCAGGGGGAGGGGCATCCACCCGAACTCGACGACCGCCTCTTCCGCGACCTGCCCGATCTGCTGCGACCCGGCGACGCGCTCGTCTTCAACGACACGCGCGTCATCCGCGCCGCGCTGACCGGCGAGCGCCTGCGCGGCGACAACCGCGCCCTCGTTCACTTCAACCTGCACAAGCGCGTGGATGCCAGCCGCTGGCGCGCCTTGGCGCGGCCGGCCAAGCGGCTCGCCGTCGGCGATCGCATCCGCTTCGGCCATGAGGGGCGCGTGTGCTTCCTCGGCGTGCTCGATGCAATGGTGACGGAGATCGGCGAGGGCGGCGAGGTGGAGCTGTCGTTCAATCTGCACAGCGCCTATCTCGATCAGGCCATCGAGGCGCTCGGCGACCCGCCCCTGCCGCCCTACATTGCCGGCAAGCGCGACGTCGAGCCGGAGGATGCCGAACGCTATCAGACCATCTACGCCCGCCGCGAGGGAGCCGTCGCCGCGCCCACGGCCGGCCTGCATTTCACCGAGCGGCTGCTGGCAGCCCTGGACGCCCGGGGGATCACCCGCCACACTGTGACGCTGCACGTCGGCGCCGGCACGTTTCTGCCCGTCAAAGCCGAGGATACGTCGGGGCATCACATGCATGCGGAGTGGGGCGAGATCGCACCGCGGACGGCAGAGGCGCTGAATGCGGGGCGCGCCGCGGGGGGCCGCATTGTCGCTGTCGGCACCACGTCGCTCCGCCTGCTGGAAACTGCCGCGGCCGAGGACGGCCGCGTTGCGCCGTTCGCCGGGGAGACGGATATCTTCATAACGCCCGGCTATCGCTTCAAGGCGGTCGACCTGCTGCTGACCAATTTTCACCTGCCGCGCTCGACGCTGTTCATGCTGGTGGCGGCCTTCAGCGGGCTCGACGTCATGAAGCGCGCCTATGGCCACGCCATCGAGAGTGGCTACCGCTTCTACTCGTACGGCGATGCGTGCCTGCTCCATCCCGCCCCGGCCCAGCCATGAGCGACGGTTTTGCGTTCACCCTGCGCAAGACCGACGGCGGCGCACGTCAGGGCGAGATCGCAACGCCGCGCGGGACCATCCGCACACCGGCCTTCATGCCCGTCGGCACGGCTGCGACCGTGAAGGCGATCTATACCGACCAGCTCGAGGCCGCCGGCGTCGATATCGTGCTCGCCAACACCTATCACCTGATGCTGCGCCCGGGCGCGGAGCGCATCGCCAGGCTCGGCGGCCTGCACGCCTTCATGCGCTGGGACCGACCCATCCTCACCGACTCCGGCGGCTTCCAGGTCATGAGCCTGTCGAAGCTGCGGCAGATCACGGATGAAGGCGTCACGTTCCAGTCGCACATCGATGGCGCGCGCCACGTGCTCACGCCCGAGCGCGCCGTCGAGATCCAGTGCCTGCTCGGCGCCGATATTCAGATGCAACTCGACGAGTGCGTGGCGCTGCCGGCCGCGCGCGAGGAAATGGCGGTCGCCATGCAGCGCTCGCTCGTCTGGGCGGAGCGCTGCAAAAGGGCGTTCGCGCAATGCGCCGAGCAGGGCCTCGCCAAGCCGGGGCAGGCGCTGTTCGGCATCGTGCAGGGCGGCGTCGACACGGACCTGAGAAAGCACTCCGCCGATGCGCTGGTCGCGCTGGACCTGCCAGGGTACGCGGTCGGCGGATTGGCCGTCGGCGAGCCGCAGTCGGTCATGCTCGAGATGCTGGAGGTGACGACGCCCCGCCTTCCCGTGGACCGCCCGCGCTATCTGATGGGCGTCGGCACGCCGGTCGACCTGATCGAGAGCGTGGCGCGCGGCATCGACATGTTCGACTGCGTCATGCCGACCCGCTCGGGCCGGCACGGTCAGGCTTTCACCTGGGCCGGGAAGATCAACCTGCGCAATGCCCAGTATGCCGAGGACCCGCGCCCGCTCGACGAGCAGAGCCGCTGCCCGGCCGCCCGCGACTATTCGCGCGCCTACCTGCATCACCTCGTCAAGTCCGAGGAGTATCTCGGCGCCATGCTGCTGTCGTGGGCCAACGTCGCGTTCTACCAGGAGCTGATGGGCGCGATGCGGGCAGCCATCGCCGAGGGCCGCTTTGCCGCATGGGCGGCCGAGACCAAGACCCGGCTTGCGCGGCCCGCCAACGATGCGGCGTGAGCCGTCTCAGTTCGCGGCGGCGGGTGCGGGGCGGACGAGCGAAGAAAGCGCGAGGGCCAGGAGAGCCAGCGCCGCACCGGCAAGGCCGATCGCGTTCGCGCCCAGATGCTCCACGGCGCCGCCGAGCGCCGCGCCCGCCGCGCCGCCCAGGTAGATGGCCGCAACGTTGAGCGAAAGCATCACCGGTGCGGCCTGGCCGGGGATCGAGATGACGCGATGCTGCTGGGGGGCCATGAAGGCGAGGCCCGCAAAGCCCCACAGCACCGCGTCGACACTGCCGGCCGCGATCGATCCGCACGCGATCGGGAACAGCGCCAGAATCGGCACCAGCGCCAGCAGGGCCGCGGTGATCACCTGCGTCTTGCCCCAGCGGTCTGCCGCCCATCCCCCAGCCAGGTTGCCGGCCACGCTACCGCAACCGAACAGCAGGAGCAGCCAGGGAATGCCGAGCCTGTCGAAGGCGCCGCCGGCGGTGACGACCGGGGCAATGTAGGCAAACACCACGAACAGCGCCGCGTACTGCAGGAAGGAGACGCCGATCAAGGCCACCACCGTGCCGTTGCCAAGCGCCTCCGCCACGGCTGCGAGCGAGCGCGGTGCGCCCGGTTGAGCCCTCGGCAGCACCACGAGCAAGAGCGCCGCGGTGGCGAGGCCAAGAACGCCGACGGCTGCGAAGGCCCAGCGCCAGCTGCCGAAGGTGCCGAGCATCGTGCCCAGCGGCAAGCCCACCACGTTGGCGAGCGTCAGGCCCATGACGACATAGCTCAGGATCTGCGCCCGCTTCTCCGGCGGGCTGAGCTCGGCGGCGAGGGCGTAGGATAAGGGCGAGAACAGCGCGGCACCCAGCGCCGTCATGATGCGTCCGATGCACAGTGCCGCAAAGCTTCCCGAGAAGGCGACGATCAGGTTGCCGGCCGCAAAGGTGGCGAGCCCGGCGGCAAGACCGACGCGACGCTCGATGCCGGAGGTGAAAGTAATGAGAACAGGAGAGGTGAGCGCGTAGGTCAGCGTGTAGGCGGTAAGCAGCTGCCCTGCGGCCGCAATCGTCACGTCGAGCTCGCCGGCGATGTAGGGGGTGAGGCCCGCCACCACGAAGGCGCCGGTGCCGATCAGAAAGTTGCCCCATGAAAGACTGGCGATCGCGCTCTTCATGCCGTCCCCCCCCTTCCGGTCGCCCCACGATCGCCGAGATGGCGCCGAAGTGTCGTCTATTGCATCTTGGCCGGCCGGCCGCTAGCGCGCATACGCGGCCGGATTGGCCTTTATGGCCTTGACGCCTCCGGGCACGTGCATCTCCACGAACTGACCCATCACCAGATCGATGGCGTAGACGTAAGGCACCGGCTTGAAAAAGTCGCTCTGGCCGAGCAGGCGTCGCAGCGTGGCCGCACCCGTCATCGAGGTCGCCAGCAGGCATCCGGTGCTGACGGCGCCGCGCCGGCCGACGCCCAGGTCCGGTGCGCGGTGATAGTGGCGTGACAGCCGGGCCGGATTGATGCCGATGGCGAAGTTCGCCTTGTTTTCCTCCTCGCTCTGGTGGTCGTGCAGGTCGAAATACTCATCGAGCGACATGCCCGAATTGTCGAACACCTGCAGCGTCGCCCCGAACGCCGACGGCCCCGTCATGACGAGGGGGATGCGGCGCTTGCGCGCCTCCCGATGCAGCATGCGACGGGCCTCGACGGCGAAGAAGTCGAGCGCATCGCAGACGATGTCGACACCGTCGAGAAACGTCCCGATCGATCTCTCGTCGATGCCTTCGGAGGCTTCGATTGCCAGGGCGGGATTGATGGACTGGAGCCGCTCGCCCAGCACATCCACCTTCTTGCGCCCGATGGTGTCGAAGGTTGCGCCGAACTGACGGCTGACGTTCTCGGGCCCGAAGCGATCGAAATCGGAGATCTTGACGCGTCCGACGCCCATCCTGACCAGGCTCTCCGCGTGGGTGAAGCCCACCCCGCCGGCGCCAGGGATGGCTACGGTCTTGGTGGCGAGGAGCTCGATGTCGTCGAAATTGACCAGCTCCGGCATGCGGCTGAAAATGGTTTGGCGATCATAAGAAGCACGCATCGACAACATTCTCCCCACCACCGCAATCGCTCCGTGCCCCGAGCAAGCCGCTTGCGGCGCCGGGAATCGTTTGGGAGCGACCTGATCCCTTTTTCGAAAAGGCGCTCGCGGCAGCCCTCCAATACATCCGGCAGTCCGCGAGCCCCGGGGTGCCAAAGATCCGCAACCCCAGGCGGCACGTTCTAGTCGGTCACGCCGGCTCCCCGCAAGGCGCAATCGCCGTCTTGGCAAACACTTACCGGTTGGGCGTGGCCTTTGCCGTGATCTCGACGGCAGCCGCCCTGGCCGTCAGGCGCTCGCGGTGGAGCAGGTAGAGGCCGGAAAGCACGACGGTTGCAGCCCCCATGAGGGTCCAGCGGTCCGGGAGCTGGCCGAACACGAGATAGCCGCCGGCTGAATGGGTGATGAGGGTGATGTAGATGAAGGGCACGACCGTGGAGGCGGGTGCGTAGCGGTGTGCCAGAATGAACAGATAGTGCCCGAGGCCGCCGTAGAACCCGGTCGAGATGAGCAATGCCCAGCCGAGTGCTCCGTCCGGCCAGACCCACTGGACGAGCGCAAAGGGTGCTGCCAGGAAGGTTCCCGCCAGCAACGAGTAGAACAGCGTCACCTCCGCTGAATCGTAGGGTGCCAGGTGGCGCGTGAGCAGGCTGAAGAAGGCGTAGCTCACCATGCTGGCGAAGGCGAACAGGAACGCCGGGTGGATCTCGCCGAAGCCGGGCCGGAGTGCGATGACGACGCCGCTGAAGCCCACGACGATGGCAACGGCCCGCCGCCAGCCGATCCACTCGCCGAGGATCGGACCCGCCAGCACGGCGACCGTGAGCGGCGTCAGGAACCCGATGGTCGTCGTCTGGTCGAGCCGGAGGTGGCGCAATGCCAGGAAGTTGCAGGCCGTCGACGTCAGCAGCAGGAACGAGCGCACGATTTGTGCCTTGAGCTTCTGCGTGCGCAGCAGGCGCGGAACCGCGAGCAGTCCGAATGCCAGCACCATGCCCAGGAACTGCCCGAGGTAGCGCATCCACACGATCTGCCCCATTGGCAGCTCGGCGACGACGGCCAGGTATTTGGCGGTGGTGTCGAGGCAGGCGAACAGCGCACACGCCAGGCACATCAGGCCGATGGCCCGCATGGGGCGTGATCTCGCTTGGGCCGGGGCCCCAGTCGCGTTCTCGGGGTCGGTGGCTTTCTGCATTCGCGAGATGGCTCTTGCGCGGGTGCGCGCTTCGTTGGTGGCCTCCTTATAGCCGCCTGGCGTGCTCCGTGCGCCCCTCGCTTCGGCGCAACGGCTATCCCGGCGCCGCATGCCTTCGGCGCATCGGTTGTGGATGCTGCTTCGCGGGCAGCCGCCCCTAGAGCAGATTCAGCTTGACCGTACATAGCCTGAATGGCGGAGGAAGTTTGCGCATTCACCGGGCTCAAACGTGCTCGTGAGCTGGCCGATGGCGGTCCACAGGGCCTCGACGGAGCGAGCGGCG
>WBUN01000041.1 GCA_008933705.1 Hyphomicrobiaceae bacterium
CCACCCACACCCGTCACCCCCGCGTCGCGTCGAAGACGCGCCTCCGGCACGATGGCGGGGGGCCAGGTCACCGGGCCGCACGGGCCACGTTCCCCGCAGAGCACGCCCGCGGCCGCGCGCGCCATTTCAGCGGCGCGCACACCTCTGTTGCGAAGTGTCCTGGGTTCCCGCCTGCGCGGGAATGACGTCACGTGAGGTGCCCCTTCAGGTTCGAACGGTCCTCCGTGGTGAGCCCGTCGAACCACGGCCGGCGCGGCCGCCCTTCGACGGGCTCAGGGCGGAGTGGGTGTGCGATGCGGGCATAACGTCCGCGTTGGACGATCGGTTCGCATTTCACTGCAGCGGCGCGCACATGCGTTGAGTCGCAACGACAGCGCTCACCTGAGGGTCTGACCCCCGTGATGGCGCCCCGGGCGTTTCGCGAGCACCGGCGAGGTTCTCGATCATCGTGCAGGCTCAGGCGCGCTGGCCGGATGAACGGCCCGCCGTCGCTGCTCTTCGACAGAGGCAACGCGAGCGTGCATCGTCAGGCCGCGACCTCGACCTCTCCACGCAGCGAGGCGAGCAATGGTGCCAACTCCCTCGCCGGTTTCGGAGCGCTGAAGATGAACCCTTGGACCTCGGTGCAGCCCTCCGCGCGGATGCAGTCGAGCTGCTCCTTGGTCTCGACGCCTTCCGCCGTCGTGGCCAAGCCCAGGCCGGTGGCCAGGCCCGTGACGGCCCGAACGATGGCCAGGGAGCTGCCACCTTCGGGAATGTTGCGGATGAACGACTTGTCGATCTTGATCTTGTCGAACGGAAAGCTGCGCAGATAGCTGAGGCTCGAGTAGCCGGTGCCGAAATCGTCCATGACGACGCGCACGCCGAGATCCCGCAGCTGGTGGAGTTTCGCCAGCGTCGCCTCGTTGTCTGCCAGCAGGACGCTCTCCGTGATTTCGAGCTCGAGGCGGCTGGGGGGGAGGCGGGACATGGCCAGCGCGTTGACCACCGAGGTGAGCACGTTCTGGCCCTTGAACTGGATGGGGGAGAGATTGACTGCGACCTTGATGTCGTCCGGCCACGCTGCAGCGTCCATGCAAGCCTGGCGCAATACCCAGTCGCCGAGCGGAACGATCATCCCGATCTCCTCGGCCATCGGTATGAACTCGGCGGGCGAGATCGTGCCCTTCTGGGGATGGTGCCACCGCAAGAGCGCTTCGAATCCGCTGGGCTTGTTCGTGCGCAGGTTGACCACCGGCTGGTAGTGGACCTCGAACTCGCCTTGCGGCAGGGCGCGTCTGAGGTCGAGCTCAAGCGCATGGCGCGCCTGCATGCGTGCATCCATCTCCGGCTCGAAGAACCGGTAGTTGCCTCGGCCATCACTCTTGGCGCGATAGAGCGCCAGGTCGGCGCTCTTGAGGAGCTGGTCGGCATTGTCGCCATCCATCGGTGCGACGGCGATGCCGATGCTGGTGCCGATGACGATCTGATGTCCCTTGACCTCGAATGGGGCGCTCATGGCGCCGATCAACCGCAGGGCGAGGACGGTTGAGGCGGTCGGCTGCTCGACGCCCGACTGCACGATGGCAAACTCGTCGCCCCCGAAACGGGCGGCGGTGTCGAGATCACGCACCGATTCCTTGAGACGATCTGCAACGCTGCACAAGAGCGCATCGCCGATCGGGTGTCCGAGCGTATCATTCACGTTCTTGAAGTGGTCGAGATCGAGGCAGAGCACGGCCACCTGCTCGCCGCGCGACGTTCGCTTGAGCGCCTCCTCGATCTTCTCCTTGAGAAGGGACCGGTTGGGCAGGTCGGTCAGGGCGTCATGGCGCGCCATGTGGCGAATGCGGGCCTCGGCTCTAATCCTCTCGGTCACGTCCTCATGCGTGGCCACCCAGCCGCCGCCTGCCATCGGCTGATGGATGATGCTGAGTGTGCGACCGTCTGCAAGCTCGACCAAGTCACGGCTTGGCCTGCCGTCCTCGACCACAGCGAGCCGTTCCCGCACGTACCACTCCGGATTGGAGAAGATGCCCTGCACGACCCTGTCGTTGATGATCTGGCGAAGCGAAGTGCCTGGCTTGGTCAGCTCCGGCGGAAGCTGATAGATGTCCGCATAGCGGCTGTTGCAGATAATGAGTTGACGCTTGGAGTCGTACATGCACAGGCCAATCGGCATGTTGCTGACGGCGGCCTGCAGCCGTTCGCGCTCCAGTTCCGCCTGCTCGGCCAAGCCGCGACCGCGGATCAGGCTTGCCCGATAGCCGGTAACGGCCCCGATCAGCGTGCCGATTTCGTCGTTTCGCTCCCTCGTGTCGGCGATCGCGGCCGAAAGATCGCCTGCCGTGAGGCGGTGCATGGCCTCGCTGATGCGGAGAATCGGCGCGCTGACGTTGCGCGTCGCCCACATGACGACTGCGCAGACATAGATTGCCGCGAAGACGATGACCGCGAGCAGCACCCGTTGCGCAAGGCTCTCCATCTCAAGCGCACGCGTCTCGGCGGCCCGGCTGGTCTCGTTGACCAGGGCGATGAGCTGATCAAGCTTGCCGGCCGCCGCATCGAATGCGGGAAGCGATGTGGCGTCGAATTGCTGCATGCCGCTGACGAGATTGCCGACCTCGAGCTGCTGGAGAACGGCACGCAGGGTCTCTTCGTAGCCTTGCCAGAGCGCCAGGAACTCCAAGAGCAGCATTTGCTCTTTGGGGGAGACGGTTCCTCTCTGGTACGCGCGCTCCGCGCTGCGGAGGGATTGAAGAGTTGCCTCCGTACTCTTGGCGATAGCCGCAAGATGGCGGAAGTTCGTCGTCCGCGTCCGGCCCATTGCCAGCAGCCTGTGCTCGGCAATCGCGCGCTTCATCTCGCCCAAGTGCTCGAGTCGAGGCAGCCACGTGCCCCTGATCTCCTTGGTGATACCGGTGACGGAGTGCAGCTCAGCTATTCCCGAGACGCCGACCATGACGACGAGCGCGGCGACCGTGCCGAGCATCAAGGAGAGCCTGGTGCGCAGGCTGGTGTTGTGGAACGGGACCATCGCTTCCTCAGGGCAGGGCCGACGCCGTCTGATTGTCCGCCGCTGGTTCCGATGTTGGGGCCGGTTGTCCGGCCGGCTTCGCCAGATCTCGACGAGTGTGTGGGGGCTATTGCAGGTAGCTGAAGTGACGCCAGATCGCGTAGTTGTCCCTGAACGTCGAATAGGAGTCGTAGACGCGCTTGAAGTTCGGGTTCTTGGCCGACTCGTCCGCGACGATCTCCCGCCAGGCGCTCTCGAACGAGACCAGGATGTCGGGCGGCCACCTCTTCAGCTGAACGCCCTCCGCCTGGAGCTCTTTCATCACCTTCCATTGCGCCGCCTCACCGTCCGCGATCATCTCGCGCATGGTGTCGCCGCAAGCGACCTCGATGATCGCCTTGTGCCGCTGGGAGAGAGCGTCCCACACGGTCTTGTTGATGTAGAGGTCAAAGAGGGTCGCCTGCTGGTGCCAGCCGGGGAAGTAGTAGTACTTGGCCACCGCATGGAACCCGAGCGGCTTGTCCATGGCCGGCAGCGAGAACTCGGTTGCGTCCAGCTTGCCCGCCTTGAAGGCTCCCAGGATTTCGCCGGGGGCAAGCTGGGAGGTGATGACGCCGTGTTTCTGCATGACCTTCGCGCCCAGCCCGAAGAAGCGCATTCTCAGCCCCTTCAGATCGTCGACCGTCTTGATCTCCTTCTGGAACCAGCCGGAGGCCTCGGGCGGGATGAGGCCGCAGGGGATGTTGTGGACCCCGTGCTTGTGAAACATCTCGCGTGCCAGTTCGAGGCCGCCGCCCCGGTACATCCACGCCATGTACTCGCCCATGCCGGGGCCGAACGGGACGGTGGAGAACATGTTGAAGGCGCTGTCGTTGCCGGCAAACCAGCCGGCGCCGGCCCATGCGGCGGTGACCGTGCCCTTGGATACCGCGCTGACGGTCTCGGCTCCCGGCACGAGCTTGCCGGGTTCGTGGAACTTGAGGACGAGGTAGCCGCCCGAGGCGAGGCGAACCTTCTCCGGCAGGGTGCGCATGACGTCGCCGAGGATCGGCATGGTGCCCGGGAACGTGCTCGCAACGTCGAGAACGGCGGATGGCTGCTCCGTGAGAGTTCCGGAACTGGCGGGCAGGGCGGCGGCGAATGCGGTTAGACCCAGAGCAATGACGCGTCTCATGACCCTCTCCGTCGATGTTGCCCTCCCCCCTTTCTGTCCAGTCATCGAGCGCAGACCTTCGCTCGATGCGGGCCATAGCTTCGTACGCAGAGCTTTCATTCCGCTTACGAAATTGCCGCAAATTGTAAGCAATCCGCGCTGGTCGCGGAGGGCGAGCCGCGTGCTCAAGCGTGAAATGCGGGGTCCCGGCTTGCGGCGTTGCTCACATCATCTCTCGCCGTCCGGACCGCCGCTGACAGAGATCATCAGCCACTCGCCGTTCTTGCGGATGTAAACTTCACTCCAACGGCCGGCTACGTTCTTCGAGACGTTCGCTTCGGACTTGACCTCAGCCACATAGCTGTAGTGGACAACCCCAACCACACCGTCAAAGACATTGATGCTCAACGGCTGTAGCCTGTAACTGAGGACAGCCGGCGAGGATGGCCCTACCGACGCGATGGCCGCTTCACGATTGTGGGGTTGAGGCTGACCGGTAACCCAGCCGGTGTATCCTGGATGAAGACCTGCATGAAGGGGAGCGGTCTCCCTTGCCATGGAAATCTTCCAGAGTGCATCGACCCGCAACCAGAGTTCCTTTTGCTCGTCGGTCAACGCATCGAGTTCCACGGCTGCGCACCCATCGTGTTTCTCGATTGATGGCTTCAAGGAGAATGGCGGTCTTGGCGTTGACCGGGATCAAGGGCGGCTGCCCTGACCGGGTTCCGACTATCTCGAGGCCTTCGATCGCGAGATGGCAAGGCTTGAGAAGCGATAAGAGGGCGGCTTACCAGGGCCAGCGACTGTCGATTGTGCATCGTTGCGCGCTTGGCCGACGGGGCGCTAGCGCCAGCGGCGCAGGCTCTCGCGGGCGAATACCCACTCGGGCGTGATGAGCCTGTCGCTGAAGGCGAGGGGATACCAGGGCGAGCCGTCGGCGCTGTGCGGGTTCTTCAGCACGTGGATGTCCTGGGCCGGCATGAAGCTCTGCAGCAGCAGGAAGCGCGTCTCGCCGGTGGCCGCATGAACGGCGACGTCGGCGACGAGCACGGCGTGGCCCGGGAAGCCGCCCTTGATGAAGACGTCGCCGGGGGCGATGCCGGCAACCGCGACTGGGGCGAGTTCGCGCTCGAGCGAATAGGTGCCGGCGTAGGCGAAGACGGCGTCCATGTAGCGGCGGAAGGAGGCATAGCCGGCGTCGGGGCGGGCGCTGCGCGACCAGGAGAGCGCGCCGCCGTTGCTGCGCGGGCGCTCGCCGCCGGCCCATCGGCTGAAGGCGATCGGCTTCGCCGAGCCCGTGTCGTTGAAGGCGATGTCCCGGCCGCGGTTGCTGGCGAACAGCCATTCGGCCCTGAGCCGCATGACCGCGTCCGCGCACTGCTGCAGATCGCGCGTGCCCACGTCGATGTCGATGACGGCGGCGTGCACGTCCTGGCGCAATTTCGGCGCGCCGGTGTGCAGCAGCACGGGCGCGCCGGCCGCCTTGAGAGGCAGGCCGCGCAGCCAGGCCGCGAAGCTTCCGGGAGCGGCTGCAACACGCGCAAAGCCGGGCGGAGGCGCGAAGCGGCGGGCGAGCGTGTCAGCCGGGATGCCGCCCTGTGCCGCCGGCTGCCACCTGTAGTCCGATGCGGCGGCTGCAGATGCCACGCCTGCCAGGGCCATGGCGGCCATGTGGCCGGCGAGCAGGAGCCTGCGGCAGGTGGCGCTGGGCGAGGGCATGGGGAGGGGATAGCGCACGATCATGGCCCCCCGGCGACCCTTGCCGGGGACGCCTCGGCCGGCGGTCGGCACAAGAAGAGCCCGGCAGAACGGGGGACCATTCGCCGGGCTCGCGCGGCCATTCGGGGCCGCGGATCCTGGGCTATGCGCATCGCGCCGGAGGTGCCGGAGGACAAGGGATGAGAGCGCTCGCGCTCCCGGGTTGTCGCGGCAACATCTCCGCTTGCAGGCCCGTCTGATCCTTGGATCAAGTTGCGGAACTGGGCGCTGATGCAGGGGTGGTCGAGCCATCCTCTCAAGTGCAGCGCCGCCCTTGTGGAGCATAGCTGCGCTTGCCGTCTCGCCACGCAAGATCAGCGTCAGCAACCGCTCAGGAATTCAAATTGTCGGATAGGGCCGCTCGCGCTTCAGGCAACACTTGCCGGCAGCAAGACGGCCAAAGGACTGCTCGGGGGAGGCATTTTCGTAGACCTCCTTTCGCTGAATACTGAAAGCTTGCACGGGAGGGCGGGCCGCGTCAATACGCGGTTGACGTGGAGGAAGACTTCAGAGGATCAGGGGGACGCCGGCGCGTTAACCAAGCATTTGCCTGTGCGCGGTAGGCTTTCGCCGTTGCCTCGATCTTGGCGCGCCGTTGCGGCGCGCAGCATGATGGAGTCCCGGTCCCATGCGCCGGATTTTCGGTCTTTTTGCGGTGACAGCGGCCGGCCTCGGCCTCCTCCTGCTGTTTGCGGGGCCCGACGCCCCGTCGTTGGATGTTCAGGTGCGCACGCTTCAGGACGCGCCCGTTGCGTACAGCGGCTGGGCGTTGGGCTTGATCATGGGCCTCGGCCTTGCCTGGATTGCCAGCATAGAGTGGGCGGACTTGCCGGTGCGGCTCGGCGCCTGGCTGAGAGTGCAGGGGCGGCGCCTGGCGCTTGCTGCACTGGGCGGGGCCTTCGCCGGCATCCTGCTGTTCTTCTGATCCTGTGCCAGCCTGAGAAAAGCGAAAGGGCGGCCGGTAAGGCCGCCCCCCGCTCGATGCTCGCCTGCGCCGTTGGCTTACACCGAGTAGTACATGTCGAACTCGACCGGGTGCGGCGTCATGTCGGTGCGCGCCACCTCGGCCATCTTGAGCTCGATGTAGGCATCGATCATGTCGTCCGAGAAGACGTTGCCCTTCTTGAGGAAGTCGCGGTCCTTGTCGAGGTTCTCGAGCGCCTCGCGCAGACTGCCGCACACCGTCGGGATCTTGGCGAGCTCAGCCGGCGGCAGATCGTAGAGATTCTTGTCCATCGGCTCGCCGGGATTGATCTTGTTGGTGATGCCGTCGAGACCGGCCATCAGCATGGCGGCGAAGCCGAGGTAGGGGTTGGCGGCGGGATCCGGGAAGCGGATCTCGACGCGCTTGGCTTTCGGGCTCGTTACGTGCGGGATGCGGCACGATGCCGAGCGGTTGCGGGCCGAGTAGGCCAGCAGCACCGGCGCCTCGTAGCCCGGCACCAGACGCTTGTAGGAGTTGGTGGTCGGATTGGTGAAGGCGTTGATGGTCTTGGCGTGCTTCAGGATGCCGCCGATGTAGTACAGGCAGGTCTCCGACAGGTCGGCGTATTTGTTGCCCGCGAACACGGGCGTAGAGCCCTTCCAGATCGACTGGTGGCAGTGCATGCCCGAGCCGTTGTCGCCGTAGACGGGCTTGGGCATGAAGCATGCCGTCTTGCCGTAAGCCTGCGACACCTGATGGATCACGTACTTGTAGATCTGCATGTGGTCGGCCAGGCGCACCATCGGGCCGAACTTGATGCCGAGCTCGTGCTGGGCGGAGGCCACCTCGTGGTGATGCTTCTCCACCACTACGCCCATCTCGGCCATGACCGACAGCATCTCGGAGCGGATATCCTGCGCACTGTCGACCGGCGGCACAGGGAAGTAGCCGCCTTTCGTGCGCGGCCTGTGACCGAGGTTGCCCATCTCGTAGTCGGTGCCTGAGTTGGAGGGCAGCTCGGCGCTGTCGAGCTTGAAGCCGGTGCTGTAGGGATCGGTGCTGAACTTGACGTCGTCGAAGATGAAGAACTCGGCTTCAGGACCGAACACCACGGTGTCCCCCACGCCGGTCTGCTTCATGTAGGCTTCGGCGCGCTTGGCGATCGAACGCGGATCGCGTTCGTACATCTCACCTGTCGAGGGCTCGAGCACGTCGCAGAACACGGCCATCGTCGTCTGCGCGAAGAACGGATCGAGATGCGCACTCGAGGGGTCCGGCATCAGCGTCATGTCAGAGGCCTCGATGCCCTTCCAGCCGGCGATCGACGAACCGTCGAACGCATAGCCGTCGGCGAACATCCCCTCGTCCACGCACGAGCCATCCGCCGTGACGTGCTGCATTTTCCCCTTGGTGTCGGTGAAGCGAAGGTCGAGGAACTTGACGTCCTTGTCCTTCATCATCTTCAGCACGTCCGCTGCGGTCTTCGGTCTGTCTGCCATGTGTAGTCCCCTGTCCTCACTTCATTGGATGAGATGATATGCAAGCCAAGCCCGATTTCGGCGCCACCCTCGGACGCCTCGCCAGCTCGGCTGGGTGACTGTCAGATTGCGTCGGCTCCGGTTTCTCCGGTGCGGATGCGGATTGCTTCCTCAACCGTGGAGATAAAGATCTTGCCGTCGCCGATGCGGCCCGTCTTGGCCGCCTTCTGGATTGCCTCAAGCGCCTTGGGCAGCATGTCCTCGGAAAGAACAACCTCGAGCTTCACTTTGGGCAGGAAATCCACGACGTATTCCGCTCCGCGATAAAGCTCGGTGTGACCTTTCTGGCGGCCAAAGCCCTTGGCCTCGATGACGGTGATGCCTTGCAAGCCAATCTCCTGCAGCGCCTCCTTCACCTCGTCGAGCTTGAAGGGCTTTATGATGGCTTCGATCTTCTTCATGCGTCCCTTCGCCTCCCGACCTGCGGCTCAGGTCTCGTGTTGAACCGGTGAACAGTTAAGCATGCCCCATGCCAAGGTGTATGCGGCTGGAATTTCCAAGGCAACTAAGGACTTCTGCGTATCTACAGGGCAACGTCGCATGTTGGAAGATGGAATATGAGGCTAATTTCAGGGCATATGAACAATTTTTGTGCACATCAAAATGTACTTTATGCCGGAAGCTTGGGCAGATTCCTGAGGCTCTTGGCGATCAAGCAAAGACAACACATCATTGTGTGACCGTCTCATCAGGAGGGCCCTTGCCGCGTCGTGAGCTTCTGACAACAGAGGAAATGGGGCGCGCGGACCGACTGGCGGTGGCCCGCGGAGTGCCAACCTCGGCATTGATGGAGAGTGCCGGCCGTGCCGTGGCGGCAGAGGCGGGACGCCTCGCGCGTGATCGCGGAGCGCAAATCGTGGTTGCGTGCGGTCCCGGCAACAACGGTGGCGACGGCTTTGTTGCGGCGCGTCTGCTGCGCGACCAGGGATTTTCCGTCCGCGTCGGCCTGTTGGGAGATCGCGGGGCGTTGAAAGGCGACGCTGCGGAGGCGGCGACCAGATGGGGAGAGCCGGTCGCGGAGCTGTCGCCAGCTACGCTCGCTGGGGCCGACCTCATCGTCGATGCGCTGTTCGGCGCCGGCCTCTCTCGTCCCCTCGAAAGGCCGGCAGCAGAAATCGTTGCAGCCGTGAACGCGTCGGGCAAGCCGGTGCTCGCCGTCGATGTGCCGAGCGGACTCAACGGCACCACCGGTCGCGCAGAAGGTGCCGTGGTTCAGGCGACGTGTACCGTTACATTCTTTCGTCTGAAGCCCGGACATCTCCTTCTGCCGGGACGCGCACTCTGCGGAGATGCGCGCGTCGCCGACATCGGCATTCCGGACGATGTGCTCGGCGAGATAGCACCGCGCGCATTTGCAAACTCCCCATCGTCCTGGCTCGCGGTCTACCCTTGGCCCCGCCTGGAGGCGCACAAATACACGCGTGGCCATACCGTGGTTGTCTCTGGGCCTGCCGACAGCACGGGCGCGGCTCGGATGGGTGCGCGTGCGGCGCTGAGAGCGGGATCCGGGCTCGTGACGATTGTGGGCTCGGCATCGGCCACGGCGATCAATGCCACGCACGCGACCGCCGTGATGGTGAAGGCCGTCAGTGGCGATAGCGCCGTCCGCGAGTTCCTCGCAGACGAGCGGCGCAATTCGGTATTGATCGGTCCGGGAGCCGGCGTGGGCCCTGCAACGGCTGCGACCGTCCTGACGGTGCTGGCCTCGTCCGCCGCAGCTGTACTCGACGCCGATGCCCTGACCTCCTTTGCGGTCATCGAAGGCGAGGCGCCGGTGCGTGCCGCCGGCTTCGGCTTCGTTATCCGCAGCGCCGAGCCCGAGCCAACGGGCGCGGGGCTGTTCGAGGCAATTGCCGCGCGCAAGGCGCCGGTTGTCATCACGCCGCACGAGGGCGAGTTCAAGCGCCTGTTCGGGGAAATGACCGGGTCGAAGCTCGAGCGTGCGCGTCGCGCCGCGGAGATCAGCGGTGCCGTCGTCATACTGAAGGGTGCAGACACCGTCGTTGCCGGTCCCGATGGTCTGGCCGCGATCAACGACAACGCGCCTCCCTGGCTGGCGACCGCCGGCTCAGGAGACGTGCTCGGCGGCTTCGTGGCAGGCCTGCTGGCTCAGCATATGCCGGCTTTCGAGGCGGCGTGTGCGGCGGTGTGGCTACACGGGGAATGCGCCAACGTGTTCGGTCCCGGGCTGATCGCGGAGGATATTCCCGAGGCATTGCCGCAGGTGTTGCGGCGTCTGATGCCGGATGCGCGGTCCGCGAGCGGGGTGACGGAATCCGACAAGTAGTCTGCGGAGGGACGGATGAAGGGCGTGGTGTTCGCCGGCAATCGCAAGATCGAGCTGCTTGATTTCCCCGATCCGTCGCCAGGCGAAGACGACGTCGTGCTGGAGATCAAGGCCTCAGGGATGTGCGGCAGCGATCTGCATGTTTACCGCTCGGCCGGCGGTGGGCCGGCCATGGCTGCGGCACTGGGGCTCGGCGGTGAGGGAGGCGCAGTCATCGGCGGGCACGAGCCCTGCGGGGTTGTGGTTGCGCGAGGCAGGAACGTGTCCGAGAGGAAGGCACCTCTCGGTGCTCGCGTCATGCAGCACCACTACAGCGGCTGCGGTGTCTGCCCGGACTGCAATCAAGGCTGGTCGCAACTGTGCAAGCAGGGAGCGATGACCGTCTACGGCATCACCGGCAACGGTGCTCATGCCCGCTTCATGAAAGTTCCGGCGCACACGCTGGTTCCGCTGCCGGAAGAGCTGTCCTTCGAGGAAGGCGCGGCAATCTCCTGCGGGACGGGCACCGCTTGGGGAGCGCTGAGACGCATGAGAATGGCGGGCGGCGGAACCCTGGCGGTATTCGGCCAGGGACCCGTCGGTCTGAGCGCGACCATGCTCGGCAAGGCGATGGGCATGCGGGTCATCGCCATCGACATTGCCGACGAGCGTCTCGAGCTTGCCGCCAGCTGCGGCGCCGATGATGTCGTCAACCCGTCGAGGGATGATCCGGTCGAGGTGCTGAGGGCGCTGACCAGGGGTGCTGGTGCGGACTACGCGCTGGAGTGCTCGTCGGCGACGGCGGCGCGGGTGGCGGCCGTACGCGGCACCAGGACTTGGGGCACCGCCTGCTACGTCGGTGAAGGCGGCAACGTCACGCTCGAAGTCAGCCCCGATATGCTGCGCCGGCAGATCACGCTGATGGGTTCGTGGACGTTCAGCAAGATCGGCCACGACGAATGCGCGCGTTTCATTGCAGAGCACAAGCTCCCCTTGCACGTGCTGATCACGCACCGCTTCAAGCTGGACGAGGCCGAGCGCGCCTACCAGCTGTTCGACAGGCAGACGATGGGCAAGGGTGTCATTCTGCCGTCGTGAACAAGCGGTCAGTCGGGCGACCCCCGGTCGTCGTTCTGTGGGCCCGCGCCCGGTCGGCGCAGTGCCGCCTCCGATCTCAGGAAGGCCTCGATCTCAGGGCTGAGCGGCGGACTCTCCGTTTCCTCGGCCGGCAGCCCGAGTTCCGCGATCAACCGCCTGATCGTAACGAAGCTGCGGTCCTTACGATCGTAGAAGCCGGCCTTGACGAGGGCGCGCGCCGCCATTGGCCCCTCCTTCGGCCCGTCTGTGAGGAAGAACGTCTGCTCCAGCACGGCCGTGGTATCCGACCAGGCGGCAATCCGCGTCTGGAGAGTGAAGCGCTCGAACAGGCGCAGCTCGCGGCGGAAGCGGATCACGACGGAGCCCACCATCGGCGCCCATCCGTTGTTCCATAGCGGCCGCCACAGTCCCGAGCGAAGCATGAGGTCCAGTCGCCCAAGATCCATGATGGTGAGGTAGCGGCCATTGTTCATGTGCAGATTGGGGTCGAGATCGCTCGGCAACACGCGGAAAGTGAGACTGGAAGCCTCGTGACGCGGGTCGAGCTTACGGCGCCACGCGACGGCGATCAGAAGCCAGAACAGGCGAACCCATAGATTCATGGCCCGCTGTTTGCCCGGCAAAGCGGTGCTGCGCAAGCAGGCTGATCGCCGCCGTTGACCCGGGAGCCGATCGGGTGTTGGCATGCCCGTCGAGTTTCTGAGGAGGAAGCACGACGCCATGGCCGCACCCGCCAAGACGCCAACCAATAAGATGAGGATCGCTGTCATTCCGGGCGACGGCATCGGCAACGAGGTGGTGCCGGAGGGCATCCGCGTCCTGGAGGCGGTCGGCAGGCGATTCGGTCTCGACTACGTGTGGGACAGCTTCGACTGGTCGTGCCAGCGCTTCCAGAAGACGGGCGCCATGATGCCCGAGGACGGCCTCGACCGGATCAGGAAGCATGATGCCATCTACCTCGGCGCCGTCGGCTGGCCGGGCGTTCCCGATCACGTGTCGCTGTGGGGCTTGCTCATTCCGATCCGCCGCAGCTTCCAGCAGTACGTGAACTTGAGGCCCGTGAGGTTGTTCGAAGGGCTCAAGTCGCCGTTGGCAGACCGTAAGCCCGGCGACATCGACTACTGGATCGTGCGCGAGAACAACGAGGGCGAGTATTCCACCATCGGGGGGCGCATGTACGAGGGCACCGAGCTGGAGGCGGCGATCCAGCAGGCCGTCTTCACCAAGAAGGGCTGCGAGCGGGTGATGCGCTATGCGTTCGACTTGGCGAAAAGGCGCAAGCGCCACGAGGTGACGTCGGCCACCAAGTCGAACGGCATCTCCATCTCCATGCCTTATTGGGACGAGCGCTTTGCCGCCATTGCCAGGGAATATCCAGGTATCAAGACCAGTCAGTACCACATCGACATTCTGGCCGCGCATCTGGTGCGCAACCCGCACTGGTTCGACGTGATCGTCGCCTCCAACCTGTTCGGAGACATCCTCTCCGATCTGGGGCCAGCCACTACCGGAACGATTGCCATAGCGCCGGGGGCCAACATCAATCCGGAGCGCGCGTTTCCCTCCATGTTCGAGCCCGTGCATGGCAGCGCCCCCGACATCGCCGGCAAAGGCATCGCCAATCCGATCGGACAGATATGGTCCGGTGCCATGATGCTGGAGCACCTGGGTCACAAGGAGGCTGCCGACGCTATCGTCAAGGCGATCGAGGTGCTGTTTGCGGAGACCGACGTGCGCACGCGCGACATGGGTGGCAAGGCCACCTGCAGAGAGCTTGGCGAGGCCATCGTAGAGTTGGTGCGCCGGTGACGGTCTGCCGGGGAGCGCCTGTCCGGCCGGCGTTTCGGTATTGCCTGATTTGGGCTATAAGCGATTTGCGCACTTGAGGCTTGCCTGGGGCGGCAGATCGAGCTTCCGGCCAACGAGGATTCTGCATGGCGCGACGGCTCTTAGCGATGGTCGTTCTGCTTGTGCTTGCAGCCTCGTCCGCGGGTGCGCAGAGCGAATCGGCAGCCCTCAAGATCCGCGAGGCCGGCGCAGCGCTGGTTCGCGGCAACCTCGACCAGGCCCTCTCGCTCTACACCGAGGCGCTCGATGACCGGACGCTGCCGAACGACCGTCGCGCCACGATCCTGAACGACCGCGGTGTTGCCTATTCGCGGCGCCAGCAGCCTCGCGAGGCCATCGAGGATTTCAACAGGGCGATTCAGCTCTATCCGGAATACCCTGCCGTCTACAACAATCGCGGCAATGTGCTGCTTTCGCTGGGTGCGGTGGGTGAGGCGGTCAAGGACTTCGACCGCGCCCTGGTGCTGGCCCCGGGATACGCTGCCGCGTACAGCAACCGAGCGGGTGCAAAGATAAAGCTCGGCCAGGTCGATCAGGCGATAGCGGACTACACGAAGGCCATCAGCCTGGCGCCGAGCAGCGCGGCCGCACTGAGCGGGCGCGGACGTGCGCAACTCGCCGCCAACCGGCCGCATGGCGCGATCAGGGATTTCACGCGTGCGGTCAGCATCGACGCCCGGTTCAGCACGGGTTACCGCAGCCGCGCGGAAGCCAAGCTGGCGATCGAGCGCTACGACGAGGCGATCGAGGATTTCAGCCGGGCCATCGCCTTTGAGCCGCGCAGCGCGGATATCTACGCCCTGCGGGGGCAGGCCTATCTGGAAGCAGGCAACACGGCATCCGCGCTCAAAGATTTCTCGACTGCCATCGAGCTCAGCCCGAACTCCGCGGCGTTCTTTGCCGCGCGTGGTCTCGCCCACGCCAAGGCGGACGCCTTCGAGGACGCACTCGGCGATCTCGCGCGCGCCATTGAGCTCGATCCGCGGTCGCCGCGCGCGTACGCCTACAGGGCATGGACCTACCGGCAGCAGCAGCAGCCCGAGTTGGGCTTGAGGGATGTGGACCGCGCGTTCAAGCTGGATATGAAAAGCGCCGATGCGCACTGGGTCCGTGGGGAGATCTACGAGGCTATGGGACGGACCGAGGTGGCCATCGCTGACCTCAAGAAAGCCCTGACGCTCGATGCCGGCCTGAAGGAGGCGGCCCGCGCCCTGGAGCGCTTGGGTGTCAACCTGAACGCGGATGACCCGGAGGTTGCCGACGCCGGCTTCGATCGCTGGCGCGTGCTGCGTCAGGGCCGCCAGTTCGTGGCCGTGAACGACGAACTGCCGCGCCTGAGGATCGCGCTGGAAATGGTGGGCAAGGGCGAGCCCAAGATCCTGGAATGGGACGTCAAGAAGCCGCCGTTCGCAGGGATCGGCGTGCTGCGCTTCAGCGTCGGTTCCCTACCTGGTCCGAAGGGGCCGGAGGTGGTCGAGCATGCCGCCGTGGTGGATCTGCAGACCAATACCGTGGTGTCCGTGGTCGTGCAGCGGCAGGGCGCGAAGGAGGCTCAGTGGACCTGGGACGAGGGCAAGCTGATCGTCGCGAGTGCCGATGGTCTAAACGACGAGTTCCAGCTGCGCCAAGCCAAGCCGAAGGAGCCGCCGCCCAAGCGCTATGCCAGCGACCCCTGGGCCAAGGGTTGGGGCACCGATCCCCGCGGGCGCAAGCCGAAGACGCTGTTCGACCTGCTCTTCAAGTTCTAAGCCGTTGGTTCTTGTTGCGACCGGCGCGACTGCAGGATCGGCGCGGCCGTTCACCTTTCCTCAGGAAAGAATTAAGCGTTCGGAAGCCATGACGCGGTTATAGGTGGGCTGTGTCCTGCCTCTTGTTTTCGGCCGTGGGGAATGCAGATGAAAGCCGCTATTGCCGGTTGTGCCGCGCTGCTGCTGCTGCTTTCCTGTGCGCCGGTGGCGGCGAACGACCGGGCTGGCAAGGTTGCCGCGGTGACTATGCCGACCGATGTCGGCGATATGGTTCTCGCGCCAGCATTGGATGCGGGCTTTGTCGCCAAGGGCCACGGTAGCGGTCAGAGCCAGTCGGCGCTGGCAACGGCGACCATGGTTTCGGGCGATCACATGGTGTCGCCGCCGATTCTACCCATTACGCTGGTGCTCAAGGCGGATCTTGCGGCGCAACAACTCACCGTGCTCGAAGGCGACAAGGTGAAGTTCGTGTGGCAGATATCGTCGGGTCGCGCGGGCTACAGAACTTCGACTGGCACGTTCCGCCCGCAGTGGACTGCCAGGATGTGGTATTCCCGCCAGTACGAATGGTCGCCGATGCCGCACGCCGTCTTCTTCAACCGCGGCACGGCGTTCCACGCCACCAGCGCGGTCGGCATGCTGGGCCGGCCTGCCTCCCACGGCTGCATTCGCCTGGCGCCTGCCAATGCCGCGCAACTCTACGCGCTCGTGCACAGGCACGGTCTGTACCAGACCAAGATCGTCGTGCACGGGGCGCCCAAGGAGCCGGCGATCGCGCAGCGCAAACACAAGAGACAACCTGAGTATGCGCGGGGCCAGGGCTACGGCCTGTCCACCTATCCGGTGTATGCGGCAAGCGGCGCGGTTATGCGCCCTGGCTCGCGAAGTGTTTACCGCGCCAATGCCTATGGCGAGGGCTGGCCGTTCTAGGCGGCCATAGGGGCCCTTGCATCCCGCATGGATTACGGGCCAAGATTGCAGCGCTAGACCGATGGGGCAACGAGGCGGCCGCCGATCCGAGACCGCGCGTGCCCTTGCGTGGTCTTGAACATCCTCCCACGGTCATGGATGCCATGGATGAGTAGACGCCGGTTCGAGTGCTGCCGGGCAATGCCGTGGTTGACGGCCTGTGTATTGTCGGTGCTCGTCAGCGGCTGTGACCAGCCGACCCAGCCGCAAGCGCAAGCGCAGCAGAAGGCGACCGCGGGTCCCCCGATCGTCACGGTGAGCAAGCCGCTGAGGCGCGAGATCGTTGAGTGGGACGAGTACACCGGCCGCTTCGATGCTGTTGAGACGGTTGAGATACGCGCCCGCGTTTCAGGCTACCTCAACGAGGTCTTGTTCACGGATGGGCAGATCGTCCAACGTGGTGATCCCTTGTTCGTGATCGATCCGCGTCCATTCGAGCGCACGCTGGAGCAGGCGCGTGCGGAGCTCGTGCAGGCGGCGACGCGCGTAGAGAACGCCAATCTCGATGTGGTTCGCGGCAGGCCCCTTCTGGAGCGCCGCATCATTTCCGAGAAGACGTTCGACGATCGGGAGAACCTGGTGCGCGAGGCGCAGGCCGCCGTCAAGGTAGCGGAAGCCAAGGTCAAGACGGCCGAGCTTGAGCTGTCCTTCACACGGATCACCGCGCCGCTCTCGGGCCGCATCAGCCGCAATCAGGTGAGCGTCGGCAATTGGGTGAGCGCAGGCGGCACCGCCAACGCCACGCTGCTGACCACCATCGTCAGCCAGGATCCGATCTACGTCTATTTTGATGTGAGCGAGAACAACTACATCAAGTACAAGCGCCTTGCCGAGCGCGGTGTGGGTTCAGGCGCGGCAGATCTTGGCGCGCCGGTGGAGATCGCACTGCCCGATGAGCACGGCTACCCGCACAGGGCACAGGTCAACTTCCTCGACAATCGCCTCGATCAGGGCACGGGCACGTTGCGGGCACGCGCCGTCCTGCCAAACCAGGCCAGCCTCTTCTCGCCGGGCATGTTTGCGCGCGTTCGCGTCACCGGCTCGGCGCCCTATACCGCGATCCTGCTGCCGGATGCGGCGATCGGCTCCGACCAGACCAACAAATATGTCTACACCGTCGGTGAGGACGGCACCGTCGTCCGCAAGGGGATCGTGCTGGGCCCGCTGCATCAGGGGTTGCGGGTGGTGCGCGAAGGGCTTGCCGGCGATGAATGGGTGGTCACGCGCGGCCTGCAGCGCGCCAGGCCGGGTCAGAAGGTGACGCCCAAGCCGGAGGTGCTGACATTATCGCAAGCGCAACCTGCCGCTTCGGCGCAAAAGCGGCCGGAGTGAAGCGCCCCGCGCCGACCATGCCGATCTGAGGCCAATCGCATGCCGATCAGCCAATTCTTCATCGTCCGACCAATCTTTGCGGCCGTTCTCTCGCTCGTGATCACCATCATCGGCGCCATCGGCTATGCCGGCCTCGGCATTACGCAGCTGCCCGAGATCATCCCGCCGACCGTTACGGTCACGGCGAGCTATCCGGGCGCCAGTGCGCAGACCGTGGCCGATACCGTTGCGGCCCCGATCGAGCAGGAGGTGAACGGTGTCGAGGGCATGATCTACATGGCCTCGCAGTCGACGGCGGATGGAAACCTGTCGCTTACCGTGACCTTCGACGTCGGCACCGATATCGACAAGGCCCAGGTGCTTGTGCAGAACCGCGTCAGCGCTGCCGAACGCCGCTTGCCGGACGAGGTGCGACGCAACGGGCTGACCGTGCGCAAGCGCTCTCCGGATCTGCTGCTGGCGATCCATCTCGTCTCACCCGACCAGACCTACGATCAGGTCTACATCTCCAACTACGGCCTCCTGAATGTGCGCGACAAGCTGATGCGGCTGTACGGCGTCGGCGACGTGTGGATGTTCGGCGTACGCGAGTACTCCATGCGCATCTGGCTCGATCCCGAGCGCATCGCACTGCGCGGCCTTACGGCGGAGGAGGTGCTGAACGCTCTGCG
Source organism: Hyphomicrobiaceae bacterium (assembly GCA_008933705.1). Classification (GTDB taxonomy): domain Bacteria; phylum Pseudomonadota; class Alphaproteobacteria; order Rhizobiales; family Hyphomicrobiaceae; genus AWTP1-13. The sequence continues at coordinate 18,302 of WBUN01000041.1, forward strand.
CGCGCAGAACGTGCAGGTGGCGGGCGGAGCGCTTGGAGAGCCGCCCATTGATCGCAACAACGCGTTTCAGGTCTCCCTGCAGATGAAGGGCCGCCTGAAGACGGCGGACGAATTCGAGGACATCATCGTCAAGATCGGCGAAGGCGGACGCGTTGTGCGCGTCAAGGATATCGCCCGCGTGGAGCTTGGTGCGCTCAGCTACCTGGCCAAGGGCTACGCCGACCGCTATCCGGCCGTCGTCATCATTGTCGATCAGCAGCCGGGCTCCAACGCGGTGGCCGCCACCAACGGCATCAAGGAAGCGATGGCTGAGATGGCCAGGAGCTTTCCCAAGGGGCTGGAATACCGCCTCACCTACAATCCGACGGAGTTCATCGAAGTCTCGATCAGCAAGCTCTACATGACTATCGTGGAGGCGACCATCCTGGTCGTGCTGGTCGTACTCCTGTTCCTGAAGACGTGGCGCGCAACCCTGATCCCGGTGATTGCCATCCCCGTCTCGCTGATCGGCACCTGCGCCGTGATGCAGGCATTCGGCTTTTCGCTCAACATGCTGACCTTGTTCGGGCTGGTGCTCGCGGTCGGCATCGTCGTCGACGATGCCATCGTCGTCGTCGAGAACGTGGAGCGCAGGCTGAAGGAGGGCTTGAGCCCTCTGAAGGCCGCACAGGTGTCCATGAACGAGGTTGGAACGGCGCTCGTTGCCATCGCGTTGGTGCTGCTTGCCGTCTTCGTGCCGACCACGTTCATCGGCGGCATTACGGGGCAGTTCTATCGGCAGTTCGCCATCACTGTGGCAACGGCGACGGCGATCTCCCTCTTCATATCGCTCACGCTGAGCCCGGCGCTTTGCGCGCTTCTGTTCAAGCCGCACCGGAGCGAGCATGAGAGGTCGGCGCCGCTGATGGCGGCCGTGCATGCGTTCTTCGGGGTATTCGATGCCGCCTTCGACGCTCTGGCGCGAGGCTACGCGCGCCTCGTGCGGCAGCTGGCGCGCGCGTGGCTCGTCGTTCTGGTCGCCTACGTGGCCCTCATCGCCTTCGCAGGGTGGTTCGTGCAGCGGCTTCCGACCGGTTTCATTCCCAATCTCGATCGGGCGATTCTCATTCTCTCCATCCAGCTTCCGCCGGGAGCCTCCTTGGCGCGCACCGATGCGGTTGTACAAAAGGCGATCGAGCTGACATTGGCGACGCCTGGGGTGAAGTACTCGAACGCGTTTACCGGCCGGAATGGCGCCACCTTCACCTCGGCCACGAACTCGGGGCTGATGTTCCTCGTGCTGGACGACTTCGAGGAGCGGCATCGGAAGGGCCAGACGATCGACAGGATTGCCCAGGAGGTCCGGCGCCGTCTGGCGGAGATCGAGGAGGCGCAGGCGTTCGTCTTCATTCCCCCGCCGGTGCGTGGGATGGGGGCGGCGGCGGGCTTTTCCATGCGGCTGCAGGACACGCTCGGCATGCCCTCCGACGAGTTCGCGCGCATCACGCAAGAGTTCATCGCTGAGGTGAACCGCGCGCCGGGCATCGCCAACGCCTTCACGACCTTCCAGGCAGCGACGCCGCAGGTCTACGTCGACGTCGATCGCGACAAGGCGCAGATGCTGAAGGTGCCCGTGACCAGCATATTCGAGGCCATGCGGGTGTTCATGGGCTCGGCCTATGTCAACGACTTCAATATGTTCGGTCGCACCTATCGCGTTACGGCGCAGGCCGACGGCGACTATCGTCTCGACCCGGAGAGCGTCTCCAAGATTCGCGTGCGCAGCAACGACGGGCAGATGGTGCCGCTAGGCAGCCTGGTGACGTTCAAGGAGATTGCCGGCCCGGAGCGTGTGCCGCGCTACAACCTGTTCCCGGCCGCCGAGGTGAACGGCACCGCACGCCCGGGCGTCAGCTCCGGACAGGCGCTGCAGATCATGCGCGATCTGGCAGCCGAGAAGCTGCCTCCGGGCATCACCTTCGAATGGACGGACCTGTCGTACCAGGAAGCCAAGGTGGGACGCACGGGCTACTACATCTTCGTGCTGAGCGTGATCTTCGTCTTTCTTGCGCTGGCGGCTCAGTACGAGAGCTGGTCGCTGCCGCTGGCGATCATGCTGATCGTGCCGATGTGCCTGTTCTCGGCCGCCTTCGGCGTGTGGCTGCACGGTCGAGAGATCAACATTCTCACGCAGGTCGGCTTCGTGGTTCTGATCGGACTGGCGGCCAAGAACGCCATCCTGATCGTGGAGTTCGCGCGCCAGCTCGAGGAGCAGGGCGAGGATATCGTGTCGGCTGCAGTGGAGGCCTGCCGTTTGCGGCTGCGGCCGATCCTGATGACCTCGCTCGCCTTCACCCTGGGCGTGGTGCCGCTCTATCTCGCGGTCGGTGCCGGCGCCGAGATGCGCATTGCGCTCGGCACGGCGGTATTCTGGGGAATGATCGGCGTGACCTTGTTCGGGCTGATCTTCACCCCCGTCTTCTACGTCGTCATTCGCAAGCTCACGGGCAAGAAGCTGGCGGCCAGGGGTACGCCTGCAGTGGTCCAGCCGGCGGAATAGGAAGCGGTTGCGCGGCGGTTTCAGCGTTGCCAATTGGCAGGCCGCTTCTCCGCGAATGATGCCAGCCCCTCCGTCGCTTCCGGCGATTGCCGTTTGCGGGCGTGACTTTCGACCAGCGCCTCGAAGGTCTCGGCGGCGAAGCCGCCCCAGGCGCTCTCAAGCGCCACAGCCTTGGTTTCCGCCATGGCAACCGGTCCGTTCTCCAGTAGCCGCGCAACCATGGCTTCCCCGGCCGCGACGAGGCCGTCGCGCGCGACAACCTCATGGACCAGGCCGATCCGCCGGGCTTCCTGGGCTCCGAACCGCTCGCACGTTAGCGCATAGCGGCGCAACTGGCGGACGGAGATGGCATCGCTGAGCTGCGGGACGATGATGGCTGCCGTCAGGCCCCATCGCACCTCGGCAATGGAGAATATGGCATCGTCGGCAGCGATGACGACGTCGCAGGCGGCGACGATGCCGGTTCCGCCGCCAAAACAGCCGCCCTGCACCAGGGCCACCGTCGGGACGGGCAGGCGATTGAGGCGATCGACGGCCTCTGCGGTGGCGTGGCTGGCGCGTACGTTCTCTGCCGGCGAGGCACGGCTGACGGAAGCGATCCATTTCAGGTCGGCTCCCGCTTGAAAATGTCTGCCGTTGCCCGTGAGCAGAACCAAGCGAAGCTCGGGCTTGCGGGCCAGGTCGTCCATGGCCGCAAGTAGCCCCTGGACCATATCCGCGTTGTACGCGTTGCCGACCTCGGGCCGGTTGAGGGTCACGCGGGCGACGCCGCGCGCATCGATGCTCGAGAGGACGGCTGAATTGGTCATGGATCGAGACTCCGCTACACGGCCGGGATCACGAAGCGCGCTCCTCGGCATTCGGAGAGCATAGGGCGTCCGGTGCCTGGCGCGAGCGCTCACTCAATGGTGAACGGTCTTTGTTTGGCCATATCTCTGACACGAGTATACAAGCCAAGGGCAAGTGTTCTCGCCCAGTGCGGTTTCTGCAGCGATTTGAGGCTTGTAGGGTGCCTTTGGCTCATGTCGTGGGGCTGCTCAGATAGCCGCATTGCGGGAATCGCTGCTTTAGCTGCGGCCGCAGAACGGGTATAGGCGTCGAATACCAAGGAGAACTCCAGCCGATGACCGGCGGCTCGATCAGGAAATGGCGGCGCAGCGCGCTTCTGGCGGCGGGGCTGGCGGTGGCCGCGTGTGCGCCCAGCGCGCACGCGCAGGAGGCGCAGTGGTGGGAGAGCTTGCCCGGATTTGGCCGCTCGGGGGGGTATCCCCAGCGCACGTCGAGCGAGGAGCTGCGCCGGAAGCCCGAGGTTCTCAACGATCTGCGCACCGATTCCACGCCGTTCCGCAGCGAGGCGATGATCGAGCTGCTGGAGGGGGCGATCCAGCGCTACCAGGCCATTGTCGCCAATGGCGGCTGGCCCATGATCCCCGGCACGCGCATGATCCGGGCCGAGGATGACGATGAGCGTATTCCGCTGTTGCGGCAGCGCCTCATGATCAGCGGCGAGCTGGGCCGCAGGACGGCGTCGAACGGCTACAGCTATTCTTCGGAGGATCTCGATGCGGCCATCCGCCGGTTCCAGGAGAACAACGGGCTGCGCGTCTCCGGCCGCGTCGACAAGGCCACCTTGCAGGCACTGAATGTTCCGGCCCAGGCTCGATTGGCCCAGCTAAGGATCAACCTTCAGCGGCTCAGGGAGCTTACCGCGCAGAAGATCGAGGATCGCTATATCCTCGTCAATGTTCCCGCCTTCCAGCTCGAGGCGGTCGAGCGGCATCAGGTCGAGCTCAGGCATCGTGTGATCGCCGGCAAGCCGGAGCGGCAGACACCCACTGTGCGCGCCCAGGTTAGAGCTCTCAACTTCTTCCCCTATTGGCGCGTGCCGGACAGCGTGGCGACGCTCGATCTCATCCCGCGCCTGATGAAGGAGCCGGACTACCTGCAGAAGGAGCAGATCCGCGTATTGACAGGCTCGTTCAACGGCCCGGAGATCAGCTCGCAAAACATCGATTGGCGGCAGGCGGACGCTTCGCGCATCAAGTTCAGGCAGGATCCGGGACCGCAGAATGCGCTTGGCCTCGTGCGCCTCGACATGCCCAATTCAGAGGGCGTGTACATGCATGACACGCCGATGAAGCCGCTCTTCAATCAGCGCGGACGGGCCTTCAGTGCTGGCTGCGTGCGGGTGCAGGATGTGTTCACGCTGGCCGAGTGGGTTGCGCGGTATGAGCCGGGTTGGGATCAGCCCGGCCGCGCACAGGACGTGCTGGCGGCAGGGCAGGCAATGGATCTCGTGCTCTCAAGGCCCGTGCCGGTATATTTCACCTACATCACGGCGTGGGCCGAGCCTGACGGGCGCATCATCTTCCGCCCGGACATCTACGGGCGCGACGGCATTCGCGATCTCGGCGCCGGTCACGAGCGCGACCCCGCCGAAGGTCCTCCACCGCCTCAGACGCTTGCTCCGTAGGAGGCCTGCGTCAGCGGCCTTGCGATCTCGGGCGGCACCTCGCGCTGATAGGCTTGCCCTATGGCAAAGAGCTGCGCTTCGCTGAATGGGCGGCCCACCAGCTGGATGCCGTTCGGCAATCCGCTGCTGCGCGGAATGGGCAGGGTAAGCGTCGGCAATCCGAGGTAGTTGACGGGGCGTGTGTACTTGACGACCCGTCCCATGGCTGCCTGCAGGGACGGGCCGCCGGCAACGTCGAGCTCGGCTATCGTGGGCAGCGGGTCCGCCAGAACCGGCAGGATGGCGATGTCGATATCCTTGAAGGTATCATCGAGGGTGCGCTTCACGAAGGTGCCGCGCGCCCGCAGCGCCGTCATATGGTCGACGGCCGGGATGAAATGGCCGACCTCCAGCCGGGAGCGGACCTGCGGACCATAGTCGCTGGGGCGCGTGCGCAGGTAGGCGGCATGGGCCGCCGAGGCATCGGGCAACTGCACCAACTGTACGAGATGATCGAGGGTCTGCCAGTCCGGGAAGCGGCAGGCAGCGCGCCTGAGCCCCAGCTTCCCCAGGATGCCGAGCACCTGATCGACCATGCCCTGCACGTCGGCGTGGGCGTCGCCGATGACGGTGGCGTCGACACCGACCCGCAATCCTTTCACGGGATCGTCCAGTCGTGCGAGATAGTCGGGCACCGGCACCGCCGAGGCTGCGGGGTCACGCGGATCGGGGCCGGCGAGGAAGCCCAGCATGAGCGCGAGATCCTCGACGTGCCGGGCGATGACACCGATGGTGTCGAGCGCTGGCGCGAGCGGCATCGCGCCCGCCCGGCTGACGCGGCCCCAGGTCGGCTTGATCGAGGTGACGCCGCAGCAGGCGGCCGGCAGGCGCAGCGAGCCGCCTGTGTCGGAGCCGAGGCCGGCAGGGATTGCACCATAGGCAACGGAGGCAGCCGTTCCGGCGGAGGAGCCGCCGGTGATACGTGTAGGGTCCCACGGATTGCGCGCATGGCCCAGCACGTAATTGTGCCCGGTCGGCCCGAAAGCGAATTCCGTCATGTGCAGCGCCGCCATCTGCAGCGCACCTGAAGCTTTGTAGCGGGCGATGACCGTGGCATCCTCGTGCGCAGGATGTTCCGCACGAATGCGAGCGCCCCAGCTTGCGATCTTGCCCTTGCGATCGAACATGTCCTTGTGCGCGAGCGGCACGCCTGCGAGCGGGCCCCTGGCCCTTCCCGCGGCGATGGCGGCGTCTGCAGCTTTCGCGGCGGCCAGGGCCTCGTCGGCCTCCAGGGTGATGACGCAGTGGGTGAGCTCATGGCACGCGCGCAGGCGTTCGAGTGCGGCCTGCGTGGCGTCCGTGCTCGACACCTTCCTGTCGCGGATGGCCTTGGCCAGAGCGCGCGCGGAAAGGCCGGCCAAATCGATCATGGCCTGGCCTCCGTGTTGAGCACGCGGCGAAAATCGTCGACGTCGGCCGCAAGCGGCAGCTCCAGCGCAACCTTGCCGGCGGTGCGGGAGAGGCTGGCCGCATGGGCTTTCGCAGCGGCCCGGCGGTCGGCGGGCATGTCGAGATAGGCGGCGGGCTCCTCGGGTGCGGACGGGTTGCCGCCTTGCGGTGCGGGCGATCGGGCCATTCTGAAGTCCTCCGGCCAAGCGTGCGTGAGCGCCGAGCCTAGCGACGAAGAGCGGCTCGAACAACAAGAACGCATGCCGGCATCGTCGGCGGTTACTCCTTGCTCTCCTGTTTCGCGCGCCCGAATTGCTTGCGAAGCTCGATCTTGGCTCGCTGCAGAACCTCCCGCTGTGCGGCCGGCAGGTTCTTTCCCGCGCGGTTGACGTAGAACGTCAGCATCGAGAGCGCAGAGCGATAGGGGCCGGCCTTGCGCCGCTCGCTCATATCGGCCGAGCGCTTGAGGGAGGCTGCAATGCGCTTTGGATCCTTCCACGTAAAGACACCCTGCTCGAGGTCGAGCGCGCTGCTGTGGGCTGTGACATAGGCAGACCAGCGCTTGCTTGCGCTTCTTCGGGCCTTCTCGGCTTTCCTTCTCGGCATGCTGAGCTTGGCCATCGACTGCGGCACGCGGTTCCGGAACAGCCGCTCTTCAGCCGTTCCGGCGGCAGGAAATTAATCGAGCCATCCTGCCCGTCCATCGGCTACAACGCGAGACATCAAAGACGGGCCGGCTCATCCTATCCATGCCGAGACTGAATAGCGCGGGAAAGTTCTCAGGCCGAGTGCTTGTCACCGGAGCAACGGGGTTCCTCGGCCGCGCCGTGGCAGACGCCTTGGAGAGCGCGGGCCACCACGTGCTGCGGGGGACGCGCCTGGTTGGAGAGCGGGCGCGCGATAGGCACACCTGGGTCCGCTACGGGGAAATAGGTCCGCAAACCTCGTGGGATGATGCCCTCGACGGCGTTGCCACCGTCGTTCACCTGGCCGGTCTTGCGCATCTTCCCGACGAGCAAACGCAGTCCGCTGCGGAGGCGTTCAAACGGGTCAATGCGGAGGGTACCACCGCGCTGGCAAAGGCTGCGGCTGCGAAGGGTGTAAGGCGCTTCGTCCTCATGAGCTCCGTTCTCGTGCATGGCAACGCGAGCCGTGTGCGCCCTTTCACGGAGGGCGACAAGGAGCGGCCCGAGACTGCCTACGCCCAATCGAAGCTCGACGCTGAGCTGGGGCTGAAGGCTGTTGCGGGCGACGCCGGTATGGAGTGGGTGATCCTGCGACCGCCCATGGTCTACGGCAGCGGCGCGCGGGGCAACTTCCGTCGGCTGGTCGGGCTCGTCGCCACCGGGCTGCCGTTGCCGCTCGGGTGCGCGACCGCGCCGAGGCGCTTCATCGGCATCGACAATCTGGCCTCGGCGGCGGTTGAGGCCGTGACTCATCCGGGGGCGGCCGACCAGACCTTTCTCATCGGCGACGCCGAGACCACATCAACGGCAGGGCTGATCCGGCTCATCGCCGATGCGCTTGACCGGCATGTCTCGCTGCTGCCTGTGCCCGCCGCGTTCCTGCGGATGGCATTCCGCCTTCTGGGCAAGGAGCGGGACGCCGCACGACTGTTCGATCCGCTCGAGGTCGACATCGGTCATATCCGGGCGCAGCTGGATTGGGTACCGCCTGTTTCCTTGGCGGAGGGGGTGCGCCGGGCGGTGGCGAGCGAAGGATAGGCGCCTGCGGCGGCCTCCGCTCGACGCCTCAATGTGACCGTTGGTCGGCGCACGCTATTGTGGCGCGTTGCCAGGCAGAATGTCGCTGCCCAAACACCTGTGCAGGAGGAAACGATGGCCCGCCGCATCATCGACATTTCCGTGCCGCTCGAGAACGACATCGCGTCGGACCCGCCGGGGCAGGAGCCGAAAATCACATACAGTGCGCATGCGGAAGGCGCCGACATGATGTGCCGCTATTTTCCCGGCTTGACGCGCGAGGAGCTTCCCGATGGCGAGGGCTGGGCAGTCGAGCGCATCGACATCTCGACGCACAACGGCACGCATCTCGATGCGCCCTGGCACTTCGCCTCGACCATGGACGGCGGCAAGCGTGCCATCACCATCGATGAGGTGCCGCTGGAATGGTGCTTCCAGCCGGGCGTGAAGCTCGACTTCCGTCGCTTTCCCAATGGCTATGTCGTGACCGCCGCCGACGTGGAGGCCGAGCTTGAGCGCATAGGCCATGTGCTTCGGCCGCTCCAGATCGTTCTGGTCAACACGGCCGCCGGCACGCGCTACGGACAGCCGGACTACGTGCCGACAGGCTGCGGCATGGGCCGGGAAGCGACGCTTTATCTCACCTCCCGCGGCGTGCGCATCACGGGCACGGACGCATGGTCATGGGATGCCCCATTCGTCTACACGGCCAAGAGATATGCCAATACGAAGGACGCAAGACTGATCTGGGAAGGTCACAAGGCCGGACGGGAAATTGGCTATTGCCATATCGAGAAGCTGCACAATCTCGAGGCATTGCCGCCGACGGGGTTCATGGTGGCCTGCTTTCCGGTGAAGATCAAAGCTGCGTCGGCAGGCTGGACGCGCGCGGTTGCGATTCTGGACGTGTGACAGGTTGGTCCGGTCGGCGTCGTCGACGCGATGTTGGAGGAAGATCAAGATCGGGGGGGTAACTTGTCGCAGCGTAAAGGCTGGGCTGGGTGTGTGGACCATCGGCGGTGCCGTTTTTTGACTTGAATCAATGTAGGCCGACGCAAACAAGCTCTCTGTGTGCCCCGATGTGCAACGGAGGCTGGCATGTCTATCTCCACGAACAGGAAGCAGGGTGGCGTCGGTAGTGTGTTCGCGCACACATTGACGCGCTGGGGCAGCAAACGTCCAAGGTTAGAAGATGTCGCCCCACACAGTTCGCGCGATGCGGACTTGCTCTATCGCCGCATGGCGGCCCTGGGCTTGAGCGTGGCAGATGTCGAGCGGGTCGGTCGGGGCATCATGCAGGATCTGGAGCTGACCTGCACACGTTGCGACGTACGCAACCGCTGTGAAGGCGATTTCGCAGCCGGAGCCAAGCTGAAGGCATGGAAAGCGTATTGCCCGAACACGATGTCGCTCGACAGCCTGCGAAGGCTGAAGGGCCGCTCTTTGATTTGATTGCGGGCCGCGATCGGTTGATCAAGGTCAAAGCTCGCAGGCAGTGGTGAAGAGAATGTGCATGTGGACCTGCACAGCTGGCAGGTGAGGGAGCGATCAGATGACAGATACGAAGGTCGAGCGGCATGCTTTTGCCGATGCTGCCGCGGTGCTTGGTGGTGCGCTTGGAATAGGCATCGGTCTCTTCCTGGCCTTCCAGTCCAGCGACCCGGCCATGGCCCTTCACGGTGTTCTGCTGGCGTTGGGCGGCGTGCTCGCCGTGGTCTGGATCCTCAGCTCCGCTTTTCGGGGATCAGGATCGAATGACGACGGGCAAGGCTACATGGATGGCCCGATCAAGGTCGCAACGATTGCGGCGGTGTTTTGGGGCATCGCCGGCTTCATCGTTGGCGACTTCATCGCCTGGCAGATGGCTTTCCCGGCGCTGAACCTGGATTTGCCGTGGACGACCTTCGGTCGCTTGCGGCCCTTGCATACCTCGGCCGTCATCTTCGCCTTCGGCGGCAATGCGCTGCTGGCGACATCGTTCTACGTCGTGCAGCGCACCTCGCATGCGCGGCTGGCAGGGCGCTGGGCGCCATACTTTGTCGTGTGGGGGTATCAGCTTTTCATCGCCATTGCGGGTACCGGCTACCTTCTCGGCATTACGCAGGGCAAGGAGTACGCCGAGCCCGAGTGGTACGCCGACCTGTGGCTGACGATCGTCTGGGTGATCTACTTCCTCGTCTTCGTGGGCACCCTTGCTCGGCGGAAGGAGCCCCACATCTACGTGGCGAACTGGTTCTATCTCGCCTTCATCGTGACGATTGCCATGCTGCACATCGTCAACAACCTGACGATCCCGGTTTCGGTCAGCGGGACCAAGAGCTACATCCTCTTCGCGGGCGTACAGGATGCCATGACGCAATGGTGGTACGGCCACAACGCGGTCGGCTTCTTCCTGACCGCGGGCTTCCTTGGCATCATGTACTACTTCATTCCGAAGCGGGTTGAGCGGCCGGTATATTCCTACCGGCTATCGATCGTGCACTTCTGGACACTCATCTTCCTCTACATCTGGGCCGGCCCGCACCATCTGCACTACACGGCGCTGCCGGACTGGGCGCAGACCCTCGGCATGACGTTTTCCATCATGCTGTGGATGCCCTCATGGGGCGGAATGATCAACGGCCTGATGACGCTTTCGGGTGCGTGGGACAAGCTGCGTACCGATCCGGTCGTGCGCCTGCTCGTCGTCTCCGTGGCCTTCTACGGCATGTCGACCTTCGAAGGGCCGCTGATGTCGATCAAGTCGGTCAACTCGCTCAGCCACTACACCGACTGGACCATCGGCCACGTGCACTCGGGTGCGCTCGGCTGGGTGGCCATGGTGTCCTTCGGCGCCATCTACTGCCTGGTGCCGTGGCTGTGGAAGCGGCAGGGACTCTACTCGCTGCGGCTGGTCGAGTGGCATTTCTGGGTCTCGACCATCGGCATCCTGCTCTACATCACCGCGATGTGGGTATCGGGCATCCTGCAGGGTCTGATGTGGCGGGCCTACGACAACCTCGGCTTCCTGCAGTACTCGTTTGTCGAGACGGTCGAAGCCATGAGGCCGTTCTACATGATCCGTGCAACCGGGGGACTGCTCTTCGTCCTCGGCTCGCTGATCATGGCCTACAACGTCTGGCGGACGATCAGGGGCGATACGCCGGTGGACGTCGCCGACCAGCCGCGCGTTGCGGCTGCGCCCGAGCTGCGCCCAGCGGCCGCGTGAAGGGGGAACAATCATGAAACACGAAACTCTGGAAAAGAACTCGATCCTCCTCCTGGTCTGCATCCTCATTCTGGTGTCGATCGGCGGCATCGTGCAGATCGCTCCGCTGTTCTGGGTCGAGAGCACGATCGAGAAGGTGCGCGGCATGCGTCCCTACACGCCTCTCGAGCAGGCTGGCCGCGACATCTACCTCCGTGAGGGTTGCTACACCTGCCACAGCCAGATGATCCGCACGTTGCGCGATGAGGTGGAGCGCTATGGTCACTACAGCCTCGCCGCAGAGAGCATGTATGACCATCCGTTCCAGTGGGGATCGAAGCGGACGGGTCCGGACTTGGCGCGTGTAGGGGGCAAGTACTCCGACCAATGGCATGCCGAGCATATGATCAATCCACGCGCGGTCGTGCCTGAGAGCATCATGCCCGGCTATCCGTTCCTCGCCACGACGCCGCTCAACAGCGCTGACATAGGCGCACGCATGGCGGCGCTGCGGATCGCTGGCGTGCCGTACACGGACGACATGATCAAGAACGCGGTTGCGGACCTGAAAGCGCAGATCAACCCGGATTCGCGCCCCGCCCGCGAGCTGTTGAAGCGCTATCCCAAGGCCAAGGTAGCCAAGTTCGACGGCCGTCCCGGCGAGGTGAGTGAGCTCGACGCACTGATCGCCTACCTGCAGATGCTCGGCACGCTGGTCGATTTCACGGCCTTTGATGCCAGCGGTCCTAACCTGAGATGAGGAGGGCACCATGACTTACGACGTCGTCGCCCGCTTCAGCCAGGTGACCTCGCTGCTGCTGTTCATGGGGATATTCCTTGTGGTCGTCGCCTACGCGTTCTGGCCGAGCAATCGCCGGGTATTCGATGAAGCCCAGAAGCGGGCTCTCGATCTCGGCACCGACGAAAGGAAATCGGGGGTGAAATCATGACCACGAAGCACGTCGACCACGTGACGGGCGTCGAGACCACGGGCCACGAGTGGGACGGCATCAGGGAGCTCAACAAGCCTCTGCCCAGGTGGTGGGTGTGGACGTTCTATGCCACCATCATCTGGTCGATCGGGTACTGGGTTGCCTACCCGGCCTGGCCGACGCTCGTTGGCTATACCAAGGGCGTTCTTGGCTACAGCCAGCGCGCGACCGTGACCGAGGAAGTGGCGACTGCGCGGGCCGCACAAGGCAGCCGCCGCGAGGCTCTGGCCAGTACGCCCTTGGATCAAATCAAGGCCAACCCCGATCTCCTGCGCTTTGCGATGGCCGGCGGTGGTGCAGCATTCGGCACCAATTGTGCCCCGTGCCATGGCCGCTCTGCGCAGGGCTTCGTCGGCTATCCGAACCTGAACGACGACGATTGGCTGTGGGGCGGGAAGATCGACGAGATCTACAAGACGATCCAATACGGTGTCCGCTCCGGCCACAAGCAGGCGCAGGACAGTCAGATGCCGAAGTACGGGATCGACAAGCTGCTCGACGACAAGCAGATCGACGACACGGCCGAATATGTGCTGTCGCTTACAGGCAAAGCAACGAACACGGCCGCAGCGGAGCGCGGAAAGAAGATCTTCGCGGAGCAGTGCGTGTCCTGCCACGCCGAGGACGGCAAGGGCAAGGCGGACCTCGGCGCGCCCAACCTGACGGACGCGATCTGGCTCTACGGCGGCGAGAAGCCGGCGATCGTCGAGAGCATCCGGACCGGGCGCGGCGGCGTGATGCCGGCCTGGCAGGGGCGCTTGGACGCGGTGACATTGAAGGCGCTCGCCGTCTATGTGCACTCGCTTGGCGGCGGCAGGTGATGGCTGGTGACGGCCGATGTGGCGGCAACTGAGGAAGCCCTATGTGCGGGTGTGGTTGCGAGCTGGCTCTTGCCGTGGCGCAGGCAGCCATGAGGAAGACCGCACCGCAAGGCGACAGGGCGCCTTCAGACCCGATCCTGGCCGTGGAAGAGCGGCCGCGGAGTAAGCTGGCAGAGACGGCGACGGGCGCGTGGTTCGCCGCCGTCTGGCGGCGCTACCTCGCGACAACTTGTGCCGCCAGAGATGTTCTGCATGCTAGAGTGACGCAATCGATGCCATGACCATTATGGATACGACAAAGCCGATCATGGCCGAGGCAGCGCCCGGCGTTGAGACGATCGATGCACGAGCCGTCAATCGCAAGGCGGAACGGCAGCTCTACGCAGGGCGGGAGAAGATCTATCCGAGGCTCGCGCACGGACGCTTCCGTGCGGTCAAGTGGCTCGTGATGGTCGTGACGCTCGGCATCTACTACGTGATGCCTTGGTTGCGCTGGCATCGCGGGCCTAGTCTCCCGGACCAAGCCGTGCTCTTCGATGTCGAGCGGGGCAGGCTCTTCTTCTTCTTCTTCGAGATCTGGCCGCAGGAACTCTACTACGTTACAGGCATTTTGGTCCTGTCGGCGTTGGGCCTCTTTCTGGTCACGTCGGCGGCCGGCCGCGTCTGGTGCGGCTACACCTGCCCGCAGACGGTGTGGACCGACCTGATGGTTGCGGTCGAGCGGTTCTGGCAGGGCGACCGCAACGCCCGCATCCGTCTCGACAAGGAGCCATGGGGACCTGTCAAGATCTTCAGGAAGGCCATGACGCATCTGTCGTGGCTGATGATCGCCGTGGCGACGGGTGGTGCTTTCGTCTTCTATTTTCGCGATGCTCCGACGCTGGCGCGCGAATTCATCGATGGATCTGCGCCGGCCATTGCCTACCTGTTTCTAGGTGTGTTCACGTTTACGACGTACATGCTTGGAGGCATCGCGCGCGAGCAGGTCTGCATCTACATGTGCCCCTGGCCGCGCATTCAGGGCGCCATGGTCGACCGGCACACGCTGCTGGTAAGCTATCGACCGGAGCGCGGCGAGCCACGCGGACCCTTGCGCAAGGACATCGGATGGGGAGGCCGCGGCGACTGCATCGACTGCAAGGCCTGCGTTGCCGTGTGTCCGATGGGAATCGACATCCGCGACGGCTCGCAGCTCGAATGCATCCAATGCGCGTTGTGCATCGACGCATGCAACGACATCATGGACAGGGTGGAGCGGCCGCGCGGCCTCATCGCCTACGATACGATTGCCAAGCAAGAGGCCAAGGTGCGGGGCGAGCACGAGCCGATACAGCTCGTGCGCGCGCGCACGCTGCTCTACGCCGGTCTGATGCTCGTCGTCGCCGCCGTGATGGCGTTCGGCATGTGGAGCCGGACCGCGCTGCAGGTCAATGTTCTTCATGACCGCGGCGTGCTCTTCGTCCCGCTTTCAGATGGCAGCGTGCGCAACGGCTACACCGTCAAGATCCTCAACAAGCAGCACGAGCCACGCGATTTCGTGCTCAGCCTCGAGGGCCTGCCCAACGCGCGCCTGACCATCCTGGGCATGGAGAGCACACCTCAGCCCAGGATCACCGTTCCGACCGACAACCTGAGAGAGTTGCGGGTGTTCGTCACCGTGCCGGCAGCAGGGCTTGCTGCGCTGCGGCCGCCTCAGACGCCGTTCTCGATCGTCGTGACGGACGTGGCGAACGGCTCGGTGACGCGGCGCGACACGCTGTTCCTGAGTGCATCGACACCGGGTGCGCGGTGAAGGAGGCTGAGCATGCCAGCAGCGTCGAAGGGCATTCAGGGCCGGCACGTCCTCCTGGCGATGGTTGTGTTCTTCGGGATCGTTTTCGCCGTGAATGGCATCTTTCTCTATTCGGCGCTGTCCACCTATACGGGAGTGGTTGCCCAGGAGCCTTACCGTAAGGGCCTGCAATACAACCAGCGCATCGGGGAGGGCGCGAAGCAGGACGCGCTGGGCTGGCGCGAGGATGTTCGCGTGGATCGGCAGGGTGTGACTTTGCGGCTTGTCGATCGTGACGGACAGCCTGTCACCGGCCTGAAGGTTGCAGGCTTCATCGGCCGGCCGTCGACGAACCAGCAGGACATTCGCGTTGCTCTCCGGGAGGCCAATGCCGGCATCTACAGCGTGCAACTCGAGACGTTGCAGGCAGGGAGCTGGATCGTCAACCTCGAGGCCTCGCCATTCGTGGCGGACAAGGACGAGGTCACGTACAGGACGAGGAAGCGGATATGGCTGAAGCCCTGACGCGGGATCTGTCTGCACGGCTGATCGACAAGGCGCTGGCCGCCGCCCCGTTGGCGTCGACGACGCTCGTTGTCGAGAACATGCACTGTGGTGGGTGCATGCGCAAAGTCGAGCAGGCATTGTGCGCCGTCGACGGCGTGGCGGCCGCGCGCGCCAACCTCGCAGCCAAGCGCGTCACGGTGAGCCACCGTAGTAAGGGCGCCGGCCGGACCGAAGCGTTCGTTGATGCCCTGGCGGCGGCCGGTTTCAAGGCGGCAGAGCTGCCCGAGGAGGACGACAGTGCGGCGAGCAACGCGGATCGCGACTTCTTGCGTCGCGTCGGCGTCGCCGGCTTTGCTGCCGCCAACATCATGCTGCTCTCCGTCTCGGTCTGGTCGGGCGCGGCGGGGGACATGGAGCGGTCCGTCCAGTCCCTCTTTCACTGGCTGTCGGCCCTGATCGCGCTGCCGACCGTCGCTTACGCCGGCCGGCCATTCTTCCGATCGGCTGTGCAGGCACTGAAGGCCGGCCGCCTCAATATGGACGTGCCGATCTCGCTTGGCGTCACGCTCGCCACTGCGATGAGTCTCTACCAGACGTTGCGCGGCAGCGAACAGGTCTACTTTGACGCCGCGGTGGCGCTCCTCTTCTTCCTGCTGCTTGGTCGTTTCCTCGATCAGCGCATGCGTACACGCGTCGCCGGTGCGGCCGGCAACCTGTTGGGGTTGCGCGCGAGCACGGCAACGGTGCTCGGAGCCGACGGGTCGTCGGAGCGTCTGCCGGCACGCGCGCTGACGCCTGGCATGCGCATGCTGGTCGCTGCGGGCGAGCGGATCGCGGCCGACGGCCGCGTGCTCGAGGGCGCAAGCGAGGTCGACGAAAGCCTGATCACGGGCGAGGCCAGTCCCGCTTCGGTGTCGCCCGGTCGTCAGGTGTTTGCCGGCACTGTCAACCTCGGTGCTCCTTTGGTGGTCGAGGCCATCGCCACCGACCAGAATACGCTGCTTGCGGAAATCGCCAGGCTGATGGCCGCCGCGCAGCAGAGCCGAGGGCGCTACGTTCGCCTCGCTGATCGAGCCGCGAGCTTCTATGCGCCGGCGGTTCATGTCCTCGGACTGGCGACATTTCTGGGGTGGCTGGTTACTGGGCACGGCTGGGAGCAGGCGCTGACGGTCGCCATTGCCGTGCTCATCATCACCTGCCCATGCGCCCTTGCGTTGGCCGTGCCTGCGGTCCAGGTGGCTGCCACGGGCCGGCTGTTCGGGCGGGGCGTATTGGTCAAGGCGGCGGACGGGCTTGAGCGCCTGGCGGAAGCCGACATGGTCGTTTTCGACAAGACGGGGACCCTGTCGCTCGGCGAGCCGCATATGCTGCCGCTTGCACCTCACGACGCTCCGCTTCTGGCACGCGCCGCCACTCTGGCATCGGCGAGCCGGCATCCCTACGCGCGCGCGGTCGTCAGTGCGGCCCGAGAGCGGGGCCTTGCCGTCTTCCCCCCCGTCGAGGTCGCTGAGACGGCAGGCGCCGGACTTGCGCGCATGACGCCGGAAGGCGAAGAGCGGCTGGGCTCCGGACGCTGGTGCGGCGTCAGCGGGCCGGCCGGAGAGTCGGCGACGCTGTGGTACAGGGCGCCGAGCGGGAAAGTGGTACCGTTCCGCTTCGAGGACCGCTTACGTCCTGATGCGCGTGACGTCGTGCAGCAGCTCAGGCGCTCCGGATATG
Source organism: Hyphomicrobiaceae bacterium (assembly GCA_008933705.1). GTDB lineage: Bacteria > Pseudomonadota > Alphaproteobacteria > Rhizobiales > Hyphomicrobiaceae > AWTP1-13. The sequence goes on from WBUN01000041.1 coordinate 35,442, forward strand.
CCGTTGAGTTGCTGTCGGGCGACAGAATGACTGCTGTTGAGGCTGCGGCGAAAGAGGTGGGTATCAGCGTCTGGCGCGGCCGACAGGGACCTGCCGAGAAGATCGCGCATCTGGAAGGCCTCAAAGCGGATGGCCGCAAAGTCATCATGGTGGGCGACGGGCTCAACGATGCGCCGGCATTGGCGGCGGCGCACGCGTCCGTTTCCCCGTCCACGGCTGCCGATGTCAGCCAGACGGCGGCTGATGCCATCTTCCAGGGCGAGAGGCTTGGTAGTGTCGTCGAGGTGCTGGCCGTGGCCAAGGCCGCGCGCAAGCTCGCATTGCAGAATTTTGCGATCGCGGTAGCCTACAATGTGATGTTTGTGCCTTTGGCGGTTGCGGGCCTCGCGACGCCGCTCATTGCCGCGATCGCCATGTCCACCTCTTCCATACTCGTAACAGCAAATGCGGTGCGCCTCAGAACGGCCCGAGTGGAGCTCTGATCGATGACGGCCTTGGCGTGGCTCATTCCGGCAGCGCTGTTTCTCGGCGGTTTGGGGCTGGCCGCATTCCTGTGGTCGATGCGCAGCGGGCAATTCGATGATTTGGAGGGTGCCGCTTGGCGCGCCCTATGGGACGAGGACGGGCCGCAGCCGCCAGAGCGCAAGCGCTAGAGATCATCCGATCGAGATGGAATTGCCCATCCTTGTCATCCCGGAAGCCGCGCCAAAGCGGCGAATTTCTCGATCATCACACTAGGCGTTTCCTGGCCGCGCGCATTGCTGCCAGTCTCGCCTAGTGTGGTGATTCCGAAGTCCGCTACCACCGTGCGACCAGCCTCCGAAGCGGACTTCGGAATCTGAACCACACTAGAATCATAGACTTGCTAGTGTCCTTTCGATCGCGAAGTTCGTTCGGAACGTGCCGCAGATGGTGACGAACTTCGCGATCGGGACACTAGCTTGTCGCTTTCGAAGTGAAACTGCGGAACGCGTGCCATGTCGCATGGCCGACCAGCGGGAACACGACCACGAGGCCCACGAACAGGGTCGCGATGCCCAGCAGCGTGAACGCTGCGATGAGGGCCGCCCACAGCAGCATCGGCTTGGGGTTCTCGATCACGGCGGTGAAGCTCGTCCTGATGGCAGTGACGGCATCAATGCGACGCGTCATGAGAAGCGGGACCGAAATCGCCGACATTGCGAAGACAGTGGCTGCCAGGATGCCGCCGACGATGGTGCCCACGACAAGGAGGCCCAGTCCACGCGGTGTGAAGAGCAGGGCGGGCACGAACTCGCTGGGTGGCGGCAGACCTGTTGCGCCCATGAAAAGCATGAACAGAAGAAACGCCAGCTGCACCCAAACAAAGAAGACGAACGCGAGGACAGCACCAAAGAAGCCGAGTTGTCCGGGGGCTCGGAAGCCTGCGGACACGATCTCTCCCATGCTGACCGGCGCACCGATCTCAAGACGACGACTTGCCTCGTACAGGCCGACGGCAAACAGCGGGCCGATCAGCAGGAAGCCGCCACCCAGAGCAAGGATAAGGGATTGCAGGCCGAACTCCATGAGTCCGAACGTCAGGGCGATGGACAGCAGAGCGAAGACGGCTCCGTACGCCAAGCTGATGCCGGGAATAGCCCACATGTCGCGCCATCCCGCAGCCAGCCAGTCCCACGGCGCATCGAATGGAACCCGCTCCAGCGAGATGGCGGTAGGGAGTGACCCTTCCCGCTGCGCCTTCGTGCCTGTCGTATGCTGGTCCACGCGCCATCCCTCCCTGCACCATGCCCCATTTGTACAATTAGCCTCGGTCGCCGCCCGCAGATTTGATGAGGATCAACATCTTGTGCGTCAGCGCTGATGGCTTCCTTCGATCTTCTTGTTACTTTTCAACGATGTAGCGCTTCGCCGGGGTCTTCGGCGATCTTGCGTGCTTGCGGCCTGGCTTGTAGCGCCTAAGGTCGCAACATATGACTGCGTGGCGCCACATTTGAAAAGTATCCGAAGACACACGTTTCGAGTCACTGATGCCATGAGTTGCCCTCAGCGCTGGCCAGTGCAGGCGGGCGCCATGCCCACAGGCCCCTTCGGGGGCCTTCTTGTTGCCGTTTGCCTTGCCGTTCTCGCCGGATGTGCGAGCAGCTCATTCGGCCTGCAAAAGGACGGCAGCTATATCCTCGACAGCAGCGAGCAGAATCTCGATTGCGACAAGCTCTACAAGAACATCTGGGGGCGGGTGCAGATCATCAAAGGCCTGCCTGACAAAGCGAGAGCGGAACAGCAGAAGTCTCCCCCTACTGCCCTTCAGGCGTTCGGACGTATTTTCGGGGGCGCCGACAAAGGGCTGGTTGCGTTCGAAGAATACGATCGTGAACGCGCGCACGTGTACGCGCTGCACCGCGCGATGCTGTCCAAGAAATGCGTGCCCCTCGATCTGGACGCCGAACTCGCCCTGACGGACATCGCCATGGCCGAGCTGCGCAAGCGGTGAGGAGCCGACGTGCGCCTCAGCACACGGCGGAGCGCCGCCGTTTGCGTCATATCAACGTCAAGCGGCTCGGGCAGGATGCAGCCGAAGCTGCCTCAAGCGCAGGGAGTGTTCTTGCGTTTGCGCTCTGTGCTCGGCAGCTTGTTGGTTTCGGATGTGCCGCATTCCCGGTTGCGTCCGAGACCGGGCCAGTTCGGTAACTGCGTTCGCCCAACCCCGCTGGCGCGCGGCTGCCGGACTGGCTCCGCTACTGTCGGCGCTTCGGCGACGCGTTCTTCTGGCGTTCGTCCGTTTCGGCAAACTGTTTCGTTATCTGGTCGAGGCGCGTCTGCACCCGACGGCATGTGCGCGACCATTGCTGCCTCGTCATGTGCGTCGCTGGTTCCCATAGCTGCATGCATTCGGCAAGAGCGTCCTGGGCTGCGTTCCGGCCCGACGGCGCGGGTGCCGCTTGCGAGGACGCGCTTGCGCCGTCGGATTGGCGCTGTGCGATGGCAGCCGACGAGGATGCGCCCGATCCCGATTGCGGGAGCGCCGAAGTGACGCCCAGTCCCAGCGTGAGGGCGGCAACGGCTGTGATGATTGTGACGCGCATGCGAGCCTCAGCTTGCCGGCTGTTGGAACAAGTACTTCATGTGGCGTATCACCTCTGCCTGCGCAACGGTCGGCACGTGCGGCGATCAGGCATGGGACGGCGATCGAATGCATTTGTCGCAGGAATTGCAGGCACTTGTGTGGCCGCAATTTGCCCGTGCTCTCGACATTGTCGACGATCAGGCGGCTCTTTGATACTGAACGGCCGAGAAGGCATTTGGCCTGCCGTGGGAGAAACAGCGTAATGAAAGCGATGCTGAGCAAGCGCGCCGGGGGTCCGGAGACCCTTGTGCTGGAGGATTTGCCCGATCCGAAGCCAGGAGCCGGCGAGGTGCTGATTGGCGTCAAGGCCTGCGGCGTGAACTATCCCGACGTGCTGATTATCGAGGATCGCTATCAGGTCAAGCCGCCCCGTCCATTTGCGCCGGGCGGTGAGGTTGCCGGCGTGGTGGAGGAGGTGGGCGAGGGAGTGACCGGCTTCAAGCCTGGCGACCGGGTGATCGGCTCCACCTTTGCCGGCGGCATGGCCGAAAAGCTAGTCCTCGAAGCGGTGCGCTGCATTCCGATGCCGGCGACGATGCCGTTCGACGAGGCGAGCGCGCTCGTGCTCACTTACGGCACCTCGATCCATGCGCTCAAGGACCGCGCCCACCTCAAGAGGGGAGAGACACTGCTGGTGCTGGGTGCCGCCGGCGGCGTTGGCATCTCCGCGGTCGAGCTTGGCAAGGCCATGGGGGCACGGGTGATCGCCGCCGCGTCCTCGGAGGAGAAGGTCGCACTCGCAAGGAGGCACGGCGCCGATGAAGGGGTCGTCTATCCGGCTGGGCCCTTCGACAAGGCCGGCACGAGAGCGTTGGCCGACATCTTCAAGAGGGCCTGCGGAGAGAACGGCGCCGATGTGATCTACGATCCGGTCGGCGGCGACTATACGGAAGCGGCGCTGCGCGCGATCGCCTGGGACGGGCGGTTTCTGGTGATAGGATTTCCCGCCGGCATCCCCAAGCTGCCGCTCAACCTGACGCTGCTGAAGTCGTGCCAGGTGGTGGGCGTGTTCTGGGGTGCCTTCACCAGGCGTGATCCCAAGGCGAATGCAGCCAACATCGCCGAGTTGATGCAACTTTATGCCAAGGGGGCTATCAAGCCGGTGATTTCGGAGCGTTTTCCCCTGGCTAGAGCCGGCGAAGCCATTGCGCGGCTGGCGGCCCGGAAAGCCATGGGCAAGATCGTGGTGACGATGGAATGAGCAGCACGCAGGCAGTCTCGACGCGATGGTGGTGGATCCGACACGCGCCGGTACCCGACGGGGGGTTCATCTACGGTCAGCGCGATCTCGATTGCGACTGCGGGGACGAGGAGATCTTCCGTGCTCTCGCGCGCGAGTTGCCGCGCGATGCGATCTGGCTGACCAGCAATCTGGTACGCACCAGACAGACCGCCGCGGCAATCCTCGCCGCATCAGGGGAGCGGCATGCCGGCGTCGAGCCCGCGCCGATCGCAGAGTTTGCCGAGCAGCACCTCGGCGATTGGCAGGGCCTGGAGCGCAAAGCGTTCTACGCTGAACGCAAGGTCGGCACGCACACGCTCTGGTTTGCGCCGGCAGACGAGCGGCCCCCGGGCGGAGAGAGCTTCGCCGACCTCGTCGATCGCGTCCGTCCTGCGATCGAGCGGCTCACGGCCGAGCATCGCGGCAGGGACATCATTGCCGTCACCCACGGTGGCACCATCAGGGCTGCGCTCGCCCATGCACTGGGGCTGAGCCCTCAGGCAGCACTCGCCTTCGCCATCGAAAACTGCTCGATCACGCGCCTCGACTTCCTGAGCCCGGATCAGAATACAGGGCTGTGGCGTGCTGTCGCCGCCAACCATCGCCCGTGGTCGCGCACGCCCGCCGTCCAGCTTGGGCACGCTGCAACCATCGACAAAGCATAGCTCAGCTCGTCTCCAGCGCGATCTTCTCCCGCCGTGCGCGCAAGGCCGGCAGCACGGCGGAGGCGAGCAGCACAAGCGCGATCGCCAGGCAGGCGAGCGAGATCGGCCGCTCAAGGAAGATGACGAAGCTGCCGTCGGAGAGGATGAGCGCCTTCCGCAGGTTGTTCTCCATCAGCGGTCCGAGCACGAACGCCAGCACCAGCGGCGCCGGCTCGTAGCCGAGCTTGCGCATGAGGTAACCCAGCACGCCGAAGGCGATCATGACGTAGATGTCGAAGATGGCGCTGGCGATGCTGTACACACCGATGATGCAGAACAGCAGGATCAGCGGGAACAGGATGCGGTAGGGCACCTTCAGCACCTGCACCCACAGCCCGATCAGCGGCAGGTTGAGCACCAAGAGCATCAGGTTGCCGATGTACATGCTGGCGACGATGCCCCAGAACAGCCCCGGGTTCTGTGTCATCAGCAGCGGGCCCGGCTGCACGTTGTGCACGATGAAGGCGCCGAGCAGCAGCGCCATCACCACGTTGGGCGGGATGCCGAGCGTCAGGAGCGGGATGAACCCGCTGCCGGCCGCCGCGTTGTTGGCGGCTTCGGGCCCGGCCACGCCGGCGATCGCGCCCTTGCCGAACTGCTCCGGCGTCCTGGAGATGCGCTTCTCGAGGGCGTAGGACAGGAACGAGGAGATCACCGCTCCGCCGCCTGGCAGAATGCCCAGGATGAACCCCAGCACCGATCCTCGCCCGAGCGCGCCAGCGCTGTCGGCCCAGTCCTGCCGCGACGGCAGCAGGCCCTTGATGCGCTCCGCAAACATCTCGCGCGTGAGCTTCTGCTCCAGGTTGACCAGGATCTCGGCAATGCCGAACAGGCCCATGACGATCGGCACCAGCCCCACGCCGTCGACCAGCTCCATGCGGTCGAACGTGAGCCGCGGCACAGCGGAGATGGAATCGAGCCCGACGAGCCCCAGCACCAGGCCGAAGCAGGCCATGATCAGCGCTTTCAGCAGCGAGCCGTGCGACAGGTAGGTGAGGATCGACAGGCCCAGCACCATCAGGCTGAAGTACTCCGCCGGCCCGAACTTGACGGCGAAGCGGGCGAGCGTCGGCGCCACCAGCATCAGCCCGACGATCGCCAGCGTGCCGGCGATGAATGAGCCCATGGCGGCAATGCCGAGCGCCGGCCCCGCGCGGCCCTGTCGCGCCATCTGGTGGCCGTCGAGACAGGTCACGACAGAGGCGGCCTCCCCCGGTATGTTGACCAGGATCGCTGTGGTGGAGCCGCCGTACATCGACCCGTAGTAGATGCCGGCCAGCATGATGATACCGGCCTCGGGCGTGGCCGTGAACGTCACCGGCAGCAGCAACGACATGGCGGCGACCGGGCCGATGCCCGGCAGAACGCCGATAAGCGTGCCGATGAACACGCCCATAAAGCAATAGAGGAGGTTGGTGGGCTGCAGCGCCACGCCGAAGCCGAGCCCGAGGCTCTGGAGGAGATCCATCGTCAGCTCCGCCCGAAGATGAGGGGCAGGTGCTGCCCGAGCCAGCGCTCGGCCTCGCCAGCGGGAAGTTGCGTGCCAAGCCAGCGGTGGAACACGACGTAGGCACCGGCCGTAATCAGCAGCGCGCCCAGCGGCGGCGCGATCCAGCTCCGGCGGTCGATGGTCATGAACAGGATGAGGAGCAGCAGCACAGTGCTGGCGAAGAAGCCGAGCACCGGCAGCAGCCAGGCGTAGAGTGCGAGCAGCACCACCACGTAAGGCACCAGCCACCAGCGCAGGTCGTGCCAGAGGCTGGCGAGCCCCGCCGCTGCGGGCTGCCGCAGGGCGACCACCAGCGTCGCCAGCGACAGCGCCGCCATCACCGCGCCGACCCAGAAGATCATGCTGCCGGAGCCCGGATCGCTCAAGCTGCCGAGCCCCAGCTCCCAGCCCGACCACGTGATGCCGAGCGCGATCGCCAGCCAGAAGAGCGCAGCCAGGGTCTCGCCCGTGCGCATCGGGCTAGGTCCAATCGACATTCAGGATTCCCATCGAGAATCGGTTCTGATTCATTGCGCTTCGGATCAACTGATTCGGAGCGCAGCGCATGGCGAAACGATACGAGCTCAGTGACAAGCAGTGGGCGC
>WBUN01000042.1 GCA_008933705.1 Hyphomicrobiaceae bacterium
GCCTCAGGGAGCGCCAGGCGGTCGTCCTCCGCTGCCTTCACGATCGCACGCGCCAGCGGGTGCTCCGACAACTGCTCGACCGCCGCTGCCAGACGCAGTGCCTCGTGCGCATTGCCCCCGCCGGGCATCGCCATCTCCACGATCGCCGGCTTGCCGGCGGTGAGCGTGCCGGTCTTGTCGAGCACGATCTTGCGGACGTCCTTGAGGACCTGGAACGCCTCGCCCGAACGCATCAGGATGCCGCGCTCAGCCGCCATGCCACCGCCGCGGATCAGCGCCAGCGGCGTCGCCATGCCGAGCGCGCACGGGTAGCCCATGACGAGCACGGCAAGCGCCGCGAAGATGGCGCGCGTCCAGTCGGCCGCGCCGGTCATCGCCCAGGAGCCGACGGTCCAGATCAGCAGCGCGGCGACCGCAAAGGCGACCACGGTCGGCACGTAGACCTTGAGGATGCGGTCGACGAGGACGAGAATGCCGGGCTTGAGCGCGCGCGCCTCCTCCACCTGCCGGGCCACCTGGGCGAGGAAGCTCTCCTCCCCGACCTTGGTCACTTCAACCAGAAGCGCCCCATTCTGGTTGATGGAGCCGCCGATCACGGCATCTCCAACGGTCTTCTCCACCGGGATCGATTCGCCGGTGACGAGATGCTCGTCCACCGCCGCCGCGCCTTCGATGACGATGCCGTCGACCGGGATCGACTCGCCCGGCCGAACGCGCACGCGGTCGCGAGGCGCGACCTCATCGATCGGGACCATCTGCTCGCGGCCGTCCTGCACGACGCGCGCGGTGGCAGGCACCAGGGCCAGGAGCTTGCGCACCGCCTGCGAGGCACGCGTGCGCACCAGCAGCGACACCCAGCCGGAAAGGACGTGATAGGTGGTGACGAACACGGCGACGCCGAAGAAGTCGGGCGCCGGAAACTCGTTGTAAACGTAGCCGAGGAACCCGCCGGCAAGCCCGGCGAAGGCGCCGAGCTCCAGCAGCACGTGCTGGTTGAGGATGCCGCGCCTGAGACTGGCCCAGGCCATCGTCATGATGTGCCAGCCAGGTCCGAACATCGCCGACAGTGCCAGCATCGGCATCAGCCAGTAGAGCGCAGCCATGCCGTTCGGCGGCAGCGCCTCCAGCCACATGAGGCTCATCGCCCCCACCGCGATCAGTGCCAGGCCGGCCGCAAACAGCAGGTTGTCGCGCTGCCAGGCGAGCTCGGCCGCCTGCTCCTCGAAGGCGCGCACCTTGTTGGGATCGCGGATGGTGTAGCCCAGGTCGCGCAGCGTGCCCTCGAGATCGGTGGCAGCCACCTGGCTGCCATCGAACTCGATCAGCGCCTCCTCGTGCGCGAGGTTGACGCTGACCTTGTGCACGCCCGCCATGCGGCCGAGCGCCTTGGTGATGCTGGCGACGCAGAAGGAGCACGCCATGCCGCCGATCTTGAGCTGCAGGCGCTCGGAGTGGCTCGTGCCTTCGGCCATGTTCACCTGCGCGCTCATGCCGGAGCAATCCTGGCGAAAAGGCCGAACCAGATGGACCAGAGACCGAGGGCAGCGAGCAGCGCCCCGGTCCAGAACGGAAGCCGCCGCGACAGCCCGGCCAGCCAGTCGAGGGCGCGGCGGGCGCGCTCGAACAGCACGGCGGCAACCAGAGGCAGCGACAGGGCAAGGCCGAACAGCGCGAGCGCGATGAAGCCGGTCGCCGCCGTTGCTCCGGCGGAGCCGCCAGCCGCCGCAGCGGCAAGCAGGGCGAAGAGCAGGGGCGCTGCGCACGCCGGGATGTTGAGGCCGAACAGGATGCCGAGGGTAGCCGAGCCGCGTACCTCGGATAGGCCGGCAAGCTTCGGGCCGATCGACAGGGCCAGCACCCCGCTCTTGCCGATCAGGAACATGAGCCCGATCAGCAGATAGACGGCGCCGAGCACCACCCAGGCCGCTTTCTGGAAGCCAAGGAAGGCGGAGCCGACCACGGTCGCGAGCGCGCCGAGCAGGCCGATGAACAGCGCCCGGGTGCCGGTGAACACGGAGACCTGGGCGAGCTTTCGCCCGGCATCCTTGCCCTCCAGGTACTTCACGAACAGCAGCGTCGAGCCGATCGAGCACGGCTCGACAAAGCCGATGAGGCCGAGGCCGACCGGCAAGGCGACGACGCTGGTGAAGGTGAGGTCCATGCGCTACCGCCGCCCCACCACCCGGAACCCGGGCTTCTCGATCGCCCTCACGAGCCGATCCTCGGCATCGGCCCTGCCGTCGAGGACGACGCGCGCCTCTCCGGCTGCAAACGAAACCAAGATCGAGCTCACGCCGGGCACCACCTCGGCCAGCGCCTTGATAGTCTCGGCACAGCCTTCGCAGCGCATGCCTTCGATCTTGAGTATCCGCGTCGTCATTGCTCGCTCCTGGGCTATCTCTCAGCGACGGCGAAGCCGGCATTGCTGATGGCCTGCCTGATCTCACCTTGCTGGATGCGCGCTGCCTCGTAGCGGAGCCGCACGCGCCTGCGCCACGGGCTCACCTTGACGTCGCGCACGCCAGGCAGTTTCGCCAGCGCCGTGCGGATCGCCTCGGCACACCCGTCGCACACCATCGACGGCACGGCGAGATCAAGCTCGGCGACAGCGTTGCCCGCCTGCTCACGCTTCATGTTCTTCATATTCTTCTCCGTCAAAGCAGCTGGCGAAACACGTCGACGTAGTAGGCCGCCACCACCAGCAGTGCGACGCCGCTGACGACCTGGATCGGGCGGGTCCAGGCCCCGAGCCGCGTCCACCCGGTCAGTGCGCTGCCGGCAAGCCCGGCGACGAGGAACGGGAAACCGCGCCCCAGGCCGAACACAAGGGCGAGCAGCAGCGCGTGCTGCGGCACCTGTGCTGCGGCGATGGTGAGCAGGAAGAGGAGCGGTGCCACAGAGGTGCCAAGGCTGAACACGAGCCCATAACCGAAGGCGCCGAGCACGCCGGGCCGCCGCCAGGCGGCGAGCGTGGCAATCTTCATGCGCGGCCAGGCGAAGGCGACGGCCGCGGCGGCGAGCGAGGCCGCCGCCATGGCCAGCGCCCAGTTGCGGCCAAAGGATTCCGTGGCGAGCGCGCCCAGCCGTCCGGCAAGCGCGCCAAGGACCGTGAGGCTGGCGACAATGCCGGCGAAGAAAGCCACGGCCACCTGCAGGCCTCCGTACCGGCCGCGCGTCTCGGAGGCGCCGGCAAGACCCGCGACGCCGAGCCCCATCGGCACGGTGCAGGGGCACACGCCGCTCGCCACGATGCCGCCGAGGAAGGTCAGCGGCAGCGCGGCGAGGATGCCCTGGCCGGCGAGCGGCTCGAGGACCTGTTCCAGGGTCATTCCACCTCCTTGGGCGTGCCGGCCCGGTATCCCAGCTTGTTGATGGCCGCCACAAGCCGGTCGGGCGTCACCTTGCCGGGCATGTAGGTGACCCGTGCGGCCCGCTGCTCAAGGTTCACCTCGACCGCGGCCACGCCGTCGATGGTCTTGAGCGCCCGCTTGACCGACGCCGCACAGGCGACGCAGGCCATCCCTTCGACGGGGATCACCACCGTCTTGACGGCGCTCTCTGCCGCGGGCTGGGCTGCCAGCGCACGCGCGCCAAGACCCTGCTCCAGCGCGCCCACGGCGACGAGAGCGCCGACCGCGAGCAGGACAACGCAGCGGGTCCGTGAGAGGACGTGCGGCGGCCAGCCGGTATCGGGCAATCCTCTACTCCTCATCCTTGCGCTCCTTCATCGTCGCATCAGCTCACGTCCGCTGAGCCGCTCCCGACAGACCTGTCGCTGCACCGTTCATCAGCCGGCCATCGCGCAGATGCAGGACGCGGTCGACGAGCCGCGCCACCACCACGGCGGTGCGCACGCCATGGCGGAAGGGGTTGCGCAGACCTCGGACGACGACGCTCAAGATTGCTTCCGGATTGCTGGGCACCGCGCTATGATCGACCTTGAACCCAGGTTCAAGGTCAAGTGCCATGTCCAAAGCTTTGACGATCGGAACCCTGGCCCGCCGCATGGGCGTGCAAACATCAGCGGTGCGCTTCTACGAACGGCAGGGGCTGATCGCCTCCGAGCGGCTGGCCAACGGCTACCGCGTCTACGGTGAGGACGCCGCCCAGGCGCTGGCCTTCATCTGCCGGGCCAAGGCGCTCGGCTTCTCCCTCGATCAGATCGCCGAGATCCTGGAGATCAGGCGCGCCGGCAGCGCGCCGTGCGGCTGCGTCAAGGACATCATCGAGCGCAACCTCGCCGACGTCGAGCGCAAGCTCGCCGAGCTTTCGCGCCTGCGGCGCGAACTCAAGGCTATCGCTGCCAGGCCCGCTCCGTCGGCGCCGGTCGTCAAAGTCTGCCCGATGATCGAGGCCGCCAGATAAGGACAGCTTCTGCTGCTGGTGCCCTTGGGGCGGCACTTACCGTCGCCGGGATTTGGCGATCGCGCCATTGCCCATACCGCGCGATGCCATCGCGCCGGGAGTGGCCGACAGGGCATCGAGGATCGGGCAATCCGGCACCCCTTTCCCGTGGCATTGCGCGGCGAGGTCGCCCAAGACGCGCTCGAGCCGCTTGAGGTCCTTCACCTTGCGGCGGATGTCGGCCACGTGCCCGACCGTCATCGCCTTGACCTCGGCGCAGGTCAGGCCATGTCCGCGCACGAGGCCGAGCAGATCGCGAATCTGATCGAGCGTGAAGCCGAGCTCCCGGCCGCGGCGGATGAAGGTGAGACGCTTGAGGTGATCCTCGTCGTAGACCCGCTGCCGACCCTCGGTGCGCGGCGGCGCCGGCATGACGCCGATGCGCTCGTAATAGCGGATGGTCTCGATATTGACGCCGGTCTCGCGCGACAGGACGCCGATCGGATAACGCCGGTCTCCCAAGATCGTGATCTCCTTAGGGGAAAAACCGCTTGAACCTGTAGTTACTACAGGTGCCATGCTTTCTGAAACAAAGCAAGAAGGGAGCCGGGCGCATGGCGCAAACCACAGAGATTGAGACCGCCGAGAATGCGAGCCAGCAGCTGATGGAGGACAGGACGCGCGCGCGGCTCATCGCCGCCGGCGGCCTGCTCGGCGGGCTGGCAGCAACCTCGTGCTGCATCCTTCCGCTGGTGCTCTTCAGCGTGGGAATTTCAGGGGCGTGGATCGCCAACCTTACGGCGCTGGCGCCATACAAGCCCTATTTCGCCGTCGGCACGCTGGCTCTGCTCGGCTACGGCTCTTACCTCGTCTACCTGAGGCCGAAGCAGGCCTGCGCCGACGGATCGTGCGCCCGCGCGCTGCCTGACCGCCTGACAAGAGCGAGTTTGTGGATCGCAACGGTGCTGGTCGCGGCCGCGCTGGCCTTCGACTACGTGGCGCCGTTGCTGTTGTCCTAATTGGCCAGAGGAGAAGTCCAATGAAACGTCTCGTTACCCTGTTCGCCTTTGGCGCCGGCTTCCTGACCTCCGGGATCGCTGTCGCCGCCGAGCAGACCGTGAAGCTCGCCGTCAGCAACATGTATTGCGCCGCCTGTCCGTCGACAGTGAAGAAAGCGCTGAGCGCGGTGCCAGGCGTGACCAAGGCTGACGTGTCCTTCAAGGACAAATCCGCCGTCGTCACCTTCGATGACCAGACGACAACCGTTGATACCTTGATCGCTGCCGCGACCAATGCCGGCTATCCCACGAAGCTGGCCGCCGCGGCAGCGCCGGTGACAAAATGAACGACGCGACGCTCATCAAGACCGGTGCCGTCGGCGCCGTGGTGGCGGCCATCTGCTGCGCCACCCCGGTGCTAGTGATCGCGCTTGGCGCGGTCGGGCTGTCGGCCCTGACCGGCTACCTGGACTATGTGCTGTTGCCCGCGCTCGCCGTCTGCCTCGGCATGCTCGGCTACGGGCTCTACATGCGCCGGCAAGGCCCGGCGGCGTGCTGCCATGCGGATGCCGCCAGCAAGACAACCACGAGGACCTGACATGAGCGACTGCTGGGCCGCCAATGGAAGAGGCAAGGGCTACGACCTCGCCGTCATCGGCGCGGGCTCGGCCGGTTTCTCGGCGGCCATCGCCGCCGCCGAGCAGGGTGCGCAGGTGGCCCTCATCGGTCACGGCACGATCGGCGGCACCTGCGTCAACATCGGATGCGTGCCGTCCAAGGCGCTGATCCGCGCCACGGAGAGCCTCCATCACGCTCACGCCGCAGCCCGCTTCTCCGGCATCAGGGCAGAGGGTCGCGTGGCCGACTGGGCGGCGCTCATCGCGCAGAAGGACGAGCTGGTTGCGGGCTTGCGGCAGGCCAAATATGCCGACCTCCTCCCCGCGTACAATACCATCGCCTACCTCGACGGCCCGGCGCGGCTCGCTGACGGAGGCGTTGCGGTGAACGGCGCGCTCATCAAGACGCCGAAGGTAATCATCACTACCGGCGCACGTCCGGCCGTGCCACCGATCCCGGGCATCGACAAGATCGACTACCTGACCAGCACGTCGGCTCTCGACCTCAAGGAGCTGCCCAGGAGCCTGCTGGTGGTGGGCGGCGGCTTCGTCGGCGCCGAACTCGCGCAAATGTTCGCGCGCGCGGGTGTCAAGGTGACCATCGTCTGCCGCAGCCGCCTCCTGCCCGCGGCCGAGCCGGAGATCTCCGAGGCCTTGTCGCGCTATTTTCGCGACGAGGGCATCGCCCTCAATGGCGGCGTGGCCTACGAGTTCTGCAGGACAACCGACAAGGGTGTCGAGCTCTGTGTGCGGCACGAGGGCCGCCAGGAGGTGCTGGAAGCAGAGCGGATCCTGATCGCCACGGGACGCAGCCCGAACGTGGAGCGGCTGGGCCTCGCCGAGGCGGGCGTCCGCCAAGCGAAAAGTGGTGCCATCGACGTCGATGACCGCATGCGCACCTCAAGGCCAGGCATCTACGCCGCTGGCGACGTCACGGGACGCGATCAGTTCGTCTACATGGCGGCCTACGGCGCCAAGCTCGCGGCGAAGAATGCGCTGAACAGCGACACCCTTGTCTACGACAACAGCGCCATGCCGGAGGTCGTGTTCACCGATCCCCAGGTCGCCATGGTCGGGCTGACGGAGGCGCAGGCCAGGGCCGCCGGCTATCAGGTCGCAACCTCTGTCCTCTCGCTCGACCATGTGCCGCGGGCGCTGGCGGCGCGCGACACCCGTGGGCTCATAAAGCTCGTCGCCGATGCCAATACCCGCAAGCTCCTCGGCGCCCACATCCTGGCGCCCGAGGGCGCCGACAGCATCCAGACCGCCGCGCTGGCGATCAAGGCCGGCATGACGGTCGAGCAGCTGGGGGAGACGATCTTTCCCTACCTGACCACGGTCGAGGGGCTAAAGCTCGCGGCGCTGGCCTTCGGGAAGGATGTCAAGAAACTCTCCTGCTGCGCCGGATAGGACAATGGGTAAGGCCAGCAGGAAGTTCGCGGCAACAAGGGCGACCCGTGTGCCCGCCTCCAGGCCGCTCGCACCGTAGCGCGTCATCCAAGCCGTTATGATGAGACCAAGCAGCATGCCGACCCACTCGAGGAAAACGAACGGTTCCTCGCCGACGCGTTTCATGGCGGGCTCGCGCTGATGCGGCGCAATTTGGGGCAGCTCGGGCAGGACCAGGTCTTCCAGCGCGCGCCTGAGAGCTGTGATCATCGCAACGGTCCTCCGACATAGGAAAGGACCAGGTAGGCGCAGAGCATGAGGGTTGCCCACAGGGCCATGGTTCCGGTCGGCCATGTGCGGCCGAGGACGCCGTCAGGGCCGTGATGACGGTGCAGACTGTTGTTGAGAGTGCCAGCCACGAAGAGCACGCCGGCGGTCAGTGTGCTCCAGGCGGCGTCGGCGCCGCGGTCGAGACGTGAGAGCACTGCCGGGCCTAGACGCCGCCAGAGCCAGTCGGTGTCGAGGGTGATGGTGAGCGTGCGCTTGAGCCACCCGAGCATCAGGAAGAAGGCAAGCCCCGAGAACAGCAGGAGCTGCAGCTGCGATACGACGTGGCTCGCGGTGTAGGGCACATAAGCGACGGGATAAGGCAGCGCAGCGTAGAGAGTACCTGGCGCCATGCCAAGACTGATGCAGAGCGCCGAGAACAGAAGCATGGCGAGGCGCATGTTGATCGGCGGCTCGGCGGGCCTGAGCCCCGAATCCCTGTGGAAGAACACGAACCAAGGGAATTTGATGCCGGCGTGAAGGAAGACGCCGGCCGACGCGGCCGCAAGCAGGAACCATACAAGGGCGAGGTGCTGCTCAGCCGCCCCCTCGGCGATCATCGACTTCGAGATGAAGCCGGAGGTGAGCGGGAATGACGAGATCGACAGCGCACCGACGATGCCGCAGAGCGTCGTCAGAGGCATGGTGCGGAACAAACCGCCGAGATCCGTGCATTTGCGCCTGCCAGTCATGAACAGCACCGAGCCAGCCGACATCAGCAGCAGGGCCTTGTAGATGATGTGCGTGAAGGCGTGGGCAGCGGCGCCGTTGAGCGCCATCTCCGTGCCGATGCCGATCCCAGCGACCATGAATCCGACCTGGTTGACGATCGAGTAGGCCAGGATGCGACGCATGTCGTTCTCGAGGATCGCGTAGACGATACCGTAGAAGACCATGAACAGGCCGACCCAGATCAGCAGCTCCACGCCCGGGAAGCCGCGCAAGAGCACATAGACCGCGGCCTTGGTTGTAAACGCTGACAGGAACACCATCCCGGACCAGGAAGCCTCGGGATAGGCATCGGGCAGCCAGGCCGAAAGCGGCGGCGCGCCGGTGTTGATCAGAAAGCCGGCCAGGATCAGCCAGCGCGGCAGCGTCGAAACGTCGAGTTTGGAGAATGTGGTGGTGCCGCTCGCTGCGATCTCACCGGCGATGCCGGCCATCAACAGCACGCCGCCGAAGAGGTGGATGGCCGCGTAGCGCAGGCCCGCGCCCCTTGCCGAGGGGCTGCCGCACCAGATCACCAGCGTCGAGCCAATGGCCATCATTTCCCAGAAGATGAAGACGCTGATCAGGTCGCCCGCCAAGGCGACGCCAATGGCGCTGCCGGCATAGGCGAAGGCTGCGGCAAGCTCGGTTGTGCGCGCCTGCCGCAGCGCGAATAGGCCGCCGACGAACGCCATCAATGCGAAAACGAACGCGAACAGCCGGGAGAGCTTATCGGCTCTGAGCGGGACGAGCTCGAAGCCCAGAAACGAGACCTTGAGGATCTCGCCGTCCGGGACCTGAGTGACCAGCCACAAGGTCACGAGCGGGAGCGCAAGCAGCACCCCGGACCGCAGCCTGCCCTTCGCAAACGGCAGGAGCAAGGCACCGAGGATGAGAACAAATCCGGGCGGAGCGGCGAGACTAGTCATTGTAGTAGGTGTCCAACCGCTTGAGGAGGGCGCCCAGCGCCTTGGCGAAGAGCACGAGCGCAATACACGAGGCGAACCCGTACCAGGCTGCGAACCCGAACGTACCGTCGAGACCGAACAGCGGATGGTGCTCAACCAGGAAATCGGCGAGCACGACCGTGGTGAGGATCACGCCGAATATCGCCCACAACAGGCTGATGGTGTTTGGGCGAGCCAACCAATGATCGTGATCGGGAGAGGCCATTGGTTACTACCTCACGAGCATGGCGTTGCTCAGGCCAAGCGGGATGTCGGGGACGAAGAACAGCACGAGTGTCGCGACCGCCGTCGCAAGCAGGGCGAGCACCATGGGCCAAGGTGCCTCGCCGTGCTCGGCCTCGTGGGTGTGTCGAGCGACGGCGGCGCCAGCGGCATGTGCCCGCAGCTCGGCCGCTGGAAAGAATGCGCGGACAACGATGGGCAGGAAATAGCCCGCGTTGAGGACGGTGCTGAGGATGATGACCGCAACCGGTACCCACTGGTCTGTCTGGGTCGCTCCGGAGAGTATGAACCATTTACCGAGGAAACCGGCGGTGGGCGGCAGGCCGATCATGCCGAGGGCGCCAACGGCGAAAGCCGCCATGGTCCAGGGCATGCGGTAGCCGATGCAGTCGAGCTCGGAGACCTCGGTCTTGTGGGCAGCCGTGTAGATCGCACCGGCGCAGAAGAAGAGGGTGATCTTGGCGACGGCGTGCGCTGCGATGTGCAGGGCCGCGCCGATCACCGAGATCGGCGTCAGGATCGCCGCGGCCAGGATGACATAGGAGAGCTGCGAGACCGTCGAGTACGCCAGCCGCTTTTTGAGGTTGTCCTGGCGGAGCGCGATGAGCGAGGCGGTGATGACCGTGAAGCCCGCGACCCACACGAGCCAGGTGGCGGCGCCGCTCGAAGCCAGACGCTCGACCCCGAAGACCGCAACGATGACCTTGAGGATCGAGAAGACGCCCGCCTTGACGACCGCCACGGCGTGCAGCAGTGCGCTGACCGGCGTCGGCGCGACCATGGCGGCGGGAAGCCAGAAGTGCAGCGGCATGACGGCCGCCTTGCCGATGCCAAAGACGTAGAGCGCCAGCAGCGCCGCCATGAGCGTGCCGCTCAACTCCGCCGGCAGGATTCCCCCCGCCCTGAAATCTGTCGTTCCGGCCAGCAGCCAGGTGGCGAAGATGGCCGGCAGCAACAGCACCATGGAGGAGCCGAGCAGCAGGACGAGGTAGGTACGCCCGGCACGGATGGCCTCCTCGTTGGCCTTGTGCACCACCAGCGGGTAGGTCGAGAGCGTCAGCAGCTCGTAGAACAGGAACAGCGTCACCAGGTTCTTGGCGAAGGCGATCCCCATGGTGGCGCCGAGTGCCACGGCAAAGCAGACGTAGTAGGAGGTCTGGCGCGGCTCGCCGTTGGCGCGCATGTAGCCGATCGAGTAGATCGAATTGACGAGCCACAGCGAGCCGGCCACGAGCGCGAACAGCATGCCGAGCGGCTCGATCGCGAAGGCCAGCACAAAGCCCGGGACGATTTCCATGAGGTGGCGCTCCAGCCGGACACCGTCAAGCACCGGACCAACGAGGCACCAAACCACAGCCGCGAGTGCGGCCGCGGCAGTGAGCGTGACCAGCTCGCGCAGGTTAGGCCAGCAATGAAACAGCGGGATCAGGGCTGCGGCCGCAAATGGGATGCCAATCGCCAGCAGCATCAGGATGTCAGGCTCGAAGGGGGCGCTCATTTGATCCCCGCGAGCAGTGCGTGCGCGGCCTGGCTCGCGATTCCGGCCGAGGCTTGCGTATCGAAGCCGAAGTAGATCGTGGCGATTGCCAGCACCAGCACCGGTAGGAGCATGGAGAGCGGCGGGTCCTTGGCTTTCTCGGCCAGACCCGACGGCTCGCGGAACCAGGCGACCTCGACCACGCGGCCGATGTAGACCACCGCCAGCATGGAGCTGGCGAGAATGAGGAACACGAGCGGCCACCAGCCCTTCTGGAAGGCGCCGACCGCCAGGTACCACTTGGAAATGAAGCCGGCGGTGCCGGGAGCGCCGATGATGGCGAGGCCCGCAATGACGAAGGCCGCCATGGTGAGGGGCATCCGGCGGCCAATGCCGGCCAGATCAGCGAGCTTCACGCTGCCAATGCGAAAGACGATGGCGCCGAGCACCAGGAACAGCGCCGCCTTCATCACGGCATGATTGAACAGGTGGACAATGCCACCGGTCAGTCCCGCTTCATTGGCCAAGCTGATGCCGAGCGTGATGTAGCCGATCTGCCCGAGGGAAGAGTAGGCGAGCATGCGCTTGACGTTCTGCTCGAAGATGGCGAGCAGCGAGGCGATGAACATCGCGGCGACAGACAGCGCCAGCATCACCTCCGAGACGGGCAGGTGCTCGAAGCTGATGGCGATGCCGAACACCGAAAAGAACAGGCGCAGCAGAACGTAGATAGCGACCTTGGTGGCCGTTGCCGCCAGGAACGCCGTGGCAAAGGACGGTGCGTAAGCGTAGGCGTTTGGAAGCCACACATGCAGCGGGAACAGCGCAAGCTTCAGCGAGATGCCGACGGTGAGGAAGGCAAGAGCAGCAAGGATAGGGCGCGAGGACTGGGCCGCGGCCGGCCCCAGCCGCTCGGCGATGTCGAGGATATTGAGACTGCCAGTGACGAGGTAGAGGAGCCCGATGCCGATCACGTAGAAGGTCGCGCCGATGGTGCCCATGATCAGGTACTGGTAGGCGGCAACCAGGGCGCGGCGATCCCTGCCCAGCGCGATGAGCACGTAAGTGGAGAGTGACGAAATCTCCAGGAACACGAAGATGTTGAAGGCGTCGCCCGTGACGGTGATGCCAAGCAGTCCCGCCAGACACAGCAGGTACATGCTGTAGAACCAGGACTGCTTGTCCTGGTCGACTTCCGCGGCCACGCTCCTGCGAGCAAAGGGCATCATCACCGCGGCGACACCAGAGACCAGAAGGAGGATGAAGGCGTTGAGAAGATCGACGCGGTACTCGATGCCCCAGGGTGGCGCCCAGCCGCCGAGGTGATAGGAGGTCGGTCCGCTTGTCAGCACCTGCAGCAGCAGTGAGGCTGCGATGAGCGGCATGGTCCAGCTGACGAGAAGCGCAAGCGCCCAGGCCGTCGTGCCCCGGCGCAACAGAGCCGAGAGTAGGGCGCCGATCAGCGGCACGACGACCTGGAGCGCCGGGAGGTGAGGCATTATCGCCCTCATTCCTCCCCCTCCCTAGAGAAGATCTCGTCCTCCTCGATGGTACCGTAGGCCTCATGGATGCGCACGACCAGGGCGAGACCGAGGGCGAGGGTGGCGACGCCGACAACGATTGCCGTCAATATCAGCACGTGCGGCAGCGGGTTCGAGTAGACCTTGAATGCCGGATCGATGATGGGCGCAGTGCCGCCGATGATCTTGCCGGGCTCGATGTAGAGCAGATAGACCGAGGTCTGGAACAGCGACAGCCCGACGAGCTTCTTGATCAGGTTGCCGCGGGCGATGACGATGTAGAGGCCCGCGACCATCAGGAAGATGGTGACGACGTAATTGTAGTGATCGGCAAAGCGCTGCAGGACCTCCATCAGCGCCCCCGGTCGACGAAGGCGTAGAAGATGGCGGTCATGGTGCCGGCGACCGTGATCAGGACGCCCAGCTCGACGGCGAAGATGCCGAGCTCGTGGCCGTAGGGTGCGTCCCTGGCGAGACGCGAATAATCGAGGTAGTTGCTTCCCAGCCAGAGTCCGGCGATGCCAGTACCGGCGTAGATGAGCACGCCCAGCGGCACCATGCGCTCGACCAGACCCTGCGGCGCGATGCGCTTGGCGGCCTTCACACCGAAGATGAGCGCATAGAGGATCACCATGCCGGCCGTGATGACGCCGGCTTGGAAGCCGCCTCCCGGCCCGAAGTCGCCGTGGAACTGGACGTAGAGCGCAAACAGCAGGATGAACGGCAGAAGCAGCTTGGTGCCGATGCGCAGGATGAGGTCGAGCTTCATGCCGTCCTCCCCACCTTGCTGTCCTCGTCCGCGATATGGCCGCGCCGCCGGCGGCCCTTGAGCAGCAACAGCACACCGATGCCGGCAGTGAAGATCACGGTGGTCTCGCCGAGCGTGTCGTAGCCGCGGTAGTCAGCGAGCGTGGAGGTCACGACATTGGGGACAAGCGTCTCCTTGACGCTGTCGGCGAGGTACTTCGGGGCGACGTGCTTGTGGATGGCGTTGTCGGCCGTGCCGAAGGGCGAAAGGCCGATCGTGCCCCAAACCAGTGCGGCTCCCGTCGCGACGGCAACGAGCATCGGGATCAGCGCGGACCGTTTCGAGGGGTATTCGATGGTCCGAACAAGGTGCAAGGTGCCGAGTAGAACGACCGTCGAGACGCCCGCGCCTACGGAAGCCTCGGTCATGGCCACGTCGACGGCGTCGAGTACGATGAGCACGCTCGCCATGAGGAAGCTGTAGATGCCGGCGAGCACGACGACGGCAAAGAGATTGCGCTGAAACATGATGCCTACCGTGATCACGGCGAGCAATGTCAGCAGGACGATGTTGATGAGAGCTTCCATCGCTATTGCGCAGCTTCGATCCGGAGTTCTTCCTCGATGGCCGCTGGCTCGCGGGTGTCAGCATCGAGCCTCCCCCGGCGGTCCTCCGCAAGCTGAGGCTTGATGCCGTAGTGCAACGCGGCATTGGCCACGGCGTGCGTTGCAACCGGGCTAACGAAGAAGAACAGGACGAACAGGAACACCAGTTTCAGCAAGACGAGCGACGGACCGGCCTGCAGCATGAAGCCGAGCAGCAGGAGGCCGGCTCCCAACGTGTCGGTCACGCTCGCCGCGTGCATGCGCGTGTAGACATCGGGCATGCGGACAAGCCCGATTGCGCCGACTATCGTGAAAAAGCCTCCAGCGAGAATGAGGGCCCAGGACAAACCAATGAGCAGGATGTCGATCACGGGGTCTTCTCCTCCCCGTCGTGAGCGAGATCGCCATGGCGGAAGAACTTGAGAATTGCCAGCGTACTGATGAGGTTGAGCAGGCCGTAGGTAATCCCGATATCGAGCCACTCCGGGCGGCCGGTCAGGAAGCCGACAGCGGCGAGCAGCAGGATGGCCAGCGTTCCGATGGAGTTGCCCGCCAGCACTCGGTCGAACAGGGTGGGTCCCTTGAGTGCGCGGAACACGACGAGCACCAAGGCGACGAGGATGGAGAGGACGGCGGCGGCAAACATCACACTCTCCCCTCGAACCGTGTGACTCGCGCGTCCATCCCGCCGGATTCGAGATCGAGTGCGCCCTCCCGCACGACTGCATGCACCGTAAGCACGTCGCCTTTGACGCCGGTCGTGATGGTGCCGGGGGTCAGCGTGATCGAGTTCGCATAGGTGACGATCCCGAGCGAGGTCTTCTGGCTTGCCCGAACCCGGGTCATGGTGGGTGAGATCGGCAGAGCGGGATCGATGATGATCTTCGTGACGGCCCAAGCTGATTTGGCAATTTCCCGGAGAATCCAGGGGAAGTAGGTGACGAACCTGCCCAGGAGATGGACCGGATGGCCTTCCGGATCGGCAATGCCCATGCGCACCGCAGCCAAGACGCAAACAACTGCGGAAACGGCACCAGCCGCCATGAGCATCGGCGTGTAATGGCCGGACAGTGCGAGCCAGAACAGGAAGAGCGCAAGCGCGAGGCTGATCAGGCGCATGGCGCCTCCTTCCCGAATCCCGGCGTGGCACGCAACACACTCGCGCGCCGCAATGGACGCGGCAGGATGACGTCGGCCCCGGCGGCCCGCGCCAGGGCTTGCGTGTCGGGAACGCCGTCGTCGATGAAGGCGATGCGGAGGTTGGTCAGTCGCTGCTTCAGACGGACGAAGGCGTCCAGGCCCGGCCAGGGCGGCAGCAGCCGATCTGTGAAAAGCAAGCGGAATGCTCCCGAGCGAAGCCGCTCGCTCGCCTCGTAGCCATCCGCGGCGACCTCAGTCGCCACATTGGAGGACCGGAGCCAGTAAGCCAGAGCATCTCGAGCCGTCTCGTCGGCGCACAAGATCAGCACGTCAGCCGGCGCGTCCTCGGGCTCGCGAATTGTGCGGTGGCGGGCCATCGGTCAATTCCAGGATCAGCAGCAGCGTTCGGTCACTTGACCACCACGACAGGGATGTCTGAGAGCTTCACGACCTGCGCGGCGACGGAACCCCATGTGACCCCGGTGTTCCTCACGAGGGCACTGCCCACACGGCCCAGGCGCTTGGCGCTCATCACGATGAGGTCGCAGCCTTCTTCCTTTGCACAGCGGATGATGGTGTCGGCGGGGTCTCCAAGCTCCACGCGCGGCTTGGTCGCTATTTGCGCCTGCTCTAGCCGCTCGGCGATAGGCGTCGTGGCTTTCTGGCCCAGTTCCTGGAGCCGATCGCGGATCGCCTCTTGGGCGATGCCGCGGGTCTGCCATTCCTGGGGCTTGGGTTGGGTATTGAGTACGACGACGTGCGTTGCGATCGAGCCGCCAAAGCGATCAAGGATATAGTCGGCGACTGAGCCGGCCTGCTCGGAGCCGTCGACGGCAGCAAGGACCCGGGGCATGGGAGGCTCCCATCGTTTTCGCGAAGTCGCGCGAAAGGAAGCCAGCCCGACCAAGTGACCGCAATTCGGGATGTGCCCGTCAGGTGCTACGCTGCGGTAGACGCCCCTCCGTAGAGATACGGAATTGCACCCGGCGGCGACTTGGGAACAGACCTTGATGGAAAGCCCAACCTTGCAACGTCGAGCACGACCGATGGCCTTTCCGCGGCTTTTGTCCACGCCGCGCGCTGTGATCGGCCTGGCTTTCTTGGCAGGCTATGTGCTGCTCGATTGGGCGAGCTACATCGAGCCCTTCGGAGTGTTCGGGATCACGCCTTGGAACCCTCCAACGGGCTTGAGCTTCGTGCTGATCTTGATCTTCGGCCAGCGCTTCCTGCCGCTGATTTTTCTCGCGCCAGTGCTCGCGGACATCATCGTGCGCCGGTTTCCACTGCCGCTTCACATCGAGCTCCTGTCGTGCCTCATCATTGGGGCCGGATACGGCCTTGCGGCCATCAGTCTGCTCCGCCCCGCGCTGAAGTTCGATGTGTCGCTCTCCTCCATGCGCGACATGGTGCTGTTGATGCTGGCGGCCGTCGGCAGCGCAGCGACTGTG
Source organism: Hyphomicrobiaceae bacterium (assembly GCA_008933705.1). Classification (GTDB taxonomy): domain Bacteria; phylum Pseudomonadota; class Alphaproteobacteria; order Rhizobiales; family Hyphomicrobiaceae; genus AWTP1-13. Next base: position 16,512 of record WBUN01000042.1, read on the forward strand.
TCGGTCTTGCACGTCTTGTTGCTCTGCTTGGCAGGGCTCGTGCCGTGGGGCGACTACACGGCTGCCGCACTGCGCTATTGGATCGGCGACGTGATCGGCATCGCCGTCGTCACACCGTTCTTGCTCATACTGCTTACGCGCGGAAGACCGCTCTCGCTCACCTGGGAGACCGGATTCCAGGTTGCCACTATCGTTGCCGCACTGTGGATCGTATTCGCAACAACGGCGGGCAAGCAGCTTCAGCTCTTCTACATTCTGTTTCTGCCGGTCGTTTGGATCGCAGTGCGCACCGGGCTCGAGGGAGTTTCCGCAGGCCTCGTCCTCACCCAGGTCGGCCTGATCGTCGCCATAGAGGTGTTTGCGACCCCTGAGGTGAATGTCACGGCGTTTCAGGCTTTGATGCTGGTGCTGACCATGACCGGCCTGGCCGCCGGCGTGCTGGTGACCGAGCGCCGCCGTGCCGAGTTTCAATTGCGCCTGCAGCAGGATGCGCAGGCGCGGCTGGCTCGTCTTGGCAGCATGGGCGAGCTCGCTGCCGCGCTCGCACACGAGATAAATCAGCCCCTGACCGCAGCGGGTACCTACACCCGAGTGGCAGCGCAGGCCCTTGGTTCTGGCAGCGCGCCGCCGGACGTTGCCCGCGAAGCGGCGAACAAGGCCGTTGGGCAGGTCGAACGCGCTGCGGAGGTTGTGCGCCGGCTCAGAGAGCTCATTCAGCTTGGCCGCAGTGAAATCGCACCGGTTACGATAAGCAGAATCGTGCAGGAATCCCTCGAGCTGCTGCGCCCTGAGATCGACCGCCACAACATCGCGATACGCGAGCAGGTGAGCCGGGACCTTCCTCCCGTGATGGCTGACATTCTCCAGGTCGAGCAGGTGCTCATAAATCTCGTGCGCAACTCGATCGAGGCCATCAGCGGCGCGGACGTGGATCGGGGAAGCGTGGTCATCGAGGCTGTGCCCAGCGAAGCTGGCCTCGTGGAGGTGCGGGTGCACGACAACGGACCGGGATTCGAGAGGGAACAGCTCGATGCATCCCCCCAGCCTTTCGCAACCACCAAGGTCGATGGGTTGGGCGTCGGACTAGCTCTCAGCCGGTCCATCATCGAGGCGCACGGCGGGCGCCTGTGGCTCGGCAGGAACTCCCAGGGAGCCGTCGTGCACTTCACGCTTCCGACGGCCGAGGCAACGCGCATATGAGCAAGAAGATCAGCATCGCCCTGGTTGACGATGACGACGCGGTTCTGGATTCGCTGCGGCTCTACTTTACTGCAACCGGCTATGACGTTGCAGCATTTGCGGAGGCGGACAGTTTGCTCAAGGCGCTATCCGAGGGATTGGAGCCTGATTGCATTGTCAGCGACATTCGCATGCCAGCGCTATCAGGGCTGGAGCTTCAGCGCGAACTATCGGCCCGCAAGATTGCGATCCCGCTCATCCTGATCACCGGACACGGCGACGTCGAGATGGCCGTCGGCGCCATCAAGGCGGGCGCCCACGACTTCATCGAAAAGCCGTTCGACGAGCGGCGCCTCCTCACGAGCATTGAGGACGCGGTGTCGAGGCGCAGCAGGAGTATCGGGGAAGAGACCGAGCTCGCTGCGATTGCGGGCAAGGTGGCTGAGCTCTCGGAGCGCCAGCGGCAGGTCATGAACCTGGCCGTGCAGGGCCTCAGCAACAAGCAGATCGCCAATCAACTCGGCATCAGCCCGCGCACGGTCGAGAGCTACAGGGCCTGGGTCATGGAGCGAATGGGCGCAAAGAATCTTGCTGAGCTCGTACGGCTTGCCATGCGCCTAGGAAGATGAGTGGCGGCAATAGCAACTGGCGGGCCTGATGGCGAACGTACGGATCACACCACCGTTCGGCGCAACGAGCGCACCAATGGGTTTTGCAGAGGCAATGACTGGTTGCCGTTGCAGTCTACTCAGACAGTCCCTGCAAGACCGCGGTGAAATAGACAGCGTACACAGCCAGCAGCATCAGTCCCCTGTGGCGGTCGATGATCCCGCTCCGGGGCGGGTAGGATAATGCGATGGCCGCAAGGCCGAGAATCAGCGCGGGGGCGACTTCAGCGAAGCTGGCCCGAATTGGTGTGATGCTGGATGCCAGCCCGACAATGAAGAGGCCGTTGAAGATGTTGCTGCCGAGGATGGTCCCCAGGCCTACTTCGTCGTGTCCCCTCAGCCGGGAAATAATCGTGGTGGCAAGCTCGGGCACGGATGTTCCCACCGCAACCACCGTCGCGCCGATCACGAAGTCGCTGACGCTGTAGGCTGAGGCGATTCCCGACGCGCCCGCGACGATCAAGCGGCCCGCGGCGATCAGCAGGCCAAGCCCGATGGTACCCTCCACGAGCGCTCGGCCCGGCGGATAGGCGCCAAGAACCTCTTCTATGGCGCTGCGCTCGCGCCGCGCCTCACGGATGACGGTGACGAGCCACACCACGAAGATGGCGAGGAGGAGAAGGCCGTCCATTTGCGAGAGCTCCCCGTCGATGAACAGCACTGCCGTGGCGACCGGTACGACTAGGGCGGTGGGAAAGTCCCGCTTGATGGTAGCCCGCGGGGCATGCAGGACACCGATCAGTAACGCGCTCCCCAGAATGAGCGCGACGTTGACGACATTGCTGCCCAGCGCGTCGCCAAGGGCGATCCTTGGCGTTCCATGCAGGGCTGCGGTGATCGACACCGTCAGCTCAGGGCTCGATGTGGCGAAGGCGGCAACCGTCGCGGCCACGACTCCCGGCGAAATGCGCAAGGTCTTGGCGAGGCCGACCGTGCCCCGCACGAACAGCTCGCCACCCCCTGCCGCGCACATGACTCCGAGGAGCAGAGATAGGACGTTCAACCTGCTCTCCCGGGGGCAAATTAGACTGGCATGTTCCCGCGCGACGGATCAGGCGACCATCACCGGGTCCGCGAACATTCAACGGAACCCTTATGTACATCAAAAACACGAACATCGCGACCTCAGGGTCCCGCGTCCCCAACGGGGCGCCCCAAACAGCTGGAGCGGTTCTGCGGTCCATCAGGCGCATGCAGGGCAAGTCTCTGAATGACCCCCCAACACTTCCGATGCACGCTCAGCTTCTGCCGCACCATCGCGCGGGGCAAGAGCGCCAGGAGCCGAAAGTCTCTGATGGGCGAGGCGAGCCCATTGTGGCTGACGCGCCACATATTGGCTCAGACAAGACCAAGACCGCTCCGTGCGTGCATGTAGGCTTTGACAATCCGACGCGAGCGTAAAGGATGTCGCGTATTCCGCATTCATTCTCACACTATGGTGCGTGAGAGCCTTTGGGGGGATGCTGTGTCGTCGGTTGCGTTGGCGCCTCGCAATGAGGCACGCGTTCAGCTCAGCTTCCGCAAGGGCTCGCGGCTTATCCCGATCATCCTGTTGCTGCTGAGCGTAACTCTCTTCGTCGGTTACGGACTGCCGGCCGGTCACAAGCAGCTCGGGGTCTCGCTGGGGCTCATCGAGAATGTGAATGCGACTCTCACGCTCGAGACGCTCCAGGACAAGTTGAACAAGGAGGCTGAGCTCAAGAAGTTGTGGGAGAAGATGCAGAAGAAGGCCCATGACGAGAAATGGGGCGTCTGGGGCTATGTCGAGAACCTCGTCCGCCCGCTGTTCAAGATGTTCGTGGATCAGTTGGGCCGGGACTTCATCACCATTGCCAAGAGCAGCCTCGTCACCATCTTTCAGCTGAGCCTGTTCTCGCTGCTCCCGGGCCTGGCCGGTCTCATATATCGGCGCAACTTCTGGGTTTGGTTCCTCGCGTCCCTGCTCATCCTCCTCGGCATCAATGCGTCGGGGTTCTTCGGCAAGCTGACATCGGCGCAGGTGATGCCAGGGTCGGGCGCGATATTCTTCTTCCTGCTGTTCCAGCTCGGCCTTTTGCTCCTCGCCTACCGGCTGAGGCGGCACGTGCAGAGCGCGTCGCTCTGGCTTCCGCCGAAGGTCCACAACTGGGGCCTCACCGTGCTGCTCGTCCTCGTCGGCGTCGCCTGCTGGCAGGGTTGGGGGCCCGGTTATTCCAGCGGAGAAACAACTGCCGTGGCCACCACGGATGACCAGAAGAAAGGAGTTGCGACGGAGAGCCCGCCCAGCCGCTCGAGCGCCGGCGAGCTTGACTCGCGCGCCGCTCCACCCACGAGCGCTCGCACGGCAGCGCCTGCCGCGAGAACCGACAGCGCTGCGCCGGCGGCCTTGCCGGCCGGACCTCCGACCAATGTCCAACCCAGCAGCGCGGTTGAGCAGAAGACTACGGGCAAGGGTGCGACGCGCAGTTGGATCTGGGCGTTCCTCGGCACTGGCTTCCCCGGCTGGTTCTACAAGTGGGAGTTCATCCTGATCGGCTTGCCGCTGATCCATACGCTTCTGCGCAACTCTGCCAACTGGACGGCGCGCACCAACAAGAACATCGTCATCTGCCTCGACGGCACCAGCAACACGCCCGATCAGATCGAGATGGGCTTCGCCGCCCAGACGAATGTGTTCAAGCTGTTCAGGATGCTGAAGGGAGACGATGGCTCGGGCTACTCGGCCGACGGCCACTTCGACGCCTCGCTGTGCAAGAGGTACAAGGACAAGCAGATCGCCTTCTACTATGCCGGCGTCGGCAACAAGTACGACAACGACGCGATCCTGCAGACGTTCGGCATGGCCACCGGCATGGGCGCCGGCGACATCATCGAGCGGGCGTACCTCGACCTCGTCCGCGTCTATCGGCCGGGCGATCGGGTCTACATCGTCGGCTTCAGCCGTGGCGCCGCCATCTCGCGCCTTCTCGCTCGCACCATCGACGCGCGCGGAGCACCGCGAACGGTGTGGACGCTGAGGCTGCTGGGCAAGCACCGCGTGATCTGGAGTTCGCCGCGGAAGGTGCCGGTCAAGATCGACGTGCTTGGCTGCTGGGACACGGTCGGCTCCTTCGGCGTGGCCAAGACCATTCTGGGCATCAATTTCCAGCAGCTCAACCTGTTCAAGGACCTGACCGTGCCGGACAACGTCCTGCAGGCCTACCATATGGTTGCGCTCGATGAGCAGCGCGACAGCTTCGAGCCGACGCTGATGGACCCCGATCCGATCCGTCCCGAGCGCATCGTCGAGGTATGGTTCGCCGGTGACCATGCGAACATCGGCGGTGGTTGGGCGACGGACAGCTTGTCGGACGTCACATTGGACTTCCTGCTGCGCCGCATATCCAGCGGATACGCTACGGATGAAGACCCGGAGGCAAGGAAGAAGAAGGCCGGCAACGAAGCCTGGGGCATCTATCTCACCGCTGAAAAGACCGACAAGGCGGACCTTACGGAGCGCCAGGTCGATCATCCAGGCTGGGTCGACCCCGACCCGCTCGGTCAGGTGCGGCAGTGGTTCAGCAACCTCTACGAATATCGTCCGCGCAGGCTGCCGCTGCACGCAGTCATCTCAGAGGCGGTATTCGATCGCATGACGCAGTCGATGCCGGTCTATGCGCCACAGGCGCTCTTCAACCTCAACGATGATCTCGACAAGAAACGTGACCTGATCGACGAGAAGGTCGCCAAGCTGGTGGAAACCGAGTCGCTTGTGGAGGACGAGCGCCAGAAAATCATAAACTACAAGAACAAGCTGCGCTTGAGGCGCTGGCCCGAGTATTGGGCAGAGCTGTTGGACAACCGCAAGGGCAAGCTCAGGTTGCCGGAGGTCGCCCTGGATAACCGGGCCCTCGATCAGCCGGTGCGGTCGAGCGGACGCACGCTGCCAAGAGCTCCGGTGACGGACAAGACGGTGGAAGGGATGGTTGCTGCCTCGGCCTGAGCAGCGCACCTGACCCATCTGCCCTGCTGGAGCCTGCGCCAATTCGGCCACGCGCCGCATGTCTCATCCCGGAAAGATTGCTTTGGGTCAAAGGCGGTAAGGCTCGACAAGAGCGTATCGGGTCCGGCTTACCCTCAAGCTCTGCCGAGCGGGCGGGCGGGTGCCACTTCGACCATATGATCCACGTCTTTGAGCTCTTTGCCGCTGATCTTGCCGAAGCCAGGCCAGCGATTGGAATAGGACAATTCTTGCTCGAGCGTCTCGCGTGACAAAAAGCACCGCAAGCAGCGTAACGATCTGACGCTGGAGCTTGGGCTTGTCGAGCGCGAGATCAACGGCATGAGGTGGTTGCTTACCCCCGCCAGAGCCTGGCTTTTCCTCTCGGCCAGGCGCCTTACTTGAAGTTGCCACCGGCAGATCCGTGTCGATGACGACTGAATTCCCCTCAGAGGCTTGCGGGCATCATCGTGACTCGACCTCATCGGCAAACGATCCCTGCACGGGCCCGCTCACCTGCATGCCGGCGTAGCATCGGCGGAAGTCAGCCACTATCAAATCAAACGGTACATCCGTGAACGTGCCGCGGTCGCGCAGGTATTCCATGTGCCTGCGCCCGCTTGGCGAATAGGGCTGGAAGAGCGAGTCCGAAGTGCCGTCGAAGGCAAGCGGCTGCACGCCGACGCGCTCGCACAGCTTGCGGTCAAATGCCGGGGTTGCCTTCACCCACTTGTTGTTGATGTACAGGTCCGTATAGGAGTGCCACATGAAGACATCGGACTTCATGCGCTCATAGAGACGGCGCGATGTCATGTGGTTGCGCACGTCCGCGTAGCCCACGCGGGCAGGAATGCCCTGGGCGCGGGCGCATGCGGCCAGCAGCGCAGCCTTGCCCACGCAGAAGCCCTTGCCGGCCTGCAGCACAGCGCTGGCGCGGTAGGTGGAGGGGTCATCAAAGTCGAGATAGGCCTCGTAGGCGATGTCGTCGCGGACCGCCTGATAGAGGCGGATCACCCTGTCTATTCCGTGGCTCGCCCGCGTTGCCCGTTCTGCGAAAGCCACCACAGCGGGATTGTCGCTGTCGATGTACACGCCCGGAGCAAGATACCTGGTGCCGTCGGTCATGTGTCCCGATCTCGTGAGATGCGCGAGCGCCGGCCACGCCTGTGTACCGAATTCCTGTGCGCTTCGAGCCTTGGGCTAGCACGAGTTGCGAACATTCGCCAGCCGACACGATCAGCACGCGGCATTTGCGCACGGGATGCGTATGCGCTCCGGGAGCGCGGCGTGCGGCAGAGCGCTTCGTTCCGCTTACATAAGCCTGGCGACCTCCTCGAGACCCAGGCGCCAAAGGCGCGGCGGTCGGAAGGGGCGGCGCTGGGCAGGACTCTCAAGCCGGGCGCGGCCTGAAGCAGTTGAGACGGCCACGACTTCCTGGCCCTTCATGTAGATGTGCAGTGAGGGTTGGCCTCACATCATTGCCGTCCACGATTGGGGCCCTGCCAATCACCAGCATCACGTGCTCCGTTCGGTGCGGTTCACGCAGCGGCGCCGCTCGGCGTTCATCCCATTGCCATGGCGTGCCCACCGTCTACCGTTACGACGCTGCCCGTCATGAAGGCACCCGCATCCGAGCAAAGGAGCAACAGTGGAGCATCAAGTTCATCGAGAACCCCGATACGCCGCATGGGTATCCGACTCACGAGGCGCCGCCCCGAGCTGCCTGCGAGAAAAGTCTCGTTGAGCTCTGTCGAGAAATAGCCGGGAGCCAGCGCATTCACGCGAACACGATCGCGTGCAAGCTCAAGCGCCATCGCTTTGGTGAGTTGGATGACGGCGGCCTTGGTCGTCGCGTAAGGGGCGAGGCCCTTTAGTACGCCGAGTCCCAAGATCGATGCGATGTTGACAATGGCACCTCCCGCCCCGCGATCGCTCTTCCGGCGGGCCGCTTCCCTGGCGACGCGAAATACGCCATTGAGATTCACCTCGATCACATGATGCCAAGTGTGCTCGGACGTATCGACGCAGCGGCCCTCCGACACCACGCCGGCGTTGTTGACCACGACATCGACCGGACCGAGGCTCCGCGCGGCCGCGTCAAAGCCACTGGCGACGGAAGCTGCGTCGCTCACATCCATCGCAATCGCAGCCGCCTGCCCGCCTGCTCGCGCGATCTCGCGCTGGACCTCTGTCAACCGATCGACACGACGAGCGGCCAGCGCGACTCTGGCGCCGTGCGCTGCGAGCACCATCGCAAAATGCCGTCCGAGTCCTCCCGATGCGCCCGTCACCAGCGCGACCCGACCCTCCAGCCCTTTCGAAAAGCTGCACTGTACCGACATCTCGCCATTCCCTTGTCGTTGCGGCCGGCTTGCCCCGTCACGGCGTATCGAATCCCTGGAGCTGTGCGAAAGCCGCCACCGGTACGCGATCGGTCCAGAAGCGGTTGGCCGGCTCAGCCTCGTCGAGGTGGCCCAGCGCCATGCCGCAAACCAGTATCTCGCTCTCGGGAATACCCATGAGTGGCTTGACGATGCGGTGATAGTGCGCCCACGCCTGTTGCGGGCATGTGTGCAGCTCGAAGGCGCGCGCCGCAATCATGACGTTTTGGAGGAACATGCCGCAATCGAGCCAGCTGCCCCGCTCCATGTCGTCGTCGATGGTGAGGAACAGGCCGACCGGCGCGCCAAAGAACTCGAAGTTCTTCGCGCGCTGGCGCTGCATCGCTGCCGTGTCGCCCTTGGCGATGCCGAGCGTGCCATAGAGCCCCCATCCGGTCGCCCGCCGCCGCGTCAGGTAAGGCTCTCGCCAGACGTCGGGATAGTAAGCATAAGCCTCGCGATGGGCGTCCGGCTCCCCCTCATTCGCCTCGCGAACGGCAGCAACCACCGCGTCGCGTTTCGCGCCGGCGCACACGTACGCTTTCCACGGCTGGATGTTTGACCCCGAGGGCGCGCGCGCTGCCAGCGCCAGTATCGCCTCAACTTGCGCCCTTGGAACGGGTGTTGGCAGGAATCCGCGTACGCTGCGGCGCGAGCTGATCGCTTCGCCGACCGCCCGCCGCTCAACCGGAATCAAGTCCGCGAGCTTCGCCATGCAAGCAGCAGCGTCCATCTCACCCTCGTTTGGCCCCTATTGGATCACATCTCAAGCGTCGTGCAGCATCGACGTCACGCGCTCATCCTTGGCTCCGATGGTTGGTGCTTCGCGGCAGAGTGACCGGTTGATCCAGCGGGATCTGCTGCAGCTCGAAACCCCGCCTGAAATCGCGAATGTGCTTCGTCATCCATCCCTCGGCGTCGTCCGGGTCGCCTTCGCGCATCGCTGCCACGATCTTGCGATGCGCTTGGAGCAGCCGCCTGCCCGCATTGGAGACCGCCGAGAGAACGCGTTCGAACGCAGGGTCCAGCAGATCGAGCAGGGGCTGCCGTGCCAGGATCAAGGCACGGTTGCCGGATGCCTCGGCAATCAGCCCATGGAACGCGACATCAAGCCCGCTGATGCTGCGCCCGGCTCGAAGCAGGCTCTCGGTTTCGGTGCAATTCCTCTCAAGAGCGCTTATCGTTGCCGCATCGCACCGCGCCGCGGCGGCGCGTGCCAGGGCCGGATCGATGACAAGCAGCGCGTCGCACAGCTCGCCATAGGTCACCTGGTTCAGGATCATGGCTCGCCGAATCTGGTTGCCCACGAGCGCCGCGCTCGGACGGCTGACGCGCATGCGCTTGCCGCCGTCGGCACGGCTGAGCATGCCGGCCTCCTCCAGCGCGCGCATGCCTTCTCGCACGGTTGTGCGCTGCACGCCGAACTCCTCGCATAGGCGCGCTTCCGTCGGCAGCACCTCGCCGGGTCTCAGTCTCCCCGCCAGAATCTCGGCAGCAAGTGCGTCCGCGAGCAGACGATAGGCTGGCGCACGCTCGATCCTTGGAAAGCGCCGGCTCATGGCTGCATCCCGCCGGACTGGGCGGTGGCAAAGGCCCGCGCCTTGAGCTCGCGGCGCAAGATCTTGCCGCTCGCCGTCTTGGGCAGCTCCTCGATGAACACCACAGCGCGCGGATACTTGTAGGGAGCGGTCGAGTGCTTCACATGATCCTGCAGCTCCGCGGCGAGCGCAGGCGAGGGCACGAACCCAGCTCGCACGACCACATAGGCCATGACGATCTCCCCGCGCTCGGCGTCGGGGGCGGGCACTGCAGCCGATTCGAGGACGGCCGGATGCTCGGCCAGCGCGTTCTCGATCTCCACCGGCCCGATGCGATAGCCGGCCGATGAGATGATGTCATCGGTGCGCCCCTCATAGTAGAGATAACCATCTGCATCCATCGATACGCGGTCACCGGTGAGGAAATATTCCACGCCGCTGTGCTCCGCGCGCGTTGCAGCGGTTCGCTCGGGCTCGTTCCAGTAGCCGAGCATGAGCTGCGGGTTGGGCAATCGCACCGCCAGCTGCCCGCTCCGGCCCGGCGGCAGAGGTGCGTTGTTGTCGTCGAGCACCGCCATCTCTGTGCCGGGCAAAGGGCGACCCATCGAGCCCAAGCGGCGGGGCGCGCGCTCGTGGTTGGCTACCGTCATCAGCGTTTCCGTCTGGCCATAGGCCTCGACCAGCTTGCAGCCGGCCGTCTCCTCCCATCGGCGCACGATCTCCGGATTGACCATTTCGCCGGCCGATGCGGCCAGCCGCAGCCTCGACAAATCCCAGCGCGGCAGGTCTTCATTGATCAGGTGGCGGAATTCGGTCGCTGCGCCGCAGAACACGGTGATGCCATTGCGTTCGATCAGGTCGAGCCGCCGCCTGGCATCGAAGGGGCCATCGTAGAAGAACACCGATGCGCCGCAGCTCCATGGCGCGAACAGTACCGCGGTGCCGGCCTTGCTCCAGCCGGTGTCGGCGGTGCACCACACGAGATCATCCGCCGAGAAATCATGCCAGTACCATGCTGAATTGCGCCAGGTGTACAGGCCGCGCGAGGCGTGGGTAACGCCCTTCGGCAGGCCGGTAGAGCCCGACGTGTAGTAGATGATCGCAGGATCCTCGAGCGCCGTATCATCGCAAGTGAAGGATGCAGAAGCCCCAGATAAGGCTTCGGCGAGATCGGCCCAGCCGGGCGCTCCGCCAACGGCAAGCCGCAGCCGGAACTGCTCCATCGTAGGGAATTTCGAAGTTGCCGCCCGCGTCGTCACGACAGCAACGGCCCCCGATTGGCGAATGCGATACGCGACGTCCTTGCCTGTCAGCATCTCGATGCAGGGGACCGGGATCGCGCCAAGCTTCGTGCAGCCAACAAGCGCGATCTGCCATTCGGGGATTCTTGGCAGCATGACAATGACGCGGTCTCCCTTGCGGACGCCGGCGCCAGCAAGCGTATTGGCAAAGCGGTTCGTCAGCTCGCACATCTCGCGCCAGGCAAAGCGCTGCTGGCGACCCGCCTGGTCCTGCCACTGCAGGCAAAGGCGCTCCGGAGCCACTGCGGACCACAGATCAACGACATCCCGGCCGTAGTTGAACGTTGCCGGCAGGTCCCAGCGAAAACGGCGGCAGGTCTCCTCGTACGTCGTGAAGGGAATCTTCATGGGACTATCTCTCCATCGGTGAGAAACGCCGCTCGGCCATGGCGCCTCGATCTCGCAGATCCGCCGGCCATGCCTGCCCTTCTCTCGCTCCCCATAGGCCGTATGCGATCAGTTCCCGCGCGCGCCGCCGACGGCACGATCCGTTCGCGCGATTCGTCGGGCCAGTGCCCAGCGGTGGACCTCGGACGGCCCGTCGTAGATCCTGAAGGCGCGGATGCCGCGAAAGATGGCCTCGACCCTGGTGTCCGTTGTCACGCCGAGGCCGCCCAGAACCTGCAGGGCGCGATCGGCGACCCGGTACTCGGCCTCCGAGCAGAACACCTTGACCATGCTGGACGCCGCGTTGGCGCGCTCGCCCCGGTCCAGCAACCAGGCGACGTGCCAGATGGCAAGGCGCGCCATATGCAGGTCGATCTCATTGTCTGCGAGCTGAAATCCCACACCCTGGTGCTCGACCAGCCGTGCTCCGAAAGCCCATCGCTGGCGGGCGTAGGCTGCCGCAATGTCATGCGCGCGGCGCGCCGCGCCGAGCCAGCGCATGCAATGCGTGAGACGTGCGGGAACGAGACGAACCTGGGCATAAGCGAAGCCCTTGCCGACCTCGCCGAGCACGGCGTCCGAACCGACGCGGACATTCTCCAGCTTGACCTCGGCATGCCCGCCGGTGAAACCGCCGGCCATGGTTGAAATCTCGCGCACGCGCTCGATGCCGGGAGTGTCGGCGTCGGCGAGGAACATTGTGGCGCCGTCTTCTTCGGCCATTCGGGCCATGATGATGTAGAGAGCTGCCCCGTGCCCGCCCGTGATCAGCCATTTGCGGCCGTTGATGACGAAGTTCGTGCCGTCGCGCCGGGCGGTCGTCCGCAGGTTGTCGGGATCAGCGCCGGCGCCGCCGTCAGGCTCGGTCATGAGGAAGGCCGAGCGGATCTCGCCGCCGGCCAGCGGCTTCAGCCAGTGCTGCTTCTGCTCTTCGGTGGCGACCGTCTCCAGCAGGTGCATATTGCCTTCGTCGGGGGCATGCAGATGCATGGCGACGGGACCGAGCGGCGAATAGCCGGCCTCCTCGAAGACGACGGCGCGCGCGAGGTGCGACAGCCCGAGCCCACCCCATCGCCTTTCGGCCTGCGGAGCGAGTAGGCCTGCTTTCCTTGCGATCGCGTTCAAGTATCGGCGGAAGCCGTCGTCAACATGGTCGCCGCGGGCGCGAGGGTCCTCTTCGAGCGGAATGATCTCGCCCACAATGAAGGATCGGACGCGAGCCTGCAGCTCGGCGAGTTCGGGGGGCAGTGAGAAATCGATCATCGCATGCTCACGTCGGAAAGGATTTCAAGACGAGTTCGGCAGTGAAATCGAGCAGCTCATGGCCGATGCCGGCGACGCGGTTGAGTCGCGGATCGCGTGCGCCGTGCTTCCGCGCGCGAGCGTCGAATTGTAGGAACACCGTGGCCAGCTTGAGCATCGCCAGGATGCGGTAGAACTTCAGTTGCGACACATCGCTGCCGGAGAGCTGCGCATAGCGCTCCACCACCTCGGCGCGGCGCCAGAACCCCTCCTGAGCTGTCGGCATCTGCCCAAGGCGATGCATGCAGGGCGGATCATCCGGCTCCGGCCAATAGCTCAACGTGGTTGCAAGGTCGAACAATGCGTCGCCGCGCGAGCCCATATCCCAGTCAAGCACCGCCCGCATCGCCAGCGTTCCCGGATCGAGCACGACATTGTCGAGCTTGAAGTCGTTGTGCAGGAGAGCGACAGCGCCGCGCGGCGTCGGAGCCGTTCGCAGCCAGGACAGAACCGTCCGCAGAGCCGCCGGCTGCGGTTCCGAGTCAAGGGCAAGCGATGCCCGTTTGGCCCAGCCGTCAACCGTGCGTTCCAGAAAGCCCTCTGGCTTGCCGAAATCCGAAAGCCCGACCGAGGCCGGAGCAATTGCGTGCAACTCGGCGAGGAACGACACCAAGAGCTCGGAAAGCCTGGGGCCAGCGATGCGAGAGGCCAATCCCACGGGCAGATCGCCGCCGATAACGAGCCCCGGGCGGTATTCCATGATGAGGAATGGCGCGCCAATGATCGTCGCGTCGTTCGAGAAGTGGATTGGCCGGGGCACCACGTGCAGGCTTGGCGACAAAGCGGAAAGCACCCGACGCTCGCGCGCCATGTCGTTTGCGCCTGGCGGAACGGGACCTGGCGGCGGCCGCCGCAGAACGCACCGCGCGCCGTCAACCGAGATCAAGTAGTTCAAATTGCCGAAGCCGCCGGCGAACTGCCGCGGCTCGAAATGGCGATCGAACCGCATGCCCGCGCGCGCGAGCTCGAGCGCGAGACGGGGCCAGTCCTGGCCCATGGTTTGCTCAGCCGCCCGGAAGCGCGGCGCGGCCAGCTCCAGATCTGTCCCAGTCAGCACCTGCATGCGGCCCACCTCGCCGGAATACTCGTCCTCAGCCAGGGACGACCGTGGTATTTAGCAGATCGTCTTATTGTCTGACAATAGACCACGCGAAGGACCCAAAGCCGATCGACCTGGTGAGTTGAGTGTCGGGGTAGTCATGGTCGTCGCGGTCAAGGCAATCGTGCCAAGGCGGCCGCCTCGATGTTGACGGGGCAGAGCTGATCTGAGCCCTGATCCTTGCTGGGGGCGAGGCGCGAACGCGGACTTCGCGGCCAATGTCCATGTTGGAGTGCTGACGTGGAGCGGGTTGACGGTGCGTCGAGATTCAAACACTGCGCCGCTTTGGTCGTACTTGACTCGTATTGAGTGATACTCAATAATTGTGTTATACTCAGTCAACGAGCATGGGCGCGGTACCATGTCCCTTCCCAGGAGCGAAGAACACGAGCTTTTTCGTCAGTCGCTGAGGAGCTTCGTCGAGCGTGAAATCACGCCGAACGTGCTGGCGTGGGAGGCGGCGGGCCAGATTCCCCGCGAGCTCTTCGAGAAAGTCGGTGGTCTCGGCTATCTCGGGTTGCGCCTCGACCAAGACTATGGCGGCGGCGGCCTCGACTTCTGGTACACCGCCATCTTCGTTCAGGAGATGATGCGCTGCGGCTCCGTCGGCGTGCCGGTCAGCATGCTGGCGCACGCCGAATTCGCCACCAAAGTAATTGACCGGGCCGGCTCCTCGCATTTGAAGGAGAGATTCGTCCGCCCGGCCGCGGCCGGAACGAAAATTGGCGCGCTTGGCGTCACCGAGCCAGGCGCCGGGAGCGACGTCGCCGCCATCCGCACCCGCGCCAGGCGCGCAGGCGACGACTATGTCATCAACGGCTCCAAGCTGTTCATCACCAACGGCACCATTGCGGATTTTGTAACCACCGCCGTGCGCACGGGCGGAGAGGGCTATGGCGGCATCTCGTTGATCGTTGTTCCGACGGACACCCCCGGCTTCAGCCGTGGCCGCCGCCTGAAGAAGATCGGCACCCACGCCGCCGATACCGGGGAGATCTTCTTCGACGATTGTCGCGTTCCGGCCGCCAACATCGTGGGCAAGGAGAACGCCGGTTTCCGCCTGATCATGGAAGGGTTCGTCGGCGAACGTCTGGTTTTGTCGGTCATTGCCTGCGCCCAGACGCGCCTGATGTGGGAGGAGGCTCGCCGGTATGGCCACGAGCGTCATGCCTTCGGGCGTCCGCTACTGGCCAATCAAGTCTGGACGCATCGGTTGGCGGATGTCAGGACCAAACTCGAAGCCGCGGAGGCCCTCACGGCCAGGGCCATCGACCTCCATGTCCGGGGCGAGCCGTGCGACGCCGAAGTGTCGATGGCCAAACTGTTCGCTTGCGAGGGCACCCTCGATGCGGCGCGAACATGCGCCCAGATCTTTGGCGCCATGAGTCACATGGAGGAATGTCGGATGGCGCGCCTCTACCGTGACTCGCTGGCCTTCACCATCGGCGCTGGCAGCAGCGAGATGATGCGCGAGATCATTGCGCGGTTGACCGGACTAGCGGTTGGCGGCAAGAGCCGTGAGTGACTTGGCAATGCGGCACCAAGTGATCATTGCAGGATTGGGCGACACAGAGTCGGCCCTGGAGGATTCCCGCTCAATACCCGAGATGGTGCTGGCGGCCGTTCAGACGGCGTTGGCAGACGCAGGGATCGACTACGGCGCGATCGACAGCGTAGTCACCGCGTCTGTTGACCTGTTCGACGGCATAACCGCTTCCAACATTGCCGTCACCGAGGTGGTCGGCGCGGTCATGAAGCCGGAGACCCGCATCTCCGCCGACGGGCTGGCGGCGATTGCGCACGGGGCCTGCCAGATCTGGTCGGGTGCCTACGAAACCGTGTTGGTCGTGGCGCACGCGAAGACATCGATGGCGCGTTACCAGGAACTCACGCAATGGGCGATGGACCCGATCCATGTGCAACCGCTGGGCGTCGACTTTCTGACCTGTGCGGGCTTGCAGGCGAGGTTGTTGGCTCATGGGGATGCGGGGGCCGATCGGCGCTGGGCGCAAATCGCGGCCGACCGTCGGGGCAGAGCGAGTAGGCCGTTGGCGCCGGCATCCTCGGTCGAGGAAATATTGGCGTCGAAGCCGGTCGCATTGCCGCTTCGGCAGGGAATGTGCGCGCCGATGGGAGACGGCGCCTGCGCCATCGTCTTGCGCGGCGCGGCAACAGGCGCGCAGGGTCCGGTCCTCAGAGGCATCGGATACGACCTGGAGCCACACGCTTTGGGCGACCGCGACCTCACGCACTGGCATGGTCTGGAGCGCGCGTTGCAGCGAGCCTGTAAGACGGCAGAGCTTCAGCGAGCGTATGCGCACTTCGACTTCGCCGAACCGTCTTGCTTGTTCGCGCACGAGGAGGAGCTGTTCACTGCCGCGGTGAAGTTGCGGGAGGATACCGAAATTTCGGCTGACGGTGGCCTGCTCGCCGCCTGCGTTCCGGTCGTTGCCGGCATGTCGCGGCTGGCGACCGCGACACGCCAACTACGTGGCGCCGAAGACGGTGGGCGCCGAGCGCTCGTGCACGGCACCTGGGGCCCCGTGGCGCAGGGGCAGGTCGTCGCCATTCTGGAAGGAACGCCGCTGTGAGACCCGCCGCGATCATAGGCACCGGGCAGACTGATCATGGCCGCTGCCGGGACGATGTCTCGCAGCCTGAGCTGATCCGCGAGGCCGCCAACCGGGCTTTGGCCGATGCCGACATTTCTCCGGCCGATGTGGACGCCGTGGTGCTGGCCAACATGGAGATGTTCGAGGGCCGGGCGCTGCCGGAATTGTGGGTCGGCGAAGGTGCCTTCGCCAACAGAAAGCCCTGTCTCAAGGTGGCGACCGGCGGAACATCGGGCACCAGTTCGTGTATCGCCGGTTTCCATCAGGCCGCATCGGGGCTGTTCGATGTCGTCCTCGTCATCGGTTTCGAGAAGCACTCCGAAGGCCACACCCAGACCGGCATGGCCTTGACGGATCCGTTTTGGGATCGCGGCGTGGCGTCGGGCGCGCTCGGCAACTTCGCGCTCTCGATTTCTCAGTATATGGCGGAGCGCGGCGTCACTCGGGAGCAGGCCGCAAGGGTCGCGGTCAAGTCGCGGCGCAATGCAGCAATGAACCCCCACGCCCATCTCAAGGATGCCAACGCGACCATCGAAGACGTCATGTCGTCCCGGGTGTTGGCGCATCCGGTTCGTCTTATGGACATGTGTCCGCAATCGGACGGCGCCGCTGCCATCGTCATCGCGTCGGCCGAGCATGCCGCGAAGCTTTGTTCGCGACCGGCGTGGATCAAGGCTGCGGCCACGCGTCACGAGCAACCTTATATCGGCGATATCGATCGCCGGCTTCTCACCATGCGGACGCTGCGCGATGCGGCCCAGTCGGTCTATGCCAGAACGGGCATTCGCGAGCCGCTCAAGCAGTTGGACGTCGCGGAGATCTACGAGCCCGTCACCTATGCCGAGCTGGCCTGGTACGAGGTCCTCGGATTTTGTGCCGAGGGCGAGGCCGGCCGCCTGATCGAGGATGGGATTACCGAGATGGGCGGCGAATTGCCGGTCAACCCATCGGGAGGCGTGCTGTGCGCCAATCCGGTCGGCGCCACTGGCGTCATCCGCGTGGCCGAAGCGGCCGCGCAGATCCTCCGCCGCGCGGGAGCCCATCAGATCGATGGCGCACGCACGGCTCTGGCCACCGGCTACGGCGTCTACGCCTGGGCTGACGCCCTGATCCTCGGGAGTACGCCATGAACGAACGGATCTCGGTTGATGTCGAGATGCGGCAAAGCTGGCGTTACGCGTCCGGCGCCGCCATGGAACGTTTCTGCGAAGGCTTGCGCAACAAGCGCATCGAGGCATTGCGGTGCGAGGGATGCGGGCGGCGCTACCTGCCGCCCAGGCCATTTTGTGGAAACTGTCACTTGCATCTGAGCCATTGGGTCCCGGTCGCTCAAGAGGGAGTGCTCGAAGCCTGGACCGTTGTTTGTCTGCCTTTCCTGGACGGGCGCACCGGGACGGTTCGCAATGGCCCCTACGGCATGGGGTTGGTGCGCCTGGATGGCGCGGACACCACGCTGAACCATTACCTCGCCGAGACCGACCCGTCGCGCCTTGCGGTTGGCCTGCGCGTCCGCGCGGCCTGGCGCGACGACCTGAGAGGCGCCATCGACGACATTCTTCACTTCGAGGTGATGCAATGATGCGGGAGGAGTCGATCCGCATCCCGTTCCGCTTCGCCGCCGGCCGCGCCGGCAGCCGCATGTTGGCGGCGCTTCGCGATGACAAGCAAATCCTCGGCTCTCATTGTCCGGTCTGCGTACGCACGCTGGCGCCTGCCCGACCATTCTGCCCGGAATGCGGCGGCGAGAATCTGAAGACCGTCGAACTTGGTTCTGGCGCTGTCTTGGTGAGTTGGACCGACATGCCTGGCCGAGGCTTGTTCGCTCTCGTTCGCCCCGACGGAGCGGATACGGCCATGATTCACAAACTGCTCGGACAATCCGGTGACTTCCACATCGGCGCGCGCTTGCGCGCGGTCTTCGCCGCCGAACGCCGCGGTCACATCGCGGATTTGCAGGGCTTCGAGCCCGACCCGGGGAGTGCCGCATGACCATTCGAACCGAGGCCAGCGACGGCATTTTCACCATCACCATCGACCGGCCCGAGGCGCGGAACGCCCTGAGTTTGGCCATGGGGCGTGACCTTTGCGCGGCATGGGAGGAATTCCGCGATAATCGGAGCCACCGCGTGGCGATCCTGACCGGCGCCGGCCGCGAGTCGTTCTGCGCTGGCGCGGACCTCAAAGAGGTCGGCGCCTACTACCGCTCCATGACGGCAGCCGAGCGGCGAGAGCGAGGTGAGCGCGAGCCGGGCCTTGGCGGGATTACTCGCAATCTCGATCCCGGCAAGCCGATCGTCGCCGCCATCAACGGCTACTGTCTGGCCGGCGGCCTGGAAATCGCGCTCGCCTGCGACATCCGCATTGCCGTTGCACACGCGAAATTCGGCCTGCCGGAAGTGCGGTGGGGTTTGATTCCAGGGGCTGGTGGTACGCAGCGCCTGCCGCGCGCAATCCCCACCGCCATTGCCATGGAAATGATCCTGTCGGGCCAGCCCATCGATGCCCAAAGAGCTCTCGCGGTGGGGCTCATCAATCGTGTCGTGACGACTGAGAAATTGCTCGACGACGCGCGCGCCCTAGCGGCGCAAATTGCAGGGAATGCCCCGTTGGCGGTGCGCGCAGCGCGCGCCGCGGCGCGCAACGGGCTGCACCTGCCGCCAGAGGATGGCCTGCGTATCGAGCAGCTCTACGCCGAGGTGCCACGGCAAAGCGAAGACGTCCAAGAGGGCCTGCGGGCGTTCGCCGAAAAGCGACAACCGCACTACCACGGAAGATAGCCGGGACAGGAGTGGTGCAAGTGGAATGCGAGACCATATCGAGCCGCCGCGACGGGCGAATTCTGCGCCTCACCTTGAACCGGCCCAACGTCCACAACGCCATCAACAAGACGATGTTGCGGGAGATACGCGAAGCCGTAGAAGCGGCCGTCGATGATCCCGAAATTCGCGTCGTGTGTCTTGGTGCGGCTGGCGGCAAAGCCTTTTCGGCAGGCATCGACGTGGCCTACGTGAAGGACTTGGACGGCTATGGAACGCGTGCCGTTGGCCGCGAGTTGCACAAGACGTTCCTGGCCTTGCGGACCTCGGAGATTCCGATCGTCTGCGCCATCGACGGCCTGTGCCTGGGCGCCGGGCTGGAGATGGCTCTGTCGTGTGACTTCATGGTTGCCACGGACCGCTCGACGTTCGGTCTGCCGAACATTCACCGGGGTATTCCAGCCATAGTCGAGGCCGCGATTCTGCCTATCGCGGTTGGCATCCAGGCGACGCGCGAGCTCTGCTACCTGGGGAAATACTGGGATTCGGCCAAGGCGGAACAACGCGGCCTCATCCACAAGTCGGTGGCGGTCGAGGATTTCGAGCGAGAGGTGACCTCGATCTGCGAAGACCTCGCACAGAAGAGCGCAAGAGCCATCGGCACGCAGAAGGAGATCATCCACAAATGGATGACCACCGATCTTGAATCCGCGATCGACTTCTCGATCAACACGGTGGTCCTCAACTGGCTGACCGACGATCAGAAGGAGGGCATGGGCGCCTTCCTCGAGAAGCGCCAGGCCGAGTTCAAGGGGTAGGCCATGACAGCCACCATCATCACGTGTGCGCTGACAGGTGCCCAGCAGGGCAAGAGCGCCAACCCGGCGCTGCCCGAACAGCCCAATGAAATCGTTGCGCAAGGGCTCGAAGCGTGGCGTGCCGGCGCTGCCATCCTGCACCTTCATGCCCGTGACAAGGCGGGAAAGCCGACCAGCGACATCGGCGTGGTTCGGCAAATCGTCGAGGGCCTGCGCGCGGCGGGCTGCGATGCGGTTCTCAATATCTCGACCGGCGGTGCCGTGGCTGGCTTGCCGCTGGAACAGCGCATCCGCGTAGTGCCGGAATTCAAGCCGGAAATCGCCTCCTTCAGCGTCGGGGGCGGCAGCCTGCTCGGCCGGTTCGATGACGCGGCTCACGCCTGGATGGGCGATCGCTTCGTCCCACTGTTCTCCTCACATGCGGAGATGGAACGTGTCGCAGGGATCTTTCGCGCGAACGGCACGCGTCCGGAACTCGAGGTCTACCACAGCGGCATGCTCAACAATATCGCGGCGCTCAAGGCGCGCGGCGTGCTGGAAGAGCCGCTGTTGGTCAACATCGTCATGGGCATCCCCGGCGAATGCACCAAGGCGACGGTGAAGAACCTTCTGTTTCTGGTCGAGGGGCTGCCGGAAGGATCGCAATGGCTGGTATCGGCCATAGGTGCGGCAAACCACTTTCGCATGCTCGGCGCCGTGCTCGCCATGGGCGGGCATATCCGCGTCGGAATGGAAGACAACGTCTATATCGCCCGCGGAGAACTGGCCAAGTCGAACGCTCAGATCGTCGGCAAGGCGGTTCGGCTCGTGCGCGAACTGGGCGGTGAGCCGGCGACGGCCGCCGAGACCCGCCGCATCCTCAATCTCTCCGGAGGCAACGCCACATGACTCGCGAGCGCATCGCCATCGACGCCTGGGCGTCACTCATCACGCACGAAGGAGCCAAGCGCTGGCCGGCCGACTATCTGCACATCTTCAGGAAGTACCGCTCGCCGCGGAAGATCTTCGAAGGCGAGACGGTCGAGCAGATGCTGGCTGAAATGGACGAATCGGGCGTCGACCGCTGCGTCCTGTCGGCCTTCTACCACAAGGACGCGCCGGTGGTCTCCAATGACGAGGTTGCGCAGTTCGTGCGGAGGTTTCCCGGCCGCTTCGTCGGCGCCGGCACCGTCAACATCTTGCGCAAGCCGATGGATGTCGCCCGCGAAGTGGAGCGGCTGGTCAAGGAGCTCAACTTCTGCGCCATCAGGCTGGAGCCCTACATGTACGGCGACGGCACCACCGGCCTGCCGCCGACCGACAAGCACTATTGGCCGGTCTACATGAAATGTGTCGAGCTGGGGGTGCCGGTCTGCATCCAGGTCGGCCATACCGGCCCCACGCTGCCGTCCGAGTGCGGGCGGCCGATCTATCTGGACGAGGTCGCTCTGGCCTTCCCCGAGCTCGTCATCGTCGGCTGCCATCTCGGTCAGCCTTGGCAGGAGGAGATGATGATTTTGGCCTGGAAGCACGACAACATCTACATCGAGACGTCCGCGCGCACGCCCAAACACTGGCCGGCCGAATTCGTTGCCTTCGTCAAGGGGCGAGGCCAGGACAAGGTGCTGTGGGCCACCGACTACCCGCTGCTGAATTTCGAACGCACCTTGGCTGAACTCGAAGCCATGGATCTGCCGGAACGGATATTTCGCAAGGTCGTGCGCGACAATGCCGTCAACGTCTTCAAGCTGGCGGGCCGCGCATGAACCTCCAGGCCAGATTGGCATCGATCCCATACCTGCCACCGCACCACATCGCCGTATCGGAGGAGGACGAGGGAACGATTGTCGCGCGCATGCCCTTCCGGCGCGAAATCACCAACTACGTCGGGAGCGTGCACGCTGGGGCGCTCTTCACCCTGGCCGAGACCGCTGCCGGGGTCGCCGCCACCGCCGTGGTGTCCGATGGACGGGCCTTCGTCCTGCTGCGCGGCGCTAGCATCCGCTACACCAGGCGCGCCCAATCCGACTTGGCAGCGATAGCCCGTGTTCCCGCTGAAGGAGCCGCGAAATCACGGGTCGACTTCGATGCCGAGGGCCGGGCCGACGTGTTGGTGCCGGTCACCATAACCGATGCCGACGGCGCACCCGTTCTTGAAGCGAGCTTCGACTACGCATTGCGACAGGTGAAAAGATGACTGAGAAGGTTCTGCTCACGATCGCCGAGAGCGTCGCCACGGTGACTCTGAACCGGCCCGATCGGCTCAACGCCATCGACATGGAAATGCTGGACCAATTGGTCGCCGCGCTCGGCAAAGTGGCGGCGGACGAAAGGGTCCGAAGCGTCGTCCTTGCCGGGGCGGGCAAGTCCTTCTGTGCCGGCGCCGATATTGGACAGATGATCGAGCGAACCGCTGGCGACTGGGAGCGGATCGTCGACTATTACCTCGATCCCATACGGGCGATTGCGCGCATGACAAAACCGGTCATCGCCCGCTGCCACGGCGATGTCGTAGGGGGAGGCCTCGGCTTGGCCATGTCCTGCGATTTCAGGATCGCCACGGCCAGTACTCGATTTTGTGCGCCATTCGTGAAGTTGGGTCTGGCTGGATGCGACATGTCGGCGGGCTACTTCCTGCCGCGCCTGGTCGGCTTGGACAAGGCCACCGACATGATGATGACGGGCCGTTTCGTCGATGCCGGGGAAGCCTGCCGCATCGGCCTCGCCAGTCAAGTCGTCGCCGACGATGCCCTCGACGCAGTGGTCTCCGCATTCGCCAGGCAAATGGCCGCAGGCGCGCCACGCGCGCTTGCCTTCACCAAGCAAGCGATCCGCCGATCCTTGGACCGCGGCATGGAGGAGGAGTTCGATTACGAGATCTTCGCGCAAGTCCAATGCCTGCAAAGCGCCGACCACAAAGAGGGTGTTGCCGCGTTCTTCGAGCGCCGGGCGCCGAGGTTCAGCGGCGTGTGATACGGAGCGCTCATCTCTCCCCGGAAAGTCGACAAGCCATGAACGATCCAACGCTAGCGCCAGACGTCGTGCAGTTTCGCGAGGCCCTCCGCGCATTCGTCGAGAAGGAGATCAAGCCCAACGCGACGCGCTGGGACCATGGGGAGCGCTATCCCACGGAACTGTTCAAGACCGTCGGCGATCTCGGCTGGCTGGGGACGGCCTTTCCCGAGGAGGTCGGCGGCAGCGGCGGCGGCGCGCTGCACTACGCCGTCATGTGCGCCGAACTGGCGCGCGGCTCGGCGGCCATCGCGCTCGGCATATATGTTCATACGGCGCTCGCCGGCGGGGCGCTCCTTCACCTCGGCACCACCGAGCAAAAAGCCCGGCTGCTGCCCGCCATGCTGAGGGGCGAAAAGATCGCCTGCTGGGCCTATGCCGAAGCTGGCGCTGGCGCCGACGTGTCGACGGTTTCGACGCGGGCGCGGCGCGATGGCGAGGACTACGTCTTGAACGGCGCAAAGCTGTACATCACCAATTCGCCCTTCGCGGACATCATGATTGTGGTCGCCGCGACGGTGCCGGAGCTCGGCATGAAGGGATTGTCCCTGTTCATCGTCGAGCGCGCGAGCAAGGGCTTATCGGTCGGCGCTCCCTTGAAGAAGTTGGGCATGGGCGCGTCCGAGATGGCGGAAATCGTGTTCACGGACTGCCGCGTACCGTCGCGGGACCGCCTGGGACCGGAACAGGGGGGCCTCATCGCCGCGCTCAAGGTCCTGAGCCTTGGGCGTATTGCCAGCGCCGCCTTCGGGGTCGGGCTCGGTCGCGCCGCCCTCGAGGAGGCCGCAGCTCATACACGACAGAGGGTGCAATTCGGCAAGCCCCTGGTCGCCCAGCAGTTCATCCGCTTCACCCTGGCCGACATGGCGACACGCTTGGAAGCTGCCTGGCAACTGACGCTGCATGCGGCGCGCCTGGTCGATTCGGGGCTACCCTTCGATCAGGCGGCCTCGATGGCCAAGTTGTTCGCGAGCGAGACCGGCACCTGGGCATGCGAGCGCTGCCTTCATCTGTGCGGTGCCCAGGGATATATGCGCGAAAGCGCCGCGCAGCGGCTCTATCGCGACTGCAAAGTCATCGAGTTGGGCGAGGGCACGAGCGAGATCCAGCGCGAAATGATCGCGCGCAACCTGGAGAAATGACGGTATGGGTATTCAGGAACGCCGTGAGCGCGAACGGGGGGCACGACGGGCCGCTGTGCTCGATGCGGCTCGCACTCTTGTGCTCGAACGCGGATTCAATGCCACCACGACGAAAGTCATAGCTGAAAAATGCGAGCTTTCGGAAGCGGCGCTGTTCTTCTATTTCCAAAACAAGGACGAGATCTTCCTCTCCCTCCTTTTCGAGGGGATCGACTTTACCGCCGGCCTCCTGGACAAACTGCTCGAAGCCAAGCTGCAGCCGATCGTGCGCCTTCGCAAGCTGTGGGACACGTTCTCGCTGATCAATGCCGAGCACCCGGAATACGTGCACGTGTTCGGATACCTGTCGCGGCCGCAGGCAACGGCCAATATCAGCCCAGACGTCAGGGCGGACATCGCCCACAAGTCCGGTGACAACTTTCGCCGTCTGGCGCGCCTGCTGGAGGGGATCGTTCCCCCTGGCCGCACGCGCGTTGCCGCGGACCTGCTCTGGAGCACTTTCATCGGCCTCAACTCGCTGAATGATACGCGCCGGAACTTGGGGGCACCGGCGCATCCCACCAAGGGTGATCAAAAAGCCGCCTTTGAGTTGTTGTTGCGCGGTGTGGCCGCAGATATCGAGGACGGAGGCCGGTGATGGCAACGATGCGAGCCGCGCGGCTGATCAGAGCGGGCGAGCCCCTGAGCATCGAAGAGATCCCGGTCCCGGTTCCGGCCGGCGATGAAGTGTTGGTGAGAGTGCGCGCCTGCGGTCTGTGTGGCACCGACATTCATCTGGCCGTGGTCGGCGATATTCCCGCAGCACGCACACCCATCACGCTGGGCCACGAGGGCGCTGGTGAAGTTGCAGCCGTCGGACCCAGCGTGAAGAACTTCAAGGTGGGCGACCGGGTGGCGCTGCTGCCTGCCGCCTGTTGCGGGGTGTGCCGCTTCTGCCGCGTTGGCCGGGAATCACTGTGTGAGGAGTCGAGCGTCTACGGCATGATCCGCGACGGCGCGCTAGCCGAGTACATCGCGGCTCCGGCGCGATCGGTCCTACCGCTGCCGGATGCAATTCCTTTCGATATTGCGGCCATCGTGACGGACGGCGTCTCGACGCCGTTTCACGCGCTGCGCAGCCGGGGCCGTCTGGCCGCGGGCGAAACGGTGGCTGTCGTCGGCTGCGGCGGTCTCGGAACGCATGCGATCATATTGGCGCGTCTGATGGGAGCGTCATTGATTGTCGCCATAGATCCCGACGAAGCGGCGCGCAAGCGTGCCACCGAGCTGGGGGCCGACCTCGCCATCGACCCCAAGGCCGGCGACCCGGCAAAGGCGTTGAGGAATCGACTGGGTCGGCGTGGCGTCGATCTGTCGCTGGAATTCGTCGGCCATCCGGAAACGGTCGAGACGGCTGTGCGTTTGCTCGACAAGGCCGGTCGCGCGGTTGTCGCCGGTGTCGGCATGGGCAAGCCGACCCTGCCGCCGCTCATCTCCTTTGTCGGCATGGAGCAGGCCGTGATCGCGTCTTTCGGCATGGATCGCCGCGATATCGAGGACCTGTTGGCCTTGATCGCCTCGGGCCATCTCGATCTCCACCGATCGGTGTCCGCGCGTTACCCCCTCGCGAAGGTCAATGACGCTCTCGGTCGTCTGGCCAGCAGGGACCAAGGTGTGGTGCGTCTGGTGGTCGAGCCCTGAGGGCAGCGGACATCGGACTCCGCAGACAAGGAGGGCAAGCAGAAATGCACCGAATGCGCGCCGATGGTCATCATTGGAACGCCATCGGGTGCATTTCATGCCGGCCAACAGGTTAGAGCATTTTCAGTCCGACCGGAATCGTAGGGGATTCACAAACGCTGCGAACAGTGATTCTTGTGCTGTCGTCTTTCACAGCGGAGGGCGATGGCGATGGGCTGGGTTTCGGGGCAGGCTTATTCG
>WBUN01000043.1 GCA_008933705.1 Hyphomicrobiaceae bacterium
CGGACAGGACGATGAGCTGCTGGCCGCCCGCAACCTCCTGTACGTGAAGGTGTGGGAAGCATTCGCGCGAGACATGTCCTGCTCGCTCGAGGAGCTGGCCGGCACCCGCGGCGAGGTGTTCGCCAACTTCCGCGGGCTCATCATGCCGACGTCTGGGCTCGACGGCACGGCCGGCGGCTCGTCGATCGACAAGGCTCCGTTTCCGAAATTCACGGCCGATGCGCGGTTCGATGCCGACGGTCCGGAAGCCAACGCCGTCGTCAAGGCCTTCTGGCCGTTCGTGCGCAGGATCACGCCGGGCGCGGACTATCGCGAGTTCATCGCCTGCGGCGTGATGAACTGGCGGGCGCTTTATGTAACGGCGCTCGGCGCCAGCAGCCAGTGGGATCCCGAGGAGGAGCGCGCAACGTCGCCGAGCGACAAGACCGAGCGGGACATCGGTGTCCGCGACGACGTGCTGGGCGGAACCAGCCCAGCAACGCCCGAGGACGACGGCAATGTCTGGCGCCGTGCGGGCCGGGAGGGAAACAACCACCCCGTCCGCTATCTGCTGCTCACGAAGGGTGATCCCAACCCCCGCCAGATCGGCCGCATCGTGGAGCGGATCAACTCCATGGGCACGACGCGCCTCTATGCGCTCAAGGATTCCGCGGCCATCAGGGAAGCGGATTGCTACATCCGCATCCTGGGACAGGAGCTCGACAAGATCACCCGCGACTGGAGCGACAAGCGCCAGCTCATCGAAGGGATCAGGAGCCTGCGCCAGTTCAGCCGCGCGCGTAAGGACCCGGAGTTCGCCAGCATCCACAAGTACCTCCGCGAGATCTACGTGCCGGGCAAGATCTCCCGCACCCTGCGGCAGACGTGGTCGTTCCTTCTGGGGCTTTTCACGTTCTGGGAGCTGAAGCAGCTCGTCCACAAGGACCAGCTCAATGCCGTGCTGGATACGAAGTACGCCCTGCTGCACGAGGTGTCGCGCGAGCTGGAAACCGAGCTGATTGCGCTCAGCGCCGCCCTCGACGAGATCGGCTGGCGCACCGCCGGCGGGCTGCATTTCCGCATCAACCGGTCGGCCTACCACGCGGCCGAATTCCACCGCCTGCTGAAGACGCTCAACGTCGGCAATATCCAGACGTGGATCTCCTACGAGCAGTTCGTGAGACGCGGCCTGGCGCCGGCTTTCAAATACGTGGCGTCGGTCGGCGCCAGAATCAGGTCGCTCAGGGACAGGCTGCAGACCGTCACCGACACCATCGAGACGAGCGCGCTCGTCGGCCAGTCGGCCGCCACGCGGTACAACACGGCCGTCCTGCGGCAGGCCACGACGGTGATGTTCGCCGTGCTCGCGGTCTATCTCACCAAGCTCGCCTTCCCTGGTCTCTACAGCGAGCTCTTCGCCTACCTGCGCTTATACGGCACGCAGGCTGTGGCCTACCTATGGGGCGTGCTCGCCGCCAGTCCCGCGGCCTCGATCTGGTATGCGGTGCTGGGCGCCCTTGTCATCGCTGCCCTCGTGCTCGCAGCCCATAGGCGCGTGCGGGCGTGGATCGACGACTGATGCGGCAGGCCGGAGCGGCGCTCCCCGCCGATGGAGGAGGATGCACATGACCGATGTCTCGGCGGCTGCCAAGAAAGCGCCGGCACCCGTCGCCGTGCCGCTCAAGGCCGGCCAGGAGGTGCGCATATTCCAGCACTCCAACCTGCTCTACTGGTGGATCGTCTGGTTCTACGGCTTCATATGCGCGGGTCTCACCTACATGTACGGCATCGGCATCAAGGAACTGGCCGGCACGGCGGCGCCCGACAAGACCGTGCTCTACTATCCCTCGCCGTGGCTCGGCACGTCGTTCCTCGCGCTCCTGGTGTTCGTCATCATGTTCACCAACATCAAGGCGCGTGGCGTCTATTCGTTCGTGGTGCTGATGCTGATCGGATTTGCCGCCGGCATCATCCAGTACACTCTGGGCTGGGAGCGCGTATTCACCTGGATGCCGCTGCTGCGCATCCATCTCAACCTGGCGTTCTACCTCACCTTCTCCATCACGCTGCTGGCGGTATGGCTGATCGGCATTTTCCTGATCGATCGCTTCACATACTGGCGGTTCGTGCCGGGCCAGTTCATCGAGGAGCACCGGCTGGGGCAGGGCCTGGGCCAGACCTACAACACCGAAGGCATGGTGATCAGGAGGCTCCCCGATGATCTCTTCCGCCACAAGATCCTGGGCCTGCGCTTCCTCGGCCTCGGCACGGGCGACCTGGTGGTCAAGCCCGCGCACGCGGATGCTGTGCAGCTCGACAACGTCTGGCACGCCAGCAAGAAGCAGCGCGCCGGCGAGCGCATGATCGCCACGCGTATCATGGGAACCTGACGAACAAGTAAGGCCCCGGCGGCGGGGGCTGCCGCCGGGGCCCTCAGCCGAGATGGTCAGGGTCGCGCACGGGAGGGGCGCGACCGAGCCATCCTCTTACTGCTTCTTGGTTTCGGCTGGCTTCTCGGTCGTCTTGGTGGCGTCGACCTTGGGGGCGTTGGCATTGGGAGCGGCAACAGGCTTGCTGTTGCCGGCCGGCGCAGCCGCCTTGGGGTCGACCTTCTTGCTGGCGTCCTGCTTCACGGCCGCATTCGTGTCGGTCGGCTTGGCGGCCGGCTGATTGGCCTGGGTGGAAGAGGTCGGCTGGGCCTTCTGCGCATCGACCGGCTTGGCCGCAGGGGCGACGGGCGGGGTCACTGTGGGCGTGGTGCCCTGGGCGAAGGCGGGAGCGGCAATGGCCATCGAGAGCGCCGCCACAGTGATCATCTTCTTCATTGTCGAATCCTTGGTTTCATGCCGAGCCTCATGTCGAGGCGTGGGAAGCGTTGTGCCCGAGCAATGCGGCGCAGCGTTGCCCCTCCGCTAAAGGCAGCATGAACTCCGCGTTTAGCGGGCATTCATTTTCGCGCCGGCCGAGCGGCGCCCGGGTTTCTCGGCGCGACGGAAAAATGACTGAGGACTGAGGCATTTCAGGCCTTTCCGAGGGCGTGCGGGCGCGCCGATAATGCGCGCCGCCGATACGGCCAGATCCAAGGGGAGATCCGACATGATGCGCATGTTTACTTCGCTCGCGCTCGCCGCCGCGCTTTGCCTGTCGCCGGCGGCGCTGCAGGCCCAGCAGCCGCCCAAAGCCAAGGCCGCCGCGCCGAAGGTCGCCAAGGACGAGAAGGTGTGCCGCTACAAGTTCCCGACCGGAGAGAGCCGGGTGTGGGTGTGCAAGAAGGTCGAGCCCTGCTGCGCTTGGGATGCGATCAAGTACGTGAAGTGCGGCAGCACGATCACGGGGTGCCTGTAGGCCGTTGTCTGCCCGCCGGTCGGCGCAGGGTCACGGATGGAGCAGAAGGGGCGATGATCGCATCGCCCCTTTGTCCGCAAGCCGATGCGGGCGGCGAGCAGAAAAAGGGGACGATGAAATCATCGTCCCCTTCGCGTGAGGTTTACTTGTTCCGCCGAGCTCAGAACTTGAAGTTCACACCAATCTTCACAGTGTGGATCGTCGGATCGAGGGTCGTCGTTGTGATCCCGCTCAAGGTGCCGACCGGGGCGGTCACGTCGTCAAGCACATAGGCCAGATACTCGAACTTCGCCGACATATTGGCCGCAAACATGTGCTCGATGCCGCCGCCCGCAACCCAACCAGAGTGCGTCTTGGAGTATCCGAAGTTCGGGCCGCCCGGCGTGGTTGCCGAGTAGTCGATATCGGCCCAGCCCCAACCGGCCGTACCATAGACAAGCGTTTTGCCCCCGAGGACGGCGCCGGCACGACCGCGCACAGATGCCATCCAGTTCACCTCGTGGCCGCAAGTGAAGGCGGCGTTGGGGCATGACGTGGACCCGTCGGTATTCGTCCACGCGCCGTCCGCCTCAATGCCCAGGACTAGGCCACCTGTCTGCCAGTTGTAGCCGACCTGACCGCCGGCCAGGACGCCGGATCCGCTGTGATCCGTGGTGGTGGTGGTGTTGTTATACTGCCAATCGACGTCGGAGAAGCCCGCGCCAAGGTGCGCACCGATGTAGAAGCCCGTCCATGAGAAGGGCCGGGCGTATGGCGCATCCTTGAGGCTGCCGCCGGCATTGGCATCAGTGGCGAGAAGCCCGACGCTTGCACCGGCTGCCAGAGCAAGGAGAGCGAAGCGCAATGCTTTCATGTTAACCCCCACGCTGAACTGCAGAATCCTCATCGGTAGTGAGTGGTTCTGCGGGCGGATATTCACTCGTCCCCGTCGCCTGCCAAGTTAGAGATATTGGCGGGTGGCGCATAGCGGCCATAAGCGGATGTCCACTCACATGATGTATTCATATCGTCTCGATGCGGAATAAAAATATCCCTTTGGCGTCAACGATCTAAAAGATTAACGTCGTAAACTTGACTGTGGCTATTTTGCTACAGAATCACCGCAATCCGATATGCTCAAATGACAAAAAATCGTTCATTTGCAAGGGGCTTGGGCCGAAGGTGCCGTTTTCCACGGCGTTATGCTCAGATTTGTCAAATTCAATGAAGGGTGCGCGGGCGCGGGCAACACAGTTGTGCGCGCACACGCGATGATGCGGGTGCGGACCTCCCAACGGCCGCTCAGAACTTGAAATTGAGGCCGAAGCGGACCGTCTGCACGGACGGATCGACGGTGGTGGCGCCGGCCCCGAGCACGCCGGCGGGCGCCGTGATGCTGTCGAACCCGTAGTAGAGGTATTCCACCCGCGCGGTCACGTTCGGCGCGAGCATGTGCTCGATGCCGCCGCCGGCCACCCATCCGAAGTGCGTGTCGGAAAGCGTGCCGAAGCCCGCCGCCGCATAGTCGGCATCCGCCCAGGCGCCGCCGGCGGTGGCGTAGAGCAGCGTGCGGTTGTTGTTGATGGCGGCGCCGAGGCGGCCGCGTACGGAGGCGAGCCAGTTGATGTCGTGGCCGCCGCCGTCGACCCAGCTGCTCGAAGCATCGGCCTCGACGCCCCACACCAGCGCGCCCGACTGCCAGAGGTAGCCGATCTGTGCGCCGGCGAGCGCGCCGCTGCCGTCCCGCGCTCCGCCCTGCCAGTCGACGTCCGACCAGCCGTATCCGATGTGCGCGCCGACATAGAGGCCGGTCCACGAGAAAGTGTAGGGCGGCAGATACGGTGCGTCCTTGAGGCTGCGGGGCGGTGGCCCGCCGAGATCGGCCGCCACGGCGCCAGTCGCCACCAGCGTGCCTGCTGCCGCTGTCAAAAGCTTCGTCCGCAACGTTCTCATGGCCACCTCTCAGTTGCATCCTAACTGCAGCGAGTAAAGAAATTCGCGCACACGACCATCCGCGACGCTGCGGAGCAGGCAGGGGCGGCAAAGACGCGGGGTATCTCCGCCGCCCCCTTGATCGGGAGGACGCTGGGGACGCCTCTCCCGGTTCGAAGTATCGCGGACGGCTCGAAGGCGTCGCCAGCACACGGCGTTGAGGTGCCCCGAGCCCGCCAAATCCCACCCTTCCGCTCGCAGCAGCCTCCGGCTGGAGCAGGTCCACGCGCTTTGCCGGACATCGTTCCGGCGAATGCGCCGCGCGGGGCGAATGAACGGTGGTGATGGTGGCGACAGCGGGGCGATTTCGTGTCGAGCTAGAGAATTGATCCGGCTGCAATATTCCGAAAGAAAGTTGAGTCAGCTTCGGGCAGCGGTCTTGGCCGGCATGCGGCGGCGGGCGACGGGGCGTGGCGCGGGACCGTCGCGGCTCCCTGGCGCGGGATTGCGCGGCCTTAATGGCGCGCGGCGCGTGATGCGCTTGGAACGGCATCCGGAATCCGGCACAGTGCGCGCCCGCAACACGCGTGGCTGCACCAGGGACAGAGCCCGACGCATGCACCTCGATTACTACGTCCTCGACGTGTTCACCGACAGGCGCTTGAGCGGCAATCCGCTGGCCGTGGTGCTGGATGCCGACGGTCTGGACGGCGCGCACATGCAGGCCATCGCGCGCGAGTTCAATCTGTCCGAGACGATCTTCGTGCTGAAGGCGGAGAACCCGGCGCACACCGCGCGCGTGCGCATCTTCACGCCCGCAGCCGAATTGCCGTTCGCCGGCCACCCGACGGTGGGCTGTGCGGCGTTGCTGGCCGAGCTGAGGTGGCCGGCAGTCGTCAACGGCGGTGATGCGATCGTTGTGCTGGAGGAAGGGATCGGCGCCGTGCGCGTCGGCGTGCGCATGCGGGCCGGCGCCGCGCCGTTTGCGGAGTTCGATGCGGCGAAGCTGCCCGAGGAGATTGCCGGCGCGCTGCCGCCCGCGGAGCGGATCGGCGTGGCGCTCGGTCTGCTGCCCGCCGAGATCGGCTTTGAGAACCATCGCCCGACGCGCTTTGCCGCCGGCGTCGGCTTCACGTTCGTTCCGGTCGCCTCGCTCGATGCGATCGCCAAGGCCCGGGTGGTGGCGCAGCACTGGGATGGCGCGCTGAAAGGGCAGGGCTTGACCGGCGCCTTCCTCTATTGCCGGCGGACCGTGCACACGACGTCGTCGTTTCATGCGCGCATGTTCGCGCCAGACATGGGGATCATCGAGGATCCGGCGACGGGCTCCGCGGCGGTGGCCTTTGCCGGCGTGGTGCACCGCTTCGATGCGCTCCCCGACGGCGGGCACAAGCGCATGATCGAGCAGGGCTACGAGATGGGCCGGCCGAGCCATATTGCGCTGTCGCTGGAGGTGGGGGGCGGCAAGCTGCACGCGGTGCGCATCGGCGGACACGCGGTGCGGGTGGCCGAGGGCCGTATCGAGGTGTGACCGGTCGGCCGGCCCGATCCGTTGATCACGGAATATTGTAGGCAGAACAGCTCCTTATTCAGCCCCGGTTCAGACGAGCCGGCGCCAAGTTTGCCAGTTGCGCCAATGATCCGTGTTTCCGCAAGACGACTGGAGGCGTGTCATGGCAGCAAGACGTGCAATGACCGCGACGTGGCGCGGGTGCGCCATAGTTCCGCTGGCGGCGCTGGCACTCGTGTTCGCTGTCGGCACCTGCGGCGCTGAAACCGGGCAGGTGAAGAAGTCCACACCGCTCACGCAACGCGAGGGCGTGGGTCTCAACCCGCAGCCTGAGCCGCCAAGTGCCACCAGAAAGCGGAAGAGGCTCAAGCCCGGCGAGATTCGCGGGCTCAACCCGCAGCCCGAGCCGCCGATGCCGCCGCCTGTTCGCTGACGCGCCGCGAAGGGGACCGCCCTGCGGCACGCAGATCCTGGTTGTGGCATTGCCTCCCCGGGGCAGTGTCGCAGGTGGGGAGCGGTATTGGTTTCACGCATCATGGTCGCACGCCTCATGAGCAGGTCCGCGCGTGCTCGGCGCCCTGATGAGGCCGCTCGCATTGGAAAGCGGGCGATTTGGCTTGCCAGGGGCGCCTTCTTTTGGCTTAAGTACCGGCGACTGTCGGCGGGGTCAGCCCGCCCGGAAGTACCGAGAGAAGCACCGAGAAGAGCTGTGAGCGCGCGAAGCTCCATTGCTGCCAGGGATCCGGCCGGGATTTCTCCCGCCGCGGCAGCGCTCGGCCTGCTTACCCTGCTCCTTATGGGCCCCTGAGCCTCGCGTCCCTGGCTTGCTCCGGGACGGTCGCGCAGGGGATGCAGATTGCAACCAAATCGCAGGATTGATGCCGGCATCATGCGCCCGGCCGCTGACCCAAGGATTACGCCCATGTCGAGCCCCGTAGCCCAAGCCCCCAATGCCGCCGGGCAGCCTGAGAAGGCTGCCTCCGACGCCGACCGCGTCTACATATTCGATACAACTCTGCGCGACGGCGAGCAGTGCCCCGGCGCCACCATGACCTTCGAGGAGAAGCTGGAGGTCGCAGACTTCCTCGACGACATGGGCGTCGACATCATCGAGGCCGGCTTCCCGATCGCCTCCGACGGCGATTTCCAGGCCGTGTCCGAGATCGCCGGGCGGGTGAAGAAGGCGGTGGTGTGCGGGCTGTCACGCGCCGGCGAGAAGGACATCGACCGGGCGGGCGAGGCCGTGAAGGGGGCCAGGCGCCCGCGCATTCACACGTTCATCTCCACCTCGCCCGTGCACCGCAAGTACAAGCTGCAGAAATCGGCGGACGAGGTGCTGGAGCTGGTGCACTTCCAGGTCACGCGCGCCCGCAACTGGGTGGCCGATGTCGAATGGTCGGCGGAGGACGCCACCCGCACCGAGATCGACTATCTGTGCCGCTGCGTGGAGACCGCCATCAGGGCCGGCGCCGGCACCATCAACCTGCCCGACACGGTGGGCTATGCCACGCCCGAGGAGTACTTCGAGATGTTCCGCACCGTGCGCGAGCGCGTGCCGGGTGCGGACAAGGTGATCTTCTCCGTGCACTGCCACAACGATCTCGGCATGGCGGTGGCGAACTCGCTGGCCGGCGTGCGCGCCGGCGCGCGCCAGGTGGAGTGCACCATCAACGGCATCGGCGAGCGGGCGGGCAACGCCGCGCTGGAAGAGGTCGTGATGGCCATCAAGACGCGCCACGACGTGCTGCCCTACCAGGTGGGCGTCGAGGCCAGGATGCTGAACCGCGCTTCCAAGCTGGTGGCCGCGGCGACCTCCTTCCCCGTGCAGTACAACAAGGCCATCGTCGGCCGGAACGCGTTCGCGCACGAGAGCGGCATCCACCAGGACGGCATGCTGAAGCACACGCAGACCTACGAGATCATGACGCCAGAGAGCGTCGGCGTATCCAAGACGTCCCTGGTGATGGGCAAGCACTCGGGCCGCAACGCCTTCCGCACCAAGCTGAAGGAGCTGGGCTATGAGCTCGGCGAGAACGCCTTCGAGGACGCCTTCAACCGCTTCAAGGCGCTGGCCGACCGCAAGAAGCACGTCTACGACGAGGACCTGGAGGCGCTGGTGGACGAGGAGATCGCCACACAGCAGGACCGCATGAAGGTGGTGGCGCTGACCGTGATCGCCGGCACCATGGGTCCGCAGTCGGCCACCCTGACGCTCGACATCGACGGGGCCCACCAGACCGTGCAGTCGACCGGCAACGGCCCGGTGGACGCGACCTTCAACGCCATCGTCAAGCTGGTGCCGCACCAGGCCAAGCTCGCGCTCTACCAGGTGCACGCGGTGACGGAGGGCACGGACGCGCAGGCGGAGGTGTCGGTGCGGCTCGAGGACGAGGTGGAGGGCAAGAGCGTGACCGCGCGCGCGGCCGACCCCGACACCATGGTCGCCTCCGCCAAGGCTTACGTCGGCGCGCTCAACAAGCTGTTCGCCAAGCGCGGCCGGCTGCACGCGCAGCAGAGCGCGTGATCAGGTTTGGAGCGACCCGATCCTCGTCATGGCCGTCCTTGCCCTGCCCTCGGACTTGTTCCGAGGGTCACGGCCGCCGACGTCGAGGCGCGTCGCTCTTGTCGGTGTCATGGTCGGGCTTGTCCCGACCATCCAGCGATCAGCGGGCGCCAGCGCAAGCTGAGGGGTGCCGGCCTTCGCAAGCCATGCCTGCGTACCAGCCCCATCAGGGGCGCCACCCTGTTCGTCACGTGCTGCACCTTTCCGGGTGAAG
This sequence comes from Hyphomicrobiaceae bacterium, assembly GCA_008933705.1. GTDB lineage: Bacteria > Pseudomonadota > Alphaproteobacteria > Rhizobiales > Hyphomicrobiaceae > AWTP1-13. The sequence goes on from WBUN01000043.1 coordinate 9,523, forward strand.
GGTGTCGGCACAACACCTCCCGGAGAATGATCCGATGACTGCCAATTCCAGCGGCAGCCGCGCTGCCGACTGCGCTCACCAGGCCGCGATCGCCGACCAGTTCAGCCGGCAGGCGGAGCTCTTTGCCGCCGCGCCCGCGCTCCACAACGAAGCCGCGCTCGATCTGCTGGTTGCGGCCGCCGCCCCGCTGCCGACCGACCTTTCCCTCGACGTCGCCTGCGGTCCGGGCTCCGTGGTGGTTGCCTTCGCGCGGCGCGTGCGCCGTGCCGTCGGGCTCGACGCCACCCAGGCCATGCTCGATCAGGCGCGCAAGCGCGCTGCGCGAGCGGCCGCCGGCAATGTCGACTGGCACCTGGGCGACGTTTATGACCTGCCGTTCGCGCAGGGCGCGTTCGACATCGTCTCCTGCCGGTTCGCCTTCCATCATCTGCGGGAGCCGGCCAAGGCCTTCGCCGAGATGGTGCGCGTGTGCGCCGTGGGCGGCCGCATCGTCCTGTGCGACGCCGTTGCTTCCGACGACGCCGGCAAGGCCGCCGCGTTCAACCGCATGGAGCGGTATCGCGATCCCTCTACCGTAGAATTCCGTCCTCTCTCGGCCTTGCGCGCCCTGTTCCGTGAGGCGGGGCTTGGCGAGCCCGCGGCCCGCTTCTACCAGGTGCCGGCAGAGCGCGAGGCCCTGGTCGCCCTATCGTTTCCGGCCGGCGATGATCGCGCGGGCCTCAGGGCCATGCTCGATGAGGCAGTGGAGGGCGACCGCATGGGCGTCAACGCCCGGCGCCATGGTGACACGATGCGGTTCGACTATCCGGCGGTGGTCCTGGTGGCGGTGAAGGGGTGAGGCTGCCCTGCGCCGACGCTGCTCCTTACGGGGGAAGGAAATCTCGTCGATCTTCGACGCTTGTGCGTAGGAATAGACCGCCCCGGCGAGGGCGGCCGGGGCGGTCGAGGGGCGAAGTGCCGCCGACCGAGCCGCTGGAGGCGCCGCGGGAAGTGCGCATTCAGCTCGGCGACGGCACGCACGTATAGATAACATAAAGAGTACAAACAGAGAACAACAATTGCAGGCGCCTGTGGATAACTTCCGTGGAAGGGCGCGGCCACCTGCGCTTTTCGGTTGGACCGGTCCTCCGTGGTGAGCCTGTCGAACCACGGCCTGCGTGGCCGCCCTTCGACGGGCTCAGGGCGGAGTAGGGTGTGCGACGCGGGCATGACGTCAGTGTTGGCTGATCGGTTCGCATTTCACTGCGATGGCGAGGCACTCGCGCGTACCCCACGCACACCCGTCACCCCCGCGAAGGCGGGGGCCCAGGTCACCGGGCCGCGCGGGCCACGTTCCCCGCAGATCACCCCCGCAGCCGCGCGCGGCATTCCAGCGGCGCGCACACCTGCGTTGAGACGTGATCTGGGTTCCCGCCTGCGCGGGCATGACGTCAGATGAGGTTCCCCTTCCTGCTCGAACGCTCCTCCGTGGTGAGCCTGTCGAACCACGGCCGGTGCGGCCGCCCTTCGACAAGCTCAGGGCGGAGCGAGGTGTGCGACGCGGGCATGACGTCAGATGGGGCAACCCGGGCGCCCCGCCCACCAGCGTCACCCCCGCGAAGGCGGGGGCCCAGGTCACCGGGCCGCACGGGCAACATTCGCCGCAGATCACCCTCGCCGCCGCGCGCGACATTCCAGCGGCACGCACACCTGCGTTGAGACGTGATCTGGGTTCCCGCCTGCGCGGGAATGACGTCAGGTAGGATGGGCCGCTCGAAGACGCGCCTCCGGCACGTGTCGGAGACGCGCCTCCGGCACGCGTCGAAGACGCGCCTCCGGCACGCGTCGAAGACGCGCCTCCGGCACGACGGCGGTGGCCCAGGTCACGTCGCAGCGATGGTGCGCCCGAGGCCGTACCGCCACAGTGGACGCTGACCACGTGGAAAGGCGCCATCCATGGGGCCGACCCCCGCCAGCTTCACGACGAGGTCGGAGCGTCGGCGCGCATGGCCCGCGTGACATGCCAGGCCAGCGCCACAGCGGCGATGAGCATGGCCGAAGCGAGGAAGAACGGCGCACCCGGCATCTGCCAGCCGGGGCCCGGCGCGATTGAGCGCGCGAAGGCCAGCGTGAAGAGGCCCGGGCCCAGCAGGCCCGCGAATGCCATGATGCTCGAGTTGGCCCCCTGAAGCTGGCCCTGCTCGGAGTGGCTGACCAGGCGGCTCATCATGCCCTGCACGGCGGCGCCTCCGAGCCCCCACAGCGCCATCACCGGAATGGCGGTGCAGAACCAGAAGCCCGTGGCGGCGGCACCGTACATGGCAAAGCCGACGGCGCCGCACAGCATGCCGGCCAGCAGTGTGCGCCGCTCGCCCATCCAGTGCATGGCCGGCCGGATGAGGCCGCCCTGCACCGTGCCGGACGCGAGGCCGACGGCGGCCATCGTCAGGCCCAGGGTCTGCGTGTCCCAGCCGTAGCGGTAGCTGGTGTAGAGCACCGCCACCGAGGGCAGCACGTTGTGGGCGAGGTGGTAGAGGAAGGCGACGCCGGCGAGACCCAGGAGCTCGGGACGGCGGCCGAGCAGGCGCAGCGAGCCGACCGGATTGGCCCGCTTCCAGCTGAAGGCCATGCGCCGGTCGGGGGCAAGCGACTCCGGCACGAAGAAATAGCCGTAGACGGCGTTGGCCAGCGAGAAGCCGGCGGCGACCCAGAAGGGCAGGCGCGGGTCGTACACGCCGAGGATGCCGCCGAGGGCGGGGCCGACCACGAAGCCGATGCCGAACGCCGCGCCGACGAGACCGAAGGCCTGCGCGCGCTTCTCCGCCTCCGTCACGTCGGCGAGATAGGCGAAGGCGGTGGAGAAGCTCGCCGACGTGATGCCGGAGATGACGCGGCCGATGAAGAGCCAAAGGAGGTTCGGCGCCAGCGCCATGAGGATGTAGTCGAGCCCATGGCCCGCCATCGAGATCAGCAGCACGGGGCGGCGGCCGTAGCGGTCGGACAGCGCACCGAGGATCGGCGAGCATCCGAACTGCATCAGCGCCCAGGCCGTGCCGAACAGGCCGTAGATCTCGGCCGCCCGCGGCGTGTCGCCCCCGAGCATGCTCTCGACCAGCTTGGGCAGCACCGGAATCATGATGCCGAGCGCGATCACGTCGATCAGCACGACGGCGAAGATGAACGGGATGGCCGCTTTGCGCGCCTCGGTCCTGGGGGCAGCTCTCTGCATGGCACCTGAGTTGGGCGGCGACAGCGGCGCCAATAGGGCAGCACGCGATGCGGCACGAGGCGCGCCGCTTGGGCGGCCTAAGCTGCGAGGCGTTCCACCAGGCTCTCGAACAGCCGGCGCCCGTCGACGCCGCCCAGCATGGGCTCGAACAGGCGCTCGGGATGCGGCATCATGCCGAGCACGCGGCGGCGCTCGTCGCAGATGCCGGCGATGTTGCGCTGGGCGCCGTTGGGGTTGGCCTCGGGCGTGGCGTTGCCGGCCTCGTCGACGTAGCGGAACACGACCTGCCCGTTGCCCTCGAGACGATCGAGGGCGGCGGCGTCGGCGAAGTAGTTGCCGTCGCCGTGCGCGACCGGGATGCGCACCACCTCGCCCTTGGCGTAGCAGTGTGTGAAGGGTGTGTCCGTCTGCTCGACCTTGAGATGCACGTCCTTGCACACGAACTTGAGCGAGGCGTTGCGCATCAGCACGCCGGGCAGCAGTCCCGCCTCGGTCAGCACCTGGAAGCCGTTGCAGATGCCGAGCACGGGCGTGCCGGCCTTCGCCTTGGCCACCACGTCGCGCATGATCGGCGAGTGCGCGGCCATGGCGCCGCAGCGCAGGTAGTCGCCGTAGGCGAAGCCGCCGGGGAGCACGATGAGGTCGCAGGCCGGCACGGTCGCATCGCCATGCCAGACCATGCGTACGGGCCGACCGGAGACCGCCTCCAGCGCGACCTTGACGTCGCGGTCGCAGTTGGAGCCGGGAAAGACGATGACGCAGGCGTTCATTGGCTCTTCCCCTCTGGCGAGGTCACCCGGAAGCTCGAGAAGAAGGCACCGACGACATCGGTGCGCTGCTCGAAATCTTCCTTGGGTGCACGTGCAAATAGCCGGTAGCGCAGGCCGGGCGCAATCACATAGCGCACGCGGGCGCGCCGCTCGCCCACGCCCAGGAACCTGATTTCCGGACAGGCGACAGTGGCGGTGTATACGACTCGCGGCCCCTCGAAAACCTGCTCGAGCCTGTCGATCTTGACGCGGGCCGCATCGGCCACGCCGCAGATGGCCTCCGGCAGCTCGCGGCGGAAATCGGCTTCGCCATAGCCTTCAGCCAGGGCGGCGGCGGACTTGCCCTCGTCGGCGGCGACGCGCTCCACTGCCGCCTCGAGGACGAGCGCGGAGGTGGCGCTCGCCTCCGCGCTGCGCCCGGGATCGAGGTCCGTCGCGCAGACGACGTCGATGGTGCCCGGGCCCTCGTCATGGCGGCAGCCGGCGGGCAGGGTGACCGTGTAGCCGAACTCGGCGCTGGTGAAGGTCTGCGATGCGCCGGGCGACTGGCCGATGGCGGAGGCAGCCGCTGCCGCGGCCAGGATCGCGACGCCGGCAGCGGCAGACGACCGGCGCGGGAAGAACGCTTGGCCGTATCCGCTGCGCGCGCCGATCCCCATCAACGTACCAGCTCGTAGGCGTAGTTCTCGATGACGGTGTTGGCGAGCAGATCCTTGCAGATGCGCTCCACCTGCTCGCGGGCCCTGCCTTCGTCGACCTCCGCGAGATCGACCTCGATGTATTTGCCCTGGCGGACGTCGTCGACGCCGGTGAAGCCGAGGCTCGCCAGGGCGTGCTGGATGGCCTTGCCCTGGGGATCGAGAACGCCGTTCTTGAGCGTGATCTTGATGCGCGCTTTCATGTCCTCAACAGCGGGTGGCGAATGCCAGATGGCCAACGGTTGCGCGTGACATGCGAAACCTCTGCCCCGCAATTCGCCGTTCGCTGCTCCCTGTCCGCTTCGTCAATTCGGCTTGGAGCTGACCAGCACCGGGCCGGAGCCCTTCGGGCGCGGGTTCTCGGTGAGCACGCCGAGGCGGCGGGCGACCTCCTGGTAGGCCTCGAGCACGCCGCCGAGATCGCGACGGAAGCGATCCTTGTCCAGCTTGTCGGAGGTGGCTACATCCCACAGCCGGCAGCAGTCGGGGCTGATCTCGTCGGCCAGCACGATCCGCACCTGCTCGTTGTCCCACAGCCGTCCGAACTCGACCTTGAAGTCGATGAGGCGGATGCCGATGCCGAGGAACAGTCCGACGAGGAAATCGTTGATGCGCAGCGCCAGCGCCATGACCTCGTCGATCTCCTGCGGCGTGGCCCAGCCGAACGCGGTGATGTGCTCCTCGGTGACCATCGGATCGTTGAGGGCATCGGCCTTGTAGTAGAACTCGATGATGGAGCGCGGCAGGGGCTTGCCTTCCTCGAGTCCAAGGCGGGTCGCCAGCGAGCCGGCGGCGACATTGCGCACGACCACCTCGAGCGGGATGATCTCGACCTCGCGGATGAGCTGCTCGCGCATATTGATGCGCTTCACGAAATGGGTCGGCACGCCGATCTCGTTGAGCTTCTGGAAGATGAACTCCGAGATGCGGTTGTTGAGCACGCCCTTGCCCTCGATGAGCGCGTGCTTCTTGTTGTTGAAGGCCGTCGCATCGTCCTTGAAGTGCTGAATGAGGGTGCCCGGCTCGGGGCCCTCGTAGAGCACCTTGGCCTTGCCCTCGTAGACGCGCCGCCGCCTGTTCATTCGTCATGTCCTCGCATCGAGTTTCGTTGGACTGGTTCGATGATCCGGACTCACGGCCGCCCTCGAAAACACAGCGCGTTGTGCACTGCACCTTTGTAGCGGGGTCCGGCCCCCGCTTCAGGGAACCATCGGCCGGACACTAGCCGAAGGCGGCCGGGATGGAAACAATCTAAAGGCCCAATGGGCAGCTACAACCGATGCATCCGGCGCGTGGCGGCGTGTTGATTTGTGCATGCCCCTCGGGCTATGGCTCTGGTCGGCTCGCAGGGCCAAGTCCGGCACGCCCCCGGCATGGCGGAACGTCCCACGAACAGGCGATGCCCAATGGAGACGGTTGATGACCACGTTCGATGACCGCGAGAGGTCTTACGAGAAGAAATTCGCGCTGGATCAAGAGCTTAAGTTCAAGGCCGAGGCGCGCCGCAACAAGATGGTGGGTGAGTGGGCCGCGGGTAAGCTCGGCCTGACCGGTGCGGCCCAGGAAGACTACGTGAAAGCCGTGCGCAAGGCCGACCTGGCCGAAAAAGGCGACGAGGACGTCTTCCGCAAGATCCGCAAGGACTTCGATGACAAGGGCATAGCGGTGCCGGATGCGGAGCTGCGCAGGGTTCTGCACGACATGCTGGGCAAGGCGGTGGCGCAGATCGAGGGCGAGGCCAAGAAGTAGCCGCCTGTCGGTCCTGGAGCGAAACGACCCGGCGCGGCAGAACCGCGCCGCACTACCCTTGTCCGGTGATTTTGTACAGGCGCACGCCGTACGCCCCGAAGTCGTCCTCGAAGGTCGGGCCGTCGAGCTTGAGGAAGCGGTCCTCGCCCAGGACGACGGCGTGGCTGCCCGTGATGTCGACGAGGGTCAGTCGGGCCTTGGCCGGCTTCTTCTCCATGTTGACGGCAAAGACGTAGGTGGTGTCGCCGTGGCGCTTCACCATGGTGGCGATGGAGACGGGCGCCGCGACGCGCACGCGATCGGCAAGCGTCGGGCTGTTCAGCACCGGTGCAAGCGACTGGATCTGCGCATTGATGCGCGTGATCTCGGCAACCGTGTCCGGATAGCGCAAGACGCCATCCTCGCGAAAGCTCGGCTTCCACTCGTGCACGAAATAGAAGATGCCCGTTGAGCCGTGGATCAACGACATCCACACCTCGCTGCGGACCTCCGGGGGCAAGGGGCGCCGCGACGGGTTGTTGATGTGCGTCGTCTCGATCGCGTTCCAGACCGGCTGATCGGGCTTTGCCCAGCGGCGCAGATTGGCGACGCCCTTGCCGACCAGCTCGAGCTTGCCCATCACGTGGCGCTGCCGCTCCTCGGCGGCGGGATAGATGTCGAAGGAGACGATGTCGGCGCCGGGACTGCTCGCGGTGTAGTAGGCCTGCGGCGCGATCTGGCTGCACTTCCAGCCGCGGCCGAACCACTCGGGGTTGGCTACCGCCTGCCCGAAGTTCAGGAACACGGGCCGGGTGGAGTCGGCCGCCTTCAGCTCCTCGTAGCGGCGCACGACTGCCGCCGGCATGATGCAGTCGCCATAGCCGCCGCGACCGTCCGGCTGCGCGTTGTCGGGCTCGTCCACGTGCAGCCAGCCGCGAATGATGCTGCCGTTGGCCAGCCCGAGCGCCTGCGGCGACTGCTCGACAATGAGGTGGAGGCCGTGCTCCGCGAGCTGGGCCAGATCCTGGGCTGTCGGCGCCTTCCACAGCCCGATGTAGGTGTTGATGCCCATGGCACGGTAGGCCGCCGCGTTGCGAGGGCTCTGCAACCACACACCGATGGGGAAGAACTGCGGGTCCTGCGGGAAGCCGTTGGCAAAGGTGCGCGGGCGCGGCGGCATCGGCTCGCAGTGGAGGAGCGCCGGCCAACTCGTCAGCAGGATGAGGGCGGCGAGCGCGACTTGTCCTGCTCGGCCGATCGATCGCCGCTTGCTGCGCATCGGTCATGGCCTCCGTTCCAGCAGATCGCACTACGTACCGGTCGCGGAGACGGCCCGCCATCCATGGCCGCGCGCTTTGGTAAACGTCTACCGGGATGCTGCCGTCAACGCAGCCGGCATCGTCGGCGCCTCGTGCATTGACTTGAGCTGTTCAGCTCATTACCTGCTTGCAGAGGAACCTCGCATGCGGCCGCAGGCCCGAGGAGAAATTCATGGCTCCGAAATCGCAGTCGGCCCAGCGGGCCAGCATGGCATCGGTCGACCCCATCTGGGCTGCCGTGCGCATGGAAGCGGAAGAGGTGGCGCGCAGCGAGCCGGCGCTCGGCGGCTTCATCTTCGCCACCATCCTGAGCCAGGACCGGCTCGAGGACGCCGTTTGCCACCGCCTGGCGCAGCGCCTCAATCATTCCGACGTCGATGCCGGCCTGATCGGGCAGACGTTCCAGCACGTGCTCGCCGACCATCCCGAGCTCGGCGGGATTTTCCGCGCCGACCTCGCCGCCGTCTACGATCGCGATCCGGCCTGCAGCCGCTACATCGAGCCGCTGCTCTACTTCAAGGGCTTTCACGCCCTCGTCACGCACCGCTTCGCCCACGAGCTGCTGAAGAACGGGCGGCGTGACTTTGCGCTCTACCTGCAGAGCCAGAGCTCGCGCATCTTCGCCGTCGACATCAATCCGGCCGCCAGGATCGGCAAGGGCATCATGCTCGACCACGGCACGGGCATCGTCATCGGCGAGACCGCCACCGTCGGCGACAACTGCTCGCTGCTGCAGGGCGTGACGCTCGGCGGCACCGGCAAGGAGACCGGCGATCGCCACCCCAAGATCGGCGCCAACGTGATGATCGGCGCCGGCGCCAAGGTGCTCGGCAACATCCACATCGGCAATTGCTCGCGCGTGGCATCGGGCAGCGTCGTGCTCAAGGACGTGCCGCCCGAGACGACGGTTGCGGGCGTGCCGGCGAAGGTCGTGGGTCCGGCCGGCTGCCCCGAGCCTGCGCGCGCCATGGATCAGCGGCTGATGCCGGACGATTGCGGCTGCGGCCAATAGGGCCGGGCTCGCCCTGCCGATTTGAGAAAACACGCTTCGAAAGGACGGCCGTCGTGACCCCGCAAGAGCTCATTCGCGTGCAGAACTACATGCGCAAGGTCTTCGGCACGAAGACGCTGTCGGTGCGTGCGCGGCCGAAGATCAAGGACTCGGCCGAAGTCTACGTCGGCGAGGAGTTCATCGGCACCCTCACCCGCGAGGAGGACGAGGGCGAGCTGTGCTACCAGTTCCAGATGGCCATCCTCGAGCTCGATCTCGAAGAGGCGTGATTCCCGGAGACGATGGCCTCATGGCGCTTTACGAGCTCGACGGCAACCGCGTCGAGGTGCCGGCGAACGGTCGCTATTGGGTGGCTGAGAATGCCACCGTGCTCGGCAAGGTGGTGCTCGGCGAGGACTCCAGCGTCTGGTTCAACTGCGTGCTGCGCGGCGACAACGAGCCGATCGTCATCGGTGCGCGCTCCAACATCCAGGACGGCAGCGTGCTGCATACAGACCCGGGCTTCCCGATGACCATCGGACCCGACTGCACGATCGGCCACATGGTGATGCTGCACGGCTGCACCATCGGGGAAGGGTGCCTCATCGGCATCGGCGCCATCGTGCTCAACGGCGCGAGGATCGGCGACGACTGCCTGATCGGCGCGCACGCGCTGATCCCCGAGGGCAAGGAGATCCCGTCGGGCTCGGTGGTGATGGGCTCGCCCGGCAAGATCGTGCGGCAGGTGAGCGAGCACGATCGCGCGCGGTTGCGCGCAGGCGCTGTCGCATACGCAAAGCGCTGGCCGCTATACGCGCGCGCGTTCAAGCCGCAAGGATAGAAGCCTTCGCCTATTGGCGAGGCCGGCGGACGCCCGCAAGAGGCAGGTTCGAATTGGCCTCTCGGGGGTCGAGCGACATCCAGATGCGCGGGTTGAGGTAGGACTGGCGCATCACGAACTCGTAGCCCGTGCGGTGCCACACCTTCACCTCGTCGACCTTGTTGTCGAGGATGAAGTCGCCCTGCGCCGTGCGGGCGGTGAGGAGGGCATGCCCTTCGCCCTTCTCGTCGCGCACGACCGTCATCAGCAGGGAGCTCTCGGGCCAGCCGCGGGCAATGAGGCGCCTGCGCTTGAGCAGCGCGTAGTCCTCGCAGTCTCCGCGCGTGACGGGGATCGTCCAATACTCGGTCTGGCCGTAGATCTCGAGATCGGTGGCGGGCTCGATCTGGTGATTGACCGCGCGGTTGACGGCATCGAGCTCGGCCAGCCGCGCAGGGCTCGCCGAGAAGCGCTGCTCCTCCGGCGCGCCCGGCCTGCAGTGCTCCGGCATGCGCTCGCAGAACTGCACGAAGCCGTAGGGCGGCTGGGTCACGCCGAATACGCGCATGTAGGGCGCACCGCGATCCTGGTCGCGCGGCAGGCTCATCGGATCGGCAGCCGCCTGCATCGGGGCCATCAGCAGCCCCAATAGTCCGCCCGCAACGATTACGCTTACCGGTTTCATGCTCGCCTCAAACACCAATCACAGTAACGAACATCTGCTGAATTTTGCTGAGCGGACGGCCCGCATTTCGAAGCAACTTTTGCCAGCGCTTTCCTCGAATTGCAGTCATGGCGCCTACCGCTATTTAACCACCGCATCGGATTGATGTTCCCGCCTCCGTCGCCGCGCCTCGGGTCAGGCCTTCGCGCCAGCGGCCACGGTCTCGCCGCGGTCGAAGTAGCGCCGCAGCGCGGCAGGGTTCTGAATGTCGATGAAGCGTACGCCGAAGCCTTCGGCGTGATGACGCACAACCCGGGCGCGAAGCTTGCCGAGAACCACCTCCGAGCCGATGTCGGGTCTGGCCAGCGTGGCAACGGATGCACCGGAGATGGAGACGTCGATGATGCGGCAACTGAGCACGATGCCCTCTGCAAGCTGCAGGGAGGATAGGCCGTTGGCCGGGGCGATGCGCTCGTGCCGGCGGCCGTCCGCCTCGTTCATCTCGGCCCGGTTGGCGAGCCAGGTGAGCTGCGCTGCGAGCTTCTCGCGCTTGTGCTGGGTGGCATTGATCCTGAAAGCGAAGCCGCCGTCGAACAGGCGGACGACGATGCCTTCAATGCCGCCCACGTGGTCGAAATAGGCCACGACCCGTTCGCCGATCTCGGCCGGCGCCGAGGACATGATGGCTGCGCCTCCGACCGAGATGTCGACGAGCCTGCAGGGATGCTCCTGCTTGTTCTCACGCATGAAGCGGCCGAACAGGGTGATGGACAAACGTTTGTGGCGCCGGCGGTCTGGGGCGATGCGCGAAAGCACGCCTTGGGCTCGGCGAGCAAAGGACATCTGGTGAGGAGACATATGTTCCTGCAAAAATGATCTTGAGCGGCATTGCCGCACTAAGGACCCGCGTGAAGATGGGCGATAGTGAGCACGGGTCCGGTTAACGGCCTGTCATGGGCAAGTATGCAAGTCGCGGCTTAATGAAGCTTAAATAGGTGGCCTGTTTGGGCGCATCCGCTGCGCCGCACGAAGGAGATGGGCACGTCGAATTGGCGTTCGCGCGGGCCGCATTTACCGCCCGATGGTCCGTACCATTAAGACTTGGAGTGCTTGGCCTCCGTGCGGCCGCCGTCGAGCACGCGGAACTGGCGTCTGTCGCTCTTGACGATGCGCACGCCGGAAAGGGCAGGCGCGAACGGCGCCTGGCCGCCTGCACGCTCGATGACGGCGTGCGGCCTGCCGTCGGGCCAGATCAGCTCGTGGGAAATGAGACGGCGATCGCGCAGGTAATCGCCGGCGAGCCAGGGCGCAGGGGAGCTGGTGCTCATGGCGCCGATGATGCGCTCGACCTTGGTGCCGGCGTGAACGAGCGGCAGAAGGATGACCTCGATCTCGATGCGGCTGCGCACGTCCGCGCCGGCCTCGACGGTGAGAGTGGCGACCGCACCCTGCTCGCAGACGGTTGCGAGCTGGCGCTCGAGAACGGCTCGGTCGGCAGCACTCCATCCGTCGAGAAAATTCGTGCCGCGCAGCTCCAAACCGAACAGCTCGCACAGGCGGCTGCCGGCGAGGCGGAAGTGGAACTCCGTCGCCGTGACGCGCTCGAGCATGAAGGTCTCGGCCAGGATGCCGGCGATCCTCGCCGGCTCGATCTCGAGCCGCCGCGGGGCGATGCGGCCGGCCCGCACGCCGTTCCAGTACTTGTAGAGGGTCTGGAGGGATCTGTGCTTCATGTCGCTGCGAGCTCTGTTGTCTCTCCCGCGCCGGCTTTCCGGGTCATATCGTATCAAAACGGCACATCGTTTCAGGAAACCGGCACGTGCAGCTTGTCGGGAGCACCATTCGTGCCACGCCCGGGTCCCCCCCGGTCTGGATGCGGCAGACGGCGAGGTTCACCGCGCGTTAGGGTTGTCAGCTCGAAGAGGGGCGTGTAAGCGGGCGCAGTCAGAGCCCTCACGCGCCGGGAACGCCAGCCCCATTGAGCCATCGCGAACCGATCTTCAATGTCCCGGGCGTGGTCGTCTGGCTGCTGGCGGCGTTCCTTGTCGTGCACGTGCTGCGTGCGGGGCTGCCCGATGAGCAGAGCACATGGCTGACCGCCGCGCTGGCGTTCATCCCGGCGCGGTTCGGCGGGTCTGCCGCCGAGCTGCCTGGAGGTCAGCTTGCGACCGCCACGTCGCTCGTGACGCACCTCTTCGTTCACGGGGACCTGACCCACCTCGCCATCAATTCGGCATGGCTGCTCGCCTTCGCCACGCCCGTCGCCCGGCGCACGGATGTGCCGCGCTTTTTCGCGTTCTTTCTGCTCGCCGGCATCGCCGGGGCGCTCACGTTCCTGGCCTTCAACGGTCCGGTGATGACCTTGGTCGTCGGCGCTTCAGGTGCGATATCGGGTCTGATGGGTGCCGCATTTCGCTTTCTGTTCGGTCCCGGAGGCGCGAGCAGCCCCCCCGATCTCGGCGGCGGGGCGCAGCCGGCCCCCTTGATGGGCCTGGCCGCGACGCTGCGCGACCGGCGCGTGCTGCTGGCCGTGCTGGGCTGGACGGTTATCAACAGCCTGCTGGCCTGGGGTGCGGCAGGCCTTACCGATGCCGGGGGCATCGCCTGGGAGGCGCACCTGGGAGGCTTCTACATGGGGCTGCTGACGTTCGGCCTTTTTGACCGTGCATCATTTGTTCAGCATGACGTCGGAGATGACATGGCCGGCCCGCGCTAGGCCTCTTGCGCCTTCGACTAAAGTCGCACACACTTGGTATCCAGGCGGTACGCCAGACCGCATGCAAAGACCGCACGAAGACCGCATTGGAATTGCTGGCAGTCGCGGTGCGGGGGGAGAGGGCCTGGTCTCCTCGGATCCCGCGACCTGTCCGTCGTTCGATGCGGATGGGAGCAGACGTCATGAATGTTGCTGCAATATTGAGACAGAAGGGGAGGGCGGTCACGACTGCCAGCCCGAGCACGACTTTGCTGGACGTGGCCAGCAAGCTCGCCGCCAAGCGCATCGGCGCAATCGTCGTGGTGGGTACGAGCGGCGGCGTGGATGGCATCATCTCCGAGCGCGACATCATCCGCGCGCTGGCCGACCACGGCGCGGAGTGCCTGAGCAAGCCCGTGTCCGAGAGCATGACCCGGCAGGTCGTCACCTGCCAGGAGACCGACACGCTGGATGAGCTGATGGCCATGATGACGGCGCGGCGCTTCCGTCACCTGCCGGTCGTGACCGATGATGCGCTGGTCGGGATCATTTCGATCGGCGACGTCGTCAAGCACCACGTGGCGGAGGTGGAGATGGAGGCCACCGCCATGCGCGACTACATCGCGCACAGCTAGACAGCAAAGGCGGCTGCGGCCTGCGTCGGGAGCCGGCGTCAGGCCGTGTGCGCGAGTATGGCGCCGGTGTGCTCGCGCGCTGCGATCTCGGCCTTGATGTCGTCGATCTCGCGCCGGGCGGCCGCGACTCCGCACGCGATCATCGCCTCGGCGCGGTGGAAGTCGAACAGGCCGAAGGCCGGCAGCCGCGGCTGGATCATGGTGTCGGGCGGGTCTCCGGCCAGGCGCGAGCGGGCGATGCGATCCTGCACGATGTTGAAGGCTTCCATCATCACCCGGGAGATGCCGGGGCTGTTGTCGGTGCGGCCGAAGACCTGGCGCTGCAGCAGCTTCTTGACGGCGCGGCCGTTGCGCACCAGCACGCCCGGCTCCGCGGACGGCTCGGGCGGAGGCAGCGTCTCGACGTGGGGCACGACGGTGCCGCGGCCGCATGAATCCGAATTGACGTTGACCGCGATCACGTAGCGGGCGCCGAGCGCGCGGCAGACGGAAACCGGCACCGGATTGACGAGCGCGCCGTCGAACAGCCAGCGGCCTTCGATGGGTACGGGGCGGAAGATGCCCGGGAGCGCATAGGAGGCGCGCATCGCATCGACCATGCGCCCGCGCGTGAGCCAGATCTCGTGGCCGGTGCCGATCTCGGTGGCCACGGCGACATACCGCTTGGAGAGACTCTCGATGGTGACGTCGCGCAGACGATTGTCGAGCACGTTGCAGAGGCGTTGCCCGTTGATGAGGCCTGACCCCGTGAAGTTGAAGTCCAGATAGCCAAGCACCTTGCGGCGCGTCAGATCGAGGGCGAACTCCTCCAGCGCGTCGAGCTCGCCGGCCACGTAGCAGCCGCCGACCACGGCGCCGATGGAGGTTCCTGCAATGATGTCGGGGAAGATGCCGGCCTCGTTCAGCGTCTTCAGAACGCCGATGTGCGCCCAGCCCCTGGCCGAACCGCCTCCCAGCGCCACTCCGATCTTGCAGTCGTTCATTGTTGGACCCCGACCGTGCAGACCCACGTTGTGCCCTGGAGGCCGCAACAAGGTCGCCGCGCATCCTCCCGCGTTTCGTCAAGGTTAGCGTCGCAGGCATTAAGTGGTTGCTACGGGGAGGTTAACGGCATGCTGAGGCGCGTCCCACTTGCAGCAGCGCCGAGCCTGCCGGCGGCACCGTCAGCAGGACATGGCTAAAAGGCGATTAAGCGCGCTTCAGGGGCAACTCGGGCGTGGGCGCAGCCCCGAGCGGAACGGAACGATAGAAGCATGAGCGCGCGCCGGTGTGGCAGGCCACGCCGCGGCCCTCGACGGTCACCTTGAGCCAGACCACGTCCTGGTCGCAATCGACCCTGACCTCGGCAACGCGCAGGAGGTTGCCGCTCTCCTCGCCCTTTGTCCACGCCTTGCCGCGCGAGCGGCTCCAGAAATGGCCGATGCCGGTCTCGATGGTGCGGGCGAGAGCATCGGCATTCATCCAGGCGAACATGAGCACTTCGCCCGATGCCGCATCGGTGACGATGGCCGGGATGAGCCCGTCGCCATCGAACTTCGGCTGGAAGCGCAGTCCGCTTTCGATGTCGTCCGCGGTCCCGCGCGGCGCGAACGGTGAAGATGGATCGGCCGCCATGCCGGGCCCTCCGCAAAGCTATCGGCCGCCCCTACGGTCACCGGGCGCCGTGCACCATCTGCAGGAAACGGTCGCGGTAGCTGGCGTCTCTCTCCAGCGCACCGGTGAACCTGGTCGTGATCGTCTTGACGCCGGGCTGGTGCACGCCGCGCATGGACATGCACTGGTGCTCGGCCTCGATCAGCACCGCGACGCCGCGCGGCCGCAGCGCACCCTCAATGGCCTCGGCGATCTCCGCCGTCATCCTCTCCTGGGTCTGCAGCCGCTTGGCGAAGATCTCCACCACGCGCGCGATTTTGGAGATGCCGACGATGCGCCCGTTCGGCAGATAGGCGACATGCGCCACCCCCAGGAAGGGAGCCATGTGATGCTCGCAATGGCTCTCGACGCGGATATCGCGCAGCATCACCAGGTCGTCATAGCCGCCCGCTTCCTCGAACTGACGCATAAGGACGCCGGCCGGATCCTGGCCGTAGCCGGAGAAGTATTCCTGAAACGCATCGGTTACGCGCCGTGGCGTATCCCTCAGGCCTTCGCGGCCGGGGTTGTCGCCGGCCCACGCGATGAGGGTGCGTACGGCCGCCTCCGCTTCGGCTCGGGATGGCCGTTTCAACGGGGCCGTGCGCTTGACGGGTGCCGGAGGCTTCCTTGCAACGATGTCGTCCATGGGTCCTGATCGCGTGATTGATTGTGGCAAGGAGACCGGGCTCCTCCCGGCCATTTCCGCTCCGCGCCGCCGCGCGGCCCGGCCGCATTGAATTTTCCGGCTGCCGACGCGATATCCCATCGTATCTAACGGTTGGGCTTTCGCCTGCGCCACGCTAGTATGGGCATATAGTATGGCCGGCCGGGTGGAGCAAGGCGAGGCGGACCGGCGCCCGGTCCCGCCGGGCCAGGAATGAGGGCCGTGACGAGGGCTTGCCGATCGCTATGACGCAACTGAGCGAGATCTACAACACTCGTATCCTCGAGCTGTCGGCCAATATCGCCCGTGCCCAGCGGCTGGAGGATGCCGACGGTACGGCAACGGCGCATTCCAAGCTGTGCGGGTCGACGGTGACGGTGGATCTCAAGCTCGATGGCGATCGGGTGACGGCGTTCGGCCAGACCGTGAAGGCCTGCTTGCTGGGGCAAGCCGCCGCTTCCGTGATGGGCCGCAATATCGTCGGCAGTTGCGCCCTTGAGCTGCGCGAGATCGGCGGCATCATGCGGCGCATGCTCAAGGAGCATGGGCCCCCGCCCGCCGGCAGATGGGCGGATCTGGCCGTGCTCGAGCCGGTCAGGGACTACAAGGCGCGGCATGCTTCCACGCTGCTGGTATTCGACGCGGTGGAGGCGGCGCTCGCCAAGGCCGAAGCCAGGCAGACGGCTTCGCTCGGGGCAGGGGCGTAGCGGGCGCTGCGATGGCGCCTTCGGCCGCCCGCATATTCAAGGAAATCGCCAAGGCGCCCGTCCACGCCTATCGCTGGACGCTCAAACCCCTGATCGGCTGGGAATGCCGGCATCTGCCGACCTGCTCGGAATATGCGCTGGAGGCGATCGAGCGCAACGGGGCGTGGCGCGGGAGCTGGCTGGCGGTGTCGCGCATCAGCCGCTGCCGTCCGTGGGGAACGCACGGGTTCGATCCGGTGCCCGACATCAGCCGCGAGCGGCACCCACTGATGCCGTGGCGTTATGGCCGCTGGACAGGGCGCCATCTCGAGGACTGCGCCGGGCCGAAGGGGCGCTGACGGCGGATCAGCTCCCGCCGAGGCGGGCAAGGCGCTCCTCGGCTTCCGGGGCGCCGAGCTCTCGGGCGCGCTCGTACCATTTGCGGGCCTCGGCGCGGTCAGGCACGACGCCCTGCACCTCCAGACGGTCGAGCTCGCCGGGATCGAAGGTCGCGGCCAGCTTGACAGCGCCGGGCGCGTACCCGGCGTCGGCCGCACGCTGGTAGAATTGACGCGCGATGGCGATGTTGCCCTGGCTCAGGAACCGGTCGCCTTGGCCGACCAGCTTCTCGACCCTGGCCTTCTCGTCGGGCGGCAGCTCTGGGGCGCGCGGCACCGCGTAGCGCTCCGGTCTTGTTGCGGGCACCGGCTGGGGTGGGGAAGGCACGTTGGCCGACGGCGGCTGCTGCCCCTCTCCCGGCGCCATCATCGCGGCCGATCCCACCACCAGCGCCGTCCTCGCCTCGGCCAGGAGCGTGCCGTCGACGGCAACGAGGCTGATGGTCAGCTCGGAGCGTCCCGACACGCCGGCCGGAATGACGGCTTTCAGGGCCGGCAGGCTGAACAGCGGCACGGCCCAGGAGCCGGGACCGATGGCATAGCCCTCCGTCAGTGACACCGTGCTCGGCAGGCCGCGCAGGCGCACGAAGCTGTTGTTCGGCAAGGAGCCCGGCGGGCCGATCCGGATCGGCAGGGAGGCTTGTGAGGCGGCATGCGCGAGGATGGTCGGGGCAACCTCGATGCGCGGCTCGCTGCGCTGGGCGATCCTGATGCCGTTCGCGGATGCATCGCATGCGGCCGCGAGTGTCAGCAGTGCAGCGCCCGCCGCGGCGGCGATGCCGGACCGGCGCACGACCGCACTTGCGTAGTCGCCCCTGCACCTTCGTAACGTCGGCAGCAACCTCTCGTCCGGCATGAATGGCCCCCATCGTTCCTTGCCGTCGGCCTCTCCCGCTCGTCCCGCCCGAGCGCCACCTATCGTTTGGATTGCGTCTTGCTCCACTCCAGGAATTTCTGGAACAGGCGTTCCTGCTCGGCGGTGTCATTGGGAGCCGCACGCGCTGCCTGCTGGCGCGCGAACTGGGGATCGATGCTCGGCGCCGTCGACGGCGCGGTGACCATCTGCTTCAGCTTCTCCTCCGCGACCCAGTAGCGCGTCCAGCCTGGCACCTTGGCGGCCAGGTTGATGCTCTTCCACTTCGGGTGATACGGCGGCACGTGGAATTTCTTGAAGCGATCGAAATAGTAATCGATGAAGCGTGATACGCGCCGGAAGCGGTCGCTGTCCTTCGGCCAGTTGTAGACGGCGAGCACGGCCTGGATGCCGATCGTCTCCACCTTCTCGCCCGGCTTGACGTAGGCCGGATAGTCCTCGGCCGTGAAGATCGACGGCACGTAGAAGTCCTCGAACTTGTCGTAGGGGATGGGCAGGAACTTGAAGCCGGTCTCGTTCTTGAATTTCACGAACAGGTCATTGGGCTTGCCGACGGTGTGCACGAGGGCGGCGATCTCGCCTGAGCGCATCTTCTCGAGTGCAATGGCGTTGTTGACGTAGACCGGCTCCACCTTGATGCCGAGGCGGCCGAACAGGATCGGCGCCGTCACCGAAGGCCCGGCGCCGGGCGTGTGGAAGCTGACCTTCTTGCCCTCCAGGTCCTTGAAGGAGTTGATCTCCGGCCGCACGAGAACATGCACCTCGGAGATGTACATCTCGGAGATGAAGTTGATGCGCCGCTCGATGTTGGGGATCTTCTCGACCGTCCGGAAGTGCTCGAACACGTCGGCGTGGGTGATGCCGATGTCGACGCCCTTGAGATACAGCAGATCCTTGACGTTCTCGGTGGCGCCAGGGGTCACGATGGCAAGAACGCGCAGATCCTCGCCGTCGTTGAGGTTGCGGGCGATCTCGGCGGCAAAGCGCAGGAACGTGCCTTCCGGCAGTCCGCCGGCGAGCCCCACCGTCCAGTTGTTGACCCTGGCGATCGCATTGCCTTCGCCGACAGAGGCGGCCGTCGGAGCGCGCGACTGGCCTTTGCGCTGCACGTCGGCTTGCGCGATCTGGTCGGGAGGAGAGGCCGTCTGCGCCGCCGCGTGCCCTGCAACGGCAAGCAGCGCCGTTGCCAATGCCAGTCCCCGTCCGATCCACGCATACATATGCTCTACCTCCCCTCAACGCAGCAAAACCCATCCCGAGGATGCACGCCTCGAGAATTCAGGGGGAGGCCGCTCACTCGAGCGGAACATGCAACTCCTCGACCCGGGGCTTGGCTGAATGCTGCCCCGCAAAGCGAAACTCTGCTTCGCCTATGCTTGGTCGACGATCGAGATTTGGCCCCCTGGAGAATTCACGCGACGCGCCCGCACACGCCGTTATGTCAGAAGCATCGCGAAATTATGGTGCCTCACTACGCATGCCTTTGGGGCCACATTGAGGAATTTCGCGGGCAAGTTTCAAATTGCGGGCGCGAAACACTGAAGCAGTGTCGTGCCTTCTCTGTCTTTCAGTTGACTTCCTCAATTGGTGCCCAGGCGCCGCAATCTCTGCTCTGCTTCGCTGGCGCCGAGCTGCCGCGCGCGCTCATACCAGCGTCGCGCCTCCCTCGCGTCGGGCTGAATGCCGCGCACGCTGGAGCGCGAGATCTCGACTGCATCGAACGTCGCCGCCAGCGCCATGGCCGCCTGCGCAAGACCCGCATCGGCGGCGCGCTCGTAGAACAGGCGGGCAGCGGCGATGTTGCCGTCGGCGAGCTGATCATCCCCCTTCTTCATGAGCCGCACCGCGCGCTCCCGGTCCTCCGGCGTCATCGGCGACGGTCCCGACGGCGGCAGCACCCTGGTGCGCTGGGCCTCCTCGGGCGGCGCGGGCAGTGCGGCGCCCGCTCGCAGGATCGAGGCGGTCGCTGGTGGATCGGCGCTGCGCTTGGCCTGGCCGCTGGCAGGCACCGGTTTCGGGCCCACCACCAGCGTGGACTTGGCCTCGGCCAGCAGGGTGCCGTCGACGCCCACAAGCGTGATCATGATCTCCGTTCTTCCCGCCACGTCGGGCGGCAGCCTGAGCTTGAGCTTGGGCAGCACCGTGATCGGCACCGCCCACGAGCCTGGCGCGATCGCGTGCCCTTCGGAGAGCGCTGCCATGGGGGGCAGGCCGCGCACGCGAACGAAACAGTTGGGGGGCACGGCCTCGGGTGGGCCGATGCGAATGGGCAGAAGCGCTTCCGTGGCGGGCTCGACCGTCAGCGTGGGCGCCACCGTGATGGCAGGGCGCGAGAGCGGCTGGGCGCTAACGGGCGTTGTGGGAGCTGCGATCAGCATCGCGCCGGCAAAGCCTGCCGCTATCAGCCGCGCGATCGCCGGCGACGGAGAACGCCACCCGATATGCAGGTATGACAACGCTCCCTTCACGGCCCGTCCAACCTCCCCCACCGCTGCCGCTGTCACGCTGTGGTCTTCTTCTGCGGACCACTCAGTCTAACCGCCCAGTGGTTACCGCTTCTGCTGCGACTTGCTCCATTCCATGAATTGCTGGAACAACCGTTCCTGTTCGGCCGGATCGTTCGGCGCGGCCTTGGCCGCCTGCGCGCGGACGATGGCGGGGTCGATGGTGAGCGGCGCCGCGGCCTGCCTGTCGGGATTCTTGGCCAGCCATTCCTCCGCCGCGGGGAAACGCTTCCAGCCACGCAGCGGCGCGGACAGGTTGGCCTCCTTCCACTTGCCGTGCCGGGGCGGCTTCTGGAACTCCGGGAATTTGGTGAAGAAGGCATCGACGAAGCGCGCGACGCGGCGATAACGATCGGTGTCGCGCGGCCAGTTGTAGACGGCCAGAACCGAGGGGATCGCGACGGTGTCGATGCTGCTGCCCTTGGGAATGAGGTTCGGGTAGTCCTCGTGCGTCAGCTTGCTCGGCAGGTAGTCCTGCTCCAGCGCTTCCACATAAGGCACCGGGAGCAGCGTCATGCCGGGCTCGAGCTTGAACTTGCCGAACGAGCCCGTCGGCTTGCCGGCAATCAGCACCGTGGCCGCAATCTGGCCCGACTTCACCATCTGAAAGCCGTCGGCTTGTCCGACGTTGATCTCCTCCGCCTTGATGCCCAGCAGCTCGAAGATGAGGCGCGTGGAGAACTGCGTGCCGCTGCCCACGTCGCTGAAGTTGACCTTGCGCCCGCTGAGATCCTTGATGCTCTTGATGCCGGGACCCGCGAGGATATGCATCTCCTCATTGTAGAGCCGGGTGACGTAGGCCAGGCGGCTGTCGATGTTGGCGCCGAACTCCCCCGTCTTCTTGAGATAGGTCATGATGTTGGCTTGCGTGATGCCGAGGTCGACGCCCTTCAGGTGCAGCACATCCAGCATGTTCTGGTAGCCGCCCTTGCCGATGACGGGCAGCACGCGCAGGTCGTTGCCGTCATCGAGCACGGCCGACATGTCGTAAGCCAGATAGAGATAGGTGCCGTTGGGGTTGCCCGACACGACCGTCACCGTGTTCTGGTTGAGAAGCTCGGTCAGCGCGGCATGGCGCGCCGCCGGGTTGGGCGGCAACGGCGGCAGGGCCTGCTTCTTGGCCTGCGCGATCTGGGGCGCATTCGTCTGCTGCGCAACGCCCGGGAAAGGCAGCAGCAGCATCGCTGCGACGGCGGTCGCAGCGAGTCCAGGGGCGAGATTCACAATCGTTTCTCCCTCGAAACCGTATTCTGAACTGGTCGGTCATCGCCGGGTGTGCGGCGCCCCCCCAAGGGCCTCCCCTCTCCTTCCGCACACCAATAAAGCTAGCACAGCGACAGCGCGCTGCAACCTTGGATTTCAGTCGGGGAGGCCGCGGCGGCCCAACCCCACGGCCCCCGGGGGCCACGGGGGCTTCTTGACACGGCTGTGCCCGAGCGGGCAAAAGCGGGCGCCCTTTGGGGGCTGGAGCCTTAGCCCCCATATCCACATCAAGCCCACCTTACCTGCGTGGTTTGCAGCGAGTGAGAGGAGATGGCCATGAGCGAAATTTCGCTGAGTTTTCCCGACGGCAGCAAGCGATCCTTCAAGAAGGGCCTGACCGGCCGCGAGCTTGCCGCCAGCATCTCCAAATCGCTCGCAAAGAAGGCCGTGGCGCTGTCGCTCGACGGGCGCCTGGCGGACCTCGCCGATCCGATCGAGGCCGATGCCAGCGTGAGGATCATCACCCGCACCGACCCCGAGGCGCTCGAGCTCATCCGGCACGACTGCGCCCACGTGATGGCCGAGGCCGTTCAGGGGTTGTGGCCCGGCACACAGGTGACCATCGGTCCTGTCATCGAGAACGGCTTCTTCTACGACTTCGCCAAGGACGAGCCGTTCCATCCCGACGACCTGGCCCGGATCGAGGCCAGGATGCATGAGATCATCAAGCGCGACGCCCCCTTCACCAAGGAGGTGTGGAGCCGCGACGAGGCCAAGTCGTTCTTCAGGAAGAAGGGGGAGCTGTTCAAGGTCGAGCTGGTGGACGCCATCCCCGAGGGCGAGGACGTCAAGATCTACAAGCAGGGCGAATGGCTCGATCTGTGCCGTGGCCCGCACATGACCTCGACCGGCCAGATCGGCAGGGCCTTCAAGCTGACCCGCTTCGCCGGCTCCTATTGGCGCGGCGATGCGCAGGGCGCCAGGCTGCAGCGCATCTACGGCACCGCCTGGGCGAGCGAGGGAGAGCTTGCGACCTACCTCAAGCAGATCGAGGAGGCCGAGAAGCGCGACCACCGCAAGCTCGGGCGCGAGATGGATCTGTTCCACTTCCAGGAAGAGGGGCCGGGCGTCGTGTTCTGGCACCCCAAGGGATGGGAGCTGTTCCAGAGCCTCATCAACTACATGCGCAGGCGCCAGAACGCCGTCGGCTATCGCGAGGTGAACGGGCCGCAGATGCTCGACAAGTCGCTGTGGGAGACCTCGGGCCACTGGGAGTGGTTCCGCGAGAACATGTTCGCGGCGCAGTCGGCCGGCGACGAGGCCGAGGACAAGCGCGTGTTCGCCATCAAGCCGATGAACTGCCCGGGCCACGTGCAGATCTTCAAGCACGGGCTGCGCTCCTATCGCGAGCTGCCCTACCGCATCGCCGAGTTCGGCGCGGTTCACCGCTACGAGCCCTCCGGCGCTCTGCACGGCCTCATGCGCGTGCGCGGCTTCACGCAGGACGACGCGCACGTGTTCTGCACCGAGGAGCAGCTCGCGGACGAATGCTTCAAGATGAATGACCTCATCCTGTCGATCTATCATGACTTCGGCTTCGACCAGATCGTCGTGAAGCTGTCGACGAGGCCCGACAAGCGCGTCGGCTCGGATGCTGCCTGGGACCGGGCGGAGGAGACCATGTCGCAGGTGCTGAACCAGATCGCCGAGCGCTCGGGCGGCAAGATCAAGACCGGCATCAATCCGGGCGAAGGCGCCTTCTACGGCCCCAAGTTCGAGTACGTGCTGCGCGATGCCATCGGCCGCGACTGGCAGTGCGGCACCATCCAGGTCGACTTCAACCTGCCGGAGCGCTTCGGCGCGTTCTACATCGACGCCGACGGCGAGAAGAAGACGCCGGTGATGATCCACCGTGCCATCTTCGGCTCGATGGAGCGCTTCACCGGCATTCTGCTGGAAAGCACCGCGGGGCATCTGCCGCTGTGGCTGGCGCCGCAGCAGGTGATGGTGTGCACCATCGTCTCCGACGCCGATGCTTACGCCGACAGCGTGCTGGCGGTCGTGCACAGGGCCGGCCTGCGCGCGACGGTCGACCTCCGCAACGAGAAGATCAACTACAAGGTGCGCGAGCACTCGCTCGCCAAGGTGCCGGTGCTGCTCGTGGTCGGCAAGCGCGAGGCCGATGAGGGAACCGTGTCGGTGCGGCGTCTCGGCAGCCAGCAGCAGCAGGTGATGCCGCTGGCCGAGGCGATTGCCGCGCTCGCACAAGAGGCGGAGCCGCCCGACCTCAGGCGCCGGCGCGAGCTTGCCGCCACGGCGGCGTGAGGCTGCAGGGACGAGAAAGGATGGGCCAATGCTGAAGCTGTTCTATGCACCGCACACGTGCTCCATGGCCTCCCACATCGCGCTGGAGGAGGCGGGTGCGGACTACGAGGCGGTGCGCGTCGATTTCCGCAGCAACGGCCAGCGTGCGCCAGAATATCTTGCCATCAATCCCAAGGGCCGCGTCCCGGCTCTCGTGACGGAGCGCGGCGTTCTGACCGAGACGCCGGCCATTCTGGCCTATATCGCGCAGAGCATTCCGCGGGCGCGGCTGGCACCGCTCGATGATCCGTTCGCCTTTGCCCGCGTGCAGGCCTTCAACAGCTACCTGTGCTCGACGGTGCATGTCGCCCACGCCCATCGCATGCGCGGCCAGCGCTGGACGGACGATCCGGCGGCAATCGAAGCCTTGAAGCTCAAGGTGCCGCAGAACATGAGCGACTGCATGGATCTGATCGAGCGCGATATGCTCGCCGGGCCGTGGGTGATGGGTGAGGCGTACACGATCTGCGATCCTTACCTCTTCACCATCTCGCAGTGGCTCAAGGGCGACGGCGTTGATGCCGCGCGCTTCCCGAAGGTCAACGACCACATGCACCGCATGGCCGAGCGGCCCGCTGTCAAGAAGGTGCTCGCAGTCGTGAAGAGCTGAGCAGCAGGCTCAGCCGCGCCCGCGATAGGGCGGCACTCCCTGGTCGGGCAGCCACACGCCGTCGGGCAGCGTGCCGGTCTGCCAGAAGACGTCGATCGGCATGCCCCCGCGCGGATACCAGTAGCCGCCGATGCGCAGATAGTGCGGCGCCAGCAGTTGAACGAGGCGCTTGCCGATGGCGACCGTGCAGTCCTCGTGGAAGGCGCCGTGGTTGCGGAACGAGGCAAGGTAGAGCTTCAAGGACTTGGATTCGACCAGCCACGCATCGGGGACATAGTCGATGACAAGAAGGGCGAAGTCGGGCTGGCCGGTGACGGGGCAGAGCGCCGTGAACTCGGGCGCCGTGAAGCGGGCGACGTAATAGGCATCCGGGTGTGGGTTGGCGACCCGCTCGAGCCGCGCCTGGGCGGGGCTTTCGGGGATGCGCGATGCACCGCCGAGCACCGTGAGTGGTGGTGGCTTGCGGACCATGTGCCGAGCCCTATTCCGCGGCCTGGCGGGCAACCGTCCCGGGCCCGCGATAGACGCAACCTTCCTGGCAGCTGTCGCGCGCGATCTCGATCTCGGCGAGGCCGGGCACGCGGTTCTGCAGCCGATTCCAGAGCCAGATGGAAATATGCTCGAGGGTCGGGGTGGCGAGACCGTCGATCTCGTTCAGCAGGCGGTGGTCGAGGGCATCGCGCGCCTCGGCCATGGCGGCGGTCAACGCGTCGAAATGCATGACGCACCCGGTCCTCGGATCGATCCGGCCTTCGATGGTGATCCGGGCCCGGAAGGAGTGGCCGTGCAGCCGCCCGTTGACCGAGCGTGTCTCGCTCGGCAGGAAGTGGGCGGCCTCGAAGCGGAAGTCCTTGTAGATGCGCATGGCCGCTGCTTAGGCCATTTCGCGTGCCGAATCCAGAGGTTGGCGCCTCAAGGAATGCCGATCAGCTTGTGCGACTGAATGGACAGGCGCCACTGGGGGTGGGCCTTGCAGTAGGCGACCGCCAGCGCCGTGTTGCGGTCGCGGTCCGGGCCGTCCATGGGCTGCAGGAAATGGTGGCGGAAGTCGAGCCCGGCGACGGCAGCCGGGTCGAGGCCTTCCTGGGGATAGACAAGCTTCAGCTCATGGCCGCTGCGCTGCTTGATCTCGGTCCCGACCTTGGGGCTCACGCAGATCCAGTCGATGGCCGGGAACACCGGCAGCGTTCCGTTTGTCTCGATGGCGATCTCGAAGCCGGCGCCGTGCAGGGCCGCGACGAGCGCCTCGTCGACCTGCAGCATGGGCTCGCCGCCGGTCAGCACGACGAGGCTCGGCCCGGCGGAACCGGCGGCGAGGCGGCAGGCGCGTGCCAGGTCCGCCGCCGTCTCGAAGCGTCCGCCGCTCGGACCACTGGTGCCGATGAAATCCGTATCGCAGAAGCGGCACGTCGCCGACGCCCGATCATCCTCTCGGCCGGACCAGAGGTTGCACCCGGCAAAGCGGCAGAAGACGGCGGCCCGGCCCGCGTTCGCGCCCTCGCCCTGCAGCGTGTAGAAGATTTCCTTGACGCTATACATGGGGGCATGGGGTAGGCTGGCCGGCGCCGTTGTCAAGGCGGGCCGAGCGGTTGGGGACATGCATGCAGACGGGAATGCAGTCGACAGGGCAGGCGGCCGCGGCCCAGGCGCGGGGCCGGCAGTACCGCTACTTCGACTTCGTCATGGTCGCCTTCGTGGTCGTGCTGGTGTGCTCCAACCTCATCGGCCCGGCCAAAATCGCCACCGTCGATCTGCCGCTGTGGGGCCCCTACGTATTCGGCGCCGGCGTCATCTTCTTCCCCATCTCCTACATCTTCGGCGACATCCTGACCGAGGTGTACGGCTACGCCCGCGCCCGCAAGGTCATCTGGGCCGGGTTCGGCGCGCTCATTTTTGCGTCCGTGATGGCCGCCGTCGTTGTGGCGCTGCCGCCGGCGCCGTTCTGGAAGCATCAGGCGGCCTACGAGGTGGCTTTCGGCAACGCCTGGCGCATCGTCGCCGCGTCGATGATCGCCTACTTCTTCGGCGAGTTCGTCAACTCGTTCGTGCTGGCCAAGATGAAGATCTGGACCGCCGGACGGGCGCTGTGGACGCGCACCATCGGCTCGACCATCTTCGGGGAGGCGGTCGACAGCGCCATCTTCTACCCGCTCGCCTTCTACAACACGGGCATCATCCCCAACGAAGCCCTGCCGACCGTGATGTTCGCTCAGTTCATCGCCAAGACGGTGGTGGAGGTCGCCTTCACGCCGGTGACATACGCCATCGTCGGCTTCCTCAAGCGCGCGGAGCACGAGGACTATTATGACCGCGACACCGACTTCAACCCGTTCAAGATCGAGGCGTAAGTAGGACCGGGAAGGCGGGCCTCCCCCCAACAGAATGGGGGCTTGCGATCATGCGCGGGCGGATCAACCCGCGTTGCAATTCGCCGGCGTTGGGAATACTTTTGCCGTCGGGGGACGCAGGTCACAAAATCTCCTTTGTTCAGACTTTGGGTCTAACTCGTGCGGGTGTTAGGGCACGCGATCTTTCGGGCATGCGCAACACCATTACTGTGATGAATGCGAAGGGTGGGGTAGGGAAGTCCACCCTCGTTCTGACGCTTGCGGAAACGCTCTCGGCCGATCACGGCAAGAGGGTGCTCGTCATCGACTCCGATGCGCATGCGAGCGTCAGCAACATGCTGGTCGCACCCGGCTGGGTCGAGGCCATCCAGGGGCAGGGGCGCACGGTGGTCGACTATCTGATCGCTGTCGTGCTCAAGGCTGCGCCGGCGAGTTGGGGCACGTTCCTCGCCAAGAGCGTCTCCGATGTCGACGATGCACGCACCATCGATCTCCTGCTGGGCGGCGGGCATTTGACCCTGTTCGAGCGCGAGGTCTCCAGGGGCGGGCACGAAGTCCGCCTGCGCCACACCATTCGCACCTTCCTCGCCGAGGTACGCAAAGCGTACGATTTCGTCCTGATCGACAGCGCCCCCGGGCTCTCCGTTCTGACCGAGTGCTGGCTGCGGGAGGCGGATTTCTACATCGCGCCGACCAAACCCGACTACATCTCGACGCACGGCCTGCAATTCCTGCGGCAGTTCCGGCAGCGCGATGCCGACATGGGCTTCGCCGAGCCCCTGGGCGTCGTCATCAACATGAAGGATCGCGACTCCACCGAGGACGAGCGGTTCGACCGCTGGCTGAGGCTGAGCGCCGGCAACCGCTGCTTTGGGCAGGCCATTCCGCGCAGCTACGCGCTTCAGACGGCCGCTCACTATTCCCCTAGGGCGCGCTCCTACTGGGCGAAGTATCCCGGCCAGACCGGCCAGACGCTCCGTCTCCTGACCGCCGAGGTGATCGAGCGCGTTGCGCGCTCGCAGGCGCCGACGACGTCGGCCGATGTGGAGAAGAAGGGCGTGCAGGCCTTTGTCCGCATCGACAAGGCAGGCGGGTAGATTCTCTGCGGCTCAGTACGTGAGAGCCGCCTTGATCGCGGCCAGCTCCGACTGCGCGTCCGGGTAGGCCTCATAGGATTGGCCGCAGCGCCGATACCAGTAGCGGCTGTTGGCCACGTCGCCCTCGATCCTGTGCAGCACCGCGTGGATCCAGCATGCGGTCGGGTCGGCCTCGGCGCGTTGCACGATGGCATGCGCGCCGTCCCAGTCGCCGGCGATGGCGGCCTCGACGGCCTGGGTCAGCTCTTCTCGGCTTGCCATTTCTCCCAACCCTTTGCGCGCAGATCGCAGGCCGGGCAGGTGCCGCAGCCATAGCCCCACGGGTGGCGCGTCGTACGATCCGCCAGATAGCAGGTGTGCGAATGCTCGATGATGAGATCGACGAGAGGGGCACCGCCCAGGCGCTCCGCCATCGCCCACGTGCCCGCCTTGTCGATCCACATCAGCGGCGTCTCGATGGCGTAGGGTGCGTCCATGCCGAGCGAGATGGCCTCCGCCAGCGTCTGCAGCGTGGCGTTGCGGCAATCGGGGTAGCCCGAGAAATCCGTCTCGCACATGCCGCCGACCAGCGTGCGTATGCCGCGGCGATAGCCGAGCGCCGCCGCATACGTCAGGAACAGCAGGTTGCGTCCGGGCACGAACGTGTTGGGCAGGCCCGACGCCGACATCTGGAACTGCGCCTCGCGCGTGAGCGCCGTCTCGCTGATGGCCCCAAGCGTGGGGAGATCGAGCACGTGATCGACGCCCAGCCCGGCGGCCCAGGCAGGAGACATGGCCGCCAGAGCGCTGCGGATCACCGGCCGCTGCAGCAGCTCGATTTCGTGGCGCTGCCCGTAGGCGAAGCCGACCGTCTCCACCCGCCGGTAGCGCTCCAGCGCCCAGGCCAGGCAGACGGTGGAGTCCTGCCCGCCCGAGAAGAGCACCAACGCGGAACCTTCGTTCATGGGTCGTCTTCATCTACAACTTTCGCCGGGGCGCGATCTGACGCTTTGCCCCCTCGGGGGGCGCGGGCTAGAACCCTGCCGCGAGCGCGCCGCGCCGAGCTTGCCTTGCCATGCACGGGCTGCCGGCCGCAACGAATAGCAGGAGACACCTATGACCGCCATCGTCGACATCATCGGCCGCGAGATCCTGGACAGCCGGGGCAACCCCACCGTCGAGGTCGACGTGATCCTGGAGGACGGGGCACGCGGGCGCGCGGCCGTGCCGTCGGGTGCCTCGACGGGCGCTCACGAGGCGATCGAGCTGCGCGACGGCGACAAGGGCCGCTATCTCGGCAAGGGCGTGCAGAAAGCGGTTGAGGCCGTCAACGGCGAGATCTTCGACGCATTGGGGGGCATGGATGCGGAGGATCAGCGCCGCATCGACGCCGCGCTGCGCACGCTCGACGGCACGCCCAACAAGGCCCGCCTCGGCGCCAATGCCATCCTCGGCGTCTCGCTTGCCGT
Source organism: Hyphomicrobiaceae bacterium (assembly GCA_008933705.1). Classification (GTDB taxonomy): domain Bacteria; phylum Pseudomonadota; class Alphaproteobacteria; order Rhizobiales; family Hyphomicrobiaceae; genus AWTP1-13. The sequence goes on from WBUN01000043.1 coordinate 38,882, forward strand.
TGCCAAGGCCGCAGCGGTTGCCGCCAATCTGCCGCTCTACCGCTATCTCGGCGGCACCAGCGCGCACGTGCTGCCCGTGCCCATGATGAACATCATCAACGGCGGCGCACACGCCGACAACCCCATCGACATCCAGGAGTTCATGATCATGCCGGTGGCGGCGCCGACCTGCGCCGACGCCATCCGCACGGGAGCTGAGGTGTTCCACACGCTGCGCAAGGCGCTGAAGGACGCCGGCCACAACACCAACGTCGGCGACGAGGGGGGCTTCGCGCCGAACCTGAAGTCGGCCGAGGAGGCGCTGGGCTTCATCATGAAGTCGGTCGAGGCGGCGGGCTACAAGCCGGGCGCCGACGTCGTGCTCGCGCTCGATTGCGCGTCGACCGAGTTCTACAAGGGCGGCAAGTACGCCATGGACGGCGAGGGCAAGTCGCTCGACAGCGCCGGCATGGTCAAGTACCTCGCCGGCTTGGTCTCGCGCTACCCGATCGTATCCATCGAGGACGGCATGGCCGAGGACGACTGGGAGGGCTGGAAGGCCCTGACCGACGCCATCGGAGCCAAGTGCCAGCTCGTCGGCGACGACCTGTTCGTCACCAACACCGAGCGGCTGAGCCGGGGCATCAAGCAGGGCATCGCCAACTCGATCCTGGTCAAGGTCAATCAGATCGGCTCGCTGTCGGAGACGCTCGACGCCGTCGGCATGGCCCAGAGGGCGGCCTACACCGCCGTCATCTCCCACCGCTCCGGCGAGACGGAGGACGCCACCATCGCCGACATAGCGGTTGCCACCAACGCGGGACAGATCAAGACCGGCTCGCTGTCGCGGTCGGACCGGCTCGCCAAATACAACCAGCTCATCCGTATCGAGCAGGAGCTTGGCGACCAGGCGCGCTATGCCGGCCGGAACGCGCTCAGGATCGCGGCGGCCTGACGCAGGAAGGGCCTTTTCCGAACAGCGTTTAACGCCGCCTTAACCGGTTTGGCCCTAGAAATCCCGCGTGTCCAGGTAGGACGCTCACCCAAGGTTTCGCGTCACACCCCATGTACGAATGGCGCAATGGCCGGTCCCGGCAGATCCTGGTGTCGCTTTTCTGTATTTTCGCGCTGGCCTACTTCGCCTTTCACGCACTCAATGGTCGTCGCGGCTTCGAGGCGCGCAACAGACTGATCGAACGCTCCCGTTCACTGGAGCCGGAGATCAGGCGCCTTGAGGCCGCACGTGCCCGCCTGGAGCGGGACGTGCGCCTGCTCAACGCCCGTGATCCCGATATCATCGAGGAGCTGGCCATGGGGCTGCTCGGCTTCGCGCGCCCGGCCGATCGGGTGCTGGTGCCTTCGCGCTGATGGTGCGCTTTCGCAGGTGCGAGGCCGTTAGCTTTCGCACCAACTGGCGCCCCGGCTTTGCTGGCCATGCGGGGTCATTTCTTGTACGCTTTTTCTCCTTCCCGCCCTGCATCACCTGAGGTTCCATTCCCCGCATGTCCTATCCGAACGGCCAGCAGTCTGTTCCGGCATTCACGCGCGATGAAGAGCTGCACGCCTACCGCGAAATGCTGCTCATCCGCCGCTTCGAGGAGAAGGCGGGCCAGCTCTACGGCATGGGTCTGATCGGCGGCTTCTGCCACCTCTACATCGGCCAGGAGGCCGTGGTCGTCGGCATGCAGATGGCGATCGAGGAGGGCGATCAGGTCATCACCACCTACCGCGACCACGGCCACATGCTGGCGGCCGGCATGGACGCGAAGGGGGTGATGGCCGAGCTTACCGGGCGGCGCGGCGGCTACTCGCGCGGCAAGGGCGGCTCGATGCACATGTTCTCCAAGGAGAGGAACTTCTACGGCGGCCACGGCATCGTCGGCGCCAACGTGCCGCTCGGCGCCGGCATCGCCTTTGCCAACCGCTATCGCGGCAACGGCCGCGTATGCCTGACGTACTTCGGCGACGGCGCGGCGAACCAGGGCCAGGTCTATGAGACCTTCAACATGGCCAAGCTGTGGAAGCTGCCCGTCATCTTCATCATCGAGAACAACAAGTATGCGATGGGTACCTCCATCGATCGCGCCGCGGCGACGACCGACTTCTCCCACCGCGGTGCGAGCTTCGCCATCCCGGGCGAGCAGGTCGACGGCATGGATGTGCGCGCCGTGAAGGCGGTCGGCACCCGTGTCGCTGGCTGGGTGCGCGAGGGCAATGGTCCCTACATCCTGGAGATGCTCACCTATCGCTATCGCGGGCATTCCATGTCGGACCCGGCCAAGTATCGCACGCGCGAGGAAGTACAGAAGATGCGCGAGGAGCACGATCCCATCGAGCAGGTGCGCCGCCGGCTGCTCGAGGGCAAGCTCGTCAGCGAAGACGACATGAAGGGCATCGACGCGGAGATCCGCGGCATCGTCAACGGCGCAGCGGAGTTCGCGCAGGCAGATCCCGAGCCGGAGCCGAGCGAGCTGTGGACCGACGTAATGGTGGAGGCTTAGGGCAACTGCATGATGCAGGCGGCATTCCACTCCAATCTCGACAAGGAGTTCGGATTGATCACCGAGTTTTGGTCGCCGCGCGTGGTGGCGGTTGCCAACGGCCAATACGTGAAGGTTGCGAAGGCAAGAGGCGAGTTTGCCTGGCATTCACACGCCGATGAGGACGAGTTCTTTCTCGTGCGCAAGGGAACCTTCCGCGTCCGCTATCGAGATCGACCCGACGTCGTTTTGCACGAGGGTGATTTCCATGTTGTCCCCAAGGGTGTCGAACATAGTCCGATAGCGCCCGAGGAAGCCTGGATCGTGCTCGTGGAGCCTGCTGCCACGAAACACACCGGAGACACGGTCACCGACTTGACCAAATCAATAGAGTCGCAAATTGCGCATCTGCGCTGACAGGGCGGCCCACAGGCAGAAACACCAAGGACCAGACCAAAGCGATGCCGACCGAGATCCTGATGCCAGCGCTCTCCCCGACCATGGAAGAGGGCAAACTTGCCAAGTGGCTGATCAGCGAGGGCCAGGCCATCAAGCCGGGCGACATCATCGCCGAGATTGAGACCGACAAGGCCACCATGGAGGTGGAAGCGGTCGACGAGGGCAAGGTGTCGAAATTGCTGGTGCCGGCGGGCACCGAAGGTGTGAAGGTCAACACGCCGATCGCGGTGCTGGATGGCGGCGGGGACATGCCAGCCGCCAAGGGCGCTGCGCATTCCCCTCCCCATCATGCCGAAGGCGTGTCTTCGACACGACGTGGGGAG
>WBUN01000119.1 GCA_008933705.1 Hyphomicrobiaceae bacterium
CGCCGCTCGCTCCGTCGAGGCCCTGTGGACCGCCATCGGCCAGCTCACGAGCACGTTTGAGCCCGGTGAATGCGCAAACTACCTCCGCCATTCAGGCTATGTACGGTCAAGCTGAATCTGCTCTAGCTTCAGCATGGAGCAGCAAACCGCAGTCACGAACACTTTGGCTTGCGCAAGGCGTCCTCAAAAGATCTGCGGCCGCCCGCAGGATAGGGACACAGGGGCGCCGCCGCGGAGGATTGCTTCCAGGCATGGCCTACCATCGCTTCCGTCGGGTTCGCTGGGCTGCTGTCGGCGTTGTCGTCCTGGCTGGTCTTGCCAGCGCTGCGTTTGCCCTGCGGACGTACCACTCGCTCCAATTGCTGCGGTCCGCCTACGAACTGGGCGCACCACAGAGCAGCAGCATTCGGCCATGGATGACGCTTCGCTACGTTGCGACTCGTTTTCGAGTGCCCGAGTCACGCCTGACCGCGAGCCTCGATCTACCATCGGACACCGATGCGGACACCAGCATCAAGTCGCTTGCCGACCGCAAGGGCATGTCTCCGATCCAATATGTCCAGCGCGTGCAACAGGCCATTGCGAACATGCCACCTTCCGAAGGGCCGCCGGCCCCGAGCAATAGCGCTGAGCAACTTGCGCAGCCTGCCGATCTCGACGCGCAGCCGCACGCGGTGCGATTCATCCACGTGCTTCGCACCGAATGCGCGGGAGAGAAGCGTTGCCCGTGATGCGTCGCCGGGCGAAGCCTCGGCAAGCGTGCGCGCCAGAGCAAACAGCACGGGGCGCGTGTCAAGCGGGATCAATTGTCCAGAATAAGCAATGACGTGGCGGCAGGCATCAATGACGAGCGCCTTTGATCCCAGAAGGGTCTCGACATCGTCGAGCCGGAGCAATTTCTCCTTGCCGCGTACGATCATTCGAGCGGCAGGAACGTCGAGAATCTGGGCTGCACTTTCAACCTCGGCTGCGAGCGATGCGATGCGGGTCTGACGCGCAATGGCGCTTGCCCGCTCCAGCGCGGCGCGGGCGGCCTTGATGCGCAGCCGCCGCATTGCGATGCCGGCATTGACGAGTTCGAAAGACGCTCGTGATGCAGGTGACAGCGGCGTGGGATCGAATGCTGCGAGCAGGCGCTCGGCCTCATCCAGTCGCCCGATCAGAAGCAGATAGCGGGCTTTCAAATAACGCGCATGTGCGGCGTTGGCGTGATCTTGATGGCGATGAAGCGCCCGATAGGCAGCATCGAGCGGTTTCACCGTCCAACCGAGATCACGACAAACAAGGGCAATCTCGGCTTCGGCGGTGACGCAACGGGCGCGAGCGAGTGCTTCTCTCGGGCCAAAGGTGGCGGCGGCCCGCCGCAGAAGCAGCCGTGCTCTGGCGAGATCGCCAAGCTGGGCCATGGCAATGCCGCGCAGTGCCAATGCCGGCGGATCATCGCGCAACGCGACGCAGTTCAAGGCGCCAAGGGCGTCACCCGATGCCAGGGCGCGGGCGCCTGCTGTGATCAGCGAGTCCATTCAAATCCCGACACACTTGTCACTCCCAGGGGGGCCTTGGTGGCAAATATATCTACTTCACGATCAACGCGGGGAGCATCACGGCCAATTCGGCAGTGACGCTCGGGACTACAAGAGGAGAGCCATCATGACGACGCATGCGATCGTATCTCGGGAGAAGTGGCTGGAAGCGCGGCGCGATTTGCTTGCCGCAGAAAAGGACCTGACACACCGCAGCGACCAGGTGGCCGAGCTGCGGAGAAAGCTGCCTTGGGTGCGCGTTGACAAGCCCTATGTCTTTGAAGGGCGAAACGGCAAGGTCTCACTGGCCGATCTGTTTGCCGGCCGCAGCCAGCTGCTCGTGCAGCACTTCATGCTGGCGCCAGGCTGGACGGAAGGCTGCAAGAGCTGTTCCTACATGGCCGACCATACCGACGGCATGACCGCGCATCTGGCGCAGTGCGATGTCACCTTCGTTGCGATCTCGCGAGCGCCCTACAGCGAGATCGAGCGCTTCCGCCGACGGATGGGCTGGCGCTTCAACTGGGTCTCCTCCAACGCCAACAGCTTCAACCACGATTTCCGGGTGAGCTTCACGCCGGAGGAGATCGCCAAGGGCAGGATCGATTACAATTTCGGCAGTTCGCCGCATCGCAGCGAGGAATTGCCGGGCGTCAGTGTGTTCCTGAAGGACGAGGCCGGCGCGGTCTTCCACACCTATTCGACCTACGGCCGCGGCGTCGAGGTGATGATGGGCACCTATCGGATGCTCGACTTGACGCCCAAGGGCCGCGCCGAGGAAGGCCTTTCCCACACGATGCAGTGGGTGCGCCATCACGACCGCTACGAGCAGGATGCAACTGGCAAGACGGGCTCCTGCTGCGGCGGGCAACATTGAGGGCGGCCGCCAGGGGCAATACCCTCATCCTATCGGCGTCCTGCGCCGGGTGGCTTCATGAACCGGCGTGTCCCGCATGCTAGCGGTCATTTTGGTGTGGTGCCCAGCCAGGGGCAATGGCATGCCGAGGGGTACGCCTTTATCACGGAAATGTTGATTTCGGCCGGTTCCGTCTTTTGGCATCATTGTATTCATAAATATGCATATTCGAATGGGAGGAATAAAGTGAACAGAATCCTGACCACCGTTCTCGGAGCCCTTGCACTAGCCTTTGCCGCCGCCGGCGCGCTCGCGGAGGGCAAGACCCACAAGCTTGCAATCCACGTCAATCAGAACGATCCTGCGGTCATGAACTTGGCCCTCAACAACGCCAAGAACGTTGCCGACTGGTACAAGTCCAAAGGCGACAAGGTGGTCATCGAGCTCGTCGCGTACGGTCCCGGCTTGCACATGCTTCGCGCGGACACGAGCCCAGTGAAGCAGCGCATCTCATCCATGGTCCTTGAGTTACCCGACCTCAGCTTCGCCGCCTGCGGAAACACCCACGCGCTGATGAGCAAGAATGAAGGCAAGGACGTGCCGCTGCTCAGCGAATCCAAGATGGTGACCTCGGGCGTCGTACGACTGATCGAGCTCCAGGAGCAGGGCTTCGCCTACCTCAAACCTTAGCCCGAGCCTGGCATCCGACCCCGGCATCCAGCCATGGGCAGCGCCGGAACAGGACGCGATACCGATGACGGTCCTGCATTGGGCGAGCCGCCGCGGCGGGATGGCGACCTTGGCATCGCAGTCGTTGCGCTTCGATCGGTGCTGAAGCCGTGATCTCGCCGGTGCAAGCATGCGCGATGCTTTCGCAGGCAGCCGGGTGCGCGCGCCCCACAGTCCTGCCGCCGCGGATGCTTTTGCGTCTGAGGGTGCTCCCCTGCGGCATGGCCATCATCGCGCTGTGCCTGGCGGTTGCGTGTGCCCAACGCGCGGAGGCCGAAAGCCGGCAAGGGAGCTTGCCCGATCTGCGCATTGCGAAGGGGCAGAAGAACATCGCCGAGGCTTGGCTTGCGGATCCGACCGAGAGATACCGACATTTCGTGCTCGGGTCGTCATATGAGGCGGCAAGCCTCGTCGTACGGCTCAGGGATGGCCGGACGCTGAAGCTTACGCTTCCGACTGATGCCGTCTTCGAGGATCGCGTGCCTCGCCTCGCGGACCTCGATGGCGACGGCGAGGACGAGATCGTGCTCGTGAGGTCTTACGTCCGCCGTGGTGCCGCGCTGGCGGTGCTCGGCGTAAGGGGAGATCGCCTGGCGATCATTGCCGAAACCCCGGCCACCGGCTCACCGAACACATGGCTGAACCCGGCGGGCATTGCCGATTTCGACGGCGACGGGCGACTCGACATCGCCGCCGTGCAGATGCCGCACGTTCTGGGCCGGTTGCGGGTCTGGACCTTGCGGCCCGAGGGGCTGGTCGAGATCGCTTCGGGATCGGACACCTCGAATCATGTGGCAGGCTCTCCGCACCTGGGTCTTTCCGCCGTTGCCGACTTCGACGGCGACGGCATTGCGGATCTGGCCGTCCCTTCGCTCGACCGCCGCTCCATCCGCTTTATCTCCTTCAAGAACGGCCTGCGCGAGCTGGCGCGCAAAACGCTGCCGTCGCCGGCGGCGTCCGACTTCTCCGTCGAATATGAAGGAGGCAAGCCGGTTGTCGTCGTGGGCTTGGGCAGCCGACGGACCATCAGGATCAGGCCGTGATGCAACGTACATCCGTCACGTCAACCAGTAAGTCACGTCAACCAGAATGGAGACCAGCATGCTTACACGTCGTACCCTACTCAAGGCGGCGGCTTGTGCGGCCTGTGCCGCGGGCTTGCCGGCCGTAGCTCTGGGAGGTGGCCTGTTCACCCAGGCTGCCTTCGAAGCCGCGCAGAAGGCGGGCAGGCCCATCCTCGTCGACATATCCGCGTCCTGGTGCTCCACCTGCAAGGCACAGAAGCCCATCCTGAGCGCTCTGTCGAAAAGTGAGACGTTCAAGGACTTCGTCATGCTCGAGGTCGACTTCGACAGCCAGAAGGATGTTGTCAGAGCCTTGAAGGCACGGAATCAGAGCACCCTCATCGTCTTCAAGGGAATCAATGAGGTGGGTCGCTCGGTCGGCGACACCGATCCCGACTCGATCGAGGCGCTGCTGAGCAAAGCCCTCTAGTTGCCGGTGGCGCGTCGTGGCACTCGCAAGCTTGCTGGCATTCGTAGCCGGCATCCTCTCGACGCTGTCGCCGTGCGTGCTGCCCCTGTTGCCGATCGTGCTTGGAACGGCAGCTACGGAGCATAAGCTAGGCCCGGCAGCACTCGCAGCAGGGCTGTCCTTGAGCTTCGTGATCATCGGGGTTTTCGTGGCGACGATCGGCTTCGCCATGGGGCTCGATGCGGGCTTCTTTCGCACGGTCGCGGCCCTGCTGCTCGTCGCCATCGGCCTCGTGCTTCTCTCTCGCCGTCTCCAGGAGAGGGTTGCCATCATGGCAAGTCCCATTGCGGCGAGAGCCGAGCGACGATTTGGCGGCGGCTCGCCTGGCCGCGGCCTTGTCGGGCAGTTCGGAGTCGGGCTCCTGCTCGGCGCCGTCTGGAGCCCTTGCGTCGGCCCGACGCTGGGCGCCGCGGCGGTTCTCGCGTCGCAGGGCACAGACCTCGTCCGGGTCGCGTTGACGATGCTGGCATTCGGCCTTGGTGCCGCTCTTCCCCTGTTGCTGCTCGGGATGCTGTCCCGTCAGTTCATCATTCGCATCCGCGGGCGCCTGTTGTCGGCCGGCCATACGGTCAAGGCCGCGCTGGGCGGGATCCTGGTCGGGCTTGGTCTTCTCGTCCTGACCCGCCTGGACAAGGCGGCGGAAGCCGCACTGGTGGAAGCGTCCCCGGCGTGGCTGACCTGGCTGACGACCCGGTTCTAGGTGTGAACTCCCAGGAAGTTGTCCATTCGGTCCGGACCGGGAACGTTGATGTCGCCAAACGGTTGGCGAGCAGCAATTCCCCCAATGCTGAGTCGGCACAGTCGAATTAGCTGGATGGGTTTGCGACCTAATCGTACTGAGTCACTTTGCCATGGGTACCGCCGACCGGGAATCAGCGATTTGACTGATTCCTTGGACGGGGGCGGCGATGGCGAAGAGGCGGGCGCGCACGAGCGGCGGGCGGTTGTCGGATT
>WBUN01000120.1 GCA_008933705.1 Hyphomicrobiaceae bacterium
CGACTACATCGAGCGGTTCTATAACCCCCGACGGCGGCATTCGACGCTGGGCTATGTCAGCCCAGTGGCGTTCGAGGAGCAGATGCGATTAGCTTAGGTGCGTGTCCACGAGACCGGCAGCAGCTCACCTGGACGACATCGCGGAGCGAGCTAGTTTAGGAGAGAGCGGTATCGAACGTTGGAGAGATAGATGCTTCCATTTAGGGCACTTCTGCTGGTCGGGATCGCTTCGTTGCCTCTTGGATTGGAGTTATCGATAGCTCTCACTATCTGATCACTGGATGCCAAGCTGTAGCTGCTTGGACTGCGCCGCTTCCTGCGCCGCAAACCTTAGAGTCGATGTGCTTAGGCTACCTCGCTGGCTTTTGGGCTGCTCTTACTTTGGAGAATTCTGGGAAGCACATATGCCCCCGTGGTCCGATCACCGTAGGCCAATTGGCGACGATTTACTCCAAGTGGGCAGCGGACAATCCTGCCGAGTGGCATTTGCCGGAAGGCACCACGGTAGGGCGAGCACTCACTCTAGCGTTCCCTTGCTCCTAGGTCAGCCAGCTGAGAAGACCGCATAACACCGCTGCCAGCACGATGTGCCACCAGCGTAAGTCATCGATTTCAAGTGATAGCTTCTCGATCTTGAGGCGCATCGACTGGTCCCAGGTTGCTGCTCTGGTACCGTCGTGACACGATTGAATCTCGCGGCGAAGCACTTTGTATGTTGCGGGTCCTATGCGTGCTAGATGTAGATATTTGGCCCGATATAGCCCGGAAATTCGCTAGAATTTCTTTCGGCGATTTGGAAGGTGTAATCCACTAGGGCCGAAGGCTGCCTAGCCCCCTATACAGCCCTTAGGGTGCCCCGCCTTCTGCTGTGCACCCCCGGCTAGCGGCGCCGCTAACCCTCGCGCTCGGGGGAAGCCGACTGGGTGCCGCCGACGTGGCTCTCGCCCCGCGCCGCGGCGAGGCACTCCTGCCGGTGCCGTTCCCGGTAGCCGGCCCGCTGCGCCTCGCTGCGCTCCGCATGGCAGGCAGGGCAACTGACCCCGGCCTCGTAAAGCTCGGACGCGCGATCCTCAGCGCTCACGGGGCGGCGGCACGCCCGGCACAGCGCGTAGCCGCCCGGCTTAAGGCCATGGCCGACGCTCACGCGCGCGTCGAAAACGAAGCACTCGCCCTGCCACAGGCTCTGCTCTGCCGGGACCTCCTCCAGGTAGCGCAGGATGCCGCCCTCGGCCCAAATCGATCACGCGGTCGGCGACGAGCGCAGCGGGACTTGCTCATTGCGCGCGCGTTCCCCAAATGCTGTCCTAGGTGGAACCAGCGTCAGCGTGCTTCGCTCTTGAAAAAGGAGCGCCCGCAGTGGCATTTGCCGCTAGCATCGAGTGTCTGCTCGAGACACTGCATCCATGCGCTCCGGCCAAGGTCGAGGCGCTCGCGCGAGAAAAGCGGCGTGTAGCGCACGGACTGTTGTCGGTTGGTCTCAAGCTGCATTGCCTCCGAGACGCGGCGCGCTTCGGCCCTCTCATCGATGCCCTCGGCGGCGAAGGGAGGGTGCTCGATCGCAACGTCTTCAAGCGCTCCGAGGCCAAGTTTTGCCTCGTTCTGCCCCCGGTCGGGAGCGCCCGCGCCGCCGTCCTCCTTCTCGAGTGTCTCGGGAAATATACTGGGTGCCGGATGTTCAACAATCCGGACATCCAGCTGCAGGTCTGCTCGCCTGGCCGGCTCCAGCGCCGCAATGCGGCGCTGCATGCCATCGGTTTCTATCTGAGCTCCGATACGTTGCGGCTGTATGCGCTCGACGACTTTGCCACGACCGTCTCGGCCGAGTACTACCATCGCGGCAAACGCCTGGTCATCTACGACGCCGGATTGAACGGCGACTTCGACGCATCGTTCGCGTGGTGGGCGCGCACCGCGCGCGGGCTCACCATTCGCCCGAGCTTGCCGTTTCTCAGCGGGCGCACCGACATCATGGTCGGCCCGGGCAGTGAGGCGGACATTTACAACATCAATCTGCTGGCGACGCTGCTCGTGCATGCGCAATCGTCCGACCGCGATGGCTACTGGAGCTCGCTCGGAGAGCTGTTTGCCAAGGACTTGAGCACCGTTCTCGACCGTCACCTGCTCGCCGGTCTGCTCGAGGCGCCGTGGATCAGCGTCTCCGATATCGATGGCAGCGCGGCGCATGATCAGCAGTTCCTGAGCGCGCTTCAGGAGCTCATGGCGTACGCCGCAGCCGAGGCGGAGCGCCTCGCGCAACCGGACGTCGCCGCGAGAGGCTCTGCGAGTCACCAGGAAACGAATGGGTGCGGCGGCATCCTGCATGAGGTGCAAGAGCTTCTCGCCACCTATCGGGCGATCATCACGACCATACCGGAACAATCGCACGGAGCCTGCCCATGAACATCGCACACCAACCGGGCTCGGAACCGCTCAAGATTCCCGAACAGATCCCCAATCCGGCGGTGCGTCCCGCTGCACCGAGGCCGCAGCCGCGGCCCGATCGCAAGGAGCCGATAAAGGTCCCGGAAAAGGTGCCGGCAAACCGCCTTCCTAGCTGGCGCCTCTTGGCAAATGCCGAGGCTTCGAATTGGTAAGCGCGCGAGCGGCGATTAAGCGTCAACTCATTGGCATGGACTGCCCGCGGGAGGGTCAGATTAGAGTCAAGAGCGACGTCACTCCGCCGCCTGCTTCTTCGATGATTTAGCGCGCCTGCCGAGGAGGTCGCGCAGGTACTGCCCGGTGTAGCTCTCCTTCGTCGCGGCGACGTCCTCCGGGTCACCAGACAGGATCACGCCTTCTTGACGAACTCCGATTTCAGACTCATCGGGCCGATGCCGTCGATCTTGCAATCGATGTCGTGGTCGCCGCCGACGAGGCGGATGTTCTTCACCTTGGTGCCCATCTTCACGACCTTGCTGGAGCCCTTCAGCTTCAGGTCCTTGATGACGATGACCGTATCGCCGTCCTGCAACGGATTGCCGGCTGAATCGCGGTAGACCTTCGTGTCCTCGGTATCGCCCGCGGAGATCGCCTGTGGGTCCCACTCGTGGGCGCACTCGGGGCAGACGTAGAGACCGCGGTCCTCGTAGGTGAATGCGCTGGTGCATTGCGGGCAGGGCGGCAGCGTGCTCATGAGATCGTCCTTGCGATGCGTGTTGTCTGGTCCGTGGGCCCGGCGGCCTCGCGCGCGGGACTACTCCGCGGCTTGGCGCTTGGCTCTCTTGCTGGCGCCTTCCGACTCCCCTGCGGGGAGCCGGCCGGAAGGCGCGGAAGGGCCGCGCGCCATCACCGGCTTGAGGTACTGCCCGGTGTAGCTCTCCTTCGTCGCGGCGACGTCCTCGGGCGTGCCGGCGGCCACGATGCGCCCGCCGCCGTCGCCGCCCTCGGGGCCCAAATCGATCACCCAGTCGGCGGTCTTGATGACCTCCAGATTGTGCTCGATGACGACGACCGTATTGCCGGCATCCGCCAGCTCGTGCAGCACCTCCAAGAGCTTTGCCACGTCGTGGAAGTGCAGGCCGGTGGTCGGCTCATCCAAGATATACAGCGTGCGGCCCGTGGCGCGCCGCGACAGCTCCTTCGACAGCTTGATGCGCTGCGCCTCGCCGCCCGACAGCGTCGTCGCCTGCTGGCCGATGTGGATGTAGCCGAGGCCGACGCGGGCCAAGGTCTCCAGCTTGTCGCGGATCGACGGCACGGCGGAGAAGAAGCGTGCCCCTTCCTCCACCGTCATGTCGAGCACGTCGGCGATCGACTTGTCCTTGAAGGTGATCTCCAAGGTCTCGCGGTTGTAGCGCTTGCCCTTGCAGACGTCGCAGGTGACGTAGACGTCGGGCAGGAAGTGCATCTCGATCTTGATGACGCCGTCGCCCTGGCAGGCTTCGCAGCGCCCGCCCTTGACGTTGAACGAGAAGCGGCCCGGGCCGTAGCCGCGCGCCTTGGATTCGGGGAGGCCGGCGAACCAGTCGCGGATGGGCGTGAAGGCGCCGGTGTAGGTGGCCGGGTTGGAGCGCGGCGTGCGCCCGATGGGCGACTGGTCGATGTCGATCACCTTGTCGACCTCCTCGAGGCCGTCGATGCGCTGGTGTGCGCCGGCGTGCACGCGCGCGTTGTTGAGCTTGCGCGCTGCCGCCGCGTAGAGCGTGTCGATGACGAGCGTCGACTTGCCGGAGCCGGAGACGCCGGTGATGCAGGTGAGGAGGCCGAGCGGGATCTCCGCCGTGACGTTCTGCAGGTTGTTCTCCGAGGCGCCGACGATGCGGATCGCCTTGCCCTTTTGCGGGGCGCGGCGCCGTTTCGGCAGCGGGATCTGGCGCGCGCCGGACAGATACTGCCCGGTGAGGCTGTCGGGGTTGGCCATGATGTCGTCGGGCGTGCCTTGCGCGACGATCTCGCCGCCGTGGATGCCGGCGCCGGGGCCGATGTCGACCACGTGGTCGGCCTGCAGGATGGCGTCCTCGTCGTGCTCGACGACGATCACCGTATTGCCGATGTCGCGCAGGTGCTTGAGCGTGCCGAGCAGGCGGTCGTTGTCGCGCTGGTGCAGGCCGATGGACGGCTCGTCGAGCACGTAGAGGACGCCGGTGAGGCCGGAGCCGATCTGCGAGGCGAGGCGGATGCGCTGGGATTCGCCGCCCGACAGCGTGCCCGAGGCGCGCGACAGCGTGAGGTACTCGAGGCCGACGTCGTTCAGGAAGGCCAGGCGCTCGCGGATCTCCTTCAGGATGCGCACGGCGATCTCGCCCTGCTGTTTGGTGAAGGTCTTGGGCAGCTCGGCGAACCAAAGGTTCGCCGCCTTGATCGACATGTCGGTGACTTCGCCGATGTGCTTGCCGCCGACCTTGACCGCCAGCGCCTGTGGCTTCAGGCGATAGCCGCCGCAGGCTTCGCACGGGTGCGAGCCCTGGTAGCGCTCCAGCTCCTCGCGCACCCAGTCACTGTCGGTCTCGCGCCAGCGCCGCTCGATGTTGTTGATGATGCCCTCGAACGGCTTGATGGTCTTGTAGTTGCGCGTGCCGTCCCAGTAGGTGAACGTCACCTCCTCGTCGTCGGTGCCGTAGAGGAGCGCCAGCTGCACGTGCTTGGGCAGCCGGTTCCACGGCGTATTCATCGACACCTTGAAGTGCTTGGCGAGGCTTTCCAGCGTCTGCTCGTAGTAAGGAGAGCTGGCGCCGGTCTTGGCCCACGGCACGATGGCGCCCTCGGCCAGCGACAGGTCGGCGTTGGGCACCACGAGTTCGGGCTCGAACTGCAGCTCGGTGCCGAGGCCGTCGCAGGTCGGGCAGGCGCCGGCCGGGGCGTTGAACGAGAACAGGCGCGGCTCGATCTCGTCGATGGTGAAGCCGGAGACCGGGCAGGCGAAGCGGGCCGAGAAGGTGACGCGCTCGTGCGTCTCGTTCTTGTTTTGGAGAATGCTGCGTCCGGGCGCCGCCATTTCCCCCCTCCCCCTGGCGGGGAGGGGTAGGGGG
>WBUN01000121.1 GCA_008933705.1 Hyphomicrobiaceae bacterium
GTGATCAGCGGCATCTGCGGTGTGCCGCTGATCACCTCGGGCATGGTGACGCCGATGACGTCGAGCAGCGTCGGCGTCAGGTCGCACGCATGGCAGAACTGATGCCTGAGCTCGCCGCGCGCTGCGATGCCTTTGGGCCAGCTCAGAACCAGCGGATCTCGGATGCCGCCGCCGTGCGTGTTCTGCTTGTAGCGCTTGAGCGGCGTGTTCGATGCCATGGCCCAGCCCATCGGGAAGTTGGAATGCGAATTGGGCCCGCCGATCTCGTCGATGCGCTCGAGCTTCACTGGCATGGGCTCGGGAATGGCATTGTACGGGCCCATGGCATTGACCATGCCCCACAGGAAGCCTTCCTGGCTGGCGCCGTTGTCCGACAGCACCAGCACCAGTGTGTCCTCCGCCGCGCCCGTTCGCTGGAGGAAGCTCACTAAGCGGGCGAGGTGCTGGTCGGCATGATCGAGCATGGCAGCGTAGGCGCCCTGCAGCCTGCAGAACACCTTGCGCTCGTCCGCTGCAATGCTGTCCCAGGCCACCACGCCGTCGTTGCGCGGCGGCAGCGTGGTGGAGGCCGGCACGATGCCCATTTCCTTCTGTCGTGCGAGGCGGCGGGCGCGCTCCTCGTCCCAGCCGTGCTGGAACTGTGCGTCGTATTTGAGAATAAGGTCGCGCGGGGCCTGGTGCGGCGCGTGGCAGGCGCCGAGCGCCAGCCACAGCAGCCACGGCGTCTGTGGCGAGCCCATCGTGTGGTCGGCGATGAAGCGGATCGACTGATCGACCAGATCCTCGGTCAGGTGATAGCCGCTCTGGTAGGCGCCAGGCGCATCGATGTGCGTGTTGTCGACCACCAGCTCGGGCGAGTACTGGTCGGTCTCCGCGTCCATGAAGCCATAGTAGCGGTCGAAGCCGCGCCCCAGCGGCCAGCCGTCGAACGGCCCCGTCGGTCCCGTCTCCGGCAGCGGCGTCACGTGCCATTTGCCGACCATGTAGTTGCGATAGCCGTGCGGCCGCAGCATTTCCGCCAGCGTGCCGGCCTCGCGCGCGATCTTGCCGCGATAGCCCGGATAGCCGCTGTCGAAATTGGCTAGGCAGCCCATGCCGACGGTGTGGTGGTTGCGCCCCGTGAGCAGCGCCGCCCGCGTCGTCGAGCACATGGCCGTGGTGTGGAACCCGGTGTAGCGCACGCCGCTTGCGGCAAGCCTGTCGATGGTCGGGGTGACGATGGACGAGCCGTAGCAGCCGAAATCGGAGAAGCCGACGTCGTCGAACAGCACGATCAGAATGTTGGGGGCTCCTGCCGGCGGCTTCGGACCGGCTGGCCAGTGCGGCGTCGACTCCTTGATCGTCTTGCCGATCTTGCCGGGGAATGCCTTGCGATCGTCAGCCATGGCAGACGATCTCCAGCGACGGTGATCCGCTATTCCCCTCCCCGGTCCCGCCCCATGCGGGGGGAGGGGACGAAAGCAGCGAGGTGCTCGATTGCATCACGATGGATCGCTCAATCATTGCCAGCTCAGCAGCGCGCGCTCCATGCGGTTCATGATGGCCGTCACGCCGAGACCGAGCAGCGCCAGCAGGAACAGCAGCGCCATCACGCCGTCCATGCTGAAGGTAGACTGCAGATAGGCCAGCGTCTGGCCGAGACCGTGCTCGGCCGCAATCAGCTCGGCGCCGACCACGCCCAGGAGCGCAAAGATCAGCCCCAGCCTGAGCCCCGAGAAGATCACCGGCACGGCCGAAGGCAGCGTGACTTTGAAGAACACCTGATGCGGCGTGGCGCCGAGCGCCTTCGACAGGATCAGGTGATCGCTGGCAACGCCGCGGATGCCTGCCACCGTCGCCGACAGCACAATGAAGAAGGTGAGGCTGACGCCGACCGCGATCTTGGAGCCGATGCCCAGTCCGAACCACAGGAGGAACAGGGGGGCCAGCGCGATGCGCGGCATGGCGTTGAGCAGTGTGAGATAGGGCTCGGCCGCGCGATGCAGCGGCGGATAGGTCGTGAAGAGCAGCCCGAAGGCAATGGCCGTCACGCTTCCTGCCGCGAAGGAGATGAGGGCGCCGGTCACGGTGTAGCCGAGCTCGAGCCAGAGCTTCTTGCCGGTGACGAAGCCGGTCCACAGGTAGTTCCAGATGCCCGAGGGCCGGCCGAAGAAGGTGGGATCGAGGATGCCGCGCTGTGCCGCGAATTCCCACATGGAGATGAAGGCGACGATGAACAGAGCGTGTGCCGCCAGCGTCACCATGGAGCGCGACGACAGCGCCAGCCGCGGTCTGGCCGGCAAGTTCAGAAGCGCCTTAGGAACCATTGCTGCCGCTCCCCTGCTCGAGCAGGCCCCAGAGCCTCGCGTAGAGCTTGTGGAATTCCTCGTCCTTCTGCAGCGCACGCACGGAGCGCGGTCGCGGCAGCGTGATCGGCACGTCGGCGATGATGCGGCCCGGGCGCGCGCTCATGACGATCACGCGGTCCGACAGCGCGACCGCTTCGGCCAGATCGTGCGTGACGAACAGCACCGTGCGCTGCGCCGCGGACCACAGGTCCATCAGCACGTCCTCGAGCTGCAGCTTGGTCTGCGCGTCGAGCGCCCCGAACGGCTCGTCCATGAGGAACACGGGCGAGCCCAGGCAGAAGGTGCGGGCCAGCGCGCAGCGCTGCCGCATGCCGTGGGAGAGCGCCTTCGGGTAGGCATTGCAGAAGTCGGCAAGCCCGACGCGCGCCAGCAGCTCTCTGGCCTGGGCCTCGCGCTGCTGCACCGGTACGTTGCGGATCTCCAGGCCGTAGGCGGCGTTGCCGAGCGCCGTGCGCCACGGCAGCAGGCTGTCGCGCGCCAGCATGTAGGCGATATCCGGATTGCCCGGCCGCGGCGGCTTGCCGAGGATTGTCACCTTGCCTTCCATCGCCACCGGCAGCAGGCCGGTGAGCAGATTGAGAATGGTGGTCTTGCCGCACCCGCTCGGGCCCACCAGCGAGACGAATTCTCCCGACTTGAGGGAGAGCGACACGCGATCGACGGCAAGAACCGGCGGGGCGGCCCCGCCGCCGAACCGCACCGTCAGATCACGCACCAGGATCGCTGGGCCGCCGCTGGCAGCGGGCAAGGGTGTGCTCCGCCCCGTGGCCATTTCCCGCGCGGATGCGGCATCCTTCATGGATTGGGCGCCTTGTCCCAGACCAGTCGTGCCGGATCGAAGGGTGTCTCGATCTGCTTGGTGGTCAGGAGGTAGTCGGCGATGGCCTTGAGCGCCGGCCGGCTGATGGAGGCCTTGTAGGCGGGAATAGCGATCTTCAGGGCCTCGGACATCACCTCGTCGCCCTTGGGCATCTCGAACTTGAAGACGTTGGTCGCGATCTTCAGCGTCTCATCGAAGTTCTTCGGATCCTGGATGAAGGCCTCCGCGTCCCTGGCCGCGTTGACGAGCGCTTCAACCGCGTGCGGCCCCTTGTCGATGGTCTCTTGCGTGACGACGAAGTTGCTGGCCGCGCCGTTCACCGCGAACAATTCAGGTGGCTGCGGGGACAGGGCCGCGCGGTACAGCACGCGGCAGCTCTTCAAGACCTCGCACATTGCCCCGGAAGGCTCGAAGGTCATGTTGGCGTCGACCTGCTTGGAGACGAGGGCGCCGTAGGCGGTGTTGGGGGCGCCGACCGCCACGAACGTGAAGTCGTCGCTCTTGAGGCCGGCTTTCTGCGCCATGAACGAAAACATGATCTCGGCGGCCGACCCGCGCGCCGTCACGCCGACCCTCTTGCCCTTGAGGTCAGCCATGAACGCAGGGAAGCCCTTGGTGGCGTTCGGCATTTCTAGATCGTTGCGCGCGACGACGATGAACACGTTGAGGATGGCGCCGCTGGCGATCGCCTTCAATTGCGCGCCCTTGATCATGGCGGCAATCTGCGTCTCCGGCGGAAAGAAGCCCACATCGATGCTCTTGGCGAGCAGCGCCTGGCCGCCGAGCGGGCCCGAGGGGATCATCTGCAGCTGGCACTTGATGCCCCGCTTCTCGCAGAAGCCCTTGGCGATGGCGACCCGGATCAGCATGTTGCCGACGCCCGGATAGTCCTGGATTTTGAAGGTTTCGCCCTTGCCCTGGGCTGTCGCCGTTGTCGCCAGCGCGGCCGAGAACAGCGCCAACAGGCCCACGCGCAGTGCTGCATGCCTCACCATTGCATTCCTCCCGATTGATCAGGCCCTCAGGGCCCTTGTTTTTTCAGTGACCAGGCACAATCGACCGCTTCTTGCTGCAATTCAACCTTTCGTCTTCAAGCCGAGGTAGCGGGACATCATGCTCACCAATTCGCGGTCGAGCGCTTTGTCTCCGAGCGCCAGCGGGCCCGGATCGTGCAGCACGGCATTGATCAGCGTGCCGTACAGCACCTGGACGGCGAAGCCGATGCGCGCTTCGCGTTGGTCTTTCGGAAGTCCGGTCAGCTTCGGCGCGAGCACGGTCTGCAAGAGCGTGGCCATGGCCGCGCCGGAAGCGCGCATCGGCGTCCACACACCCGGTTGCGTCGACTCGTGCTGCAGGACGGCGCGCAGGAATCCGCGATGGCGGTTCACGTTGCCGGAGAAGAAGCCGACGAATGCGGTGAGCACCTCCTCCGCGGAGGCGTTCTTCCAGCGCTCCGGTGCAAGCAGCTCCTCCGCGCGCGCGAGAACGTGGCCGAGCGCCGTCGTCTGGATCGCACGGAAGAAGGCGTCCTTGTCCTCAAAGCGGGCGTAGAATGAGCCGACTGAGAAGCCGTTTGCCGCTGTCAGCTCAGCGATCGAAAGGGCGTCGAAGCCGCGCTTCTCGAGAAACTGCAGGCCGGTCGAGATCATCGCAGCCTGTTTGGCCTGGCTGCGGCGCTGGTGGGCCGGCAGCACTCCGCGCACATCCTTCAGTGCGGGGGTGCGCGGGCGTGCGTTGGACGAATATCTGCGCGGCACGGCGAGGGCCCACAAACCAGAATAGAAATTCGAGTTCATGTTTGTAGAGGCGCCGAGCCGTATTGGCAAGGGCTCTGATGAACGGAATGGGCGGCTGGGGGCTGCTTCCGGTCTCAGGGGCTGCGGCTCAGGCGGCGTCCGCACTCTTTTCGGCCGGCATGCTCTCATGCTCGGCAAGAAGCAGCTTTTCGACCTCGTGCGCGGGAAGGGGCGCGCTGAACAGGTAGCCCTGCATCTCGGTGCAGCCTTCGGCGCGAACCGCTTCCATCTGCGCCTGCGTCTCCACGCCCTCGGCCGTTGTCGTCATGCCGAGGCCGTGCGCCAGCGCCACCACGGCGCGCACGATGTTGAGCGAGCCGACACCCTCGGCGATGTCGCGCACGAAGGAGCGATCGATCTTGATCTTGTCGAACGGGAAGCTCTGCA
>WBUN01000122.1 GCA_008933705.1 Hyphomicrobiaceae bacterium
CCACGCAGCCAGGACCCGGGGGTGTTCCGGTCGCGGCCAGTGCCAAGCCCTGGTGCCAGAAAGCCGTAAGCGCGCCGCCTTAGCCGAAAATCCTGCGCGGGGCGGCGAGGAGCCGCTCAAATAAAATTAGCATGCGGTGCCTCTCCGCCCCGCGGCCCCTTCACTCTCCCGAACGGCATGGGCCCGGCGAGCCCATGCCGAGGACGGCGCGTGGGCGCAAGGCTGCTCCGATGAGTCAGCCCCCCTTGCCGGCGCATGCGGCGCCTGGTGTGGCGTTGCGCCTGGTTTGTGGGCTATGTATGGGCCCGCCAGCAGCACCGGCGCGATGCCGCACTCCAGGATACGCAAGGCCGATCGCACGCATGTTCTCCACGTTCTTCCACGAGCTCAAAGCCGCCAAGGTGCCGGTCACCTTGAAGGAGTACCTGACGCTGATGGAGGCGCTGCAGGCCGACCTCGCCGACCGCAGCGTCGAGCACTTCTACTATCTGTCGCGCGCCGCGCTGGTGAAGGACGAGCGCCACCTCGACAAGTTCGACCAGGTGTTCGGCCACGTCTTCAAGGGCCTCGAGCTGATGAGCGAGGCGGTGGAGGCCGACATCCCGGAGGAGTGGCTGCGCGTCATGAGCCAGCTCTACCTCACCGACGAGGAGAAGGCCAAGATCGAGGCCATGGGCGGCTGGGACAAGATCATGGAGGAGCTCAAGAAGCGCCTCGATGAGCAGAAGGGGCGCCACCAGGGCGGCAAGAAGTGGATCGGCACCGGCGGCACCTCGCCCTACGGCGCCTACGGCTACAATCCGGCCGGCGTGCGCATCGGCCAGAAGGAGAACCGCAACAACCGCGCCATCAAGGTGTGGGACAAGCGCGAGTACAAGGATCTCGACGACAGCGTCGAGCTCGGCACGCGCAACATCAAGATTGCACTGCGCCGCTTGAGGAAGTTCGCGCGCGAGGGCGCCCCCGACGAGCTCGACCTCGACGGCACCATCAAAGGCACGGCGCACAAGGGCTATCTCGACATCCACATGCGGCCCGAGCGGCGCAACACCGTCAAGGTGCTGATGTTCTTCGACATCGGCGGCTCGATGGACTGGCACATCAAGACGGCGGAGGAGCTGTTCTCGGCGGCGCGCACGGAGTTCAAGCACCTCGAGTATTTCTACTTCCACAACTGCCTCTACGAGTTCCTGTGGAAGGACAATGCGCGACGCTGGACCGAGCGCACGCCGACCTGGCAGGTGCTGCACACCTACCCCTCCGACTACAAGGTGTTCTTCGTCGGCGATGCCTCCATGAGCCCCTACGAGATCTCGGTGGCGGGGGGGTCGGTGGAGCACATGAACGAGGAGCCGGGCGCGCTGTGGATGAAGCGCGTCACCGACATCTACGAGCATGCCGTGTGGCTCAATCCCGTCCCCGAGCACCACTGGGGCTGGACGCCCTCCATCAAGATCATGCGCGATCTCATGGGCGGGCGCATGTATCCCCTGACGCTGGACGGCCTCGACCGCGCCATGCGCGAGCTGATGCGGTAGGGGGCACGCCAAGGCAAGTGCCTCCCGAATGCATAAGGATGTTGAAATCCAAACGCCCAACCCTGCTTGCCTCCGTGACAAGCCCTTATTCCGCCCCAAAGATGCGGCGATTGACGGCGGCCGCTTTCTCGGCACACTGGCGGCATTCCATGGGGCTCCGATGAGACGATTCGCTCGAGCAACTGCCGCGTCGCTGCTGATGGCGGCAAGCGCCCTCCATGGGGGCTGCGGCAACAGCTCGACCGGCTTGACGACGAGCGGCCTCTTCAAGGGCAGCACGCCCACCGGCGTGACGAATGAAGACCCGATGGCGCGCCCGATCTCCGTCGCCTGGACGTCGGCGCGGGCTCAGCGCTGCGGCTTCTATTTCGATCCGGCCAAGCTGCGCACCTCCTACATCGGCTACGAGGCCAAGCAGGGTGCTGCGGGCGAGCAGCTCGCCAAGATCGAGAAGACCTACGATCAGACCTTCAAGGTCATCTCCGACCGCGTCTCGGCGGACGCCGACTACTGCTCAGACAAGCGCAGCACCGAGATCAAGGCCGATCTCAACCGTCATCTCGCCGGCGATTTTGCCCCCAATCTTCCCAAGGCCAAGCCCGTCCTTTCCTGCGGCTTCTTCGGATGCGGAGACGGCTCCTCCGAGCAAGCATTCGACAGCAAGACGATCTGGGACGAGCAGGCCAAGAAGCGCGGCCCCTGACGCTTGGCCGGCAGCGAGCAGATCATTGCAACCGGGTATCACGCGGCATGGCGCATCAGCTGCTGTGGCTGGAGGTGGTGCTGAAGCTCGCGGCGGGTGTCGTGCTGCTGGTCGCCCCGGCTGCAACGGCTGCGGTGCTGGGGCTGCCGCGGCCGGGGTCGGCCTTCTGGCCGCGCCTGCTGGGCGCCGTCCTCGTCGGCCTTGCGACCGCCTCTGCCCTGTACGGCTTCCTTCTCCCGGGCCGCGGCCTTTCGCTGGCCGGCAGCCTCGCGGTCAATCTGGCGTCGGCGGCGCTGCTCTTCGCCACGCTCATGCTCGCGCCGCCGCCCAGCCGCCGCGGACGTGGGGTGCTCTGGCTGGTGACCAGCGTGCTGCTGCTCCTCAGCCTGTTCGAGATCGCCCATGCCTGACGGGGCGCCTCAGCTCACGCCGAGCTTCTTCTGCAGCGACGACGATGAGGTCGTGTATTGGAACAGAAGCTTCTTGCCGGGATAGACGATCTTATGCGCCGCCTGCGCCATCAGCGCCGCCTCGTGGAAGCCCGACAGGATCAGCTTCAGCTTGCCGGGATACCAGTTGATGTCGCCGACGGCGAAGATGCCGGGCACATCGGTCTCGAAGCGCTCGGTGTCGACGCGGATCAGGTTCTCGTGCAGGTTGAGGCCCCAATCCGCCACCGGGCCGAGCTTCATGGTGAGGCCGAAGAACGGCAGGAGCCGGTTGACGGCAAGCCTGCTCTCACTGTCCTTGGTCTTCACCGTGACGCCGGAGAGCACCCCGCCGTCTCCATGCAGCGCCGTCATCTGGCCGATCAGCAGGCTGATCTTCTTGTCCGCCACCAAGGCGCGCATCCGCTCCACCGAGTGCGGAGCGCCGCGGAAGTCGTCGCGACGATGCAGCAGCGTCAGGCTCTTGGCGACCGGCTGCAGGTTGAGCGTCCAATCCAGCGCCGAATCGCCGCCGCCGACCACCAGCACGTCCTTGCCGCGGAAATCCTCCATCCGCCGGACGGAATAGAACACCGACGTGCCCTCGAAGGCCTCGATGCCCGCCAGCGGCGGGCGCTTGGGCGTGAACGAGCCGCCGCCGGCGGCAACCACGACAACCTTGGCGAGGAACGTCGTGCCGGTATCCGTCACGAGGCGGAACCGGCCATCCCCCGCCTTTTGCAGCACGTCGACGCGCTGGCCGAGGTGGAAGGTGGCGCCGAACGGCTTGATCTGCGCCATCAGTGCGTCGGTGAGGCCTTGTCCGGTGACGACCGGCAGCCCCGGGATGTCGTAGATCGGCTTCTCGGGATAGAGCTCTGCACACTGCCCGCCCGGCTTGTCCAGGATATCGATGACGTGTGCCTTGATGTCGACGAGGCCCAGCTCGAACACGGCAAACAGCCCAACGGGCCCGGCTCCGATAATCAGGGCATCGGTCTCGATGGGCGTTGCGCCCTGGGTTCCGTCAGCTGACATGTTGCGTCCTGCGGCTCATGCGTTGGAAATCCCTCTCGCTATGCGGTCCCGATGCCCATCCCGGCCAAGATGTAGTGCCTGGCCGCACGGTTGGCATAGTGCGGCATATGGGGTTCGGCAGCGCCCCTGGGCAAGCCTCGATGTCGGGGTGGCCTTCCACCTGCGGTCCGGGCTCACGGATCGATGGCGGCCCCTTTCACTCCTTCCGCCCCGTGCCGGCCGACAAGTAGTGGCGCAGCGTGCAGTTGGAGTAGTTGGCGTCAGCGAATATCTTCTTGACGCCGTTGAGCGCATCCTGCCGATCCGAGCCGGCATAGATGGCGCAGCCAAGCCGCGGCTGCGTGCAGCACATGACCGCAAAGATGTCCGACATGGTGTTGGTCGAAGCCGGTCCACCGGCGCAGCTCTTGGATACCCGCTTGCAGGAGGCCATCGCTGCCTCTCTCGCCTTGTCCTCCGTGTCGGCCCACACGACGGAGGAGGACACCTCGCTGTTGGGGTCGATCGCCGCCCAGCGCTGTTGTGCCAAGGCAGAACCCGGCGTGAGCCCGATGCACATGCCGGCAAGCATCAGTCCGAGAATCAGCAATTTGCGCATTTCTCACCCCCCATGAGCGGATCGTCCCGCCGATCGTCAGCGTGGGCACATTTTCGCCGTGTCGGCCCGCGCCGTCCAGGCACTTCTTGGTCGACCCGGCGGCCGGCACCGGCACCGTCAGAACTGCTTTTCCGGAACACGGACGATCAGGCCATCGAGTTCCTGCGTAACCTTGATCTGGCAGCTCAGACGGCTCGACTCCCGCACATCGAAGGCAAAATCGAGCATGTCCTCCTCCATCTCCGAGGGCGGCCCGACCTTCTCGTGCCAGGCATCGTCGACGTAGACGTGGCAGGTCGCGCATGCGCAGGCCCCGCCGCATTCCGCCTCGATGCCGGGCACCAGCTCCTTCTTGGCGGCCTCCATGACGGTCATGCCGGGCGCGGCTTCGACGGTCTGCTCCGTGCCGTCAGGCTGGATGAACGTAATCTTGGCCATGGGGCTGAGCTGGTTCTCGTGAAGGTTCGGACGGGAGGATCGACGCGCCGCCTTGCCGCGCATCGAGAGAGCCCGCAAGGGCCGCGGAGTGTTAACGGCCCGATCTCGAAAATTCAAGCCTGCCAAGGGGTATACGGCTCGCGTCAGTCACCCTCAGGATCGCGCGAACAAGCGCGCCACGTATCGGCACGCCTCATCGACTGCAGCGGCGACGGCCTCGACCGCCCGCTCGCGGTCGCCTTCGGCCCGGACCTGTGCGCCTTCGATGTCCAGGTTCTCGGCCATCTCCGCCAGGGAGGCGAGGCGCCTGGCCCCGACCGCGGCCGCCGAGCCCTTGATGGTGTGGGCGGCTTCCTTCCAGCTCTGGCTGGAAGTCGCCGCGCGCAGATGCTCGAGATACTGCGGGGCATGGCATGCGAACAGCTCGAGAACCTCCTGCTCAAGTGCGGCATTGCCGAGCGTGAATCGGGCAAGATAACCCCGATCGATCGCATCCCCGGCCGGGCCGTGTCCGCTGGGTTCCCCGCCGGCACTTGCGCTCCTGGCCGTGCCCATTCTCCCGTTCCTCCCCACGCGTGCCACTCCTTGCCATCTCTGCCTTGGGC
>WBUN01000123.1 GCA_008933705.1 Hyphomicrobiaceae bacterium
CTTCAACAAATTGAAGCACTTTCGACGCCTCGCCACGCGCTACGACCGCCGAGCCTGCCACTTCCTCGCCTTTCTCTGCCTCGCTGGAGCCATGCTATGGATGCGCTGAATGTCGATTCAGCCTAGTTCTTCTTCAGCCCGAGGTCGTCAACGAGCTTCTTGGCCTCCTCGATCTGCTGGGCCGCATGCTTTTCGTAGTCCGCAGTGTTGAGGTAGGCGAGTTCCTGGTCGAACTTCTTGAGCGCCTCCGCATACGCCGGCTCGCCGACGCCCTTGGCAAAGGCATCGTGCAGGGCCTTGACCACCTTCGGGTCCATGCCCTTCGGGCCCGCGATGCCGTAAGGCGAGTTGGCGACGAGATTGATGCCGAGCTCCTTCAGGGTCGGGACATTCGGCCAGTTCTTGGTGCGAGCAGATCCCCAGGTGACGAGAAGACGGAAATCACCCGAGTTGACGAGGGCGCCCCAGCCCGTCGAGTCCGCCACCGCATCGACATGACCGCCGAGCAATGCGGCATTCGTCTCGGCCGCGCCCTTGAAAGGCACCTGTGTCCACTTCACGCCTTTCATCTTGGCGATCTGCTCCATGCCGATGTGTAGGCTCGTGCCGGCGCCGGGTGTGCCGTATTTGATCTTGCCGGGGTTGGCCTTGGCGTCGGCGATCAGGTCATCGAACGTCTTCCACGGCGAACTCGCCTTGACCACCACGCCAAAGGTGTAGCCGGTGAGCCCGGCGATATAGGTGAAGTCCTTGGTCGGGTCGAACGTCGTCTTGGTGATGAACGGCAGGCGGAACACGGTGATCGGGATCTGCGTGATGGTGTAGCCGTCGGGCTTGGCGGTCGC
This sequence comes from Hyphomicrobiaceae bacterium, assembly GCA_008933705.1. Taxonomy (GTDB): domain Bacteria; phylum Pseudomonadota; class Alphaproteobacteria; order Rhizobiales; family Hyphomicrobiaceae; genus AWTP1-13. The sequence goes on from WBUN01000123.1 coordinate 846, forward strand.
CGCCACCTGCGCCGGCCCCAGCGTGCCCGAGGCGCCCGGCTTGTTCTCGATCACGATCGGCTGGCCCAGGTGCTTCTGGGTGGCGTCGGCAAGCGCGCGCATCGCAAGGTCGGTCGAGCCGCCGGCCGGCCATGGCACGACGAGCGTCACGGGCTTGGTCGGAAAGTTCTGTGCATGCGCGGAGCCGGCGGCGAATGCTCCGATGGCGGCGAAGGCGGCCAGCACCACCCCCAATATCGTGCGCTTCATGGCGTTTCCCCTGTTCGTTTCTTTGCTCCGTGCCGTTCGATTGGCCGACGGCGCGATTACGTGTGCCCATTAGACGTACACTACCGGTCGCTGTTTCAGCAATGCGGGCCGAGAGGCGCGCCGGTCGCAGCCCGTCGAGCGAAGCCGAAGTTCGCCCACCTTCGAGGCACCGATTGTTGCGAACCTCGGATTCAATGGGGACACTGGATTCCTATGATTTCCAGTGTGGTTTGTGGTTCAGAAGTTCCCCTACCTTTGCGGCGAGGTCGCGAGGGAACTTCTGAACCACCACACTAGCCGCTTTCCCACCCGCGCGATTCCCTGCCCGCCCGCTCCTTCGAGCCGGATCCACAACTTCTTGCGCGAGGGCGCACGCTGTCATATAATGACTGACTAGTCAGTCAGAGAACTCTTGCAGGTTGTTCCATGCCGGGAAAGCAGCGGCGCTCGATCGGGTCTGCAGCCCCGCATAAGCGGGGCGAACGCCGCTTGGCAGCAAGGGGGCGGGCGGCCGCTTCGACCGAACCGGAGCATGCCGGGTCCGTGAAACGCGTGGCCGGTTCGCCAGAGCCAAGAGCTGCCAAGGCAAAGCCCGTCAGCCGCATGCGCGGTCGCAAGGTCGACGCCGGGGCGAGGCGGAAGGCCATCCTGGAGGCCGCGCTGGCCGTGTTTGCGGAGAAGGGCTACGAGGCGGCGCGACTGGATGACGTGGCCGCCAAGGCTGGCGTGGCAAAGGGAACGCTCTATCTGTACTTCCGCGACAAGGAAGCGTTGTTCGAGAGCCTGATTCGCAGCACCGTATCCCCGGTTATCGACAGCCTGGCCCGGCTTGCAGGTGCGCCCGACCTTTCCGTCAGCACCGTCCTCGATGCAGCGTTTGCGATCTTCGAGAAAGAAGTGCTTGCAACGAAGCGCAAGCTTCTGCTGCGCCTCATCATCGCCGAGGGGCCGAGATTTCCGGCCCTGGCCGAATTCTACTACCGGGAGGTCGTGAAGCGGGGGCTGCGCCTCATGCGGACTGTGGCTGAGCGGGCGGTCCGCAACGGGGAGTTTCCGACCGATGCCGCGGTTCGCTATCCGCAGCTGATCGTCGCGCCGCTCGTCGTGGCCGTGATCTGGGAGGGTCTGTTTGGGCGGATCGATCCGCTCGACGCGGGTGGAATGCTGCAGGCGCATCGAGCGGCCCTGATGGCGAAAGGCGTGAGGGACGCGCCATGAAGATGGCCAATGGCCGTACCGTGGTTCTGTTCGCCGTCGCCGCATTGGCCCTGGCGGCCGTGACGTTCGCATATGTGCGCCAAACGACGGCACCATCCGAGTTTCAGGGATGGGTAGAAGCAGAGCTTCTCTTCATAAGCCCGGACGAAGCGGGACGCGTGGACACGCTGTCGGTGCGGGAAGGCGATGTCGTCGCAGCGGGCGCGCCCCTCTTCACCCTTGATGCCGACCTGCAGCGCGCGGCAGTCGCGGAGAACGAGGCGGCGGTGGTCAACGCACGCCAGAGCTATGATCGCGCCAAGGCGCTGCTGAACAAGGCCGTCGGATCGCAGAAGACCTTCGATGAAGCCGAGGCAGCGTTGCGTTCCGCCGAAGCCAGGCTCAACTCGGTGCGGACGCGGCTCGAGCGGCGCAAGATGGCAAGTCCTGCAGCCGGCACCATTCAGGAGATCTATTTCCGCGTCGGAGAGATGGTGCCGGCCGGCCGCTCGATCATTTCTCTGCTGCCGCCCGGTAATGTCAAAGTCCGCTTCTTCGTCCCTCAGGCCGTACTGCCGACAGTGCATATTGGCGACACGGTTTCTGTCCGTTGCGATGGATGCGCAAAGGATCTTGTGGCGAGCATCCGTTTCATTTCCGCCCAGGCCGAATTCACGCCGCCCGTCATCTACAGTCAGGAGGAGCGTGCGCGGCTGGTGTTTCGCGTCGAGGCGTGGCCGGAGCATCCGGAAGCATTGCGGGTGGGCCAGCCGGCGACGGTAATGCTACGTCCAGCCGCAGGTGTGAGCCATGCGCAGAAATGAGCAGGCGAATGGCACCATTGCCGTTGAGGTCGAGGGTCTGACCAAATCCTTCGACGGCAAAGTGGTCGTGCGCAACCTGTCCATGCGTGTCGTGCGCGGGCAGATCTACGGGTTTCTCGGTCCGAATGGCTCCGGCAAGACGACGACACTGCGCATGCTGTGCGGGCTGCTGACGCCTGACAGCGGCCGTGGCGTCGCGCTCGGATATGACATTCGCACGCAGAACGAGGAGATCAAACGGCATGTCGGCTACATGACGCAGCGGTTCAGCCTCTATCAGGACCTGTCCATCCTCGAGAATCTGGAATTCGTTGCGCGCGTCTATGGTCTCTCGGATCCCACGCGAGAGGCAAACATTGCTATCGAAAGGCTCGGCTTGCAGGGGCGGGAGCGTCAATTGGCGGGGACGCTGTCGGGCGGCTGGAAGCAGCGCCTGGCGCTGGGGGCCTGCATCCTGCCGAAGCCAGAGCTCCTCCTGCTGGACGAGCCGACCGCGGGCGTCGATCCCAAGGCTCGACGGGAGTTCTGGGCGGAGATCCACAAGCTGGCAGCCGAAGGCATGACCGTGCTGGTGTCCACGCACTACATGGACGAGGCCGAGCGCTGTCACGAGGTGGCCTATATCGCGTACGGCGAGTTGCTGGCACAGGGAACCATCGAGGGTGTGATCGAAGGAGCCCACCTGCGCACGTGGAATGTGGCCGGCCCCGATCTCCAGGCTCTTGCAGAGAAGCTGGTCGGCACGCCCGGCATCGACATGGTGGCTCCGTTCGGTGCGAGCTTGCACGTCTCGGGGCGCGATGCCGCCGCGCTCGACGCAGCGGTGGCGGCGTTCCGTGATGAGCCACGGCTGGAGTGGACGCTATCCGCGCCGTCGCTCGAGGACGTGTTCATCGATCTCATGTCGCGCTCGCAGGACAACTTCAGATGATTGGCCTTGCAACGCTGCGGCGGTCCGGTGCGGTATCGCGCACATGGGCCATGTTCATCAAGGAGTTCGTGCAACTCAGGCGCGATCGCCTCACCTTCGGGACGATGATCTTCATCCCGGTGGTTCAGCTTCTGCTGTTCGGGTTCGCCATCAACACCACGCCGCGGCAACTGCCGACCGCCGTTCTCATGCACGAGGAGAGCGATCTTGCGCGTTCTGTCCTCGCCGCGCTGAGCAACACCAGCTATTTCAGGGTGACGCGGGTGGCACGCTCCGAGGCCGAGATGGACCATTGGATGCGTTCGGGCGACGTGCTGTTCGGCGTCGAGATCCCGGCTCTGTTCGAACGCAGTGTGCGCCGCGGCGACCGGCCGGCGCTTCTCGTGGTGGCCGATGCGAGCGATCCCGTGGCGGCAGGCACCGCCCTTGCGGCACTTGAAGGTGTCGTCAAGACGGCGCTGGCGCGCGATCGGGGACTTCCGGAGACCATTCAATCGGTGCCGGCTTTCGAAATACGGCAGCACCGCCGCTACAACCCGGCGGCCATCACCAGCCTCAATATCGTGCCGGGCCTGCTTGGTACCATCCTTACCATGACGATGCTGATCTTCACGGCGCTGTCCGTGACGCGCGAGATCGAGCGCGGCACGATGGAAAGTCTGCTTGCCATGCCGATCCGGCCGCTCGAAATCATGATCGGCAAGATCACGCCCTATATCGCCATCGGATTCATCCAGGCGGCGTTGATCCTCGTATGCGGGGTGTTGATATTCGACGTGCCGATCGAGGGCAGCACGACGCTGCTTGCGGTGTTGAGCACGCTCTTCATCGCGACCAATCTGTCGATCGGCTACACGTTCTCCACGATCGCGCAGAACCAGCTGCAAGCGATCCAGATGTCGTTCATGTTCTTCCTGCCCAACATTCTGTTGTCAGGGTTCATGTTTCCGTTTGCCGGCATGCCTCAGTGGGCGCAGGTCGTGGGCGAGCTGCTGCCCCTTACGCACTACATTCGCATCGCGCGCGGCATCATGCTGAAAGGGGCGACCCTTTACGACCTGCAGCTCGAGGCACTGGCTCTGCTGGCGCTCATGGTGCTTGCAATGACTATCGCGGTGCGGCGGTTCCGTCGCACGCTGGACTAGGCTGAATCGACATTCAGCGCATCCATAGCATGGCTCCAGCGAGGCAGAGAAAGGCGAGGAAGTGGCAGGCTCGGCGGTCGTAGCGCGTGGCGAGGCGTCGAAAGTGCTTCAATTTGTTGAAG
>WBUN01000044.1 GCA_008933705.1 Hyphomicrobiaceae bacterium
CGGCCTCGGCGGCGCGGCCATCGCCGCCCTCGCCATGGCCGCAGGCCTTGGCATCGAGCGCTGGCTCTTCTTCGCCGAGGCCCGCCACGTCGTCACCCTCTACTACGGCGCCGACGCCGCTTGACGCTCCGCGCGGCGTCACCGGCAGGCGCCGACAGGAACGCTGCGATCTCCTCGTGCGTCAGCGCGCGCCGCTCAACGAGAGCCACCGCAATCGCGCCAATGGCGCCGCGATGAGCCTCGACGAGCGCGACGGCGCGGTTGTAGGCCGCCTGCAGCATGGCATGCACCTGCTGCGCCAGCTCGGGCCGCAATGCCAGGATCTGCTCGGGCGGGCCTTCCGAGTGGAGGAGGTTCTCCGAGCACGACAGGCCGAGGCCCCACGAGGCGGCCGACCGGATCGCGAGCGCGGTGGCGATGGCGAGATCCGATCCCTGCCCGCCTCCCGACCCCGCGCTCACCTCGCCCAGGATCACCTCCTCGGCGGCGCGCCCCGCCAGCGCGACGGCCATCCGGTTGTCCACGACCTTGCGCGTGATCGCCTCCACGCGCGGATCGAAATGCGTCGACGCCGTGATCGTGCCGCGGCGGACCAGCGACGTCGTGACGTTGTTGGATACGGCAAGGAGTATGGCGGCTGCGGCGTGCCCTGCCTCGTGGACGGCGACCGTCTCCAGGCAATCCTCGGGGATGCGGTCGGCCGCATCCTCGAGCACTGCGAAGATGTCTCCCATCTCGAGCCGTCGATCGGCGCTGCGCGCGATGCGGCGGGCGTCGCGCACGAGCTTCTCCATGTCCGCGCCGGTCATCCCCGATGCACACAGCGCGAGCGCGCCCAGATCGGCGTCACGCAGGTCGTCCGCCAGATAGAACCGCAGAATGCCGGCGAGATCCTCGACCGTCGGCTTCTCGATCTCGATGCGGTTGTCGAGCCGGCCGGCCCGCACCAGCGCGGGGTCGACGCGCTCGGGATAGTTGCAGGCGGCGATGACGATCACGCCCTCCCGCCCCGTGATGCCGTCGAGCTCCTGCAGCAGCGCACCCACGATCGGATCCCACCAGTCGCGGTTGCGTATGCCGGCCCGCTCGCGCGAGGGAATGACATCGATCTCGTCGATGAAGAGGATGGACGGTGCGCGCTCGATCGCCTTGCGGAAATCCTCGCGGATGGCACTCAGCACGTTGCCGAGGTGACCCTCGCGATAGCGCTGCCAGTTGGCGTAGGACGTGGCGATCAACGTCACGCCGCAGCTCGTCGCCAGCGCTTTTGCAAACGTCGTCTTGCCCGTGCCGGGCCCGCCGTGCAGCAGGCAGCCACGGTCCATATGGCGCCAGGAGATTTTCTTGTTGATGTACTCCGCGAGGTCCCGCGCGACATTGAGGCCCCAGATCTTGGCCTTTCCCATGCCGTGAAGGTCCTCCAGGCGTGGCCGGTCCTCCGCCCGCGGCGGCGGCGAGACGGCAGGATCGCGCTTTGGTGCAGGCATGATGCTGCTCCGTTGATGAAGAGGCGGATTGCGGGCGTGCGCGGACAGCGCCGTGCGAGGCGCGTCGACGTGCCGGCATTTGCTCACATGAAGGGCTTCAGCCGGATGGGCCTAAAGGCTCCGTCGGCTCTGCTTCGTTCTCCCGCATGCGCGTGATCGCGCGCGGTCGTATCCCTTCGGCGCTGTCGTGCAGCGCTGCGGTCGTGGGTGTCCGCGTGTTCCCGTCCTGCTCTGTCGGAAGTTCCCGCGCTTCAAGTGTCACTTGAGCGAGACGCATGACGCTAGGCTCTCGTGCCATTCGCAACTCCCTTTGCAAGCTGGAACGACAGCCGGTCTGCGCAAACTCTTGCGGGATAAGAAGCCCGCGCCCCCGCTGACCGCTAGTCGCCCCCAACCCGGCAGCACTCATGTGCTGCCGCATGCCTCGACGTACTGCTGGATCTGCTGTTCGACCTCCTCGATCCGTGATTGGCGCGGCGCATGAACGAATGGGATTGTGACTTTGAAACGGCCATTCCGCAGTGAACGACTCTTTGCTTCGGCGCTGAGGAATTGAGGTCACACCGCAGCGCGGAGAAGCCGCGTGTGCGCGCGCGTTTGTCGAGGCGCGGAACCGCCGGCAAGAAGAATCTTGCGCTCCGCACCAAGACAGCAGAGCACGATCGACGCTTCAGCCGCACCGTTGCCCGTGGGGCACCCACTTCAATCCGAAGCGATTTCGCTCTGGTCTACGCGGTGCGGCGCATCCACGCCGAGCCTTCGTGCTGCCTGCCGCATGTCTCGGGATGCAGCAGCTCGCCGAGGATTTCCGCCGTGTCGGCGAGGCGGGGGCCCGGCCGGTTGAAATAGGAATTCCCATCGGCGAAATAGACGCGGCCGCCGCGCACGGCGGCGAGCTCCGTCCATGCGGGCTTCCCCTGCAGTAGCGGCAGCTCTTCCAGCGATCGCTTGAGGTCGTAGCCGCAGGGCGCGACGATGATCACATCGGGATCGGCCGTGACCAGCTCGCTCCATTGCATCCAGTCCGAATGCTTGCCGGCCGCGCCGAACAGATTGTCGCCGCCAGCGGCTGCGATCAGCTCCGGCATCCAGTTGCCGCCCGCCATCAGCGGCTCGACCCATTCGATGAAGGCAGCGCGCGGTCTTGGCCGGCCGGCGGTCCGGGCCGTCACGGCGGCGATGCGTCTCTCCATGTCGCGCACCAGGACTTCGCCGGCCGGCTCGGCCTCAAGTCCGGCGGCGACCCGGCGGATGTCGGCGTAGACGTCGCCCATGGAGTCGGGCTTCAGCGATATGATGCGGGTGGGGCGATCGACCCACGTGCAGGTGGCGGCCTCAACGTCGCCAAGGCTGACGGCGCATACCTCGCAGTGGTCCTGCGTGACGATGATGTCGGGGCGCAATTCCTTGAGGGCGTCGGCATCGACGCGATAGACCGACAGGCCTTCGCGCACGATCTCCCTCACGCGCGCATCGATCTCCGCGCTCGTTCCCTCGACCTTGAATTTCGGTGCCGTGAGCGCCGGCAGGGCAAGCACGCCGGCCGGAAAGTCGCACTCGTGACTGCGGCCGACCAGCCAATCCTGCCGGCCGAGCGCAGCCACGATCTCCGTCGCACTGGCGATCAGGCTTACCACTCTCTTGGCCGCAGCCGCCATCCTCGCCTCTCGGGGATCGGCCTACGCAGGCACGACGTCGCAGAATACGAAGCCGTCGCGCGTCACCACGTCGCCGGTGCGCACGGCAATCGGCGCGCTGAACATCGGGCCGGCGCAGGCAAAGGTGTGAAACTCGCCGTTCTCGGCGCAGGGGTCGACGCCCTCGGGCAGATCATCGAGAAGAGAGCGGTCGAAGCGGCGGCCGGCCAGGCGTTCGGGCATCTTGCGCGGATCGAGGCTGGTGATGTGGGCGACGAGGCCGCCCGCGATCATCTCGTCGGCGAGGCGGCGCGTCTCGATGCCCCACACCGGGAACAGCGGCGTGAGCCCGCTGCCGGCGAGCTTCGTCTCGCGATAGCGGCGGATATCCTCCAGGAAGAGATCGCCGAAGGCCATCGCCTCGACCCCCTCGGCCACCTGGCGCGCCACGAACTCGCCCATCGCGCGCTCGTAGGTCTCGTTGGGACAGGGATAGGGGATGGGCAGCAGGTGCAGCGGCAGCCCGGCCGCTGCCGCCTGAGCCTCGACCAGGGTGCGGCGCACGCCGTGCATGGCCACGCGGTCGAATTCCGCATTGATGGTCGTCACCAGGCCGACGACGGTGATGTCGGGGCGCCGGCGCAACAGATGCAACGCCCAGGCCGAGTCCTTGCCCGAACTCCAGCTCAATAAGGTTTTCATCGCAGCAGGATGCCACTTCGGCTCAATCGGCGGCAAGATCGAGCACGCGCACACCCCTCCTCGGTTTTTCGCGGGTGCGCCACTTGGGATGCCTGAGGGTGCGCGTGACGTCGTTGCGTCCCGCCTGCCAGTGCTCCTCGATGGACAGACGCGAGAACTCGTAGTCCTGCGCGTGCGTATCGTAGGCGGCGCGGCGATGGATCAGATGCACGATGGTCACGGCCTCGTCGCAGCTCAGCTTTGCCAGCATCTCCAGATCCGGATCGCTCTTCAGCTCCTCGGGAATCTTGTCCAGCAGCCGGCGGATGGCTCGGCGCATGGTCTGGCTTTGCTGGAACTTGTCGGTGCTCAGTCTGGTGCGGCTCGAATAGCGGATCTCCTTCTCGCGTTGCGCCACGTCGAACAGGTTTTGCGGCATCGAGCCGCGTGCACTGAACAAGTCGACCTGGAAGATGCACTTGTCGCTCGGCTCACCCGTGTAGTCGAGGATGTACTGCAGGGGCGTATTGGACACGAGGCCGCCGTCCCAATAGGCCTCCCCGTCGATCATTACGGGCGGCAGGCCTGGCGGCAGGGCTCCCGAAGCCATGATGTGCTCGGGGCGGATGACGAGGTCGTGGGAATCGAAATACGCGAAGTTGCCGGAGCGGATGTTGACGGCACCGACACTGAGGCGGACGTTGCAGGCCTCGATGTAGTCGAAATCGACCAGCTCCTCGAGCGTCGACTTGAGGGGGGCGGAGTCGTAGACGCTGAGGGCTGCAGGAGAGCCCGGCAGCATGAGGTGTGCTGGCGGAAATCGCGGCTCGAAGAAGCCCGGCACGCCGACCGTGGAGAAGTAGGCCGCGCTCATGTAGTTGAAGAACTCGCGCGGCTGGGTCCCATCGATGACGGGGCCTGCCTGCACGCCCGAGGACACGCGGTTCCAGAACGTGCGCAGGCGCTCGACGCGGTGCTCGGGGGGGTTGCCGGCGATGATCGCCGCGTTGACCGCGCCGATGGATATGCCTGCAATCCAGTCCGGCGCGTAGCCGGCCTCCGCCAGCGCTTCGTAGGCGCCGGCCTGGTAGGCGCCGAGGGCGCCGCCGCCCTGCAGCACCAGGACGATGCGTTCCTTCCCGCTGGTTGGCAATGCTTCGCTCATGGCCATACTCCACGCCCGCTCGCCTCGTCGCTTCCGGGCTGCTGCCGGCAGAATTGGCAGCCATTTGCGGCAAGATGGCCATCCTGCGCAAATCACAGCTCGCTGCAGGGTAATCGAATGCCTGAGAACGCTCGATGCGCCGCCCGCAATGGCTGTCTCCCCGCGGGCGCACCCTGTGCTATGCAGGGCGCTGCATCTGCAAAGCCAATGAAGGAGCGTGAGCATGGGCCCGTTCAGCGACATCGGCGTCGAGGTGTCGGATCTGGTGGCGACCATCGAGATCCGCCGGCCGCCCCACAACTATTTCGACATCGCCCTCATCCGCGAGATCGCCACCGCGCTGGAGGCGCTGGACGAGGACCCTGCGACCCGCGCGATCGTGCTCGCGGCGCAGGGCAAGGCGTTTTGCGCCGGCGCCAGCCTGGGCGACGGCAAGGACGTGCTCGACGTGCTGCAGGACAAGGCGGCGAAGGGCGAGACGGGCAACCTCTACATCGAAGCCGTGCGGCTGTTCCGCACCAAGAAGCCGATCATCGGCGCCATCCACGGTCCTGCCGTCGGCGGCGGGCTCGGCCTGGCCCTGGTCCCCGACCTGCGTGTGACCTGCCACGAGGCGCGCTTCTGCGCCAACTTCACGAGGCTCGGCTTCCATCCGGGCTTCGGATTGACGGTGACGCTGCCGGCGCTGATCGGCCCGTCCAAGGCGGCGCTGGTGTTCTACACGAGCCGCCGCTTCACGGGCGAGGAAGCGGTTGCCATGGGGCTGGCCGACGTGCTGGTGCCGCGCGAGCAGGTGCGGCCGGCGGCCCAGGCGCTTGCCAGGGAGATTGCAGAGTCATCTCCGCTCGGCGTGGTGGCGACGCGGACCACGCTGCGGGCGGGGCTTGCCGACCGCGTGCGCGCGGCCACCGACGTCGAGCTCGAGGCGCAGCTCAGGCTGCGTGCGACCGAGGACTTCAGGGAAGGCGTGAAGGCGACGGCGGAACGGCGGCTGCCGAGGTTCGTGGGCCGGTGAGCGTGCTCGGGGTCAAGGCCCGTAGATGACGCCGCATCGCGTGAGATGGCATCGACCCGTGACGTCGCCTCGCAGTTGAGCTTTCGGCGTCGGCCCTATGGTCCGTTGGGATTGGTGGGACCGGGCGTAGGGGTGCCCGTGCCCTCGGGCCCAGCGACGCTCGCCAATGCATGGCCTGCGATGCCGAGCGGCCCCGATCGAGGGATACCGGCCAGCCCCGCGAGCGCGAGGATCGTCAGCACCGCCATGACGTTCTTCATGGTCTCGTTCCGTGCGCGCACTCGATGAGAGCCTCCTGCCGCTCACGTGCTGCATATGGTCACGATCGCGCGCGCGATCAGGGCGCCTCACGCACGCTTGATGGACCTTGAGCGGGGCGACGGTCCGCGGCAGCGCCAAGCGGGCACGCGGTGCCGGCGGCGCATGCGACCTCAAGGGGGGCCCGGGCCTTGTGCGTCCGGCTGCCGATGCAACGCAAAGCAGGCCAGGTTCCCCTGGAATGAGAGGGAAGGGGTGGGGCAGGCGATATTGTTGCAAAAAGTGCGTAAATCGCATATTACAAAGCAGCTCAACGGCCCAGGAGGCGTGCGGTGGCGCGGCCCGGATGTCACGCGACCAACTGTCCTTTCGATCCCATCGCGCCATGGGCGCGTGTTCTCACCGCCTTCATCGTCTCCTTGATCATCCTGTCGAAACCGCTGCTGAACGGTCTCGGCATCCAGACGACCGACGCCATTGTGGCGGCCAAGATCGTCATGAGCTTCTCGTTTTTTGTGCCTGTCTTCGTGCTCATTCTGTCGTGCGGCTACGGCTACTTCCACGTCGTGGAGAAGAGTCACTATCTGGTGTTCTGCGTCGACGTCGCCGGCGTCCCAGGCACCTTTCTCGGATTGTTTCTGCTCGCTGCCAAATAGGTTCGACCATACTCAAGGAGATGGCTATGTCGACCTTGCTGCGCTTCTCGCTCATCGCAACCGCGGCGGCCTTTGCTTTCGCCGCAACGACACGCGCTCCGGCGCAGGCGCCGGCGCCACCCTCCGGCGCAACTCCCGGGCTGGAGGCTGTGCCCAACGGCACCTACCAGCCCTTCACGGTCATGCAGAAGATCAGGCTGGGCGCCACTGCGCTCGTCAACCCTGCGGTCGCCGAAGCCGCGACCGTGGTCTACGGCTTCGAGCCCAACGAGGTCTTCGGCACAGCCGCTTGGAACCAGGACGTCTCTTCGAAGATCTCATCAGGCCGCGTGCAGTTTGGACGATCGGTGGGCGTCGGCGCGCAGGCCAAGCTGATGGTGGATCAAAGCTTCACCAAGGACGTGGCGGCGGCGCTCACCCAGGAGGGGTACGAGCGGACGTACTACATACATCAGGGCAAGTTCCTGTCGACGCAGCCGACACTCGGTGGCGCCCTGCCGTCGGGCGCATGGATCGCCTGGTCGCCGCCAGAGGCGCGAAAGTAGGGCAGACGGCCGGTTCCTCAGGGGCGGGGCCGGCCGGTCGCGGGCCCTGCCAGGCGACCATCGAAAATCACCGTCACATAGGCGACCACCAGGACGGCCCATATCACGGCAAGGTGGTCCCATTGCCGCCCGTAGATGATCCCGCCAGCGGCGGCGAGGCCGTATGCCATCATGCGAAAAGCCGAGCGTCGCGACATATCCGGACCCTAAAGTGCTATAAGCGCACATTGTGGGGCCAATTGGCAAATCGTTGATTAAGCGCCAGCGCCGTTTCGGGGGCCGGTCAACGAGGCGATACCGGCCGCTCAGGCGTCGTACCCAGGGCACTCCCTGTCCAGCTTCCTCAGCAGCGCCGGCCATTCCCGCTTGCCGATGGGGCGGTAGCCCTTGTCGGAGTTGTTGAAGCGGTTGCGCTCGATGGTCACGCGCTGCACCTCCTCGGGGATGGGCGAGAGCTCGGCGCCCGTCTGCTGGAAGGCGATCTGCATGCGGCAGGCGCGCTCGGCGCGATACATCCACATCCACGCCTCGCCGACCGTGCGCCCGACGGTCAGCAGGCCGTGGTTGCGAAGGATGAGCACGTTGTTGTCGCCGAGGTCGCGGGCGATGCTGTCGCGCTCGGCGAGGTCCGTGGCAATGCCCTGGTAGTCGTGGTAGCCGGTCTGGGCGATCACGGCGAGCGCGTGCTGGGTGATGGGCAGCAGGCCGCCCTTCTGCGTCGCAACGCTCGTGCCCGCCTGGGTGTGCGTGTGGATGCAGCAGGCGGCGTCGGGGCGCGCCATGTGCACGGCGCTATGGATGGTGAAGCCGGCCGGATTGATGTCGTACTCCGTCTCGCTCAGAATTCTTCCCTCGACATCGACCTTGACGAGATTGGAAGCCGTGATCTCCTCAAACAGCAGCCCGAACGGGTTGATGAGGAAATGATCGTCGGGCCCCGGCACGCGGGCGGAGAGGTGCGTTGCCAGCAGGTCCGACCAGCCGAACAGGTGGACGAGCCGGAAGGCGGCGGCGAGATCGACGCGGTGCTGCCATTCCCCGGGCGACATGGCTCGCTTGGGCGGGCCGGCTGTCTTCCTCGAAGCTGCGGTCGCCATGTTGCCTCCTCGATCAACTGCCGCGCCTGCCGTTGCCGCCCCGGTGCCCGTCTCCAGGCTGGACCCGTGCCGCGACGACATCTAGATCTGCCGGCCTGTCTTCTCCCAGTAGGGATCGCGCAAACGGCGGCGGAAGATCTTGCCGGAATCCTCGCGCGGCAGGTCGCGGCCGACCTCGATGAAGCGCGGCACCTTGTAGTTGGCAAGATGGCGCACGAGGTAGGTGCGGATCTCATCGGGTGTGACCGCACTCGCCTCCGCCGGCTCCACCACGGCCATCAGCGCCTCGCCGTATTCCGCATCGGGGATGCCGAACACCACGCAGTCCTTCACGCCGGGCATGTGGTGCAGCACCGCCTCGATCTCGGCCGGGTAGATGTTGACGCCGCCGGAGATCACCATGTCGCGTTTGCGGTCGCAGATGAAGAGATAGCCGTCCTCGTCGAGATAGCCGACATCACCGGAGGTGATGAAGCCGTCGCGGTCGACCGCGGCGCGCTGGTCGGGCTTGTTGTGGTAGGTGAAGTCGGGAAGGCCGGCAAAGCGCGTGAAGATCTCGCCGATCTCGCCGGCCGGCAGGATGCGGCCCTCATCGTCGAGGATGCGCAGCTCGGCACCATGCACCGCCTTGCCGACCGTGCCGGGCTTGGCGATCGTGTCGGCGCTGCTGGCGAACGTGACCGCGCTCGATTCCGTGCTGCCGTAGAACTCGTTGATGACGGGTCCCCACCATTCGATCATGGCGCGCTTGGTCTCCGCGGGGCAGGGCGCGGCCGCATGAATGATGAACTTGAGCGAGGAGGTGTCGTAGCGCCGGCGCACATCCTGCGGCAGCTTGAGCAGGCGGATGAACATGGTCGGCACCATGAACATGGTGTCGATCCTCTCGCGCTCGATCAGGGCCAGCATCTCGACCGCGTCGAAGCGCGGCATCAGCACCATCACCTCGCCGACGCGCCCGGCGCGCCCGGCAAACGCATTGGGCGCCGAATGGTAGAGCGGACCGGGAATGGCCGAGCGAATGCCGGGCTTCAGCCCCATCACGAGCTGGCGCTGGCGCTCGATGGCGACCATCTGATCGGCCGTCGGCGCAGGGCGGCGCACACCCTTTGGGTGTCCGGTCGTGCCGGAGGTGTAGAACATGGTGAGGGGAGCGGCGAGCGCGGGGCCGGTGTGGGGTGATTGGCCGTTGAGCCAGGCCTCGTATTCCTGCGCCTGTGCCACGCTGCCGGCACCGACGGGGGCAAAGCCGTAGGCGTGGGCAACCTCGGGCGGGGTCGTGACGGCGACGAACTGCAGGCCGCGCGGAAGGTCGGACGCGATCGGTGCCAGCAGGTCGGCATGGCCCACCAGCACCTTGGCGCCGCAGTCGCCGAGGATGTAGCCGATCTCGCCGGCCTTGAAGTGCCAGTTGACCGGCACGGCGTAGGCGCCGAGCGTCTGCGCCGCGTAGGTCGTCTCCATGAAGGCGATGTCGTTGCGCATCAGGATGGCGACACAATCGCCCGGCCGGACGCCGAACGACGCGAGCCCGGCAGCAATCCGGCGGACACGCGCTTCGAGCGCATCCTGCGTCACGCGGCGCGCGCCGCTCACTATGCCCACTGAGAGTGCCGTCATGCGTGCGCGTTGCCCTTCTTGTTTCCTCGCATGCCACGTTAGCACACCAGGCGCGTTCCGCGAGCCGGTCTCACCCGAATCGAAAGGCCGTCGAGAGGTGGAGGCGCGGCCGGCACGCGATGCGGCCGCAAAGCAGCTCTGCAAACAAACAGTGGCGCGGCCGTCGTGGCCATGCTGAAATTGCGCCGATCAAGAACAGGATTTTCGGGGACGGAGCGATGAGCAGGGGCATTCTTGCGTTCGGGGCCTACATTCCCTGGCGCCGGCTGCAGCGTAAGGCGATTGCGGACATGCACGGCTGGTTCGCGCCGGCGCTGAAGAGCCAGGCCAAGGGCGAGCGCGCCTTCTGCAACTGGGACGAGGATCCCGTCACCATGGCGGTTGAAGCTGCCCGGGATGCACTCACCGGCCGCGACCGGGCAACGGTGGCGGCGCTGCGCTTTGCCTCCACCACCTTTCCCTTCCTCGACCGGCTGCATTCCGGCCTCGTGGCCGAGGCCCTGAGCCTCGATCAGGGCATCTCCACCGTGGACGTGGCGGCGACGCAGCGGGCCGGCACCTCGGCGCTGATCGAGGCGCTGGCGAGCGACGGCGAGACGCTGGTGCTGGCCGCCGAGAAGCGCGTCGCCAAGGCCGCGAGCCCGGTCGAGATGACGAGCGGAGACGGCGCGGCGGCGCTGCTGGTCGGCGACGGCAAGCCGGTCGCCAGGCTGCTGGCCAAGGCGTCGCGCTCGGCCGATTTCGTCGATCATTTCCGTTCGCTCGACAACCCCTACGACTATCAATGGGAGGAGCGCTGGATCCGCGATGCCGGCTACATGCAGATCGTGCCGCCGGTGATTGCGCGCTGCCTGGAGCAGGCCAAGCTCGGGCCGGGCGACGTAACGCACTTCTGCATGCCGGCGACGCTGTCGCGCGTTGCCAATGCGGTCGCCAAGGCGGCCGGCATTGCCGACAAGGCGGTGTGCGATCCGCTGCACGCCAACCTCGGCGACACCGGCGTGGCCCATCCCCTCGTGCTGCTGGTGGCTGCGCTGGAGAAGGCGAAGGCCGGCGACAGGATCCTGGTGGTCGGCTTCGGCCAGGGCGCAGATGTCCTGCTCCTGGAAGTGACGGCCGAGATCGCCAAGCAGCCGAAGCGGCTCGGGCTTGCCGGCCACCTCGCGCGGCGCAAGGAGGAGACGAGCTACGGCCGCTTCCTCTCCTTCAACGGCATGATCGAGATGGAGCGCGGCATGCGCGCCGAGACCGACAAGGGCACGCCGCTCTCCTCGATGTGGCGCAACCGCGCGACGGTGACGAGCTTCATCGGCGGCAAATGCTCCAAGTGCGGCACGCTGCAGTTTCCCAAGACCGACGTCTGCGTCAATCCCAACTGCAATGCCATGCACACGCAGGAGCCCTATCCGTTTGCCGAGATGGGCGCGCGCATCAAGTCCTACACGGCCGACCGCCTCACCTATTCGCCCGATCCGCCGGCCTGCTACGGCATGATCGAGTTCGAGGAGGGCGGGCGCACCATGCTCGACTTCACCGACATGGACGCCGACGCGCTGAAGGTCGGCCAGCCCATGCGACTGATGTTCCGCATCAAGGACATCGACCCCAACCGCGGCTTCCGCCGCTATTTCTGGAAGGCCACCCCGGTTGCGGGCAAGGCTTAGGAGGAGCTCATCATGGCACGTGGCATCAAGGATAAGGTCGTCGTCATCGGCATGGGCTGCTCCAAGTTCGGCGAGCGCTGGGACAAGGAGGCCGACAACCTGATGGTGGAGGCCTACACGGAAGCAGTTGCCGATGCCGGCATCGACACCAAGCAGATCGACGCCGCCTGGCTCGCCACGGCGATCGAGGAGCAGCACGTCGGCAAGTCGGCGACGCCGCTCGCGGCGGCCCTGCGCCTGCCGTTCATTCCCGTCACCCGCGTCGAGAACTACTGTGCCAGCGGCACCGAAGCCTTCCGCGGGGCGGTCTATGCCGTGGCCTCAGGTGCCGCCGACATCGCGCTCGCCCTCGGCGTCGAGAAGCTCAAGGACACCGGCTACGGCGGCCTGCCCCAGCGCGGCCGCGGTCCTCTCAACGACATGGTCAACCCGAACGCGTCGGCGCCGGGCAGCTTCGCCCAGCTCGCCGCCGCCTATCGCGCCAAGCACAACGTCGAGCCGAAAGACCTCAAGCAGGCGATGGCGCACATCTCGGTCAAGAGTCACGACAACGGCTCACGCAATCCGAAGGCGCACCTGCGCAACAAGATCACCATCGACACCGTGCTCAGCGCCCCGCTGGTGGCCGAGCCGCTCGGCCTCTACGACTGCTGCGGGGTGAGCGACGGGGCGGCCTGCGCCATCGTCGCAACGCCCGATGTCGCCAAGGCGCTGGGCAAGAAGGACATGATCGCCGTCAAGGCGCTGCAGGTGGCCGTGTCGAACGGGCTCGAGGCCCAGCACAACTCCTGGGACGGCAGCTATTTCGCCACCACGCGCGTCGCCTCCAAGCGCGCCTACCAGGAGGCAGGCATCGACAACCCGCGCGAGCAGGTGAGCCTCATCGAGGTGCACGACTGCTTCTCGGTCACCGAGCTCGTCACCATGGAGGACCTGCACATCTCGCCCGAAGGCGGTGCCATCAAGGACGTGCTCGACGGCTTCTACGATGCCGACGGCAAGGTGCCCTGCCAGATCGACGGCGGCCTCAAGTGCTTCGGCCATCCCATCGGCGCCTCGGGGCTGAGGATGATCTACGAAATGTACCTGCAGATGCAGGGCCGCGCCGGCGAGCGCCAGCGCAAGGACACCCCGCGCATCGGCCTGACCCACAATCTCGGCGGCTTCCCCCAGCGCAACGTGTGCGCCATCTCCATCGTCGGCAAGTACGGGGAGTAGCGGAACCCGCAAATGCGTATTCCCCTCCCCCCTTGTGGGGGAGGGCTAGGGAGGGGGGTAATCCCGACATCAGCGGTAGTGGCTCCCCCCACCCCTAACCCCTCCCCACAAGGGGGAGGGGAATCCGAGGTGAGTATGAGGAACGCAAAACGTGACCAGCAAGTGCGTTGAAGGCAAAGTCATCGTCGTGACCGGCGCGGGGCGCGGCATCGGGCGCGAGATCGCGCTGCTCGCCGCGGCCGAGGGCGCCAAGGTGGTCGTCAACGATCTCGGCGGCTCGGCCGAAGGCGAGGGCAACGACGTCAGCATCGCCCAGCAGGTGGTGAACGAGATCACCAAGGCCGGCGGCCAGGCGGTTGCCAGCGGCGACAGCGTTGCCGACCCGCTGGCGGCCGAGCGCATCATCAAGACCGCCGTCGATCACTTCGGCCGCATCGACTGCGTGGTCAACAACGCCGGCATCCTGCGCGACCGCATCTTCCACCGCATGAGCGTGGTCGACTGGGACGCGGTGATCAAGGTGCACCTCTACGGCTCCTTCTATATGTCGAAGGCGGCCGCTCCGTACTTCAAGGAACAGGAATCGGGCTCCTTCGTGCACTTCACCTCAACCTCCGGTCTGATCGGCAACTTCGGCCAGGCCAACTACGCCGCCGCCAAGATGGGCATCATCGGCCTGTCGAAGTCGATCGCGCTCGACATGTCGCGCTTCAAGGTGCGCTCCAACTGCGTGTCGCCGTTCGCCTGGTCGCGCCTGATCGGCACCATCCCGACCGATACGCCCGAGCAGAAGGCGCGCGTGGAGCGCATGCAGAACTCCATGACGGCGGCGAAGATCGCGCCGGTGGTCGTGTTCCTGGCGAGCGACCTGGCGCAGGAGGTGACGGGACAGATCTTCACGGTGCGCAAGGACGAGGTGTTCCTCATGAGCCAGCCGCGCCCGATCCGCGTTGCGCACAAGGACGGCGGCTGGACTCCGCAGGCGCTCGCCGCCACCATGCTGCCGGCCTTCAAGAGCGCCTTCTATCCGCTCGACCGCTCGGCGGACGTCTTCAACTGGGAGCCGCTGTAGCCTCCCGGTTTCGTCGCCTCGGCGGCCGCCGCTCCGTCCTGAGCTCGCCGAAGGACGGCCACGCCGGCCGTGGTTCGACAGGCTCACCACGGAGGAGCGTTCCAGCCGGAAGGGGAACCTCACGTGACGTCATGCCCGCATCGCACACCCACTCCGCCCTGAGCGCGTCGAAGGGCGGCCACGCCGGCCGTGGTTCGACAGGCTCACCACGGAGAAGTGTTCGAGCCGGAAGGGGAACCTCACGTGACGTCATTCCCGCGAAGGCGGGAAGCCAGGTCACATTGCAACGCAGGTGTGCGGGTCGCTGAAATATCGCGCGCGGCCGCGGGCGTGCCCTGCGGCGGATGTGCCTGTGCGGCCCGGTGACCTGGGCCCCCGCCATCGTGCCGGAGGCGCGTCTTCGACGCGTGCCGGAGGCGCGTCTTCGACGCGTGCCGGAGGCGCGTCTTCGACGCGTGCCGGAGGCGCGTCTTCGACGCGTGCCGGAGGCGCGTCTTCGACGCGACGCGGGGGTGACGTTTGTGGAGAGGGATGCGCGCGAGCGCCTCACCATCGCAGTGAAATCCAAGCCGATCATCCAACACTGACGTCATGCCCGCGTCGCACACCCCGCTCCGTCCTGAGCTCGTCGAAGGGCGGCCGCGCCGGCCGTGGTTCGACAGGCTCACCACGGAGGACCGTTCGAACCCGAAGAGCACCTCATGTGGCGTCATTCCCGCATCGCACACCCCGCCCCGCCCTGAGCTTGTCGAAGGGCGGCCTCCCGCCCGGCGGCCGCGTGGTTCGACGAGCTCACCACGGCGGAGAAGCGGGTGTGCCTTCAGCCCCGAGTCCCGGCTCTCCGCGCTCACGCGCTGCGGTCGGGATGGCAAGAAGCGGGGTGCGGTCACCCTGCAGTCCTTATCCCCGCCAGTCCGCGGCGTGCGATGATGCACGCACCTCGGCTCACGAGGGGTGCTTTCTCGAGAGGCATCTCGTCAGGTACGGGCCGGGGGTCGCGCAAGGGCCGCACGGTATGGTCCGTGGGGCCTGGGGCTCGGTGATCGGATCGGTCAAGCAGCTTCCGGCGCGACGGCGAGGCCCGCGGGCCGCGTTTCTCATACCAACGATCCGGGCGGCCCCTGTGCCTCGCTCCCTCACCTGCCCGCAAACCCTCGAGGCAAAAGCCTGCGAGGAAGCCGGTGCTTGCAGGATTGCGCCCGCGCACGAACTCAGCCTCTCACCGGCTCGCCCTTGTCGAACGTTTCGCCCGGAAAATACTTGGCAAGCCGCGCATCGCCGGTGCGCGCGTGCGCTTCCATCCCTTCGAGCCGCGAGATGCGTGCCGTCACCTGCGCCACCTGCCGGTTGCCACGCCGCTCCATGCGCTGCCAGGTGAGGGGCTTGAGGAACTTGTGCACCGACAGCCCGGCCGAATACCTGGCCGCACCCTTGGTCGGCAGGATGTGGTTGGGACCCGAGGCCTTGTCGCCGAACGCCACGGTCGTCTCCTCGCCGAGGAACAGCGAGCCGTAGTTGCTCAGGCTGGCAAGCCACCAGTCGAGATCGGCGGCGTGCACCTCCAGATGCTCGGGCGCGGTGCGATCCGACACCGCCACGATCTCCTCGCGGCTCGTGGCCAGCACCACCTCGCCGTAGTCGCGCCAGGCGGCGCCCGCGGCGTCCTTGGCCGCCGCCGGCAGATCGTCGATCAGCGCCGGCATCGCCTGCAGCACGCGCTCGGCGAGCGCGCGCGATGTCGTCATCAGCCACGCCGGGCTCTCGTGCCCGTGTTCGGCCTGTCCCACCAGATCGGAGGCGACGATGGTCGGATCGGCGGTGTCGTCGGCGATGACGGCAATCTCGGACGGACCCGCAAACACGTCGATGCCGACCTTGCCGAACAGCATGCGCTTGGCCTCGGCCACGAACTTGTTGCCGGGCCCGACGATGATGTCGGCCGGCTTGCCCGTGAACAGCCCGTAGGCCATGGCGGCGATGGCCTGCACGCCGCCGAGCGTCATGATGACGTCGGCGCCTGCCACGCGCATGGCGTAGAGCACGTGGGGGTGGATGCCTTCACCCTGGAACGGGGTCGAGCAGGCGATCACCGTCCTGACGCCGGCGGCCTTCGCGGTCGCAATCGACATGTAGGCCGAGGCGATGTGGGCGTAGCGCCCCGTCGGCACGTAGCAGCCGGCCACATTGCAGGCTACGAGCTTCTGGCCGGCGATCAGCCCCGGCGTCAGCTCGGTCTCGAAATCATGGATGCTGTTGCGCTGGGCGAGCGCGAACGCGCGCACCTGACCGGTCGCCCACTCGATGTCGCGCTTGACGGCGGCCGGGATGTCCCTGGTGCGCCGCTCGATCTCCTCGGGCGTCACCACGATCTCGCCCGGCCAGCGGTCGAGCTTCAGCGCGTACTCCCGCACGGCGGCCTCGCCGCGGCGCTCGATCTCGGCCAGCATCTCGGTCACGACCTTGCGGGCCGTATCGGTCTCCGTCTCCGGAGACTTTGCCGCCTTCTTCAGGTATTCAATGGCCATCTCGTCACCCCTTCACCGGAGCGCGCCGGCGCTCCGGTGTTCCTGCTGCCCCGGGCCGGCTCCGCCGGCCCGCCTCGCTCAGTTTGTCTTGTCCGCCATCGCCTTGAGAACCGGATCGGACGCCGCCTTCTTCATATAGGTAGCATCGATATAGCTCTTGGCATCCGGCGCGGACGGGATCGTGCCGACCGCCTTCATGAATTCGCCGATGTTGCCGAGCCAGGTGTCGACATCGGAGTTGCCCTTGGCGCGGTCCATGATCTTGACCTGCTCGGCGAGAGAGAACACCGGCCGCTGGCCGAACTCCGCGTCCATGCCCTTGTCGGAGATCTCGACACCGCCCTGGGCGTAGAACTTCCTCATCATCTCGCGGGCCTCCTTCGGGTGCGCCTTGATCCAGCTCCACGCGCGCAGGTAGACGGCGAGGAACCTGGCGACGGCCTCCGGATTCTCCTTGGCATAGTCGGGCCGCGCCACGATGGCGCCGGGAACGATGGCGCCCGCGTCATGGCCGCTGCACAGCACCTTGGCGCCGCCCTTCTCCTCCAGCGTGTACATGTTGGGCGCCCAGACGCCGGCCAGATCGCCGTTGTTGGAGGTAATGGCGGAAATGATCTGCGGCTGGCCGAGATTGACGAGCTGCACGTCGGTCTTGGCAAGGCCCCACTTCTTCAGGCAGGCCTGCGTGGCGTAGTCGACCGTCGAGTTGGTGGTAAGAAGAATCTTCTGCCCCTTGATGCTGGCCGGGTTCTTCTTCATCGCGTCGAACTTGTCGCCGCGCACCATCAGCGCATTGGCCTTCGACTCGTCGTTGGTGATGCCGATGGTGACGAGGCCGAAGCGCGCCGCCCCGAGCACGGCGGGAACCGAGCCGGTGCCGCCGACGTCCCACGCCTTCGCCTGCGCCGCCGCCACCTGCGGTGCGCCTGCCGGGAAGGTCGAGAACTCGGGCTTCAGCCCCGCATCCGCCCAGAAATTCTTCTCCGTTGCGACGTAGAAGGGCAGCGCCCAGTAGACCGCTGGCTGGTAGCTGACCTTGATGGGTGTCTGCGCATGCGCTGCGCACGCTGCCCCTGCCGCCAGCAGGGTGGCCAGCGCCATCGATCTCAACGTCTGCTTCATAGTTCCTCTCCTTGCTTCGGCGGCACCGACGATCGGCTCCGCATTTGGTTGTTGCGCCGGTCGATGCCGGCTTTCTCCTCAGCGCTCCCCGCCGACCTTCTCCTCTCGCAGCGACCTCCAGATGTGCGTGCGCAGATGCACGAAGCTCTCCAGGTCCATCACGTCCTCGACCCGCTCGTGCCGATCCCAGGCCTCGGCCGCGCGGATGCTGCGCACGTCGATGACCTCCTTGATGCGCCCCGGCCGGCGCGTCATGATTGCCACCCGGTCGGCGAGATAGACCGCTTCCTCGACGGCGTGCGTGATGAACAGAACGGTGCGCGGGTTGACGCGCGCAAGGCGCACCAGCTCCTCCTGCATGACGACGCGGGTCTGTGCATCGAGCGCACCGAACGGCTCGTCCATCAGCAGAGCCTGCGGGTCGAGCACATAGGCGCGGGCAATGGCGACGCGCTGCTGCATGCCGCCCGAGAGCTGGTGCGGGAAGGCCGTCTCGTAGCCCTCGAGGCCCATCAGCCTGATCGCCCCGGCGATACGCTCGCGCCGCTCGTCGGCAGGCACCTTTCGGTTGCGCAGGCCGAACGCGATGTTGTCCTCCACGCTCTTCCAGGGAAACAGCGCGAACTGCTGGAACACCACGGCGCGATCGGGACCCGGCCCCGTCACCGGCACGCCGCCGACCAGCACGCGCCCGCTCGAGGGCGCCTCGAAGCCGGCGGCCATGCGCAGGCAGGTGGTCTTGCCGCAGCCCGACGGCCCGACGAGGGCCACGAACTCCTTGTCCGCCACGGTCAGCGTAACGTTGTCGAGCGCCGGGAACGACTTGCCGTCGCGCTCGAACTGGCGGTGCACGCTCTCGAATACGATGGCGCTCATGCGAGCCCTCTTCTGCGCCGCACATGAGTCTCGAGCCGCCGCAGCAACACGTCGATCAGGAGACCGACGATGCCGATGGCGATCATGCCGGCGACCACGGTGGGTGTGGAGATGTTGCTCTGGCCCTGCACCATCATGTAGCCGACGCCCGCGGAGGCGACGATCAGCTCGGCGCCGACCAGCGACTGCCAGCCGATGCCGGCGCCCACCCTGAGCCCAGCAATAATGGAGGGGAACGAGGCCGGCAGCAGGACCTCGAGAATCGTGCGCATGTTGCGGGTGCCCAGCATCTGCGCCGCCTCGATGTAGTTCCGGTCGACGAACCTGGCGCCGCGGTAGGCGTTGATGAGGCAAGGAGGGAACGCACCCGAGAAGATGATCATGATCGGCCCGCCGATGCCGGTGCCGAACCACAGGGCTGCAAACGGCACCCAGGCGATGGGGGCGATGAAGCGCAGGCCGTCGAACACCGGCGTGACGATATCGTTGAGCCAAGAGAACCGGCCCATCAGCAGCCCGAGCGGCACGCCGATGGCGGCGGCAAGCAGGAAGCCGTACGCGTAGCGCTCGAAGCTGCTCAGCACGTGGACCGGCAGCGTCGCCCCCGCGAACGGGTGGGCGAGCAGCTCGAAGGTGCGTGTGAGAACATCGATGGGGGTCGGAAGGAACTGGCGCGGCACGATTCCCGACAGCGTGAGCGCAAGCCAGATGCCGACAAACAGCGCCAGACCGACGGCGCCGAGGCCAACGGTTTGCGCAGCGGAGGGCGGACGGGCATCGGCGGTCATGGCGCGTGCCTCATGCTCTCGCCGGCAGCCATGGCATGGCCCGCGCCTCGATCATGGCGAGCAGGCGCGTGGTCGCCCAGCCGAGCACGCCGACCGCCGCCATGCCGACCATCACCATGGCCGGGTAGATGTCCTGCTGGGCGACGTTGAGCACGCGCCCGAGCCCGGCGAGCGCGCCGACCAGCTCGGCCGCGACCAGCGTCGTCCAGGAGGCCTGCAGCGACAGGCGCAGCCCCGTGAATATCATCGGGCTCGCGGCAGGAACGAGCACCTCGCGCACCATGCGCCGGCGGCCGGTGCCCAGCATGCGCGCCGCTTCGATGATGTGCGGCTCGATCATGCGCACGCCGGTGAACGTGTTGATGACGGACGGCACAAAGGCGGCGAAGAAGATGACCATGATCTTGGCGGCATCGCCCAGCCCGAGCCAGAGGATGGCGAGCGGAATCCAGGCCAGCGGCGGGATCGGCCTGATCAGCAGGAACACCGGGTTGACGAATGCCTCGGCGCGGCGGCTCCAGCCCATGAGCAGTCCCAGCGGAATGCCTGCGGCGATCGCTACCAGGAACCCCATCACAACGAGCTTCAGGCTGTGCAGGGCATGCGCGAAGAGCGTGGCGTCGGCATAGCCCACCGTCAGCACCTGCCGTGCCGATTCCCAGAACTGCAGCGGGGAGGGAAAGCGGCCCGTGCTGACGGTGCCGGTGACCATGGTCAGCACGGCCCACACGGCAAACAGCGCCGCGATGGTGGTGATGCCGACGAAGAACCGGCGCGAGGGCCGCATTCTGGTTTCCTCCGGGAAACGACCGCCGTTGGCTCGGCAGCGCATTGATGAAAGCGCTTGCAGAAAACGTTCATCGATGTGTGTTGTCAACTGATTTCTGGCTTCAATTCTCGAAGAATCGGCGGTTGCAAGATTTTCATCCTGCTTGCATCCTGCGCCGATGCTGCGCTTGCCCAAGCCGAAGATGGCGGATGTTGCCGCCCGCGCCGGCGTTTCGCTGGCCACCGTTTCCCGCGCCCTGTCCAATCCCGGCATGGTGCGGCCGGAGACGCTCACGCGCATCCGCGAGGTGATCTCGGAGATGGGCTACGTGCCCGACGGCGCCGCCCGCACGCTCGTCTCCAAGCGCACGCATACCGTCGGCGTCGT
The DNA here is from genome assembly GCA_008933705.1 of Hyphomicrobiaceae bacterium. Lineage (GTDB taxonomy): Bacteria > Pseudomonadota > Alphaproteobacteria > Rhizobiales > Hyphomicrobiaceae > AWTP1-13. Next base: position 20,583 of record WBUN01000044.1, read on the forward strand.
CGTGCCGACGCTCGACCACGCCATCTTCGCGCGCGCACTGCAGACCATGCAGACCAGCCTCGCCGAGGCCGGCTATCAGCTCCTCGTCGCTTCCAACGAATACAGCCCGATGGTGGAGGCGAGCGCCGTGCGCGCCATGCTCGAGCGGCGCGTCGATGCCATCGTCCTCGTCGGCACGGATCACAGCCAGGAGGTGTGGTCGCTGATCGAGGGCATTGCGCAGCCCGTCATCCTCACCTGGTCTCTGCACCCGACGCTCGACTGCATCGGCTTCGACAACGAAGCGGCCGGGCGCATGGCCGCCGAGCACCTGCTTGCGCTCGGGCACCGCCGCTTCGGCGTCGTCTCAGGATTTCTCCGTCACAACGACCGCGCCCGCGCCCGCCTCGCCGGCATCCGCGGCGCCTTGGCGCATGCCGGCTTGGAATTGCCCGCGGCAAACGTCAGCGAGCAGCATTTCGGCATCGCCGGCGGACGCGCCGGCATGGCGCAGCTGCTGACGCTCGGCAAGCCGCCGACCGCCGTGATCGGCGGCAATGACGTTCTGGCCATCGGCGCCATGATCGAGGCGCAGGCCAGGGGCTTGCGCGTGCCGGCCGACCTCTCCCTCGTTGGCATGGACGACGTCGAGCTTGCCGCCCACGTGACGCCAGGCCTCACCACCATTCATTTGCCCACGGCGGAGCTTGGCCGCCGCACCGCCCGCCATGTCCTACGGCGCCTTGCGGGCGAGGAAGGCGCCGCGCGCATCGAGCTGCCGATCGAGCTTGTCCAGCGGGCATCCGATGCCGCCAACATGAGCAAAGCGGGCTAACGGCCGCACCCCCGACACATTGGCCCTTGCTGAGGTAAGGCGGCATGTTATCGTTCGCCTGCGAATAATCGATCGGCCGGCCAGGCCGGTCGCGTTTTTGGGGCACGGGGCGTCGCTGAGCGGCGCGGAGCCGTGAGCAAGAGGAGTTGACTATGTTCGGCAAACGTCTCCTGCAGCGCAGCGTCATGGCGGCTGCTGTCGTCGTCGGGCTTGCGGCAACATCGGAAGCGGTCCTGGCACAGGGAGAGCCCGTCAAGATCGGCGAGCTCAACTCATACGGCCGCTTCGCGGCGTTCGCGGTGCCCTATCGTAACGGCATGCAGCTCGCCCAGGACGAGATCAACGCCAAGGGAGGCGTGCTCAAGGGCCGCAAGATGGAGATCGTATTCCGCGACGACGGCTCGACCCCCGGCGATGCGGTGCGCGTCGCCGAGGAGCTGCTGACGCGCGAGAAGGTGGCATTCCTGGCCGGAACCTTCCTGTCCAATGTCGGCCTGGCGGTGGCCGACTTCGCCAACCAGAAGAAGACCCTTTTCCTCGCCACCGAGCCTCTCACCGACGCCATCACCATGGCGCAGGGCAACAAGTACACCTATCGCGTCCGCCCCTCGACCTTCATGCAGACCAAGATGCTGGTGGAGGCGGTGAAGGCGAAAGGCATCAAGAAGTGGGCGATCGTGGCGCCCAACTACGAGTACGGCCAGTCGGCCGCCGCCAACTTCAAGAAGCTGATCAAGATCGCCACGCCCGATGCCGAGATCGTCGGCGAGCAGTTCCCGGCGCTCGGCAAGATCGACGCCGGCGCCACCGTCGCCGCGCTCGAGAACATGAAGCCCCAAGGCATCTTCAACGTGCTGTTCGGCGCGGACCTCACCGTGTTCGTGCGCGAAGGCAACACGCGCGGGCTGTTCGAGAAGCGCACAGTGGCGAGCCTGCTCACCGGCGAGCCCGAATACATTCTCCCGCTCGGCGAGGAGACGCCGCAGGGCTGGATCGTCACGGGCTATCCCTGGGAGGAGATCGCCGACCCGGCCCACAAGGCCTTCGTTGCCGCCTATCGTGCCAAGTACAACGACACGCCCCGGCTCGGCTCGCTGCTCGGCTACGTCGTCGGCTACATGATGAAAGACCTGCTCGACAAGGCCGGCTCCACCGATACCGACAAGCTGCTCGCCGCCCTCAACGATCTCAAGGTCAACACCATCGCGGGTCCCGTGACCATGCGCGCGCTCGACCATCAGTCGACGCTCGGCGCCTGGGTCGGCGAGACCACGATCAAGGACAAGAAGGGCACCATGAAGAACTGGAAATACGAGGACGGGGCCAAGTATGTCTTCCCCGAGGCCGAGGTGAAGGCGGCGCGGAAGCAATAGCATCGCGCAGCCTCCCCTCTCCCAGCTTGCGGGGAGAGGGCCAGCGTGAGGGGCAGGGGCCTGCTCCGGCGACCGTGGCTGCCCCTCACCCCGACCCTCTTCCCACGCATGGGGAGAGGGAGAAGCGTACAGCTCGCGAGGTCGCTGCTTGCCTGACCTGTCCTTCCTCCTCCTGCAGACGCTGAACGGGCTGGCGAGCGCGTCCTCGCTCTTCATCATCGCCGCCGGCCTGACGATCGTGTTCGGCGTCACCCGCATCGTCAATTTCGCGCACGGCTCCTTCTACATGCTGGGCGCCTATTTCGCGGTGACGCTGATCCCGCGCCTGTTCGACATCGATCGCAGCTTTCCCATATTTTTCGCGGGCGTGCTGCTGGCGGCACTGGGCGTCGGTCTCATCGGCGTGCTGATGGAGCTGGTGCTGCTCAGGCGCATCTACCGCGTGCCGGAGCTGTTCCAGTTGCTCGCCACCTTCGGCGTCGTGCTGGCGGTCGAGGATCTGGTGCTCAAGATCTGGGGGCCGCTCGACATCCTGGGCCCGCGCGCGCCCGGCCTGCGTCACGCGGTGGAAATCCTCGGCCATCGCTTTCCGGCCTACGAGCTGTTCATGATCGCCATGGGTCCGCTCGTGCTGGGCCTGCTCTGGCTGCTGATGCACAAGACGCGCTTCGGCGTGCTCGTGCGCGCGGCGACGCAGGACCGGGAGATGGTGGGCGCGCTCGGCGTCAACCAGGCGCTGCTGTTCACCGGCACGCTGTTCCTCGGCGCCTTCCTCGCCGGGCTCGGCGGCGCCCTGCAGACGCCCAAGCTGGCCGCCAACCCCCACATGGACATCTCGATCATCGCCGAGGCTTTCGTGGTGACCGTGGTCGGCGGCATGGGCTCGGTGCCGGGCGCCTTCCTTGCCGCCCTCATCATCGGCCAGCTTCAGGCGTTCGGCATCCTGATCTTTCCCAAGATCACGCTGGTGCTGGTGTTCCTGCTGATGGCCCTGGTCCTCGTGCTGCGGCCCTGGGGGCTGCTCGGCCGGCCGGAGGCCGGCCACGGGCGCGTCGTGCTGCCGGAAGGCATCCTCGGCCTCAAGCCGTTCGGGCCGGCCGAGCGCATCCTGACCGGCGGGCTCGCCCTCATCCTCGTGCTGCTGCCGTGGGTCGGCGATTCCTACCTGACCAAGGTCGTCATCGAGGTGCTGTGCTTTGCGCTTGCAGCCTTCAGCCTCAACTTCCTGATCGGCAACGGCGGTCTCGTCAGCTTCGGCCATGCGGCCTACTTCGGCCTCGGCGCCTACGGCGCGGGGCTGCTTGTGACCAGGCTCGGCGTTCCCATGGAGCCGGCGCTGCTGGCGACCCCGGTGATTGCCGGCCTCGGTGCGGCGCTGTTCGGCTTCTTTGTCGTGCGGCTCAGCGGCATCTACCTCGCCATGCTCACACTTGCGTTCGCGCAGATCACCTATGCGGTTGCCTTCCAGTGGGTGGAGGTGACGGGCGGCGACAACGGCGTTGTCGGCGTGTGGCCGTCGCGCTGGGCGGCCAGCCGCGAGGTCTACTACTACATCGTGCTGCTGGTGAGCGCGGCTGCCATCCTCGTGCTGCGGCGGAGCATCTACGCGCCCTTCGGCTACACGCTGCGCGGCGCACGCGATTCCGTGGTGCGCGCCGACGCCATCGGCATCGACGTGCGCACGCACCGCTGGGTCGCCTTCACGGTCGCCGGTGCGGCCGCTGGGCTCGCCGGCGGCCTGTTTGCCTTCGCCAAGGGCTCGATCGACCCCACGCTCATCTCCATCCCGATGTCGATCGATTTCCTGGTCATGATCCTGGTGGGCGGCATCCAGACCGTGCTCGGACCGCTCATCGGCGCGGCTTTCTTCCACTCCATCAAGGACTTCTTCATGCCGCTCACCTTCTATTGGCGGCTGTTGCTGGGCCTGGCGATCATCGCCATCGTGCTGGTGTTCCCGCGCGGCATCGTCGGCGGCTTCGAGAGCGTCAAGGCGCGCGTTAGCCGCGCCGGTGCCAGGCAGGGCGGCGAGAGGGCAGGCGCATGAGCCTCCTGTCGGTCGAGCAGCTCGGCAAGTCCTTCGGCGGCGTCGTCGCCGCAAGAGGCGTCACCTTCGCCGTCGACGCCGGCAAGCTGCTCGCCGTCATCGGCCCCAACGGCGCCGGCAAGTCGACCATCTTCAATATGGTCGGCGGCCAGCTCGCCCCCGACACGGGCCGCGTCGTACTGGCGGGCGAGGACATCACGGCAACCCCGCCCCGGCATCGCTGGCGTCTCGGCGTCGGCCGCACGTTCCAGATCGCGCAGACGTTCGTCTCCATGACCGTCGCGGAGAACGTGCAGATGGCGCTCATCAGCCTCAACCGCCGCACGCGCGCCTGGTGGCCGGCCGCGGGCGCGCTCTATCGCGACGAGGCCGTGGCGCTGCTCGAGCGCGTCGGCATGGCCGACAATGCGGATCGCCCGTGCAGCGAGCTCGCCTACGGCGACGTCAAGCGCGTGGAGCTGGCGATCGCGCTCGCCGGCACGCCCAAGCTGCTGCTGATGGACGAGCCAACCGCGGGCATGGCGCCCAAGGAACGGGCGCAGCTCATGGAGCTGACGGCCGGGATTGCGCGTGAGCGCACCATCGGCGTGCTGTTCACCGAGCATGACATGGACGCCGTCTTCGGCCATGCCGACGACATCATCGTGCTGGTGCGCGGCGAGATCATCGCCGCGGGCCGCCCCGCTGAGGTGCGCAACAATGCCCGGGTGCGCCAAGTCTATCTCGGCGGCACCGAGATCGGGGCACGCCCATCCTCGCAAGCTGCGGAGGCCGCCCAGCCATGAGCACCGGCGCCGGCGCCATCCTCGAGATCGACCACGTCGACGCCGCCTACGGGCAGGCGCAGATCCTGTTCGGGGTGTCCCTCAACCTGAAGCGGGGCGAGACCGTCGCACTGATGGGCCGCAACGGCGCCGGCAAATCGACCACGCTCAAGGCCGTCATGGGCCTCGTGCCGGCCCGCGGCCGGGCCGTGCGCTTCGCCGGGCACGACATCCTGGGGCTCGCGCCCTATCGCATCGCCCGCCTCGGCCTCGGCTACGTGCCGGAGGACCGGCGCATCTTCACCGACCTCACCGTCTACGAGAATCTCGAGGTCGGCGCCAAGGCTGCCATTGGCAACGGCCGCGCCGCCTGGACGCCCGATCGCCTGTTCTCGATCTTCCCCAATCTTGCCGAGATGCGGGGCCGCCGCGCCAGCCAGATGTCGGGCGGCGAGCAGCAGATGCTCACCATCGCCCGCACGCTGATGGGCAACCCGGAAGCCGTGCTGCTCGACGAGCCGTCGGAGGGCCTGGCGCCCGTCATCGTCGAGCAGATGGCGGAGGCCGTGCAGCGCATGAAGGCTGAGGGCATCGCCGTGCTGCTGTCGGAGCAGAACCTCTATTTCGCAGCCGCCGTGGCGGATCGCAGCTACATCATCGAGAAGGGCGCCATCCGCCACGAAGGCAGCATGGCCGAGATCCAGGCAAATGCCGCCCTGCGCGAAGCGTATCTGTCGGTGTGAACGTCGCGTTGATGCCGTGGTCCGGCTTGCGCCTGGACGGCGTCCAGATGGGTGCCTGCTCGACTCATCAGCTTGCCGCGGCCTATCCTGGCGAGGAGCCGTCATTTTTCCGACGCCGCCGTCGGTTTTGCTCGATGCCGGACGCTCGGGGCGCATGAACGCGCGCCGGCAGGTGGAGGGGTGGGATTATGTCTTTCAGGACGCTCGCGGCGCTTTTTGCATTCATCATCGGCGGCTTTGCGATTGCGGCTGGCGCAGATGCCAGGGATCGCGGCCGGGACCGCGACGGCAATTGGGTCTTGCTCGCAACGCGCTCGGTCGATCTCAAGAAGGAGGATGACCGCATCGACGTCGGGACGGGCAAGGGTCGCTTCAGATCCGTCATGATCGTCGGCAAGGACCGCCTGATCGACATCAACCGGGTGACGGTGGCCACCGAAGGCCAGCCCTTCGTCGAGAAGAGGCGTCTCAAGCTCGAGCACGGGCAGCGCTCGCGGCCGATCAGGTTCAGCCGCGAGGGACAGGCGATAAAGCACGTTGATCTCTCGTACCGGCTGCATATTGGAGCGGCGGGACCTGCCAAGGTCGAGCTGTGGGGCCTGCGCGCCTCTCCCGACGTTCCGACCGCGCGCTCCAAATCGCCGTCGCGAACCACGACGACGGCGGCTGCGGCGACGGCCCCGCAGGGGGAGGAGACGGACGGCGCCGGTGCCGTGATGTTCGGCGTTCTGGAGGTCGGCTCCGACGTCGAGCAGGACGTCTTCAAGCTTGGCCGGGAATACGGAAGGTTCGGCAGGATACGCTTGCGCGCGCAGGGCAACGCCGTGCAGATCAAGGAAGTGCGCGTCATCTACACCGGCGGCGCGCCCGACGTGCTCGCGCTCAGCGGCGAGGTAGCTGCCAACGAGCAGACGGATTGGCTGGACCTGAAGGGCGACCGTTTCATCCGGGAGATCCACTTCGTCTACGCGGGCCGGTCCCGCAGCAAGGCTCGGCTGGAGGTTTACGGCGAATACGCCGAGAGCTGGTTCCGGCCGGGATCGGGCACGGGTGCCTTCTCGTCAGCGAACAAAGGCTGGCTCTATCTCGGCGGCCAGTCGCCTCTGTTCGTGAGCATCCGGCGCGGCCTCGGCTACGAGACCGATATCGTGTCGGTGGCGCGCAATCGCGGCTTCAAGTCGCTGCGTCTCGACGTGAAGAACCGCGCCATCACGCTGAACCAGATCAAGGTCGTCTACTCCGACGATTCGAGCGACATCTTCGCCGAGCGCCAGAAGGTCAACGGCGGCACCTCCTACGGTCCGGTCGAGCTGAAATCCCGGCGTCCGATCAAGCAGATCGAGATCAGCTACCGCTCGCGCATCTTCGACACGCAGGCTCGCGGCAAGGGCTACGCCTTCGTCGAGTTCTGGGTGAGGTAGCCCGACCTTCGGCGGTCGCGGACAGCCGGCAGCCACCGGCCTCGGGGCTCGGTTGAGGTCGAAGGCGGCCGCCGGCGCGGCGCGCTCTGCACCTCTGCCCCCAACTCTCCCCACGGAATGCACCGCCATCGCGCGACGGGCGGACACGATTCCTGATCGAATCGAGCCTTCGTCGCGGACAACCCTGGACAATCGCCCGATTGTTCGTATGCTAACGACAGGCAGCCCATCAGCGAGGCTTACCCGGCACCTATGCGGCGCGTTGTTGGCATCGACGTCGGCGGCACGTTCACGGACCTCCTGCTCTATGAGACGGGTCCGGGCGGCGAGCGCGTCAGGCTCGCCAAGATTCCCACCACCGCCGCCAACCAGGCCGTCGGCGTGCTGGGCGCCATCGCCGAGACGGGCGTCGCGGCGGCCGATCTCGACCTCATCATTCACGGCACCACCGCCACGACCAATGCCGTGCTCGAGCGCAAGGTTGCCCGGGTCGGCCTCATCACCACGCGCGGGTTTCGCGATACCCTCGAGCTTGGCCGCCGCACGCGTCCCAGGCCCTACGGCCTGTTCGGCACCTTCGAGCCGCTGATCCCGCGCGAGCTGCGCGTCGAGATCGACGAGCGCATGAGCGCGCGGGGCGAGGTGGTGGTGCCGCTGGACGAGACCGCGCTGGCGGCCGCGGTAGGCAAGCTCGCCGGCATGGGCTGCGAGAGCCTCGTCATCCACTTCCTGCACTCCTACGCCAATCCGGCGCACGAGCTTGCCGCCGGCGCCATCGCGCGCAGGCTGTGGCCGAACGAGTATGTGACGCTGGGCCACGCGCTGCTGTCGGAGTATCGGGAGTACGAGCGCGGCACCACGGCCTCGGTCAACGCCGCCGTGCAGCCGATCCTCGACCGCTATGTGCGCCGGCTGCAACGCGAGCTGGAAGACCAGGGTTTCAAGCGCGATCTGCTGGTCATGAACGGCAATGGAGGCACGGTGTCGGCGCGCGTGGTGGCGCGCGATGCGGCCAAGACCATCATGTCCGGTCCCGCGTCCGGCGTGATGGCGGCGGCGGCCACGCTGGCGCAGTCGGGCATCAAGAACGCCATCACCTACGATATGGGCGGCACCTCCACCGACGTCGCCCTCGTGCACGGCGGCGTGCCGCAGGTATCGGCGGAGCTGACCATCGACTACGGGCTGCCAATCCACGTGCCGATGGTGGACGTGCGCACGGTCGGCGCCGGCGGCGGCTCGATCGCCTCCATCAATGCCGCGGGCATGCTGCAGGTCGGCCCGCAATCGGCTGGCTCCGAGCCTGGCCCCATATGCTACGGCCGCGGCGGCACGCTGCCGACCATAACGGATGCCAACCTCGTGCTGGGCCGCCTCGATCCCGATCGCCTGCTGGCCGTCTCCCAGCCCGTCACCGTGGCGCAGGTGCGCGATGCCTTCGGTGCGACGCTCGCCAAGCCGCTGGGTCTCGGCATCGAGCAGGCGGCTGCGGCCGTGATCCGGCTTGCCAACACCCACATGGCCGGCGCTATCCGCATGGTCTCGCTGTCGCGCGGCCACGATCCTCGCGACTTCACGCTGTTCGCCTTCGGCGGCGCCGGCCCGCTGCACGCCGTTGCGCTGGCACGCGAGCTCGGCATCCCCGAGGTGCTGGTGCCGGCGCGTCCGGGGCTCACCAACGCGCTCGGCTGTCTCGTCGCCGACCTGCGCCAGGATTTCGTCAACACGCTCAACACCCCGCTCGACACCGTCGCCATGACCGAGGTGGGCGCCATCCTCGCCGCCCAGCGCGAGCGCGGCATCGCCATCAACGCCGAGGAGCAGAGCGAGATCGTGGAGACCACGGTGCTGCACGGCGCCGACATGCAGTTCCGCGGCCAGACGCACCTCATCCGCGTTGCCATTCCGCGTGCCGATGTCTCGCGCGAGGAGCTGCAGGCGCTGTTCGAGGAGGCCTACTTCAACCGCTTCCAGGTGCGGTTGCCGGAGATCAAGGCCGTGCTGGTCAATCTCGTCACCTCCGTCATCGGCAGGCGCCGCAGCTTCCCGATCGGCGCGCTGATCGAGGGCGGCGGCCGGGCCGCCTCGGCGGCGGCGGCGATCATCGCCGAGCGCGAGCTGTTCGCCGGCGGGCGCTGGCATCTGGCGCGCGTCTTCGACCGGGTGAAGCTGCCCATCGGCGCCCGCATCGAGGGGCCCGCCATCGTCCAGCAGGTCGACGCCACCACGGTCATCGAGCCGGGATCCGTGGCAACGGTGGACGCGATAGGCAATCTGAGGATCGACGTCTTTGGAGCTTCTGCATGAGCGCGCTCGATCCCCTGACGCTCGCCGTCATCCAGGCCGGTCTCGGGCAGGTGTGCAACGAGATGGACATCGCCTTCTCGCGCTCGGCCTTCTCGCCCGTGATCGCGGAAGCCGACGACCGCTCCTCCGGCCTTTACGACAGGGACACCGGCGCGCTCATCAGCCAGGGCGAGCTTGGCCTGCCGGTGTTCGTCGGCACCATGCAGTATTCGACGCGCGAGCTTATCCGCCTGATCGGCGAGGGCAGGGCCGGCCCACCCGAGCCGGGCGACATCTACATCGTCAACGATCCCTATCTCGGCGGCACGCACCTGATGGACGTGCGCTTCGCGCTGCCCTTCTACCATCGGGGCGAGCTGTTCTGCTGGCTGCAGAACACCGGCCACTGGCCCGATATCGGCGGCATGGTGCCGGGCGGCTTCTCGGCCAAGGCCACCGAGGTCGAGCAGGAGGGGCTGCGCCTGCCGCCCGTCAAGCTCTTCAAGCGCGGGGTGATGGATCCCGAGATCTACGCCATCATCACCTCCAACATCCGCATCGCCGACCAGCGCATCGGCGACATCAAGGCCCAGGCCGCGGCCCTGAAGGTGGGCGAGCGCCGCCTGACCGAGCTGGTCGACCGCTACGGCCGCGACACGGTCGCCGAGGCTATCGGCGAGATCCGCCAGCGCGCCGCGCGCCTGATGCGGGCCCACATCGCCACGATCCCCGACGGCGTCTATCGCTCCGAGGCCTTCGTCGACTCCGACGGCGTCGTCAACGAACCGCTGAAGATCGCGCTCGCCGTCACCAAGGCCGGCGACACGCTCACGTTCGACTTCACGGGTTCCTCGCCGCCGTGCCGCGGGCCGATGAACTCGGTGGCGGCGACGACATATTCAGCGGTCTACCTCGCGGTGCGTCACATCTTCCCGGATACGCCGCTCAACGCGGGCGCCTTCGAGCCGCTCAAGATCGTGCGGCCCGAGGGCACCTTCCTCGACGCGCATTATCCGCGGCCGGTCTCCGGCTGCGCCGCCGAGGTATCACAGCGCATCGCCGAGGCCGTCTTCCTCGCGCTGGCGCAGGCCATCCCCGACAAGGTGACGGCGGCGCCGGCCGGGTCATCGGGCAACTTCGCGCTGGGCGGCATCGATCCGCTGAAGGCCGCCGGCTACGTCATGTACCAGATCTCCGGCGGCGGCTACGGCGGCAATATCGAAGGCGACGGCATCAGCAACGGCTGCTCCACCATCGGCATCTCCAAGACCGCGCCGGTGGAGGTGATGGAGCAGTACTACCCCGTGCTGTTCCGCCGCTTCGCCCTGCGCGAAGGCTCGGGCGGCGCCGGCTGGCGCCGCGGCGGCTTCGGCGTGCACTACGAGGTTGAGCTGCTGCGCGGGGAGGCGCGGGCCTCCTTCGTCATGGATCACGGCCGCTTCGGCCCGCCCGGCGTGCTGGGCGGCGGCGATGGCGCCCCCAACATCGTGCGCATCCATCGCGGCAACGAGGTCTCCATTCCCGAGCACCTCTCCAAAGACCAGGACATCCCGCTCAGCCGCGGCGACCGCGTGGAGGTGATGACGCCGGGCGGCGGCGGCTACGGCGATCCGTTCCGGCGCGATGCTGCCCTCGTCGCCCGCGATGTGATCCGCGGCTACTACACGGCGGAGGAGGCGCGCTCGCTGTTCGGCGTGGTGCTGTCCGCCGACGGCACGGTCGATGCCGCTGCAACCGCTGCCGCCCGCAGCCGTCTCAAGCGCTCGGCGTGAGGAGGCACGCGATGGTCGCCTACTATCGCCCCGCATCGCTCGACGAAGCGCTTGCCATCCGCGCCGCGCGCGACGTGATGATCCTTGCGGGTGGCACCGACATCTACCCGGCCAAGGCGGCGCGCGCCGGCTGGGGCGACATGCGCCACAAGGACGTTCTCGACATCAGCCGGCTTGCCGACCTGAGGGGCATTTCGGCGCAGGCGGATCACTGGCGCATCGGCGCGCTGACGACCTGGACCGACCTCATCCGCGCCGACCTTCCTGCGCTGTTCGATGGCTACAGGCGCGCGGCACGCGAGGTCGGGGGCGTGCAGATCCAGAACCGCGGGACGCTGGCCGGCAATATCTGCACGGCCTCGCCTGCGGGCGACGGCATCCCCAACCTGCTGGCGCTCGACGCCCGCATCGAGCTTGCCAGCGGCCAGGGTCGCCGCCTCGTGCCGATGACGGCGTTCATCGACGGCTACCGTCACACGGTTTGCCGCGCCGACGAGATCGTAACCGCCGTCCTCGTGCCCCGGCCGGCGACGCCCGCGCGCAGCCATTTCCTCAAGCTCGGCGCGCGCAGGTATCTGGTGATCTCCATCGTCATGGCCGCCAGCGTCGTCGAGATCGGCCATGACGGCCGCATCGGCGCGGCACGCGTTGCTGTCGGCTCGTGCTCGGCGGTGCCGCAGCGGCTTGGCGCGCTGGAGAATGCGCTGGTGGGACAGCTCGTCGCTGCCGCGCCCGATGTCGTTGCGCCGATCCACCTCGCCACCCTTGCGCCCATCGACGACATTCGCGCTTCCGGCGCCTACCGGCGGCATGCCGCGCTGGCGCTGGTGCGGGATCTGCTGTCCGAACTCGCGGCCGACGCCGAACGGAGGGCCGCGTGATGCAGGACCGCCCCGCGGCGCGCGACATCTCCCAGGTTTCGTTCACGCTCAACGGGCAGCCGGTGAGCGTGGCAGCGGCGCCGTTCGCCTCGCTTGCGGACACGCTGCGCTCCGAGCTCAAGCTCACGGGCACCAAGATCGGCTGCGAGGCCGGAGACTGCGGCGCCTGCACGGTGCTGCTCGACGGTGCACAGGTATGCGCCTGCCTGGTCCCCGCCGCGCAGGCTGAGGGTGCGCGTGTCGACACCGTCGAAGGCCCGGGACCCGATGCCGTCACCGATCGCCTGCGCACGGCCTTCCTCGCCCACGGCGCCGCCCAATGCGGCATCTGCACTCCCGGCATGCTGATGGCGGCCACCGACCTGCTGGCGCGGCAGCCGTTTCCAAGCCGAGCCGACGTGGAGGACGCCATCGGCGGGGTCCTGTGCCGCTGCACCGGCTATCTCAAGATTGTCGATGCGGTGCTCGATGCGGCCGGAGCGACGAGGTCAGACCCCGGACGCCCCAACACCGTGGTGAGCCCGTCGAACCACGGCCTGCAGGACTCAATCGCCCTTCGACAGGCTCACGGCGGAGGCATCGGACAGCCCATTGACGCCATGTGCACGCCGGTTGTCGGCGCGCGCATGCCGCGCGTGGACGGCTGGCCGAAGGTGACCGGCACCGACGCGTTCGGAGCCGACGCCGCCCCGGCCGGTGCGCTGTGGATGCGTGTCGTGCGCTCGCCGCACGCGCGGGCCCGCTTTGCGCTCGGCGATCTCGCGGCGGTCGTGACGAGGACCCCGGGTCTCGTTGCCATCCTCTCCGCCAAGGATGTGCCGGGGGAGAACTCGTTCGGCATCTTCCCCAACATGAAGGATCAGCCGGTGCTCGCGCCGGGCTTGGTGCGCTTCCGCGGCGAGGCGGTGCTGGCCCTCGTCGGCACGCGGCAGGCGGTGGAGACGCTTTCGGACGCCGAGCTGCCGATCGCATGGCAGCCGGAGCCGCCCCTTGCCGGCATTGCCGCCGCGCTCGCGCCCGGTGCACCGGCACTGCATGCCGGCGTGACGGACAACGTACTGGCGCGCGGCAATCTCAAGTGCGGCAACGTGGCCGCGGGCCACGCCTCGGCGGCGGCGAGCGCCGAAGGCTGCTTCGAGACCGCCTTCGTTGAGCACGCCTACATCGAGCCCGAAGCGGGTTACGCCGTTCCCGTCGGCCCTGGTCCCGACCGCATCGAGGTCACGGCCTGCACGCAGGCGCCCTATATGGACCTGGACGAGGTGGCGCGGGTGCTGGGCATCGCGCACGCGCGCGTTCGCATCCGCCCGACGGCCTGCGGCGGCGGCTTCGGCGGCAAGCTCGACGTCTCGGTGCAGCCGCTGCTGGCGGTCGCGGCGTGGCTGACGAAGCGGCCGGTGCGCATCGTCTATACGCGCACGGAATCGATGGCCTCCACCACCAAGCGCCATCCGGCCTCGATCTGGGCCAAGTCGTCGGCCGATGCCGGGGGGCGCCTCACGGCCTTCGAGATGCAGGCCGACTTCAATACCGGGGCCTATGCCTCCTGGGGCCCGACGGTCGCCAACCGCGTGCCGGTGCACGGCATGGGACCCTACAAGGTGGCGAACGCCCTGCTGCGCACGCGTGCCGTCTACACCAGCGACACCCCGGCCGGCGCCTTCCGCGGCTTCGGCGTGCCGCAGGCCGCCATCGCGCACGAGACGCTGATGGATGATCTCGCCCTCAAGCTCGGCATCGATCGCTGGGCCATCCGGCGCAGAAACGCGCTCGATCACGGCGATGCAACAGCCTCCGGCCAGATCCTCAGGCATTCGGCCGGGCTGCCCAGATGCCTCGACGCGCTGCAGGGGGACTGGGACGCAGCCCTCGCGCGCGTCGCGCGCCACAACGCCTCGTCCCCGCGCAGGCGGCGCGGCGCCGGCATCGCCTGCATGTGGTACGGCTGCGGCAACACCTCGCTGTCGAACCCGTCGAGCATGCGCATCACGCTCGCGCGCGACGGCACGCTGACGTTTCTCAACGGCGCGGTCGACATCGGCCAGGGCTCCTCCACCATCCTGCTGCAGATCGCGGCCGAGGCGCTGGGCCTGCCGCCCGGCGCCTTCCGCATGGTCGTCGGCGATACCGATCTCACGGCGGATGCCGGCAAGACGTCGGCCTCGCGGCAGACGTTGGTGTCCGGCAATGCGGCCCGTCTCGCCGCCGAGGATCTGCGCAGCAGGATTCTGGCGCTCGCCAACGCCGGCCCGGCGGCCAGCCTGTCGCTGGAAGGTCCGAAGCTCGTGATCCTGGACGGCGAGGCCTCGCGCACGATCGATCTCGCGAACCTGCCTGCCCTGTCAGAGAGCAAGGCGAACAGTAGGGCTGAAGCCCAGATCTCCACCGCCGTGCTGAGCTCGTCGAAGCACGGCTTGGCGGACTCGATCGCCCTTCGACAGGCTCAGGGCGGCGTGGAGGATTCGGTTGTCGTCCTCGAAGGCTTGGGCACCTGGGACCCGCCGACGACGGCGCTCGATGAGAACGGCCAGGGCATCCCCTATGCCACCTATGGGTTCGCCGCGCAGATGGCGGAGGTCGAGGTGGACGTGGTGCTCGGCACGGTCAAGGTCCTCGAGATCGTCGCCGCACACGACGTCGGCCGCGCCATCAACCCGACGCTGGTCGAGGGCCAGATCCACGGCGGCATCGCCCAGGGGCTGGGGCTTGCCTTGATGGAGGAGTTCATTCCCGGCCGCACGGAGAACCTGCACGACTATCTGATCCCCACCGTCGGCGACATGCCGCCGGTCAAGACCTACCTGATCGAGGATGCCGAGCTCGACGGCCCCTTCGGTGCCAAGGGCGTGGGCGAGCCGGCACTGGTTGCAACCGCGCCGGCCATTCTCGGCGCCATCCGCCATGCCACCGGCGCGCGCCTCACGCGCGTTCCCGTGCTCCCGCACCGCCTGTGGGAGGCGCTGCGGGGGAAGGAGGCTGCGCAATGACACATTCACACGATGGGGCTGCAGCCATGAGCGATGACCGGCTCTCGCTCGAGGCCCGCTCGAAGAAGTTCGGCGCAGCCGAGGGTGACGGCATCGTGCGCTGCGATGCCTGTCCCGTGCTGTGCCGCATCCGCCCAGGCCGCGCCGGCGCCTGCGCCCGCTATGCCAACGACAGCGGACAGCTCGTGCGTACCGATCCGGTCGTCCTCATGCAGCGGACGGTCGACGGCGGCGGCAGGCTCGTCAGCTTCGCCGGCGGCGACTGGGACGGCGCCCCGCTCGATCCCTCGCGCACGTTTGTCACGGGTGTCGGCGCCGGCACGACCTATCCCGACTACAAGCCGGCGCCCTTCATCGTCTCGGCCGTGCACGAGGGCGTGGATACCGTGACGGTGGTGACGGAGGGCATCTTCAGCTACTGCGGCGTGAAGGTGAAGATCGACACCGACCGTCACCTGGGTCCGGAAACGGCGGCCGTCAGGGTCAAGGGCGAGCAGGTCGGGCACGTGACGACGGCCGAGTACGGCTCGCAGATGCTCTCCATCGGCGGCGTGCGCCACCTGACCGGCGGCTCCAAGAAGGAAGGCAACGTCACCTGCGACGCGCTGCTCGATCTGTGCTCCGGCAGGGCCGTGGAAATGTCGATCGACGGTGGTCACACCGTGCTCGTGCAGGCCGACCAGGCCCCCGTCGTCGACGGCAAGCCCGAGGTGCGCATGCGGGTCGGCTGCGGCTCGGCCACCGTCGGCATCTTCGCCAAGCAGTGGCTCGGGCACGTCGACGAGGTGATCGTCGTCGACGACCACATCACCGGCGTGCTGACCGAGCACCAGTCGGGCCGCGTGCTCGGCATGCGCCCGGCCGGCATCCGCGTGCGCGGGCGCAAGTCCACGCCGGGGCGCTACTTCCAGCTCGCCAATCCGGGGCTCGGCTGGGGCGGAACCGACATCACCGATCCGCTGGCCATCATCCAGAAGATCGATCCCGCCGTGGCCTGGCCCGGCCTGCGCCTGCTCCTGACCTCCACCACCGGCGAGGATGCGCTCTATTGCGTTCTCGACGATGAGCTGAAGCCGGTGCCGGCCGACATGCCGGCGCCCGTGCGCGCCGTGGTCGACCGCATCGGCGAGAATTGCGAACCTTCGCTGTGCACCGTGCTGTTCATGGCCGGTGCCGGCGGCTCGCTGCGCGCCGGCGTCACCGAGAACCCCGTGCTGCTGACACGCTCGGTCGCCAAGGGCGAGACGCGCGTCACCATGGGCGGCGCGCCGGTGTACGTGTGGCCGGGCGGCGGCATCACCGTCATGGCCGACGTCACGCGCATGCCGAGGAATGCGTTCGGCTACGTGCCGACCCCGGCCATCGTCGCGCCCATCGAGTTCACGCTGCCGCGTGTGCTCTACGAGCGGCTCGGCGGTCATGCGGCCGACATCGTGTCGATCGGCGAGGTGTTGCGAGACGTGGCGCCGGGCGCGCGCATCGACGAATGGCAGGAGGACAACCCCTGGCCGTTCGAGGCCGACAAGCCATGACAGAGCCGTGATCGGCACCGCACCTGGGAGAGGCTGAGGATGGCGCACAGCAGAGCAAAGCGAAAGCCGGCGCAGGACGCTGAAGCGGCCGGCAAGGCCGCCAGCTACACGCTGGAGGACCAGGTCGGCTACGTGCTGCGCTGTGCGCATCAGCGGGCAACCGAGATCTTCAACGCCGTGATGAGCCCTTTCGGTGTGACGCCGACGCAGTTCGCGGCCCTCGCAAAGCTCGACGATCTGCAGGCCGTCTCGCAGAACCAGCTCGGGCGGCAGACCGCCATGGACCCGGCGACCATCTCCGGCGTCGTCGGCCGGCTTATCGCGCGTGGCCTGGTGCGCCAGTCCCCCAATCCGCAGGACGCCCGCCATGTCGTGCTGACGCTGACGCCGGCCGGCAAGACCGCGGTGGCCGAGATGAAGGCCATGGCGGCTGAGGTCTCGCGGCGCACGCTTGAGCCGCTCACCGCAAGCGAGGCCGGGGCGTTCCTGAAAGCGCTTGCCAAGCTGGCGGCGCCGGCGAAGTCGGGATGAAACCCATGTTCGCGCCGCCCGTCACGCAATGGCTCTCCGGCGATCGCCTGCACCTTTCGCACGGTCCGATCGACGTGGTGCTGAAGGCCTGGGGCGCCGCAGAGGACCTGGCCGCTGCCTACGCCGCCGTCTGCCGTCGCTTTCCAACCATCCTGCCCGAGCTGTGCGAGGAGCTTTCTGCCTTGCGCATGCCCGCGCACGAGCGCCCGCAGGTGACGGGACCGGTCGCGCGGCGCATGATATCCGCCTGCCGGCCGTTTGCCGATGTGTTCGTCACGCCGATGGCGGCGGTGGCCGGCGCGGTCGCCGACGAGCTGCTCGCCCACATGAGGGCCGCCGCGCCGCTGCAGCGCGCCTTCGTCAACGACGGCGGCGATATCGCGGTGCTGGTCACGGGCGAGCACGCGCTGGATGTCGGTGTCGCCGGCACGTTCTCGCGCGGCGACGTGCCGGCGATGAACGGCAGCCTTCGCCTCGATGCAGGATCCGGCATCGGCGGCATCGCCACGTCGGGGGCGCGCGGCCGCTCCTTCTCGCTCGGCATCGCGGACTCGGTGACCGTGCTCGCGCGCGATGCAGCCATGGCCGATGTGGCCGCAACGCTCGTTGCGAACGCGGTCGACATCGAAAGCCCCGCCATCGTGCGCCGCCCCGCGCAGAGCCTCGATCCCGACAGCGATCTCGGCGACCGCCTCGTCACCGTCTCCGTCGGTGCGCTCACGCCGGCCGAGGTCGACGCCGCGCTCGCGCGCGGTCTCGCGCGCGCCGGCGACTATCATCGCCGCGGCCTTATCGCCGATGCCGCCTTGATGCTCGCTGGCCGGACTCGCACGCTTGGGGGCGACGGATACCCCCGTGAGCTTGTCGAACCATGCGATGGAGGACGCGGGCCGTCCTTCGGCAAGCTGAGGTCGGAGGCTGCGGTGACAAGGGACCTGGCATTGCGCAGCATGCCCCAACAGGAGGCCACCCGATGACTGTCGATATCCGCAAGATCGTCGTTTGCGCCGAGGAGACGCGGCACGACGGCGGGCCCGTGCTGGCCAAGCCGGTGCGCAAGGCCTGGGCCGCGGCGGTGGTGAGGAACCCGTACGCCGGGCGCTACGAGCCCGACATCATGCCGATGATGGAGGCCCTGAAGCCGCTGGGGTTGGAGCTGTCGCGGCGGCTGGTGGCGGCGCTCGGCGGCGACGCCGGGGCTATCGATGCCTACGGCAAGGGCGTGATCGTCGGCGCCGCGGGCGAGATCGAGCACTCCGCGCTGTGGCATGTGCCCGGGGGCTACGCCATGCGCGAGCTGCTGGGCCGGGCGCTCGCCATCGTGCCCTCCGCCTGCAAGATGGGGGCGATCGGAACCGCCATCGACCTGCCGATCCATCACAAGGACGCCTGCTACGTGCGCAGCCATTTCGATGCGATGACGGTGATGGTCCCCGACGCGCCCCGTGCCGACGAGCTGGTGTTCTGCCTGACGATGGCGTCGGGCGGCCGGCCGCACGCCCGCGCCGGCGGCCTCAAGGCCAGCGAGATCAGCAAGATGGATGGCCAGCGATAGGGACCATCCGATCGTGATGGAATCGCCGCGCAAGGGAGAGCCGGGACCACGGCGCACACCCCCGCCCTGAGCCCGTCGAAGGGCGGCTGCGAGGCACCGTTGTGGCCGCGTGGTTCGACAGGCTCACCACGGGGGAAACGGCTGTGCTCAGGGAAGGATCGCTCGGACCGGATGACAGCGGTGCGTGCAGCTCCCACATAGTCGTCAGAACGCGTAGACTAATCGTACTGAGTCACTTTGCCATGGGTACCGCCGACCGGGAATCAGCGATTTGACTGATTCCTTGGACGGGGGCGGCGATGGCGAAGAGGCGGGCGCGCACGAGCGGCGGGCGGTTGTCGGATT
>WBUN01000045.1 GCA_008933705.1 Hyphomicrobiaceae bacterium
CGTGCTGCCGGCCGACGGCATCGCCGAGCCACGTGCGTGGCCCGTCGGGGATCAGCAGGTCCTCGCCCACAAGCTGCTGGGCGAGCCCCGGCAGGTAGGCGCTCAAGCCCCGGTTCTCCGCAATGGCTGAGCCCAAGGCATTGACGACCCGATCGGGTTGGGCGCGCACCACCTGCAGCAATCCCACCGGTCCTGCAAAGCCGGCGGAGTCGAGCTCCAGCGGATCGGCCACGTCGCCTGCCACGCAGCGCACGAGCGAATCGATCGGCATCAGCCCTTCGAGGGTCTTGAGGGACACGTGCTCGCCGACCACGCGCAGGTCTCCGCCTTCGACCAGCAGCAGGCCGAGATAGCGCGCGAGATA
The DNA here is from genome assembly GCA_008933705.1 of Hyphomicrobiaceae bacterium. Classification (GTDB taxonomy): domain Bacteria; phylum Pseudomonadota; class Alphaproteobacteria; order Rhizobiales; family Hyphomicrobiaceae; genus AWTP1-13. Next base: position 365 of record WBUN01000045.1, read on the forward strand.
GGCGTGGCTGAAGAAGTCGCTGTGGCGAGGGCCCGGGGTGAGCAGGGCGATGGTCGGATCGGCGCGGTTGGCGCGCTTGGCCAGCGCCGCCTGCAGTTGTTGGAAGAACGGCGCCAGCCGCAAGGCCTTGCACGCCCCGAAGATGTCGCCCGCGACGTGCGTGTGCACCATGCGGTTGGCCAAGGCGTAGCCGATGCCGGCGGGGGTCTCCGTATGCGTGTCGATGACGCGCCAGCGGCCGTCGGGGCCGCGCGCGACATCGGCTGCGAAGAACTGGATGTAGCCGCCGCCCGGCCGCAGGTTGCGGCACGGCCTCAGGAACGAGGGGTCGCTCAGCACCAGCTCGTGCGGCACCATGCCGGATCCCAGCAGGCGCTGTGCGCCGTAGAGATCGGCCAGCAGTGCCTCGAACAGCCTGGCGCGCTGCACCAGAGCCCGCTCGAGCTGGCGCCAGTCCTCGGGCGCGAAGATGAGGGGGACGAGATCGACCCGCCAGGGCTGCGCCGTGCTGGCCGGGTCCGAGAAGAGGTCGTAGGCGATGCCGGTCTCGCGCACGCGCCTGTTGAGCTGCTCCATGCGCAAGGACCGCGTCGCCGGATCGAGCGCGGCGAGCGTCTCGAGGAACGCATGCCAATGCGGCTTGAAGACACCCGACGCCATGATGAGCTCGTCGAAACCCGCCGCGCCGTATCCGCTCGTCAGGTCCGCGCTCGCCGGCATCTGGGCTTGGGCACTGCTGGGCATGGCGCGTTAGTGCTTTCCCTCACGCATCGGAGGCAGCCCAATGTGGCGGACGATTGGAAAAGCGCTTCCCATCTCCGGCGTAGTCACGTCTACGTCCTCGCTCCTTATCCCCCGATTCGGGGGGCGTATCGCACCACAAGCGTTGCCCGAATGCCACGCCATTGCCGGTGCCGGGTTAATCGATTGCCTCATCCCACCTGCCGGAAATCGAGCGTCAGAGGGAAATCCGGATGCACGCCGGCCGTCCGATAGGCGGTGCCTGCCGGCGAATGCCCCATGTCCTCGAAGCGGGCGAGGCGGCGCGCCTCCGCCTCCAGCGCGTTGACGGGGACGGACTCGTAGACGCGCCCGCCCGGATGCGCCACGTGATACCGGCAGCCGCCGACCGAGCGTCCGCTCCACGTATCCATCACGTCGAAGGTCAAGGGCGCATGCGGCTTGATGGTTGGATGCAGGCAGGTCGGCGGCCGCCAGGCGCGAAAGCGGATGCCGGCGACCGCCATGCCCTTCGTCCCCGCCGGCGCCAGCGGCAGGGCGATGCCGTTGCAGGCGACGACGTAGCGCTCGTCGGCTGCGCCGGTGACCGTCGCCTGGATCCGCTCCAGCGAGGAATCGACCGGCCGCGTGGTGCCGCCGGCGCTGCTCTCCTCGCCGAGCACGGGCCAGGGCTCCAGCGCCTGGCGCAGTTCCAGGCGCACGCCCTCCCGCTCGATCGCGCCGAGGTGCGGAAAGCGGAACTCCAGATGCGGACGGAACCACTCGGCGCTGATCGCAAAGCCGGCCGCCTGCAGATCCCGGCACACGTCGCCGAAATCGGCCCACAGAAAATGCGGCAGCATGAATCGATCGTGCAGGGCCGTGCCCCACCGCACCAGCGGCTGGCGATAGGGCTTCTCCCAGAAGCAGGCGATGAGGGCGCGGATCAGGAGCTGCTGGGCCAAGCTCATGCGCGCATGCGGCGGCATCTCGAAGGCGCGGAATTCGACGAGGCCAAGCCGGCCCGTGGGACTGTCCGGCGAATAGAGCTTGTCGATGCAGATCTCGGCCCGGTGCGTGTTGCCCGTGACGTCGACCAGCAGATTGCGGAAGAGGCGATCGACGAGCCAGGGTGCGACCTCGGCGCCGTCGCGGGGCACTTGCCGCAGCGCGATCTCAAGCTCGTAGAGGGAATCGTGGCGCGCTTCGTCCACGCGTGGGGCCTGGCTGGTGGGCCCCACGAACATGCCCGAGAACAGGTACGAGAGCGAGGGGTGGTTCTGCCAGTAGGCGACGATGCTGGCCAGCAGATCGGGGCGGCGCAGGAACGGGCTGTCGGCCGGCGTCGCGCCACCGACGACGATGTGATTGCCGCCGCCCGTTCCGGTATGGCGTCCGTCGAGCAGGAACTTGTCGGCCCCGAGCCCGACGCTGCGCGCTTCCTCGTAGACGGCCGTCGTGATCGCCACTCCGTCCTCCCAGGACGTGGCGGGATGGATGTTGACCTCGATCACGCCGGGATCCGGCGTCACCTTGATGACGTTGAGCCTGGCATCGAACGGCGGCGCATAGCCTTCGAGGTGGACCGACTGCCGCAGTCCTGCGGCGGCCGCCTCGATGGCGGCAACGAGCGCGGCGTAGTCGTCGGCATCCTGGAGCGGCGGCAGAAACACGCACAGATGCCCCTCGCGCGGCTCGACGGCCATCGCCGTGCGCACCGGCTCCGTCCTCTTCTCCTCGGCCTTGCCCGCCGCGTGCCGCCGTTCCTCGCGCAGAGCGGCGCCGTCGCCGAGAGGCTCCGCTCCGCCGAAGGGATCGGCCGGCGTCACGTGCGGATATTCCTCCGCCGAGATCTCGCCGAGGCTGAACAGCGGCATGCGAAAGCCGGCGGGAGAGTCCCCCGGCACGAGAAACAGGTGCCCCCGCCGGAACGACCAGCGCTCCGTCGTCCAGCGCCGCCGCCGGTCCGGCCCAACGCCCGCATGGAGCGGCACGACGTAGCCGCTCGGCCGGTCGAGGCCCTGATCGAACACCCGCATGAGCCGATGCCGCTCGGCGGCATCCGCAAGCTTGTTCTCGCCCGGCCCGACTCCGAGCGGCAGCTTCTGCTCGACCAGCACATGGTGCGCCGCGTCCTCGTAGGCCGCAATCGCGCTGTCGGCGGGCAGGCCGAGCTGGCGGCAAAGCTCGGCCGAGAAGCGCTCGGCATCCTCGATCGTCGCCGGCCGGGCCGGCTGCTCCTCGTCGATAAGGCCCGCGTCGTGCCACAGCGGCTTCCCGTCCGCCCGCCAGTAGATGGCAAATGCCCAGCGCGGCAGCGGCTCGCCCGGATACCATTTGCCCTGGCCGTAGTGCAGCAGGCCGCCGTCGGCGAAGCGGGCGCGCAGCCGCCGCACCAGCTTGTCGGCGAACGCGCGCTTGGTGGGCCCGAGCGCGGCAACGTTCCATTCGGCCGCCTGCATGTCGTCGACGGCCACGAAGGTCGGCTCGCCGCCCATGCTGAGGCGCACGTCACCCGCCTGCAGTCTCGCATCGACGGCCGCGCCCGCGCCGAGGATCTGCTGCCAATCAGCCTCGCTGTAGGGCTTGGTGACACGCGGCGTCTCGCGCACCCGCGCGAGATGCATCGAGAACGCAAAGGCGACCTCGGCCTTCTCGTGCGCGCCTGTGATCGCCGCGGCGCTGCCGGGGCTCGGCGTCGCCGCCAGCGGTATGTGCCCTTCGCCCGCCAGCAGGCCCGAGGTCGGATCGAGCCCGATCCAGCCGGCGCCGGGGACGAACACCTCGGCCCACGCGTGCAGGTCGGTGAAGTCCTCCGCCGCGCCGGCCGGCCCGTCGAGCGCGGCGACGTCGGGCTTGAGCTGGATCAGGTAGCCCGACACGAAGCGCGCGGCGAGGCCGAGACGGCGCAGGATCTGCACCAGCAGCCAGCCGGAATCGCGGCACGACCCCGAGCGGCTCTGCAGCGTCTCCTCCGGCGTCTGCACGCCGGGCTCCATGCGGATGCGATAGGCGATGTCGCGGGCAAGCTGCCGGTTGAGCGTGGTGATGAAATCCACCGTGCCCCTGGCCGACACGTCGAGCGCGCCGACATAGCGCGCAATGAGCGGCGTGTCGGGCAGCGTCTGCAGATAGGGCGCAAGCTCGCCCTTGAGCGAGGGCTCATAGGCGAACGGCCATTTCTCGGCCGTCTCCTCCACGAAGAAGTCGAACGGGTTGATCACGGCCATGTCGGCCACCAGGTCGACGGTGGCCGTGAACTCGGCCGTCTTGTCCGGCACGACGACGCGGGCAAGGAAGTTGCCGAACGGGTCCTGCTGCCAGTTGATGAAATGCGGCTCGGGCGCGATCTTGAGCGAATAGGCCAGGATCGGCGTGCGGCAGTGCGGCGCCGGGCGGAGGCGGACGACTTGCGGGGCGAGGCTTACCGGACGGTCGTAGCGATACGAAGTCCGATGAGTAAGCGCGACGTGCAAACTCATGCGACCTTGTCGGTGTACTTGCGTGCCGCCCCGATCTTGCAGCCGCAGTCCTTCGGTACACCCAAGTCAATCGCGTATTCGCTTGCGAGGCAAGCACATAGACGACACGGGTCCCGCCCGGACCGCAGGTGCCGCGTTTCCTTGCCTACTTCACGGCGTCGAGAACGGCGCCGATCTCCTGGCCCACCTGCTCGATGGCGGCCATGCCGTCGACCGCGCGCAGGTTGCCCTTGCAATAGTAGTAGCCCGTCAGCGGCGCCGTCTCGCGGTAGTAGACCATCAGCCGCCGCGTCACCGTCTCTGCGTTGTCATCGGGGCGGCGCGTGAACTCGGTGCCCTGGCACACGTCGCAGACGCCGCGGACCTTGGGGCGCTTGAAGCGGTCGTGATATCCCGCGCCGCACTTGGCGCAGGTGAAGCGGCCGACGATGCGCTCGACGAGCTTGGTGTCGTCGACCCTGAGCTCGATGACGGCGTCGAGCTTCCGCTTCTTGTCCCTGAGCAGCTTGTCGAGCGCGGAGGCCTGCGCGAGCGTGCGCGGGAAGCCGTCGAAAATGACGCCGCCCTTGCAGTCGGGCTGGTCGATGCGCTCGGAGATGATCCTGATGACGACCTCGTCGGGGACGAGTTCGCCCTTGTCCATGATCGCCTTGGCCTGGCGGCCCACCTCGGTGCCGGCCGCAGCGGCGGCGCGCAGCATCTCTCCGGTAGAGAGCTGGATGAGGCCGTACTTGGCCGCGATGGTCGTGGCTTGCGTTCCCTTGCCGGCCCCCGGTGGCCCCAACAGGATCAGGTCCATTATCGTCTCGTCGCCCCCCTGAGCTTGGCCTTCTTGATGAGGCCCTCGTATTGATGCGCGAGCAGATGGCTTTGAATCTGCGCGACGGTGTCCATCGTCACGCTCACGGCGATCAGCAGCGACGTGCCGCCGAAATAGAACGGGACCGCGGCGTAGGAGATGAGCAGTTCGGGCAGCACGCACACCACCGAGAGGTAGATGGCGCCGACGACGGTGATGCGGGTGAGCACGTAGTCGATGTACTCGGCGGTCTTGGCGCCTGGACGGATGCCGGGCAGGAAGCCGCCGTACTTGCGCAGGTTGTCGGCCGTCTCCTGCGGATTGAATACAATGGCGGTGTAGAAGAAGGCGAAGAACACGATCATCGCCACGTAGACGGCCAGGTACAGCGGCTGGCCGCGGCCCAGCGCGGCCACGATGGCGTTGAGCCAGTCGGGTCCCGCGCCGGAGCTGAACTGTGCGGCGGTGATCGGCAGAAGCAGCAGCGAGGAGGCAAAGATCGGCGGAATGACGCCGGAGGAATTGAGCTTCAGAGGCAGATGCGAGGCATCGCCCTGGAACATGCGATTGCCCATTTGCCGCTTGGGATACTGGATGAGCAGCCGGCGCTGGGCGCGCTCGACGAACACGATTGCGCCGACCACCAGCAGCATCAGGACCAGCAGGGCAACCACCAGCGGCCACGAGATCGCGCCCTGGCGCGACAGCTCGAGCAAGCCCGCCAGCGCGCTCGGCAGGCCGGCAACGATGCCGGCCATGATGATGAGCGAGGTGCCGTTGCCGATGCCGCGGGCGGTGATCTGCTCGCCGAGCCACATCAGGAACATGGTGCCGCCGACCAGCGTAACCACGGTCGACACGCGGAAGAACAGGCCCGGATCGATCACCACGGGGCCCGACTGCCCGCGCGAGCCCTCCAGCCCGAAGGCGATGCCGTAAGCCTGGAACGCGGCCAGCGCCACGGTCAGATAGCGGGTGTACTGGTTGATCTGCTTCCTGCCCTGCTCGCCTTCCTTCTTGAGCTGCTCGAGCGTGGGCACCACGCTCGTCATGAGCTGCATGATGATGGAGGCGGAGATGTAGGGCATGATGTTGAGCGCGAAGATCGCCATGCGCTCCACGGCGCCGCCCGCGAACATGTTGAACATGCCGAGGATGCCAGACGACTGCGCCTTGAAGGATTCGGTGAATGCCGCCGGGTTGATGCCCGGGATCGGGATGTACGTGCCGAGCCGATAGACGAGCAGCGCCGCCAGCGTGAACCAGATGCGCTTCTTGAGATCTTCGGCCTTGGAGAACGCGCCGAAATTGAGGTTTGCTGCAAGCTGCTCGGCGGCCGATACCATTATATAAATCTCCCTGCCCCGGACTTGGCGGCCCTTCGGGCTGCCGCCTGAGCCGCCCGGGCTGCCTCCAACATGGGGCCCGCTGGCCGACTAGGCAAGCGCCGAAGGGGGCTTTGAACGTGGTGCGGCTATGCGCCCGATCATCCTCACGTCCGCCGGTCGGCGCTGAACGCGTCTATTCTTCCGTGGCGGCCGGCTTTGCCTTGACGGTCTTGGCTTTCTTGGCCGCGGTCTTCTTGCGCTTGGCCTCGTCGGCGGCCAGCACCTTCTTCTCGATCAGCTTGATCGAGCCGCCCGCCTTCTCCACGGCCGCCTTGGCGCTGGCAGTGGCGTGATTGACGGTCAGCGTCAGCGCCGCCTTCAGCTCGCCGTCGCCCAGCAGCCGCAATCCGTCCTGCGGACGGCGGATCACGCCCGCCGCGATCAGCGCCGCCACGTCGACCGGCTGCTTGGCGTCGAGCCGGCCCGCGTCGATCGCCTGCTGGATGCGGCCGAGATTGACCTCGTTGTAGGCCTTGCGGTCGAGCTTGTTGAAGCCGCGCTTGGGCAGGCGGCGATGCAACGGCATCTGGCCGCCTTCGAAGCCGCCGAGCCGCACGCCGGAGCGCGCCGTCTGGCCCTTGCCGCCGCGGCCGCCCATCTTGCCCATGCCGGAGCCGATACCGCGGCCGATGCGCACCCGCATTTTGCGCGATCCGGCGTTGTCCTTGATGTCGTTGAGCCGCATGGCAGCCAGATGCTCCTGTTTCAGGCCTTCTCGTCGACCACGCGCACGAGATGGCTAATCCTGTTGATCATGCCGCGCACCGCCGGGGTGTCCTCGAGCGTGCGCTGCCGGCCGATCTTGTTCAGGCCGAGACCGATCAGGGTCTGCTCCTGGATGACCGGCCGCCGGTTGGGGCTGGCAATCTGCACCACCGTCACGGTCTTACCGGCTTTGCCGCCGGGCTTCTTAGCTGCCATGGCACTTCACCTCTGGAACCCCAAGGGCCCTTTCCTCACGCGGCTTCGCCGGTCGCGTCGCCCTCGCTCGAGCCGTCGCGGCGACGCGCCACGATCTCGCTCACCTTCTTGCCCCGCCGTGCGGCCACCGCACGCGGGTTCTCCTGCCCCTTGAGCGCGTCGAACGTGGCGCGCACCATGTTGTAGGGGTTGGTGCTGCCGAGCGACTTGGCGACCACGTCGTGCACGCCCAGCATCTCGAACACCGCGCGCGTCGGGCCGCCGGCAATGATGCCGGTTCCCGGAGGCGCGGAGCGCAGCACCACCTTGCCCGAGCCGTGCCGTCCCTCGGAATCGTGATGCAGCGTGCGGCCCTCGCGCAGCGGCACGCGGATGAGGCCGCGGCGTGCGGCCTCCGTCGCCTTGCGGATCGCCTCGGGCACCTCGCGGGCCTTGCCGTGGCCGAAGCCGACGCGGCCCTTCTGGTCGCCGACGACGACCAGCGCGGCGAAGCCGAACCGCTTGCCGCCCTTCACCACCTTGGCGACGCGGTTGATGTGCACGAGCTTGTCCTGGAACTCGCTGTCGCGATCCTCGCGGTTGCGATCCCTGTCTCTGCTGGGGCGGGCCACGTGAATGCCTTTCTCGGTTGCAGTCTGACTAGAAGCTCAAGCCGCCTTCGCGCGCACCGTCGGCCAGGGCCTTGACGCGGCCGTGGAAGCGGAAGCCGCCGCGATCGAACACGACGCTGGTGACGCCGGCCTTCACCGCACGCTCGGCCAGAAGCTTGCCGACTGCGGCAGCAGCCGCCTTGTCGGCGCCGGTCTTGAGCTTCGACTTCAAATCCTTCTCCAGGCTCGACGCGGCGGCGAGCGTATGCCCGGCCACATCGTCGATGACCTGCGCGTAGATGTGCTTGGACGAGCGGTGGACCGACAGACGCGGCCTGCCGCTGGTGTTGCGCCGCAATGCGCGGCGAACGCGCTGCTTGCGGCTGTCGAATGGCGTGGTGCTGGCGTGCATGGCGGCCTACTTCTTCTTGCCTTCCTTGCGGTGGATATACTCGCCCTGGTAGCGGATGCCCTTGCCCTGGTAGGGCTCGGGCGGCCGCGAAGCGCGGATTTCGGCGGCGACCTGCCCCACCTTCTGCTTGTCGATGCCGGAGACGGTGATGATCTCCTGCTTCGCACCGGCCACCTTGACCTCGACGCCGGCGGGTATCTTGTGAATGACGTCGTGGCTGAAGCCGATCTGCAGCTGCAGGCTGTCCTTGCCCTTCATGGCGGCGCGGAAGCCGACGCCCTGGATCTCGAGCGTCTGCGAGTAGCCCTTGGTCACGCCGTCGATCAGGTTCATCACCTGGGTGCGCGCCATGCCCCACATCGCGCGGCCCTGCGGGTTGTCCTCGCGTGGGGTCACGGTGATGCCGGTGGCGGCCTTGTCGACCTTGATGGCCTCAGGACACGTGAACGACAGCTCGCCCTTGGGGCCCTTCACCTTCACGGTCTGGCCGGTCACCGTTGCCGTCACGCCGGACGGGACGGAAACCGGCTTCTTGCCGATGCGCGACATTGTCAGTCCTAGCCTCTTCTCGGGCGCCGCACGCGGGGCCGGTTAGAACACGTTGCAGAGAATCTCGCCGCCGACGTTCTCCTCGCGGGCGCGCGCATCCGACATGACGCCCTTGGGCGTCGACAGGATGGCGACGCCGAGGCCGTTGGCGACGGTCGTCAGGTCGCGCACCGCCGAGTAGACGCGCCGGCCGGGCTTCGACACCCGCTTGATCTCGCGGATGGCCGGCTGGCCGTTGGCGTATTTCAGCTCGATCTCGAACTCCGAGGGACCGTTCTTGTGATCGATGCGCGAATAGCCGCGGATGTAGCCCTCGCTCACCAGCACGTCGAGCACGCGCTCGCGCAGCTTGGAGGCCGGAGAGGCCACTTTCGGGCGCCGCCGCATCTGGGCATTGCGGATGCGGGTCAGCATATCGCCGAGCGGATCGTTCATACTCGCAGCCCTCCTTACCAGCTCGACTTCACCATGCCGGGGATCAGGCCCTGGCTGGCCAGCTCGCGCAGCTGATTGCGGCACACCTTGAGCTTGCGGTAGTAGCCCCGCGCCCGCCCCGTCAGCTCGCAGCGGTTGCGGATGCGGGTGGCCGACGAGTTGCGCGGCAGCTGCGACAGCTTCAGCCGGGCGGCAAAGCGCTCCTCGGCCGGCCGCGACAGATCGCTGGCGATATCCTTCAGCTTCTTGCGCTTGGCCGCATATTGAGCAACCAGCTTGCGCCGCCGGTTGTTCTTGTTCATCGAACTTTGCTTAGCCATACATTCCTCCAAGAACCCGCTCGGGGCTGCCGGGCTCTAGCTGCGAAACGGGAAATTGAAGCCGCGCAGCAGCGCGCGCGCTTCATCATCGGTGTTGGCCGACGTGCAGACGATCACGTCGAGGCCCCAGATCTGGTCGACCTCGTCGTAGTCGATCTCGGGGAACACGATGTGCTCCCTCAAGCCCAGCGCGAAGTTGCCGCGGCCGTCGAAGCTCTTGGGGTTGAGGCCCCGGAAGTCCTTCACGCGCGGCAGCGCGATCGTCACCAGCCGGTCGATGAACTCGTACATGCGGTCGCCGCGCAAGGTGACCTTGCAGCCGATCGGCATGCCGTCGCGCAGCTTGTAGACGGCGATCGACTTGCGCGCGCGCGTGATCACCGGGCGCTGGCCGGCGATGCGGGCCAGGTCCTTGGCCGCGGCATCGACCTTCTTGCGATCGTTGACGGCCTCGCCGACGCCCATGTTGAGCACGATCTTCTCGAGCTTGGGGATCTGCATCGGGTTCTTGTAGCCGAAGCTCTTGGCAAGCTCGTCCCGCACCACCTTCTCGTAGTGGGTCTTCATGCGCGGCTTGTAGTCCTTCGGGCGCGGCGCCGGAGCAGCCACCTTCTCGCCCTTGGGCGCACCCTTCTCGGCGCGGCCGCCCTTCGCGGCAGCGGCGGCCTTCTCGGCCTTGGGGGCCTTGTCGCCTCCAGCCTTGTCGGGCTTGGCCTGCTTTGCCGGCTTTTCCTTGTCGGCCATGGCTAGTTCTTCTCCGCGATGATCTCACCGGACCGCTTGGCGACGCGCACCTTGCGTCCGTCCTCAAGGGTCTTGAAGCCGACACGGGTCGGCTTGCCGTCCTTGGGGTCCTGCAGCGCCAGGTTTGACAGGTGAACCGGCGCTTCCTTCGCAATGATTCCGCCTTCCTGCGCTGCGCTCTGGCGCTGGTGCCGGCGGACGATGTTGACGCCGCGCACGAGGGCCCGCGCTTCCTTGGGCATCACCTGGAAGACTTCGCCGCGCTTGCCCTTGTCGCGTCCGGCGAGCACGACCACCTGGTCGCCCTTCTTGATCTTGGCCGCCGACATCACAGCACCTCCGGCGCAAGGCTGACGATCTTCATGTGGTTCTTGGCCCTGAGCTCGCGCGTGACCGGCCCGAAAATGCGGGTGCCGACCGGCTCGCCCTGCGGGTTGATCAGCACAGCCGCGTTGCGGTCGAAGCGGATCAGCGAGCCGTCCGGGCGGCGAACGCCCTTGGCGGTGCGCACCACCACGGCCTTCATCACCTGCCCTTTCTTGACGCGCCCGCGCGGGATCGCCTCCTTGACCGTCACGACGATGGTGTCGCCGATCGTCGCGTACTTGCGCTTGGAGCCGCCCAGCACCTTGATGCATTGCAAGCGGCGCGCGCCGGAGTTGTCGGCCACGTCGAGATTGGTCTCCATCTGGATCATTGGACCAGTCCTTGTCTCGCAGTCATCACGTCTTCTTCATCTCTCGTGGCCGAGCGCAGCGTGCGTCTCAGACCTTGTCCTTCAGCACGACCCAGCGCTTGTTCTTGGAGATGGGCGCGCTCTCCTGGATGCGCACGATGTCGCCCACCTTGAAGGTGTCGTCCTCGTCGTGCGCATGGAACTTCTTGGAGCGCCGCACCGTCTTCTTGAACAGCGGATGGGTGTAGCGCCGCTCCACCTCGACCACCACGGTCTTGGCGTTCTTGTCGGACACCACCACACCCTGCAAAATGCGCTTCGGCATCGAATTGTTTCCCTCTTACGCCTGCTTGTCCTGACCGTTGCGCTTCTGCGTCTGTACCGTCTTGACGCGGGCGATGTCGCGGCGCACCTCGCGCACCCGCGAGGTGTTCTCGAGCTGGCCGGAAGCCCGCTGAAAGCGCAGGTTGAACTGCTCCTTCTTGAGCTTGGCCAGCTGCTCGTCGAGCTGGTCGGGCGTCATGCCCCTGATTTCCTCTGCCTTCATCGCCTGTTCGCGCTCCAAGAGCGCGCTCCTCAATTCAGCTTCAGCTCAGCCGCTTCACGATGCGGGTCTTGATCGGCAGCTTGGCCGCACCCAGCGTCAGCGCTTCGGTGGCGACCGCGTCGGTGACGCCGTCGAGCTCGAACATGATCCGGCCCGGCTTCACGCGGGCCACCCACAGCTCGGGCGCGCCCTTGCCCGATCCCATGCGCACCTCGGCGGGCTTCTTGGTCACCGGCACGTCCGGGAACACGCGGATCCACACGCGGCCCGCGCGCTTCATGGCGCGCGTGATGGCGCGGCGCGCCGCCTCGATCTGGCGGGCCGAGATGCGCTCGGGCTCCACGGCCTTGAGGCCATGCGATCCGAAATTCAGCTCCGTGCCACCCTTGGCCTTGCCGTGGATGCGGCCCTTGTGGGCCTTGCGGTATTTCGTGCGCGCAGGCTGCAGCATCTCTCGCTACCTTCCCTCAAGCCTTTGCCGTTTCGCCCTGCCAGCCGCCGCCTTCGCGATCGCGGTCGCGGTCGCGGCGCCGGCCGCCGCCACCGCCGCCCTCCTGGGCTTCCAGCGCGCGCTTCTCGGCAGCCAGCGGATCATGCTCCATGATCTCGCCCTTGAAGATCCACACCTTGACGCCGATGACGCCGTAGGCGGTCTGCGCCAGGCCGTAGCCGAAGTCGATGTCGGCGCGCAGGGTGTGCAGCGGCACGCGCCCCTCGCGGTACCACTCGAGACGCGCGATCTCCGCGCCGCCGAGGCGGCCCGAGCAGTTGATGCGGATGCCAAGCGCGCCGAGCCTTAGCGCCGACTGCACCGCGCGCTTCATGGCGCGGCGGAAGGCGACGCGGCGCTCGAGCTGCTGGGCGATGGTCTCGGCCACCAGCGTGGCGTCGATCTCGGGCTTGCGCACCTCGACGATGTTGAGATGCACCTCTGACGCCGTCAGCTTGGCGAGCTCGCCCCTCAGCTTCTCGATGTCGGCGCCCTTCTTGCCGATCAGCACGCCGGGACGGGCGGTGTGCACCGTCACGCGGCACTTCTTGTGCGGCCGCTCGATCACCACCTTGGAGATGCCGCCCTGGCGGCGCTGCTTCATGATGTGGTCGCGGATCGCCATGTCCTCGTGCAGCAGCTTGCCGTACTCGCCGCGATTGGCGAACCAGCGGCTGTCCCACGTGCGGTTGATGCCGACGCGAAGCCCGACCGGATTGACTTTGTGGCCCATTTACTCGGTCTCCTTCGCACTGGCTTCGTCGGCCTTCTGCTTCACCACCACGGTGAGCTGGGCGAACGGCTTCTGGATCGCGCTCATGCGGCCGCGGCCGCGCGCGTGGAACCGCCTGATCACGAGGTTCTTGCCGACGTAGGCCTCCGACACAATCAGGTCGTTGACGTCGAGGCCGTGATTGTTCTCGGCGTTGGCCACCGCCGACATGACGCACTTCCTGACGTCCTTGGCGATGCGCTTCTTGGAGAACTCAAGATCGGCGAGCGCCGTGTCGACTTTCTTGCCGCGGATCATCTGAGCCACGAGGTTGAGCTTCTGCGGGGAGACCCTGAGGTTCCTCGCCACAGCCTTAGCCTCGCTGTCGGAAAGCACGCGCTCGCGCTTGGCCTTGCCCATCCTATTTCCCCTTCACGGCTTTCTTGTCGCCGCTGTGCCCGTGGAACGTGCGGGTCGGCGAGAACTCGCCGAACTTGTGCCCGATCATGTCCTCGGTCACGTTCACCGGTACGTGCTTCTGCCCGTTGTAGACACCGAACGTCAGGCCGACGAACTGCGGCAGGATGGTCGAGCGGCGGCTCCAGATCTTGATGACCTCGTTGCGGCCGGACGAGCGCACCTTCTCTGCCTTCTTGAGCAGGTAGCCGTCGACGAACGGACCTTTCCAGACTGAGCGTGTCACCAGTGCAGCTCCTTGCTACTTCGCGGCGTGACGCGGCCGGATGATGAACCGGTCGGTCGCCTTGTTCTTGCGCGTCTTGGCACCCTTGGTGGACTTGCCCCAAGGCGTCGCCCAATGCTTGCCGCCCTTGGTGCGGCCGCCGTTGGGGTGATCGACCGGGTTCATGGCGATCGAGCGCACCGTGGGGCGTGTGCCCATCCAGCGCGTACGCCCGGCCTTGCCGGTTGCCTCGTTCATGTGGTCGGGGTTGGAGACCGCACCGACCGTCGCCATGCACTCGGCGCGCACGCGGCGCGTCTCGCCCGAGTTGAGACGCAGGATGGCCCAGCCCGCGTCGCGGCCGACGAGCTGACCGTAGGCGCCGGCCGAGCGCGCGATCTTGCCGCCGCCGCCCGGCTTCAGCTCGATGTTGTGCACGATCGTGCCGATCGGCATGGAGGCGAGCTGCATGGCGTTGCCGGGCTTCACGTCCACCTTGATGCCGGAGACGACCGTGTCGCCGACGGCCAGGCGCTGAGGCGCCAGGATGTAGGCCAGGCTCTTGTCGGAGTACTTCAGCAGCGCCAGGAACGCGGTCCGGTTGGGATCGTACTCCAGCCGCTCGACCACGGCCGACATGTCGTGCTTGGTGCGGCGGAAGTCAACCCGGCGGTAGACCTGCTTGTGGCCGCCGCCGATATGCCGGGTGGTGATGCGGCCGTGGTTGTTGCGGCCGCCGCTCTTGGTCTTGCCCTCGGTCAGCATCTTGACCGGTGCACCCTTCCACAGGTGGCCGCGATCGACCAGCACGAGCTGGCGCAGGCCGGGAGTGGTGGGACGGAAAGTCTTCAGTGCCATCGCCGTCTCTCCTTAGAGCCCCGTCGTGACGTCGATCGAGTGGCCCTCTTCGAGGGTCACGACCGCACGCTTGACGTCGCTCTGCAGGGCGCGGATGTTCCTGAACGTCTTCATCTTGCCCTTGCGCAACTGCGTATTGACCGCCTTCACCTTCACGTTGAAGAGCTTCTCGACGGCGGCCTTGATCTCAGGCTTGGTGGCATCGCGCGCCACCTTGAAGATCACCTGGTTGTGCTCGGAGACGAGCGTCGACTTCTCGGTGATCACCGGCGCGCGGATGACGTCGTGGGCGTCCTTCTTCTTGCTCATTTGAAGCGCGCCTCCAGAGCCGCGACGGCCGCCTTGGTCAGCACCAGGTTCTTGCGGCGCAGAATGTCGTAGACGTTGATGCCCTGCACCGGCAGCACGTCGATGTTGGGGATGTTGCGGGCCGCGCGGGCAAATCCGGGCTCGATGTCCGCCCCGTCGATGATCAGCGCATTGGTCAAATCGAGCTTGCCGAACCGCTCCTTGAGCCCCTTTGTCTTGCCGTCGGCCGCTTCCGCCTTTTCCAGCACGACGATCTCGCCGGCCTTGGCCTTGGCCGACAGGGCATGGCGCAGCGCCAGCGCGCGCACCTTCTTGGGCAGCTCGATGGCGTGGCTGCGCGGCTTGGGGCCGAACACCTTGCCGCCGCCGCGCCACTGCGGCACCGACTTGTCGCCGTGGCGGGCACCGCCGGTACCCTTCTGCTTGTACATCTTCTTGCCCGTGACCGTGACCTCGGAGCGGTCCTGGGCATGGTGCGTGCCGGCCATGCGCTTCAGAAGCTGATAGCGCACCATGCGATGGATAAGGTCGCTGCGCGGCTCCAGGCCGAAGATCTCGTCCTTGAGCTCGACCTCGCCCGCGCTCGTGGCGTCGAGCGTCTTCACTGTGGCCTTCATGGCTTCTGCTCCGCGCTCGCTTGGGCGGCCTCGGCCGGCGCGCCGGTCTTGCGGAAGGACCCGGGCTTGGGTGCATCCTTGTGCAGCGGCCGCTTGACCGCATCGCGCACCAGCACCCAGCCGCCTTTGCTGCCGGGCACGGCGCCGCGCACGAGGATGAGACCACGGTCCTTGTCGGTCTGCACGACCTCCAGGTTCTGCGTGGTCACCCGCACGTCGCCCATGTGGCCGGCCATCTTCTTGCCTTTGAAGACCTTGCCGGGGTCCTGGCGCTGACCGGTCGAGCCGTGGCTGCGGTGCGTCACCGACACGCCGTGCGTGGCGCGCAGGCCGCCGAAGTTCCAGCGCTTCATGGCGCCCTGGAAGCCCTTGCCCTGGTTGGTGCCCGTGATGTCCACGAGCTGGCCCTTCACGAAGTGGTCCGCCGTGATCTCGGCGCCTACCTCGATGACGTTGTCGGGACTGACCCGGAACTCCACCACCTTGCGCTTGGGCTCCACCTTGGCGACGGCGAAGTTCTCCCGCTCGGCGCGCGTGACGCGGCTCGCCTTGCGGCTGCCGGCGCCGAGCTGCAGCGCGGTATATCCGTTCTTCTCGTCGGTGCGGTGCGCCAGCACCTGGACATTGTCCAGCTTCAGCACGGTGACCGGGATGTGCTCGCCGGCCTCCGTGAAGATGCGGGTCATGCCCACCTTCTGCGCTATCACTCCGGAACGCATGTTCCGTATTCCTTCCTAAAGGCTCGGGCCTTACAGCTTGATCTCGACGTCGACGCCGGCAGCCAGGTCCAGCTTCATCAACGCGTCCACCGTCTGGGGCGTCGGATCCACGATGTCGAGCAGGCGCTTGTGCGTGCGCATCTCGAACTGCTCGCGGCTCTTCTTGTCGATGTGCGGAGACCGGTTGACCGTGAACCGCTCGATGCGCGTCGGCAGCGGGATGGGCCCTCGCACCTCTGCGCCCGTGCGTTTGGCCGTATTCACGATCTCGCGCGTCGACGCATCGAGCACGCGATGATCGAACGCCTTGAGCCGGATGCGGATATTCTGGCTTTGCATCGAAGTTCTCAAAAGCGAGGAAGCGCCCGTATCTGGACGAGCGCTCCTGCCAATGCCTCCTACTCTATGATACTGGCGACGACGCCGGCGCCGACGGTGCGGCCGCCCTCGCGGATGGCGAAACGAAGCTTCTCCTCCATCGCGATCGGCGTGATCAGCTCGACCGTCACCGTCACGTTGTCCCCTGGCATCACCATCTCCGTCCCCTCAGGCAGCTGCACGATCCCCGTCACGTCCGTCGTGCGGAAGTAGAACTGCGGACGGTAGTTGGTGAAGAACGGCGTGTGCCGACCACCCTCCTCCTTCGTCAGGATGTAGGCCTCCGCCTTGAACTTCTTGTGCGGCTTGATCGAGCCCGGCTTGCACAGAACCTGCCCACGCTCAACCCCGTCCCGCTCAATGCCGCGCAGAAGGCAGCCAACGTTGTCGCCGGCCTCCCCCTGGTCCAGAAGCTTGCGGAACATCTCAACGCCCGTAACCGTCGTCTTCGTCGTGTCCCGGATGCCGACGATCTCAACCTCCTCGCCGACCTTCACGATCCCACGCTCAATCCGGCCCGTCACCACCGTGCCCCGCCCCGAGATCGAGAACACGTCCTCGATCGGCATCAGAAACGGCTGGTCCTTCGGGCGGTTCGGCTGAGGGATGTACTCATCCACCGCCTTCATCAGCTCCAGCACCGCGTTCTTGCCGATCTCGTCGTTCTTCCCCTCCAGCGCCATCAGCGCAGACCCCTTGATCACAGGGATCTTGTCGCCCGGGAACTGGTACGACGACAGAAGCTCGCGAACCTCCATCTCCACCAGCTCGATCAGGTCAGGGTCGTCCACCATGTCAACCTTGTTCATGAACACAACCAGAGCCGGTACGCCGACCTGGCGCGCCAGAAGAATGTGCTCGCGCGTCTGAGGCATCGGACCGTCCGCCGCCGAAACCACTAGGATCGCCCCGTCCATCTGCGCCGCCCCCGTGATCATGTTCTTCACGTAGTCCGCATGACCGGGGCAGTCCACGTGCGCGTAGTGCCGCTTGTCCGTCTCGTACTCAACGTGTGCCGTCGAGATCGTGATCCCGCGCTCCCGCTCCTCAGGGGCCTTGTCGATCTGGTCGTACGCCGTGAACTGAGCCTTCCCCTGCTCAGCCAAAACCTTCGTGATCGCTGCCGTCAGAGACGTCTTCCCATGGTCAACGTGACCAATCGTGCCAATGTTGCAGTGCGGCTTCGTCCGCTCGAATTTCGCCTTGGCCATTTTCGGCTCTCCTACCTCTTCGCTTCGCTCCGGCCGGGCGCGGGCCCCGCCGAACACTCCTTCATCTTTCTCAGGCGTACTTCGCCTTGACCTCGTCGGCCACGTTGCGCGGCACCTCGGCATAGTGCGCGAACTGCATCGTGTAGGACGCGCGCCCCTGGCTCATCGAGCGCAGCTGGCTGACGTAGCCGAACATGTTGGCGAGCGGCACGTGCGCACGCACGACCGTGGCGTTGCCGCGCATCTCCTGATTGCGGATCTGGCCGCGGCGGCTGTTGATGTCGCCGATGACGCCGCCGACGAAGTCGCCGGGCGTCACCACCTCCACGTCCATGATCGGCTCGAGCAGCTTCACGCCGGCCTTGGCCGCGCCGTCCTTCATGGCCTGGCGCGCCGCGATCTCGAACGCGATCGCGCTCGAGTCGACCTCGTGGAAGGCGCCGTCGAACAGCGTCACCTTCATGTCGACCATCGGGAAGCCGATCAGCACGCCGGCGTCCCAGACGCTGTGCACGCCCTTCTCGACACCGGGGATGTACTCCTTGGGCACCGTGCCGCCGACGATCTCGCTGGCAAACTCGTTGCCCTTGCCGGCCTCGTTGGGCTCCAGCCGCAGCTTGACGCGGGCGAACTGGCCCGTGCCGCCGGTCTGCTTCTTGTGCGTGTAGTCAACCTCGGTCGCCTTCACCAGCGCCTCGCGGTAGGCCACCTGCGGCGCGCCCACGTTGGCCTCCACGCCGTGCGTGCGCTTGAGGATGTCGACCTTGATGTCGAGATGCAGCTCGCCCATGCCCTTGAGGATGGTCTGGCCGGACTCCTGATCGACGCCGACGCGGAACGAGGGGTCCTCCAGCGCCATCGCGTAGAGCGCGAGCGCCATCTTCTCCTGGTCGGCCTTGGTCTTGGGCTCGATCGACATCTCGATGACGGGGTTGGGGAACTCCATCTTCTCGAGCAGGACGGGCTTGGCCGGGTCGGACAGCGTCTCGCCGGTGCGCGTGTCCTTGAGGCCCGACAGCGCCACGATGTCGCCGGTGTAGGCCTCCTTGATCTCCTCGCGCTGGTCGGCGTGCATGAGATACATGCGCCCGACGCGCTCCTTCCTGTCGCGCGTGGTGTTGGCCAGCGCCATGCCGCTCTCGATCTTGCCGGAATAGATGCGGCAGAAGGTGATCGAGCCGACATGCTCGAAGTTCATGATCTTGAAGGCCAGCATCGACAGCGGCTCGGTATCGAGCGGCTTGCGCTCGGTGTCGGCGCCGGTCTTGGTGTCGATGGCCTTGTAGGCCTCGCGGTCGGCGGGAGAGGGCAGGTAGTCGACGACGGCATCGAGCAGGGGCTGCACGCCCTTGTTCTTGAACGCCGAGCCGCACATCATCGGATAGAAGGCGCGCGTGACGGTCGCCTTGCGGATGCAGCGCTTGAGCGTATCGATGTCGGGCTCCTTGCCCTCAAGGTAGGCGGTGAGCGCGTCGTCGTCCATCTCGACCGCGGCTTCGATCATCGCCGCCCGGTACTCGGCAGCCTTCTCCTGCAGGTCGGCGGGGATGTCGAGCTCGGAGAACTTGGCGCCCTTGTCGTCGCCTTCCCAGATGATGGCCTTCATCTTGATGAGATCGATCACGCCCTTGAAGTTGCTCTCGGCGCCGATCGGAATCTGCAGCGGCACGGGACGGGCGCCAAGCTTCTCCTTGATGTCGTCGACGCACATGTAGAAGTCGGCGCCGGTCTTATCCATCTTGTTGGCGAAGATGATGCGCGGCACGCCGTACTTGTCGCCCTGGCGCCAGACCGTCTCGGTCTGCGGCTCGACGCCCTGGTTGCTGTCGAGCACGCACACCGCGCCGTCGAGCACGCGCAGGGAGCGCTCCACCTCGATGGTGAAGTCCACGTGGCCTGGCGTGTCGATGATGTTCAGCCGCTTGCCGTTCCAGAAGCAGGTGGTCGCGGCCGACGTGATGGTGATGCCGCGCTCGGCTTCCTGCTCCATGAAATCCATGGTCGCGGCGCCGTCGTGCACCTCGCCGATCTTGTAGTTCTTGCCCGTGTAGTAGAGGATCCGCTCCGTCGTCGTGGTCTTGCCGGCATCGATGTGGGCCATGATGCCGAAGTTGCGGTAGTCCTCGATCTTATGGGTGCGCGGCATATGCCTGGCCTCGTGCTCGTGTCACCAGCGGTAATGGGAGAAGGCGCGGTTCGCCTCCGCCATCTTGTGCGTGTCCTCCCGCTTCTTGACCGCAGTGCCGCGATTGTTGGCGGCATCGAGGAGTTCGCCCGACAGGCGCTCCTCCATGGTGTTTTCGTTGCGGCTGCGTGCAGCCGAGATCAGCCAGCGGATGGCCAGCGCCTGCCGGCGCTCGGCGCGCACCTCCACCGGTACCTGGTACGTCGCACCGCCGACGCGCCGTGAGCGCACCTCGACGGCCGGCATGACGTTGTCGAGCGCGGCGTGGAAGAGCTGGATCGGGTCCGACTTGGCGCGGGCCTGCATGCGGTCGAGCGCGCCGTACACGATGCGCTCGGCGACCGACTTCTTGCCCTCCTTCATGATGGAGTTCATGAACTTGGACACGACCATATCGCCGAACTTCGGGTCCGGGTTGATCTCGCGTCTCTCAGCTTTGCGCCGGCGCGACATGTGCTTCTTCCTCTGTCCGTCTCGTTAGCGTTTGTCGGGGGGGCCGGCCGGGGGGAGGGAGATCCCGCGTGCATGGGCCCCCACGCAAAAAGGCCCTTACTTGGGCCTCTTTGCTCCGTACTTGGAACGTCTCTGCCGGCGGTCCGCCACACCTTGGGTGTCGAGCACGCCGCGGATGATGTGGTAGCGCACGCCCGGGAGGTCTTTCACGCGGCCGCCGCGGATCATGACCACGGAATGCTCCTGCAGGTTGTGGCCTTCACCCGGGATGTAGCCGATCACCTCGAACCCGTTGGTCAGCCGCACCTTGGCCACCTTGCGCAGCGCCGAGTTCGGCTTCTTCGGCGTCGTCGTGTAGACGCGCGTGCACACCCCGCGCTTCTGCGGGCACGCCTGCATGTGGCGCGCCTTCTCGCGGTAGGTCTTTTGCGTCCGCGGTTTGCGGATCAGCTGCTGTATCGTCGGCATGCGCCAGTTCCACCTGCTGCCCGCGCCCGGACCACGATCCGTGCGCCAAAACTTGCCGCCGAGGCGCCTTTCAAGGCGCTCGGCTCTAAAACCCAGAGGATCCACCGGGTCCGCCTGCGCGGAACCTGCGGATCTTGGCCCGAAAATGTCCTCTGCTTGACGACGGCAGCGTCTAGACCAGAGCGGGGCTGAACCCCATGCCCAACGGAAACGGCCTACCACCTGCCGCGAGAGTGAGCGCCTTATATTACAGACGGTCCGAAACGGTCAACACCCGCCGCGGCGGCGATTCGGAAATATTTTGCCGTAAGACGCGGCGGAACGTCCGCACATCGCAGCCTGCGCGGCACGGCCGTCTCGGCCGATGTCGGCGGCGCCGCCCGGTTGTATCTCGGCCCCGCGCCGACGCCAGCGCGGGGCAAAGCAATGGGCCGCCTCCGGCCTCGGAAGCGGCCCATTTTGACCTGCAGCAAAAGCGGGCGGCTACTCGGCAGCCGCTTCCGTGCGCCGGCGCCGGCGCTCGGGCGGGCGCATGGCACCTTCCGCCGGCGCAGCCAGCGCCTTCTCGGCGTCCTCCTTGGCCTTCTCCTTGGCGATCAGCTCGTCGCGCTTGGCCGCAATCTTGCGGATGCGCCGCAGCATGCCGCCGGTGCCGGCCGGAATGAGGCGCCCGACGATCACGTTCTCCTTCAGGCCTTCCAGCGTGTCGGCCTTGCCGTTGACGGCGGCGTCGGTCAGCACGCGGGTCGTCTCCTGGAAGGAGGCGGCCGAGATGAAGCTCCTGGTCTGCAGCGAGGCCTTGGTGATGCCGAGCAGCACCGGCTTGGCGGTCGCAACCCGCTTGCCGGCCTTCTCGGTGGCCGCGTTCTTCTCGTCGAACTCGATCTTGTCGATCTGCTCGCCCTTGAGGAAGTCGGTCTCGCCCGGATCCTCGACCTCCACCTTCTGCAGCATCTGGCGGACGATCACCTCGATATGCTTGTCGTTGATCGTCACGCCCTGCAGCCGATAGACGTCCTGGATCTCGTTGATCAGGTAGTTGGCGAGCTCCTCGACGCCCTTGATGGCCAGGATGTCGTGCGGCGCCGGATGGCCGTCATAGACGAAGTCTCCCTTCTCGATGCGGTCACCGTGCTGCACGGCAATGCTCTTGCCGCGCGGGATCAGGTACTCGACCGGCTGGGCGTTCTCGTCGTCCGGCTTGATCGTCACGCGCTGCTTGTTCTTGTAGTCCTTGCCGAACTCGACCGTGCCGGAGATCTCCGCGATGATGGCGTGATCCTTCGGGCGCCGGGCCTCGAACAGCTCGGCCACGCGCGGCAGACCACCGGTGATGTCGCCCGCCTTGGCGCTCGACAGCGGAATACGTGCCAGCACGTCGCCCGCCTTGACCTTGGCGTGGGTGTCCACCTGCAGGATCGCCTCGACGGGCAGCAGATAGCGCGCATCCACGCCGCGCGCCACGCGCACGGGCTTGCCGCCCTTCGACTCCTTGATGATGATCGCAGGCTTCAGGTCGGCACCGCGCGGCGTGGCCCGCCAATCGACGATGACGCGATTGGTCGTGCCCTTCACCTCGTCGGTCTGCTCCTTCATCGACACGCCCTCGACCAGGTCGGCGAAGTCGGCAACGCCGTCGACCTCGGTCAGGATCGGCCGCATGTAGGGGTCCCACTGGGCCAGGCGCGTGCCGCGCTTCACCTCGTCGCCGTCGTCGACGTGCAGGCGGGCACCGTAGGGCACCTTCTGCGTCGCCAGCTCCTTGCCCGACTGGTCGCTGATGATGACCGCCATGTTGCGGCTCATGGCGATGAGCCGGCCCTGGCTGTCCTTCACGACGCTGCGGTTCTTCAGCTTCACCGTGCCGTTGAAGTTGGACTCGATGAAGGACTGATCGACCGTCTGCGCCACGCCGCCGATGTGGAACGTGCGCATCGTGAGCTGGGTGCCCGGCTCGCCGATCGACTGGGCGGCGATGACGCCCACCGCCTCGCCGATGTTGACCGGCGTGCCGCGGGCGAGATCCCGCCCGTAGCACTTGCCGCACACGCCGTTGGCAGCCTCGCAGGTGAGGACGGAGCGGATGCGCACCTCCTGGATCTGCGCCTTCTCGATCGCCTCAACCTCCCGCTCCTCGATGAGCTGGCCCGACTTCACGATCACCTTCTTGCTGACGGGGTCCTTCACGTCCTCCGCCGCGGTGCGGCCGAGGATGCGCTGGGCGAGCGAGACGATCACCTGACCCGCGTCGACCACGGCCTGCACGTTGATGCCGCCGTCGGTGCCGCAATCCTCCTCGTTGATGATGCAGTCCTGCGCCACGTCGACGAGACGCCGCGTCAGGTAGCCGGAGTTCGCGGTCTTGAGCGCCGTATCGGCCAGACCCTTGCGCGCGCCATGGGTCGAGTTGAAGTACTCGAGCACGGACAGGCCTTCCTTGAAGTTCGAGATGATGGGCGTCTCGATGATCTCGCCGGAGGGCTTGGTCATGAGGCCGCGCATGCCGGCGAGCTGGCGCATCTGCTTCTCGGAGCCGCGCGCGCCGGAGTGGGCCATCATGTAGACCGAGTTGATCGGCTTGGCCGCACCCTTGGCATCACGCTGCACCGTGGAGATGCGCTCCATCATCTCCTTGGCGATGCGATCGGTGCACTTGGACCAGGCGTCCACCACCTTGTTGTACTTCTCGAGCTGGGTGATGAGACCGTCGTTGTACTGCTGCTCGTACTCGCGCACGAGCTCGTTGGTGTCGTCGACGATCTTGGCCTTCGTATCGGGAATGAGCATGTCGTCCTTGCCGAACGAGATGCCCGCCTTGAAGGCGTGGTAGAAGCCGAGCCCCATGATGCGATCGCAGAAGATCACCGTCTCCTTCTGACCGCAGTTGCGGTAGACCGCATCGATCAGCGCGGAGATGTTCTTCTTCGTCAGCAACTGGTTGACGAGCGCGAACTTCACGCCCGGCTTGCGCGGCAGCAGCTCGCCGAGCATCATGCGCCCGGGCGTCGTCTCGTGCACCTCGACGACCTCGTTGCCGTCGGCATCAACGGCCCGGAATCGGCCCTTGACCTTGGTGTGGAGCGTCACCTTGCCCGACGCCAGGGCGTGCTCGACCTCGGCGATCGAGCCGAGCAGAGTGCCCTCGCCCGGCTCCTTGTCGCGCATGATCGACACATAGTAGAGCCCGAGCACGATGTCCTGGCTCGGCACGATGATCGGCGAGCCGTTGGCCGGGTGCAGGATGTTGTTGGTCGACATCATCAGCACGCGGGCCTCGAGCTGTGCTTCCAGCGACAGCGGCACGTGCACCGCCATCTGGTCGCCGTCGAAGTCGGCATTGAAGGCGGCGCACACCAGCGGGTGAAGCTGGATGGCCTTGCCCTCGATGAGAACCGGCTCGAAGGCCTGGATGCCCAGGCGATGCAGCGTCGGCGCGCGGTTGAGCAGGACGGGATGCTCGCGGATGACCTCGTCGAGTACGTCCCAGACCTCCGGCTTCTCCTTCTCGACCAGCTTCTTGGCCTGCTTGACGGTCGCGGCCTGGCCGAGCGCTTGCAAGCGCGCGTAGATGAACGGCTTGAACAGCTCGAGCGCCATCTTCTTGGGCAGCCCGCACTGGTGCAGCTTCATCTCGGGACCCACGACGATGACCGAGCGGCCCGAGTAGTCCACGCGCTTGCCCAGCAGGTTCTGGCGGAACCGGCCCTGCTTGCCCTTCAGCATGTCGGCGAGCGACTTCAGCGGGCGCTTGTTGGCGCCCGTGATGACGCGGCCGCGGCGGCCGTTGTCGAACAGCGCATCGACGGATTCCTGCAGCATCCGCTTCTCGTTGCGGATGATGATGTCGGGCGCGCGCAGCTCCATCAGCCGCTTCAGGCGATTGTTGCGGTTGATGACACGGCGGTAGAGATCGTTGAGATCCGAGGTGGCGAAGCGGCCGCCGTCGAGGGGCACGAGCGGGCGCAGCTCCGGCGGAATGACCGGAACCACCGTCAGCACCATCCACTCGGGCCGGTTGCCGGACTCGATGAAGGCCTCGATGACCTTGAGGCGCTTGCCGAGCTTCTTGGGCTTGAGCTCGGTGGTCGCCTCGGCAATCTCCTGGCGCAGCTGGTCGCGCAGCTTGGGCAGGTCCATGGCCGACAGCAGCTCGCGGATGGCCTCCGCGCCGATGCCGGCGGTGAAGCTGTCCTGGCCGTATTCCTCGATCGCCTGGTTGTACTGCTCCTCGGTCAGCAGCTGCTTCTCGGCGAACTTCGTGATGCCCGGCTCGGTGACGATGTAGTTCTCGAAATAGAGAACACGCTCGAGATCCTTGAGCGTCATATCGAGCAGCAGGCCGATGCGGGACGGCAGCGACTTGAGGAACCAGATGTGGGCGACGGGCGCGGCGAGCGCGATGTGGCCCATGCGCTCGCGGCGCACCTTGGCCAGCGTGACCTCGACGCCGCACTTCTCGCAGATCAGGCCCTTGTACTTCATGCGCTTGTACTTGCCGCACAAGCACTCGTAGTCCTTGATGGGCCCGAAGATGCGCGCGCAGAACAGGCCGTCGCGCTCCGGCTTGAAGGTACGGTAGTTGATGGTCTCGGGCTTCTTGATCTCGCCGAACGACCACGACTGGATGTCATCCGGGCTCGCGATCGAGATGCGGATCTGATCGAAGGCCGGGATCTGCGCCTGCTGCTTGAAGAGGTTGGTGATCTCGTTCATCGGCTCTCTCTTTCTCGGCGGGGCCAGGCCTCTGGCCGCCGCCCGTAGAATGTTGTGTGCCCTTGATCACGGGCCCGGACCGCCCCTGCCCAGGGCGGCCCGCGTAATCGTGCCTATTCCGCTGCGGCGGGCGGAAGCCGCGGCACCTCCTTGGGAGCTTCCTCGACCGCCGGCGGGGCCTCGGAGTTGACCAGCTCCACGTTGAGACCGAGCGCACGCATTTCCTTGACCAGCACGTTGAAGCTTTCCGGAATGCCGGCTTCGAACGCATCGTCGCCGCGCACGATCGCCTCGTACACCTTGGTGCGGCCGGCGACGTCGTCGGACTTCACGGTCAGCATCTCCTGCAGCGTGTAGGCGGCGCCGTAGGCTTCGAGCGCCCACACCTCCATCTCGCCGAAGCGCTGGCCGCCGAACTGCGCCTTGCCGCCCAGCGGCTGCTGGGTGACGAGGCTGTAGGGGCCGATGGAGCGCGCGTGGATCTTGTCGTCCACCAGGTGGTGCAGCTTCAGCAGATACTTGTAGCCCACCGTCACCTTGCGATCGAACGGCTCGCCCGTGCGCCCGTCGTACAGCGTGACCTGCCCCGACGTGTCGAAGCCCGCCTTCTGCAGCATCTCGACGATGTCGGGCTCGCGCGCGCCGTTGAACACGGGCGTCGAGACCGGCACGCCGTCCTTGAGGCGCTCGCCCAGCATCAGCAGCTCGTTGTCCTTGAGCTTGCCCACGCCGTCCTGCTCGCCGTAGATCTGCGCCATGGTCTCGCGCAGGGCCTTGGCCTCGCCGCTCTCGTGGAACCTCTCGAGCGCCTGGTCGATGGCACGCCCGAGGCCGCGGCAGGCCCATCCCAGATGCGTCTCCAGGATCTGCCCGACGTTCATGCGGCTCGGCACGCCCAGCGGGTTGAGCACCACGTCGACGTGCGTGCCGTCCTCCAGGTAGGGCATGTCCTCGCAGGGCACGATCTGGGACACCACGCCCTTGTTGCCGTGGCGGCCCGCCATCTTGTCACCCGGCTGGATCTTGCGCTTCACCGCCACGAAGACCTTGACCATCTTCATGACGCCGGGCGGCAGCTCGTCGCCGCGCTGCAGCTTGTCGACCTTGTCGACGAAGCGCCGCTCGAGGCTCTTCTTGGCGTCCTCGTACTGCTTGCCGATGGCCTCGACCTCGGCCATGGCCGCCTCGTCGGACAGACCGATCTCCCACCACTGGCTGCGCGGCACGTCGGCCAGCACCTCCTCGGTGATGTGCGTGCCCTTGCGGGCGCTCTTCGGCCCCTTCGCGGCTTCCTTGCCGATGAGCGCCGCCTTGAGGCGGGCATAGACGTTGCGGTCGAGGATCTGCAGCTCGTCGTCGCGGTCCTTGGCGAGGCGCTCGATCTCCTCGCGCTCGATCGCCATGGCGCGCTCGTCCTTCTCGACGCCGTGGCGGTTGAACACGCGCACCTCGACGACGGTGCCGTTGACGCCCGGCGGCAGGCGCAGCGACGTGTCGCGCACGTCCGAGGCCTTCTCGCCGAAGATGGCGCGCAGCAGCTTCTCCTCCGGCGTCATCGGGCTCTCGCCCTTGGGCGTGATCTTGCCGACCAGGATGTCGCCCGGATTGACCTCGGCGCCGATGTAGACGATGCCGGCCTCGTCGAGGTTCTTCAACGCCTCCTCCGAGACGTTCGGGATGTCGCGCGTGATCTCCTCCGGCCCGAGCTTGGTGTCGCGGGCCATGACCTCGAACTCCTCGATGTGGATCGAGGTGAAGATGTCGTCGGAGACGACGCGCTCGGAGAGCAGGATGGAGTCCTCGAAATTGTAGCCCATCCACGGCATGAACGCGACGAGCACGTTCTTGCCGAGCGCCAGATCGCCGAGATCGGTCGAGGGACCATCAGCCACGATGTCTCCGGACTTCACGTGATCGCCCACGGTCACCAGCGGCCGCTGGTTGATGCAGGTGTTCTGGTTCGAGCGCTGGAACTTGCGCAGCCGGTAGATGTCGACGCCGGGCTTGGACGGGTCGGCCTCCTCCGTGGCGCGGATGACGATACGGGTGGCATCCACCTGATCGACGATGCCGGTGCGGCGGGCGGCAATCGCGGCCCCCGAGTCCCTGGCCACTACCTCCTCCATGCCGGTGCCGACCAGCGGTGCCTCCGCCTTGATGAGCGGCACGGCCTGGCGCTGCATGTTGGAACCCATCAGCGCGCGGTTGGCGTCGTCGTTCTCCAGGAACGGGATGAGCGCGGCGGCAACGGAGACGAGCTGCTTCGGCGACACGTCGATGTAGTCGACCTTGTCGGGCGTCACCAGCAGCACGTCGCCCTGGTAGCGGCAGGTGATGAGGTCGCCCGTCAGCTTGCCCTTGGCGTCGACCTCGGCATTGGCCTGGGCGACGTGGTGGCGCATCTCCTCCATGGCCGAGAGGTAGACGACGTCGTCGGTGACCTTGCTCTTCTCCACCTTGCGGTAGGGGCTTTCGATGAAGCCGTACTTGTTCACGCGCGCGAAGGTGGCGAGCGAGTTGATGAGGCCGATGTTGGGGCCTTCCGGCGTCTCGATCGGGCAGATGCGGCCGTAGTGCGTCGGGTGCACGTCGCGCACCTCGAAGCCGGCGCGCTCACGCGTCAGGCCGCCGGGACCCAGCGCCGAGAGCCGCCGCTTGTGCGTGATCTCGGACAGGGGATTGGTCTGGTCCATGAACTGGCTGAGCTGCGAGGAGCCGAAGAACTCGCGCACCGCCGCCGCCGCCGGCTTGGCGTTGATGAGGTCCTGCGGCATCACGGTGTCGATATCCACCGACGACATGCGCTCCTTGATGGCGCGCTCCATGCGCAGCAGTCCCAGGCGGTACTGGTTCTCCATCAGCTCGCCGACCGAGCGCACCCGGCGGTTGCCCAGGTGGTCGATGTCGTCGATCTCGCCCTTGCCGTCGCGCAGATCCACGAGGGTCCTGACGACGGCGATGATGTCCTCCCGGCGCAGCGTGCGCACGGTGTCCTCGGCCTTGAGGTCGAGGCGCATGTTCATCTTCACGCGGCCGACGGCCGAGAGGTCGTAGCGCTCGGCATCGAAGAACAGGCCGTTGAACAACGCCTGCGCGGCATCCAGCGTCGGCGGCTCGCCCGGGCGCATGACCCGGTAGATGTCCATCAACGCTTCCTCGTGGTTGGCGTTCTTGTCGATGTGCAGCGTGTTGCGGATGAAGGCGCCGATCTGGACGTGGTCGATGTCCAGGATTTGGAACTCCTTGATCTTGGCCCCATGCAGCGCCTCGAGCAGCTTGCCGTCGAGCTCATCGCCGGCCTCGCCGTAGATCTCGCCCGTCTCCAGGTTGACGATGTCCTCGGCCAGGTACTTGCCCGTCAGGTCGTCGGCGCTGAACAGCACCTCCTTGAGGCCGCCGTCGGCGAGCTCGCGTGCGCGCCGTGCGGTGATCTTCTCGCCGGCCTTGGCCACCACCTCGCCCGACTTGGCGTCGACGAGGTCGGCCGACGGGGTCATGCCGCGCATCTTCTCGGCGATGAAGGGAACCTTCCAGCCGCGCTTGGATTCCTTGACGGTGATCGACTTGTAGAAGGTGGAGAGAATCTCCTCGTCGTCGAGGCCCAGCGCATACAGCAGCGTCGTCACAGGCAGCTTGCGGCGCCGGTCGATGCGCACATACACGATGTCCTTGGCATCGAACTCGAAGTCGAGCCACGAGCCGCGGTAAGGGATGATGCGGGCCGCGAACAGCAGCTTGCCGGAGGCATGCGTTCTGCCGCGGTCGTGATCGAAGAACACGCCCGGCGAGCGGTGCATCTGGCTGACGATGACGCGCTCGGTGCCGTTGATGATGAACGTGCCGTTGGGCGTCATGAACGGCATGTCGCCCATGTAGACGTCCTGCTCCTTGACGTCCTTGACGGACTTGGCACCCGTCTCCTCGTTCACATCGAACACGATCAGGCGCAGCTTCACCTTGAGCGGCGCCGCGAAGGTCATGTCGCGCTGCTGGCACTCGTCGACGTCGTACTTCGGCGGCTCGAATTCGTAGCGCACGAACTCGAGCGTTGCCCGCCCCGAGAAATCGGAGATCGGGAACACCGACTTGAAGACCGCCTGCAGGCCCTGCTCAGCCCGGCCGCCCGGCGGCTCCTTGACCATCAGAAAATCGTCGTAGGAGCTCTTCTGCACCTCGATGAGGTTCGGCATCTCGGCGACCTCGCCGATGGATCCGAATTGCTTCCTGATGCGCTTGCGGCCGTTGTAGGTCTCAGCCATTTCCGCTCCTCGTCCTTCGCGCGCGAAGGCAGCTGTTCAATTGGGGGTCCGCGGAGCGTTCATCCCCGCGGCGATGCTTGCAGTTCCCTGGCACTTCCCTGGCAGTTCTCTGTCATTCCAGGCGCATCGCCCGATCATGCGTGCGCCATGCCGGCGGCCCGCTCGGAGGGGAAGCAGGCGCCCGCCCGCTTCCCCCGCCCGGGCACGCCCGGTTACTTGATTTCGACGGTGGCGCCCTGGTCCTCGAGCTGCTTCTTCAGCTTGGCCGCCTCGTCCTTGGTCACGCCTTCCTTGACGGTCTTGCCGCCGGCCTCGACCAGATCCTTGGCTTCCTTCAGACCGAGACCCGTGATGGCGCGGACCTCCTTGATGACGTTGATCTTCTTGTCGCCGCCGGACTTGAGGACGACCGTGAACTCGGTCTTCTCCTCGACCGCCGGAGCCGCAGCTCCGCCGCCGGGCGCTGCGGCCACCGCAACCGCGGCGGCAGCCGATACGCCCCACTTCTCCTCCAGCAGCTTGGAGAGCTCGGCGGCCTCCAGAACGGTCAGCTTCGAGAGGTCGTCCACGATCTTTGCCAGATCAGCCATGACTTAACTTCCTTCCTTTGATCTTCGAGTTCAGAACCGGGGCCGCCGCGGCGAACCCCATGTCGGTTTTCCAGCTCAGGCGCCTGCGGCTTCCTGAGCGCTCTTGGCATGGAGCACGCGCGCCAGCTGGGCGCCGGGCTCCTTGAGGAGGCGAGCGATCTTCGTCGCCGGGGCCTGGATCAGGCCGATGATGGTGCCCCGCAGCTCGTCGAGCGACGGCAGATCGGCCAGCGCCTTGACACCATTGGTGTCGAGGACCGTCCTGCCCATCGCCCCGCCGAGGATCACGAGCTTCTCGTTCTCCCTGGCGTACTTGACCGAGATGCGCGCTGCCGCCACCGGGTCGGCCGAATAGGCAAGACAGGTCTGCCCCTTCAGAAGACCGGAGACACCTTCCGCATCGGTGCCTTTCAGCGCCAGCTTCGCCAGCCTGTTCTTCGCCACCTTGACCGAACCGCCAGCTTCTCTGACCCGCTTGCGGAATTCCGTCATCTCGGCGACAGTCATGCCGGCGTAATGGGCAACGACTATCAAGCCGGTGTCCTTCCACGCCTCATTGAGCGTCGATACGAGCTCGTGTTTTGCAGCTCTATCCAATGGCTCACTCCATCTTGCGGACAGGTGCCCGGAAAGGGGCACTTCTCCGCCGGTTGCACCATGCCGTCCCGGATGCGGGGCAAAGCCCTTTTCCGGTACGACGCTAAGGAACCCGTCCTCCCTTCGCGCCGTTGACGCTACGGTGCAGACCCAAGAGGCTCAGACCGACGAACTCGTTTCGTCTGTCCGTCTCCCGTCTCATGCAGGCCCTCTCGATTTGAGGCTTAAGCCGGAGGACTCCGGCACCGGCAATCTCGGACAGGTTCGGGCGAAGGACCTTTTGGGGTCCACCGCCCTCCAATCCGGGCTCATCGCCCGGAAACCATCACTCCATAATTCCCCGCAATCTCCTCATGCCGTACCGGCAGAGCTCACGCTCCCGGCATCGATCTTCACGCCCACGCCCTGCGTCGAGCTGAGCGAGATCTTCTGCACGTAGTTGCCCTTCGCACCCGCCGGCTTCGACTTCACCACGGCATCGACGAACGCCTTGATGTTCTCCACCAGCTGCTTTTCCGTGAAGCTCGCCTTGCCGACGCCGGCCTGCACGATGCCCGCCTTCTCGACGCGGAACTCGACGGCGCCGCCCTTGGCACCCTTCACCGCGCTGGTGACGTCCATGGTCACCGTGCCGACGCGCGGGTTGGGCATCAGGCCGCGCGGGCCCAGCACCTTGCCGAGCCGCCCCACCAGACCCATCATGTCCGGCGTGGCGATGCAGCGATCGAAGTTGATGGTGCCCTTCGATACCTGCTCGACCAGATCCTCCGCGCCGACCACATCGGCGCCCGCGGCCTTGGCCTCCTCGGCCTTGGCGCCCTTGGCGAAGACGGCGACGCGCTGCGTGCGGCCCGAGCCGTTCGGCAAGTTGCACACGCCGCGCACCATCTGATCGGCATGCTTGGGGTCGACGCCGAGGTTCATGGCGATCTCGACGGTCTCGTCGAACTTGGCCTTGGCGCGCGACTTGACCACCTTCACCGCCTCGTCGAGCGGGTAGGCCTTCTCGCGATCGACGCCCTCGCGGGCTTGCTTCGTACGTTTGCCGGGCTTCGACATCTGGCTACTCCACAACCTGCAGGCCCATCGAGCGGGCGGAGCCGGCGATGGTCTTGACGGCGGCCTCTAGGTCGTCCGTGTTGAGATCCTTCATCTTCTGCTCGGCGACCTGGCGCACTTGCGCCATCGTCACCGTGCCTGCGCTGGCACGGCCGGGCTCCTTCGAGCCGCCGCTGATCTTGGCGACCTTCTTGAGGAGATACGACGCCGGCGGCGTGCGCATCTCGAAGGTGAAGGAGCGATCCGAGTACACCGTAATCTTCACGGGGATCGGCGCGCCCTGCTCCAGGTCCTTGGACTTGGCATTGAACTGCTTGCAGAACTCCATGATGGAGAGGCCGCGCTGGCCGAGCGCGGGCCCGATCGGCGGGGAGGGATTTGCCTGTCCCGCCGGCACCTGCAAGTTGATGTAGCCGTCTATTTTCTTCGCCATTTCTCTTCAGCCTTTTGTCTACTCGCCCCGAGCGCGCCCTGCTCCTGCAGTGCCCTGGTCACGCTCAGGCAACCTTCTCGACCTGTCCGAACTCGAGCTCCACCGGCGTCGGGCGGCCGAAGATCGACACCGCCACCTTGAGACGCGCCCGCTGCTCGTCCACCTCCTCGACGTGCCCGTTGAAGGAGGCGAACGGACCGTCGGCAACCCTGACCTGCTCGCCGACCTCGAACGTGACCATCGGCTTGGGCCGCTCCACGCCTTCCTTCACCTGGTGCAGGATGCGCATGGCCTCGTCCTCGGTGATCGGGATCGCCTTGTTGTCGGCGCCCAGAAAGCCCGTCACCTTGGGCGTGTTCTTGATCAGATGATAGGCCGCGTCGGTCATCTCCATCTTGACGAGCACGTAGCCCGGAAAGAACTTGCGCTCGGCCTGCACCTTGCGCCCGCGCCGCACCTCGACCACCTCTTCCGTCGGCACCAGAACCTCCTCGAACAGATGCTCGAGGCCCGCCGCCTTGGCGCGGTCCTTGATCGCGTCGGCCACCTTCCTCTCGAAATTCGAGTAGGCGTGCACGATGTACCAGCGCTTGGCCATAGTTCCTTCTCTTGCCCTCAATTCCCTGGCTGCGTGCCTGCAGGGCTATTGCCCGAACCCCAGCACGAACTGAATGACCCAGGAGATGACCATGTCCGCCAACAGGAAGAAGATCGACGTCAGCGCCACCATGATCAGCACCATGATCGTCGTGATCCAGACCTCTTTCCAGGTCGGCCACGTGACCTTCGATACCTCCTGGCGAACCTCCGCAATGAAGTGGAAGGGATTCTTCACCATCAGCCCACAGCCCCTAGTTCCGCACCAACTTCCCGCCCTGCCACTTGCCTTATGCTCCGGCGCCTCGACGCTGCGCCGCCGTTCCCTCCGCGTCCAATAGAGCAAAACAATATCTGGCAGGGGCGGAGGGTCTCGAACCCCCAACCTTCGGTTTTGGAGACCGACGCTCTGCCAATTGAGCTACACC
The DNA here is from genome assembly GCA_008933705.1 of Hyphomicrobiaceae bacterium. GTDB lineage: Bacteria > Pseudomonadota > Alphaproteobacteria > Rhizobiales > Hyphomicrobiaceae > AWTP1-13. The sequence continues at coordinate 33,706 of WBUN01000045.1, forward strand.
CCTTGAGCCTGGGCCAATCTCGCGGGACGGCTTACATAGCCCACTTCGCCCGCCTTGTCACATTTTTTTCTTGACAAATAGCCCAACCTGCCGCTTGGCGGCCCGCCGGACCCGAGTCGACCACTGTTTTTCCGAGCCGGGCGAGGCAGTTGGGGCATCCCCTTGCCCCGCCCGGACCCCTGATTTGTCCTTCCTACTCTATGATACTGGCGACGACGCCGGCGCCGACGGTGCGGCCGCCCTCGCGGATGGCGAAACGAAGCTTCTCCTCCATCGCGATCGGCGTGATCAGCTCGACCGTCACCGTCACGTTGTCCCCTGGCATCACCATCTCCGTCCCCTCAGGCAGCTGCACGATCCCCGTCACGTCCGTCGTGCGGAAGTAGAACTGCGGACGGTAGTTGGTGAAGAACGGCGTGTGCCGACCACCCTCCTCCTTCGTCAGGATGTAGGCCTCCGCCTTGAACTTCTTGTGCGGCTTGATCGAGCCCGGCTTGCACAGAACCTGCCCACGCTCAACCCCGTCCCGCTCAATGCCGCGCAGAAGGCAGCCAACGTTGTCGCCGGCCTCCCCCTGGTCCAGAAGCTTGCGGAACATCTCAACGCCCGTAACCGTCGTCTTCGTCGTGTCCCGGATGCCGACGATCTCAACCTCCTCGCCGACCTTCACGATCCCACGCTCAATCCGGCCCGTCACCACCGTGCCCCGCCCCGAGATCGAGAACACGTCCTCGATCGGCATCAGAAACGGCTGGTCCTTCGGGCGGTTCGGCTGAGGGATGTACTCATCCACCGCCTTCATCAGCTCCAGCACCGCGTTCTTGCCGATCTCGTCGTTCTTCCCCTCCAGCGCCATCAGCGCAGACCCCTTGATCACAGGGATCTTGTCGCCCGGGAACTGGTACGACGACAGAAGCTCGCGAACCTCCATCTCCACCAGCTCGATCAGGTCAGGGTCGTCCACCATGTCAACCTTGTTCATGAACACAACCAGAGCCGGTACGCCGACCTGGCGCGCCAGAAGAATGTGCTCGCGCGTCTGAGGCATCGGACCGTCCGCCGCCGAAACCACTAGGATCGCCCCGTCCATCTGCGCCGCCCCCGTGATCATGTTCTTCACGTAGTCCGCATGACCGGGGCAGTCCACGTGCGCGTAGTGCCGCTTGTCCGTCTCGTACTCAACGTGTGCCGTCGAGATCGTGATCCCGCGCTCCCGCTCCTCAGGGGCCTTGTCGATCTGGTCGTACGCCGTGAACTGAGCCTTCCCCTGCTCAGCCAAAACCTTCGTGATCGCTGCCGTCAGAGACGTCTTCCCATGGTCAACGTGACCAATCGTGCCAATGTTGCAGTGCGGCTTCGTCCGCTCGAATTTCGCCTTGGCCATGGATAGTCCTTAGTTCCGTGTTGCCGTTGTCCCGCGGCGCGACCTGCACCCCGCGACGTGATCCCCCGCCTGTTGCGCTCAAGCCCCCTGACCGGCGCCTGGAGCGGGTGAAGGGAATCGAACCCTCGTCATCAGCTTGGAAGGCTGTTGCTCTACCATTGAGCTACACCCGCTTTGCGCCAGGGCGATTGAATGGGTCCGGCCGACTGACTGGTGGAGGGGGCTGGATTCGAACCAGCGTAGGCGAAGCCAACGGATTTACAGTCCGTCCCCTTTAGCCACTCGGGCACCCCTCCGAACGCTTCCAGATAGCAAAACCCAAACAAAATCACCCCGCTGTCGCCAGCAGGGGCAATGCACGCCTATATGATGACAGCGCTATTCCCTGTCAACCACAAAACCGGCAAGGATCCGGCCCCGCGCCCGCCGCCTGCCGATCGGCCGCAGCGGCCGCCTGCCGAAAGGAAGAGGGAGGCCCTCAAGGAATGCGCGACAAGCACCACCACCGCCCCCCGCGACGGGCGTTCGAGGCGAGCGCCGAGCGGCCGACGCTGCTCTTTGGCATTCACGCCGTGGAAGCCGCGCTCGGCAATCCGAAGCGCGCCATCCGCGCGCTGCATCTGACGGACAACGCCGAGCATCGCCTGAAGGAGGTACTCGCAGCGCGCCAGCTCGCGCACATCCGCGTGCAGCCCAAGGACCTCGACCGGCGCCTCGGCGCCGACACCGTGCATCAGGGCGCACTGCTTGAGACCGAGCTGCTGTCCGAGCCGACGCTCGCCGAGCTGGCCGACGGCGCCGCTGGCCGCCCGCTGATCGTCCTCGATCAGGTCACCGACCCGCACAATGCCGGAGCGATCCTGCGCTCGGCGGCGGTGTTCGGCTGCGCCGGGGTGATCATGACCCGGCGCAACAGTCCGCCGCTCGACGGCGCGCTCGCCAAGTCGGCTTCCGGCGCGCTCGAGCACGTGCCGGTGGCGCTCGTGCAGAATCTCGCCCGCGCCATCGCCGAGCTGAAGGAGCTCGACTTCATCGTCCTGGGCCTGGACGGGGAAGCGCCGGGCCTGCTCGAAGCGACGCCGTGGCCCGACCGGTCGGCCCTCGTGCTCGGCGCCGAAGGCAAAGGCCTGCGCCAGTTGACGCGCGAGAGCTGCGACCAGCTCTGCCGCATCGCCACCGACGGCGCCATCGCCAGCCTCAACGTCTCCAACGCCGCCGCGGTTGCGCTGCACGTGGCAGCCATGCGACGTCTCGGCCTCATGGGCCCCGCCTCGTAGGCGGCAGCAGCGCAAAGGGCGCCACGCTTGCGCGCAACGCCCTTTCCCGTCCCGTGATGTGACGCCGGGCAGCGGGCCCGGCCGCACGATCATCAATCGCAGATCCGCGGACGCCAGCAGCGGTACTCGCCGCCGCGGCAGACGTATTCGCCGAAGCGATTGTACCAGCAGCTCCGGCCGACCCAGTTGCACTGGCGCGGACCCCGGTAGCATTCGCCGTAGCCGTAGTAGCGCGGACCGGCATAGGCACCGGCAATGCCGAGCCCGAGCAGGGTGCCGACGGCGACGCCGGCCGCAAGCCCGCCACGACGGTGCGCCTCGGCCGGCGCACTCATCGACGCTGCAATACCGAGCACGACGGCCAGTGCCATCAGTGCGTGCATGATCTTCTTGAGCATGGTCATCAGACTCCCGAGTTACGGCCGCTCCACGGCGGCCATGTCGAGGTTGCATTGCGAAGGAGGCGCGACTCTCCTGAGAGAATGAGCACCTAAAGCATATGAATGTGGCCTGAACGCGAAGGCACCCTGTGGCACCGTCGCCTCATCCTCACCAGTTCCAGCCGTAGCCGCGCCAGCGATAGTAGTAGCGGGGCCCGAAGTAGCCGTGCACCGGATAGCCGCGGGCCGAGTAGTAATAGTCGTGGGGCCGGTCGGCATAGTGAACCACGTGCACATGCCGGGCGCCGGGCCGGTGCACGTGATAGACGTGCTTCACGCGCGGTGGATAGTAAACGTGATGGTGGATGTAGAGGCTGCCCCTGTAGTGGCTGTCGTCCCAGGCCGCCGCGGGCTGGCTGAGCGTGAGCCCGAGCGCACCCGTTGCAATGGCGAGGAACACAGCCGGCAGCGCTGCCAGAGACGCTTTGCGACGCATGTGAGAGCTCCTTGAAGGACGCAGACGGCCGGTCTCTCCAGGAAAGCGGGTATTGGCTAAAGAACTTTTAAGCATGAGCGTGCGTTCCCCGTTCGGGCCTCGATGCGCGCTCAATCTAGCTGAGTCGCCAGGGCTAGCTGAGTCGGGAGGGCCCGCGGCGCTGCCGCGGCTCGGGCCGGCTCACCAGCCGTAGCCCCAGGCCTGGCCGTAGCGATAGCGCGGGCCGGAATAGACGTAGCGGTAGCGATAGCGCATGTCCGCGCGCGGCACCCAGTAGCCCGAGTTGTAATAGGGGTAATAGCCGCGCTGCCGGTAGCACCAGGAGTGGGGATCGTAGCGGTAGGCGCGCGGCCGATGGCGCACGGGCGGCTCGTCCGGCGTGTAGATGCCGCAGCCGTCGCGGTTGCGCCAGGCGCCGTCCGCGGAGGCGGGCGGCGTGGTGCCGAGGATGGCTGCGAAGGCGGCCACGGCGAGCCCCAGGAGGCCGGAAAGGCGCATGATCGCTTCCTCTGGAATATAGAATCGTCGACGCTGACGGCCACACTGGCATCGGCCGGCGCCGCCGCGCAAGCGCTGCGCGGCCACCATCTCGCATGATTCGGCGTTAATGGCGCGTAAGCTTCGCGCCCGGCCGCGGGGCATGGCCGCACGGACCCGCCCCGGCCGCTCCTCTCACTGGTCGGACAGGAAGAGCCCGAAGGGGAGCGCCTCCGTCACGGGGTTGTGGCGGGTCTGCTGCTGCTTCTCGGGCAGCTCGCCGCTGGCCGAATGCGGATAGGGGCTGGCGTTGGCCTGCTGCTGCTGGCGCTGCTGGGCGTGCTGGCGCATGCGGCGCGGCAGCACGTCCCGATAGGCGTGGCTGCCCGCGCTGCCATTCCTGCTGTCATTCTTATGGATGTTGACGTTCATGACGGCCTCCCTGCTGCGTGGGACCGTGACCAACGCCTGCGGCACCCACCTCGTTCCGGTGCGCAGCGGGCGGACCGCACCTGCACCTGCACAGACCGGCGGCGATGCCCAGGCGGCGTGGCGCCACGCCGAACCATCATGAAGCGGACGTGGCCGATGGGCCGCGGCGTGTGCCGTGCAGGCCCGGCGAAGGCCGGGGCCTGTGCCCGCACCTTCGCCGCCAATTAAGACGCCTCCGGCGGCCGTTTGTCCACCGGCGCGGAAGCGGGCGATGCAGGCACGATGGGAAAAGGGTTACATTTGGGAGCAGAATGGGCGCTGCCGCCAACGCCGGCTTAGCTCAGCGGTAGAGCAGCGATCTGAACGACTTCTGCATCTGTCTTTGCGACTGCGTTCGAAGGTACACCGAGGAGGTGTTCAGGGTCTGCTGGAACGGCTGGGCTGAGCTGGCTGAAGCCTTGGATGCAGCGATCGGGCGTGTGCCGCACACAGATATCCTGTGTTCCGCGGGCTGCGGACCAGATGGCCATCGCGTCTATAGGTCTGGATGATTGTCGGCTTCAGGTTCAAGAGTAGCTGGTGTTCAGACTCTGACGCTTGGCACCGACGTTGTCATGGTCGGGCTTGTCCCGACCATCCAGCCATCCGCAAGCGCCGACGTCTGCTGGAAGCTGGATCCTCGGGACAAGCCCGAGGACAGTTTGGGTGTTGTCTGTCGGTGATGAAGCCCTGGATCAGAGGGGTCGGAAGGGCCGGGTGTCCAACCTCCGGCTTTGTTTTTCAATTGGCCGGAAGCTGCCGCAGTGGCGCAGATGAACTCAAAGGCCACTAAAGCGGACCTGTACCTGAGCATGCACGGTCCAATCGCGTCCTTTGGGGTAGCAACGGGCTGCCAAGCATCCTTGACGGCCCGCCCCGCCCGGCTTATCCGCACGGATCACACGGGCCCTGTCGCCAACGCCGGCTTAGCTCAGCGGTAGAGCAGCGGTTTTGTAAACCGAAGGTCGGGGGTTCAATCCCCTCAGCCGGCACCAATTACCCTCCCGCCGCGACCACGTCCGTCTGCCCCCTCTCCCTCAGCGTCCGGCCACCCTGCGC
>WBUN01000124.1 GCA_008933705.1 Hyphomicrobiaceae bacterium
GGCCGCGAGCGAGCGGTCCCGTCGGGTGATAGTAGGTGAGCGGCCGGGGACGCACCTGTGCGCCCGGTCGCGCATCCGCGGTCCACTCTGCCCCGTGCAGCGTAACGCCGTGCAGGAGCAGCCTGACGATGCCGCCCGGCGGCTCGACCACCCTGTGCGTGCCGTAGAAGCTGCGCGCCACATGAATGGGCCGGTTGCCGTTGGGCACGAGGGCCACGGCCAGCACCAGCGCCAGCGTCGCCGCCTGCTCCAGCACGATCCATCGCCAGGCCGCGACCAGCATCGCGGCGAAGGCCGCCAGTGCATACAGTCGCCGCGTCGGCGTCCAGCTCCATGGCGCGAGGTAGGCAACGGCAAGCGCGAGGACCGCGGCAGCCGCAAGCGCGGCCAGCAGCAGCCGCCAATCGCCGCGGCGCGCTCCGGGCTGTCGCCAGCCGAGGCGGCCGCTGAGGCCGAGGGCCAGAAGCAGCGGGTATTCGAGCACGTTGCTGAAGAGGTGCGGCGCGATCAGCGCGGAGAAGATGCCGCCGAGCGCGCCGCCGATCGACAGCCACAGGTAGAAGTCGGTCAGATGCTCCGTCGCGGGCCGCTGCTCGTAGAGCTTGAGATGGCAGGCCAGACTGGTGACGGCGAAGGCCAGTGTTCCCGCGGCGCAGCTCAACACCCACGCGAAGCTGGCGTCCCACTCCATCAGAACCAGCGTGAGCGCGACGGTGACAGGCTGAGCAATGGAAAGAACGCGCGGGCTGATCGGCGGCCTGTCCCGGAACGCGGCAATGAACGTCGCCAGGTAAAGCGCAAGTGGGATCACCCACAGCAGTGGTGCCGACGCAAGGTCCGTTGTGACATAGGTCGTGAAGGCCACGAGCAGGCCGGAGGGAACGAAGGCGAGGAACGCCCAGGCGAGGCGCAGGCGCGCGACCTCGCCGAGGTTGCGGGGCGCGGCGACCGGGTCGTTGCGAACCTCGGCCGGAGCCGCGCGCGCCGACAGGAGAGCCAGCCATCCGCACGCGGCGACGGCGGCACCGAGCAGCACGAAGCCCACCGCCCACACGCGGCTCTGCAGGCGCAGCGGCAGCAGGGGCTCGACCAGGAACGGATAGGCTGCCAGCGCCGCCAGGCTGCCCGCGTTGCTCGCGCGATAGAGGAAGTAGGCGTTGGCGCTCTGGGCGTGTCCGATCCTGCTGAACCAGGCCTGCAGCAGCGGCGCGTTCGCCGCCAGGGCGAAGAAGGGCAGCCCTACGCCCGCAGCAAGGATGACGATGAGCTGCAGGTAGGCGCCGTCCGATGCAGCTTCCGCGGATCCGGCGCGCAGTCCGATCGGCAGGGCCGAAAGAGCCAGGGCGAACACCGCGAGCTGCAACGTGAGCGCCAGCCGCGGGGGCACCGTGCGGTCGAGCAGGTGCGCCCAGGCGTAGCCGAGCAGCAGCAGGGCCTGGAAGAAGCACATCGAGACGGCCCACACCGCCGAAGCGCCGCCGAGCAACGGCAGCACCATCTTGGCGAACATCGGCTGCACGGAGAACAGCAGGAGCGCGCTCAGGAAGATGGTGCCGGTGTAGATCGCAAGCGCCGCTCGCTCTCCTGTCTTTGGCATGCGGTGTCGGTGTCTCCCCTGGCCCCTTGATCCTTGTAGCATCGCCGGCCCGCGGCGGCAGCCCCGGCCACTCGCACGCTTTGCCGGGCGGGGCACATCAGCTAGTGTGGCGATTGAGAAGTTCGCCGGTGTTCGGGGCCGGCCTGGAGCGGACGTCGCGCCATGGGCCGTCCTTCGACGAGCTCAAGACGGAGTTGATCTTGCGCGTGTGGCTCTCTCCGTGGCGAGCCTGTCGGAGCACGGCCAGGGACATGGGCGCCCTCAATGAGAACCGGCGAATCCGAGGCATAACGCTGCCAGGAGGAGGGCTCTGCCCATGCAGGTCAAGCGGCTCGACCACGTCAATGTCCGCACCAACCGGCTCGACGCCATGGTGGAATGGTACGGGCGGGTGCTGAACATGCCGGCGGGCGGCCGCCCTCCCTTCGATTTCCCAGGCGCCTGGCTCTACGCCGGCGATCATGCGGCCGTGCATCTGGTCGGCGTCAGGGAAGAGCCGGCGTCGGGCATGAAGCTCGAGCATTTCGCCTTCTCCGCCGCGGGGCTGGCGGAGTTCCTCGCGCGCCTGGAGCGCGACAAGGAGCGCTACGAGGCGCGCCGGGTGCCGGGCTCGGGCGTGGTGCAGATCAACGTCTGGGACCCCGACGGCAACCACATCCACATCGACTTCTCGCCCGAGGAGGCAGCCGGCGTGAAGCTCAAGGAGACACCGCGGGCGCCCATGCGGTAGCCCTGCGGATCCGCGCGGTCGCGATGAGCGCGGGGCAGGACGATCAGCATCCCTGCAACATGGTTACCTGCGGAACAGGCTTGCCGGCTCCTGTCGGCTAGCTTGGGCGTCAGGGCATCACGCAGGGAGCACGACGACCATGCATTCGACGACGCTGCAAGAGACGCATCACCCGCGCCTGTTGGCGGATCACGCCGAGCTGCAGGAAACGAACGTCCTGGCCGAGCTGATGGCGGCGCTGGCGGGCGAGGGCGGCCACGAGCTGAGCGAGCGCGATGGAGAGCTCTTTCTCATCCCGAGGGTGATCGCACGCGGCTGAGGCTATATTCGTGGCCCGCGCCGCGGGACGTCGGTGCCAACCGTCGTCTCGGTGAGGCCGACGCCCATTTCCGCCAGGACCTTGCGGTGCTGGTCCGGCATGACCTGCATCAGCCTGTCGCCCATGGCGCTCACCTTGGCGAGGGCCGGGGTCGCCGTTGCGCGCGCGACCCAGGCAAGCGTTTTCGGCCACCTCGACCGGTCCAGCTCGACCCGCGCCCACTCGATGTTGCGGAAGAACACCGCCACGGAGATGTCGGCGAGGCAGAGACGATCGAACAGAAAGCCTTCGGCAGGGGCGAGACGCTCGAGCGTGGCCATGACGTCGGGGATCTCCTCGGCGACGATGGCCGCGATCTTGTCCTTGTCGCGCTTGGTCTGAAAGATGAGCGGGCCGATCACCGACTCATAGAACAGCCGCCAGATGCTCACGTGGCCGAGGCGGGTGTCGGCGAACTCCTCGATCCAGCGCGCCTGGGCGCGCTCTGCCACGCCCGCCGGCATGACGGCGGGGCTCGCAAAGCGCTCCTCCAGGTATTCGCATATCACCGTGCTGTCGGAGATCGAGACCTTGTCGTCGATGTAGACGGGAATGCGCCGCAGCGGGTTGAGCTCGCTGAATTTCTCCCCGCCGAAGAAAGGGACGATGGGATCGAGCTTGTAGGGCACGCCCTTGAGCTCGCACACAGCCAGCACCTTGCGCACATAGGGCGAGACGGGGCCGCCGATGATGGTGGCCGGGCTGGGCAGCGTGCTCATGGATCATCCCTCCTGAAGCTCCCGTGGGGCGGCTCGTGCGATGATCGAGAAATTCGCCGGCGTTTGCGGCATGCTTGGAGCGAATTTCTCGATCTGAATCACACGAGCTGCACTATGAACCTGGCGTCCCTTTTGATTCCGAAGTTCGCTCCCGACGCCCGCAGCAAACTTCGGTGAACTTCGGAATCGGGACACCAGTATAGTTGGCCGCGCGAAGGCTGCCATCGCCATCGCGGAGACCGGTCGAGGCGGCTGCACGCGGGCAGTCGCCAAGTTCACATCGCCCACTTAACATCGTGCACAACGGTTTGGCTGCATTGACGCTTGACTCAGGCCCTATCGAGCGTAGGGTCCCGCGCGCTTCGCAATAGGGCGAAGCAGAATCGGACCCATACGAGGCAGCCATGGGCTTTTTTGCCGACAGCGTGAACCGCATCTCTCCGTCCCAGACCATCGCGGTGGCGACGAAGGCGCGGGAGCTGAAAGCCAAAGGCCGCGACATCATCTCGCTGTCGGCGGGCGAGCCCGATTTCGACACGCCCGACAACATCAAGGACGCGGCCGTCCGCGCTCTGAAGGAGGGCAAGACCAAGTACACCGACGTCGACGGCATCCCCGAGCTGAAGGCCGCCATCGCCGCCAAGTTCAAGCGCGAGAACGGGCTCGACTACAAGCCGAGCCAGGTGTCGGTCGGCACCGGCGGCAAGCAGGTGCTCTACAACGCGCTGCTGGTGACGCTGAACCCTGGCGACGAGGTCGTCATTCCTGCGCCGTGCTGGGTGTCGTATGCCGACATCGTGCTGCTCGGCGGCGGCAAGCCCGTGTTTGCCAACTGCCGCCTGGAGGACGGCTACCGCCTCCAGCCGGAGGTGCTCGACAAGGCCATCACGCCCAAGACCAAGTGGTTCCTGTTCAACGCGCCGTGCAACCCCACGGGCGCCGCCTATTCCAAGGAGCAGCTCAAGGCGCTCACCGACGTGCTCATGCGGCCCAAGAACAAGCACGTATGGGTGTTGACGGACGATATGTACGAGCACCTGCTCTACGACGACAACGTCTTCTACACCCCGGCGCAGGTGGAGCCGGCGCTCTATGAGCGCACGCTCACCGTCAACGGCCTGTCGAAGACCTACTGCATGACCGGCTGGCGGCTCGGCTACGGGGCCGGCCCCGAGCCGCTCATCAAGACCATGTGCAAGCTGCAGTCGCAGTCGACGTCCAACCCCTGCTCCATCACGCAGTGGGCGGCGGTGGAGGCGCTGAACGGCCCGCAGGGCTTCATCGAGCGCAACAACAAGGTGTTCAAGGAGCGCCGCGATCTCGTCGTGTCGATGCTCAATCAGTCGAAGGGCATCAAGTGCACCAAGCCGGAAGGGGCGTTCTACGTCTATCCCTCCTGCGAGGGGCTGATCGGCAAGACCTCGGCCAAGGGCATCAAGATCAACAACGACGAGGATTTCGTCACCGCGCTCCTGGAAGAGGAAGGCGTCGCAGCCGTGCACGGGGCGGCCTTCGCCATGAGCCCCTTCTTCCGCATCTCGTATGCGACCGCGACCGATGCGCTGGAGGAGGCGTGCAAACGCATCCAGCGCTTCTGCGGAAACGTGCGCTAGGCGGTGGGCAGCGCGCGCCGGCCGTTTCCCCTCCCCGTCGCGCCGAGGGCGCGCCTTCGGCACGACGCGGGGAGGGGGCAGGGGTGGGGGGAGCGCGTGTTCCGCGCGCGCGTGCGCATCGCTGCTGCCGCCTGATGTTCTTCCTTCTCAAGAT
>WBUN01000046.1 GCA_008933705.1 Hyphomicrobiaceae bacterium
CGATGACAACGGGATCTGGACGCAAGGCCGCACGCCACCCAGCCTTCAAGTGGGTGAACATCGTGCTCGGCAACATCAAGACCTCGATCGCCGGCACCTACCGCGCCATCCGCAAGAAGCACATGGTCCGCTACCTCGCCGAGTTTGAATGGCGCTTCAATCACCGCTTCGATCTCGCCGCCATGATCCCGGCCCTTGGCCGCGCCGCCGTTCGCACACCGCCCGCCACCTACAGCTATCTCAAATGGGCTGACTATGGTGCGTAATCGGGATACTCGTTTAGCGGGTAGCCGACACCTTGACCGGCAACCCGTACAGGGCGGCACGGCGCTCGATGTCGCGCCACGTATAATAGACAAGCTTGATCGGCTTGGTGGCGAAGGGAAGGTTGTTCATCTCCTGCATGATGGACCGTACGCTGAAGGGGCGCCATCTGAAGCGTACCCGGCGCGCATCCGAACGCAGCGGATCGGTACAGACAGAAGGTGGAGCAGGTTCAGGCAGCCCTAAAGCGAGGGGACGCAGCGGGTTTGGAGGCCGTTGCGCTGGTGCGAGATGTCATTCGCTGCGTGCGAGTGATTACAACCGCCAAATGTCAGCCGGTTGGCCTTGAGATCGCCGGCGACCTCGCGGCTCTCCTAAACCTGAACAAACAGGGTCCAAGCGGTATCGATGGTCGCGGGGGCATGCAGCAGCTTATGCCGGAATGTTCCAGCTCGGGTGCGTCGGTCATCAGCGCGGCGAGGCTGCCCGTGTTGTTCTACCGCAGCGAAGCCGGTCCGCGAGTGGGTTCAGGAACTCGATCCGCAGGATCGCAAGGCGATCGGGATCGATCTGCCGCGCGTGCAGGAACAGTGGCCCATCGGCATGCCGGTGTGCAGGAGCCTGGGGAAGGGCCTTTGGGAGGTGCGGACGAATCTTCCAGGCACCCGCACCGCGCGGGTTCTGTTCTTTGTTCACGAGGACCGCATCGGTGTGGTGCACGGCTTCATCAAGAAGACCCGCAAGACGCCCGAGGCCGACCTCGAGCTTGCGCGGAAGCGTATGAAGGAGGCGAAGCAATGACTGCGAAGAAGAAGAAGCACTGGGGCTCGACCCTCGACGATTTCCTCAAGGAGGAGGGGATCTGCGAGGAGGCCAAGGCGCAGGTGGCCAAGGAGGTGATTGCCTGGCAGATCCAGCAGGCCATGAAGAAGGAGGGGCTGACCAAGAAGCGCATGGCCGAGCTGATGGAGACGAGCCGCACGCAAGTCGACCGGCTGCTCAACCCGCGGGATCACAATGTTACGCTGGCGACCCTGGAGAAGGCGGCCGCGATCGTGGGGCGGCAATTGCGGCTTGAGCTGGTGTAGAATTGGATTCGGTTCGGGCGGGCTTGATGAAAGGCGCCCCCCACTTTTTAGGCGAATGGGTCGCTCAAGCGTCCTCGTTCCATGCCTTCTGCCACGCCGCGAATTCAGACGGTTTGATCTGGTAGCGCGCGAAGTTGCCTTCGTGCAGGGCAAGGAGTTCGGTCTCGGCCATCTCTGCGAACCGCCCGCGTTCAGCAGTTTCGATGTTCTTGGCTGTCCACGCGGCGACGTAAGCAGCGGCATCCTTCTTGTCCATGCGGCCGTGCACGACCTCGGCGACCAGCGCGCGCAACGCGGCTCGGTGTCGAAGGCGGAATGGATCGGGGTCGCCAAGCGACTGGCGCACCGCAGCGTAGCGGCTCGCCGAGCGCTCATAGCCCCAGATGAAGACGTCCTTGAGCAAATCGACCTGCTGCAGCTCATACACACCGAGCATTGCCTCGGTATAGGTCTGCTGCGGCACGTCTGCGAATGAGAGCGGGGAGAGGTTGTTCCTGATGAGTGGAATATTCGCAGCAAGCCGGGAGACGCGCTTGTTCACGTCGTCAAAGGCCTGGAGGCAGGGAAGCTGCACCATCACAAAGAAGCCCTGTTCGAACGGGTCCTTGATCGCCGCGGCGGTGGCGAGAATCTGGTCGAAGCATTCCTCGATGACCTGCGACGCTTCGAGCGGATGAAACACCGACCCTGTGATGCCGACGGCGGAGCGGCGAAGCCGCCCCGGCGCATCCGCGTCGGACAGCAGGTTGTTGGCCAGCATGCCGTGCAGGTTGAGAATCGTGTAGCGGTTGAAGCCGATCTCCTCCGCCTCGCTCACCAAGAATTCGATTGCGTCCTTGTGGTTGAGGATCATCTGCGCTTCGAACTGATCCTTTCCCTCCGCCTGCCGACCGAGATCGAGCAGGCGCTTCGTATCGAGCAGCGAGTAGGTGTTGCCCTCGAGGCGGCTCGAGTTCCACGACAGGTCGATAAGAAGCCGGCTCAGGATTTGCTTCGCGTAAGTGCCCGCGGGTTGATCGCCAACTGGCGGAGTGCCGATCCCGCGCAGATGATCGCGCTCGCGAGACGACAAATACGCCGTCTTGTTGGGCCGGTAAGTGTCGAGAAACTTGCGGTCGTAGCCGACGGGCCTACGCGCCGCCTCGGGCTGACGGACATAGGCCTGTATGGCCGCGCCTTGTTTGGAGAGCGGCACGAAGAGGCTGGCCTGATCATCGATCCGCGCTTGGCCAGCTATGACCCGCTCTTCACCAGGCATCTTGTTGCGGTAGCGTGCCCAACGCCGCTCGCCGCTCATGGCAAGCCGGTCTTTCGAGACTAGATGCTTGAGGCGGTGCTGCAGGGTCCGTCGCGGCATGGCCCTCTTCAGCGCAAGCTCGATCTGCTCGAGCGACGCACCGTCTGGGTGCTGGCGCACCGCGTCTTCGATCGCCTGAAGCTCATCCTCGGGTATTGGTTTCGCCATAATTGCGCATAGATCCCCTATGCGCAATTAAAGCGCGTCTATAGACAGTTAGCAAGGCTTATACGCAAGCAAATGCGGCGCATGGAGGCTCTATGCGCCGCTTAATCAGCTAAGAACAAGTATCTTGATCAGCCCAAAGGCCATGTGCCGTGATGAGTGTACACACGGGTGAGAGGTATGGTCTCCCCCGTGATTCTGCTCGTCGCGCCCCTTCTGACCGCCCGCTTCCATGGATGTCGCCTTGCTCCGCACCTGCTCGTTGGCCTGTTGGCGCGGAGCCCACGGCAATCCGCGGAAACGGAACGGAGGGTTTGCACTGCCACGAAGCCCGGGTCCAAGAGCAGTAACCTGCGCCGCTGTGCGATATGTTCCTGCCCACCTGTGGACGTTGATGCAGGCAACCCCTCACATGGCCTCGGCACGAACCCAAAGATTGGTTGGGCATCAGCACATCCACAGCTGGCGGGTCGCAGCGGCCGCATCCTGTATGTTGCTCCTTGGACTGGCTGCGGCACTTTCCGCGACGATCAGCCGACCCGCCGTGGCAGTGCACATCTTTGAACCCCTGCGTCCGCGGTGAGCGGTGCTACCAGGATCTTATCGAGGTTTGGGAGAGCCGGTCGTTGATTTTCCAGCATCCTGGCAGATCACTCTGCAGCCAGGGTGGCGAGGAAGTACAATGATTTAGGGCGCCCAACCCGATTGGTATTGCCACGCAGTCGCCGCTGGAAGCAACACGTCGACGCGCACGCCACCCGCGGCGCCTGCCAAGAGTACAAGACTTCCGCCGTGCAACTGCGCAAGGTCCTTCGCAATCGTAAGCCCAATGCCTGTTCCCGGGACGGCTCGGTCGAGACGAGTCCCGTGAAGCAGAACGTCGTCAAGCTGCTCCGGCGGAATGCCCGGTCCGTCATCGTCAACCGAAACGAGAATTGTGTCGGCCGTTCCCGCAATCGCGATTCTCACCCGGCTTTTCGCCCATTTCCGGGCGTTGTCGAGAAGATTGCCGAAAAGATCCTCCAGATCGCGCGCATCAACCGGCGCTTCGACGTTTCCGTCCCGTACCGTGAGAGTCCACTCAAGCTCAGCACCCCGTGGCAGCCGCTTCATCACGCTGATGAGGCGCTCGAGCAGCGGCTTCAGCGGCGAGCTCGCGCCGACCGCCTTGCGCGGTCCGACAGCCCGCACCGCCGCGAGTATTCGGACGACCTGCGCATTCATGGACTCGATCTCGCGCTCGATGGCATCCGCCGATGCTGCGTTGCCTTTCTCCCTGATCGTGCGGGCCTCGGCTCCGAGCATGGCCAGCGGCGTCTTCAGCCCATGGCCGAGCTTGCCGGCATTGGCCCGGGCGCGCTCTAGCTCGCTCGCCTGTGTCGCAAGCAGCCCGTTGAGATCCTCGATGAGTCCCGAAAGCTCTGTTGGATAGGGCCCCTCGAGGCGCTGCGTCCGGCCCTGCCGCAGCCGGCCCAGCTGGCTCCGCAAGGTGTTGAGCGGCGCAAGACCCGCCCCAACCTGGAGCCACGATGCTGCGGCCAGGAGAACACCGAGAACAGCGAGTGACAGGGCAACCACCAGCGCGAACTCGCCTCGTGCCTCGTCGACGATCTTGCTGTCCCCAGCAACCGCCAAGCGCAGCGGGCGGTCCTGAAGCAGGACCGTGCGCTCAATCAGCACCACCTTCTGACCCGATGGCCCGGCCGACTCACTTTCCAGCAGCACTCCTGGTGCAGACGTCGCCGGCCGGAGCGCCAGGCTGTCGTCCCAGAGCGATCGAGACCTGAGGGCGACGCGCCCTGCGTCAATCACTTGCCAGTAGAGACCAGAAAGTGGTCGCTGGAATGCAGGATCGGAAAGCTCGTGCCGAAGCGAGATGGCGCCGGCCTCATCAATCTGGATGACGGCCGCTAGCTGCAACAGATGATCGTCGAGCTCCTTCACGTAGCGCCGATGAACATGCGCACCGAAGATCGCAACTAGAACAACGCCGGCGATCGCGAGCGCCGCGCTTACGCCGAGGACTGCGCCCAGCAGAAGGCGAAGGCGCAGTGACCTCATGGCGCCCCCTCGTCAAGCTCGCCCGTATAGTATCCGTAGCCGCGCCGGGTCTTGACCGCATCAGCTCCGAGCTTGCGCCGCAGCCGGCCGATCAGCACTTCGATGGCATTGCTCTCCCGCTCGAAATCCTGGCTGTAGACGTGCTCGGTCAGCTCGATCTGCGAGACCGCCCGGCCCGCGTGATGCATGAGGTAGTGCAGGAGACGGTATTCCAGAGGCGACAGATCGACGGGGGTACCGGCTTTGGTGACGCGGCTGTGGCGCGTGTCGAGGAGGATCTCGCCCACTTCCAGCATCGCGCTCGAGTGTTTGGTCTGCCGCCTCAGCAGCGCCCGGACACGCGCAAGAAGCTCCTCCATGCGAAACGGCTTGGTGAGGTAGTCGTCGGCACCGATATCGATCGCCTCCACCTTCTCGGACCAACTGTCGCGCGCCGTCAGTACCAGCACCGGCATGGTGCGCTGGTTCGCCCGCCAGCGCTTGAGCACCTGAACGCCATCAAGCTTCGGCAGCCCAAGATCGAGGATGATGAGATCGTAGTCCTCGGTATCCCCCAGAAACCAGGCGTGCTCACCGTTCCCCGCCTCCTCGACGACATGCCCCGCCCCCGCCAGAGCCTTCGCCAGGTCCGTTGCAAGCTTCCGTTCGTCCTCGACCACCAGAATGCGCATGGGCCTGTCCGCTCACTCCTCCCGCATCAACGCCCCCGTACGGGCATCGATCTTGAGTTCGTGGTACCGACCATCGGGCCGCAGCACCTTGATCTCGTACACATAGGCACCGCGCTTCTGCTCGATCTCGATCTCGATGATGCGCCCCCCTAGGCTCGCTTCGTTGCGCTTGAGGATCTCCTCCAGCGCCAGGATTTCCCCGCGCTCGACCAGCGCGCGGACCCGCTCGGCATTCAGACCGTCGGCAGCTGCGGGCGCGGCGGCCAGGATGGCAAAGGCGACGATGGCGATAACAGCGCGCCTCATGCGGGCTCGGCGTGAAAAGGACATAGGAAGAACTATCGCCGGGCGCACATGACAAACAGCTGACGCTGCCCCTCAGCCGGACCTCAGGTCGGCTCCCCTATGGTGCGCTCCATAACGTTCACACACTAGAGAGGAGCACACCATGTTCAAGAACACCGTGATAATCGCTGCCGCCCTTGCCCTGCTGGCCAGCCCGGCCCTCGCCTCAAGCGACGACCGCGCCGAATCGGAGGCGCGCTACGAGTTGGCCTCGGGCCGTGACGGCCGCTGCACCGCCCGTCCGGACGCCGAATGGCTCTCGGTCGATCAGCTGACCCAGAAGCTTAAGGACCAGGGCTATACGGTCCGCAAGGTCGAGCGGAGCCATGGCTGCTACGAGGTCAAGGCGACCGACGCCAAGGGCGTCCGCGTCGAGATCCACGTCGACCCGGCCACGGCCGAAATCATCAGCCGCGAAGGCCGGAGCTGATGCCCGCGACAGCAGAACGCGAGATGGGAGCCGGCCGCGCTGAGCGGCCGGCAACCGTCGAGGTCTGGGACCCCTTCATCCGCATCTTTCACTGGTCCCTCGTCGTCCTCTTCGCTCTCGCGTGGGTAACCGAGGACCTGCAGTGGCTCCACCAGCCCGTGGGCTACGCCATCCTGGGGCTCGTTGTCCTGCGCGTTGTCTGGGGCTTTGTCGGATCTCGGCATGCCCGGTTTGCGGACTTCGTGCGATCTCCATCGGTGACTCTCGCCTACGCCCGCGACCTCATCGCAGGCAGGGCCCCGCACTTCCACAGCCATAATCCGCTGGCCGCGGTGATGATCCTGTCCCTTCTCGCCATGCTCATCGCAACGGCAGCCAGCGGGTGGATGATGACCCTGGACGCCTATCGCTCGGCGGAGTGGCTCGAAGATTTCCACGAGGGCCTTGCCTCAGTCACGCTGGCGCTGGTCGGCCTCCACGTCCTGGCTGTCGCGATCATGACCGTGGTGCATGGCGAAAACCTAGTGCTGGCGATGATCACGGGCCGGAAGAGGATGTAGGGCGCCCTCCCGGCACGAGACCTGATCGCCGGGATAGCGGGGTTGGTGGCCGGAGCCATGTCGATGGCCGCAGGCGAATATGGGTCTGCCAGCTCCCAGGCGGGTACCGAGGAAGCCGATATGACCCGCGAGCGCCGAGAGCTTGACGGCATTGATCGGTGCT
The DNA here is from genome assembly GCA_008933705.1 of Hyphomicrobiaceae bacterium. Lineage (GTDB taxonomy): Bacteria > Pseudomonadota > Alphaproteobacteria > Rhizobiales > Hyphomicrobiaceae > AWTP1-13. The sequence goes on from WBUN01000046.1 coordinate 7,045, forward strand.
ACGCCGAGAGAGCCGATGGCATCGGCCCGAGGATAGCCCCAGGCGATGAATGGTACTCCAAGCAGCGCCGAGGCCAAGCCCAGCTGGTCATTGACCAGCTCGATCAGTTGAGCCTTCGACGCAGGACCCGTGCCTCTCTACTTCAGGAGCTTGAAGAGAGGTAGCGCCGCCGCGAGCATGGACGCAACAATCACGCTTCCCGCCAGCGGCAAACTTTCGTAACTGGTCTCAGCCGGTCGAAACAGCCTCGGCAATGCCTCTCTATAGAGTTCGTCGCCCGTGAACGAGATGAACAACGTTGCTGCAATGAGCGCAGCTACATTATTCTGCGCTCTACCGTACCCGAACATGTACGTCGTATCGGCCTGCCGGCGCGAACACATAGCTGCGACGAGGAGGAAGCCCGAGATGAAGATGTCGCTGAGCGTGTGCATGGCCTCGGCAAGCAGCGCCAACACCCCCGAAGCGAATTAGGCAGCCAGCTTTGCGGCGAAGATGACGAGGTAGACGCCGAGCGCAAGCTGCAGTCCCCGGAAATCGGGTGCGACGGGCTGGCGCTCAGCATCTACCTCGACGTGCGTGCCACCTCACTTGGCCAGCTTCGATCTCACGATCTCCCCGACCAGGATGGCGGCTGGATAGAGGACCTGCTCTTCCGTTTGGGCGTGCAGCATCAGCTTTTCTGCGAAGTGCGCGATGGCTGGCTTATTTTCGGCTTTCGCCGCATCGACCAGTTTGGCCAACGCCCCGACGATCTCTTTGTGCTCGGCCAGCATGGTGCTGAGTTCAGGCGTGAGCCTGTCGGTCATCTTCAGCACGCCGGCCATCCCGGCCTCGAACTTCCCTTCGGAAAGTGGGACCAGCAGTCCGAGCGGGGGCAATGCGTATTCCTCTTCCTTGACGAAATGCGGATGCAGGAGCTTGGCGACGGTCTTCGCTGCATCGCCAGTTCGACCACCGGCTTGGGTCGCCTCGACCAGCTCGCCAAGGAGCTCGTCGTGTTCGATTTTGAGAGGCTTGGGGATCTCGAATTTCATGGAACTCTCCTGGAAAACGGGCCGGCACCACGCGGCGCCGGCGTTTGGGGACGACTGCGCTTATTCCTTGTGGCCAACCTCGCCGTGAGCGGCCTGACGCAGGCTCTCGACGAAGCCCACGAAGGCGAACTCGGCGCGCACCCGTTTGCGCGCGGCTTCAACCTGATCGGCCGTCTTGGGCTCCTTGCTCGCCTTGCGGGCCTCACGCGCGTCGGCCAGCCGTTCATGCAGGGCATGCTCGATCTCCCCAACGAGCAATACTCTGACCTGCGACAAGTCGCCCGTTTCGACGGCCCGCTCCGCGGCCGGTATAGCGGGCCCGAAATCGGTACCCGCAGGCTTCAGGCCCGTATAGGCGGCGCCTTCGCTGGCGCGGTGCAAACGCACCGTGGTCTCGATGAACGCGCGGTCGGCCAAGGCCTTCGCGTCGGCGCTCAGGGTGCGAACCTTGAGCGATCGCGCGAACGCTGCTCGCAGCTCGGCTTCCGCTGCGGCTTGCGCATAGGGCAGCGCCAGATTGATGTTACCGGTGTCCAGAGCCTTCTGCGCAGCGGCGGCCACGGGCCCATCGGCGGAATCACAATGTGCCTGTGCGCTCTGCGGTCCAAGCAGGAGCCCGGCCGCCAGGGCCGAAACCACCAGGGCTTTGATCTTGGTCATGCCACTTCTCCTCATCAGGTCGCTACACTCGTGGCCAGGACCATGCATCGGTGCCGGAGACCGCTCAGCGACTTAAGTCGCTCGACGATCGAGCACCGCGTCGGGCCTGTGATGTGGACCTTGGAGGCGGCATGTCTGTTCGGGATCGGTTGGCGCTGCTGTCCTACTTCGCCGGCCTGAGTGGGGAGACGCTGGCTGCGCTCGCGCGCGCGGTGCGCGAACGGGAGGTTCAGCCTGGGGAGCAGATCCTGATCGCGGGCGAACCGTGCGAGGGTCTATACTTCGTCGTTGACGGGCAGGTTCGCCTGGTCAAGACCTCCGGCGATGGTCGCGAGCACGTCATGGGCGTGCTAGGGCCCGGCGCGACATTCAACGATGTTGCTGTCTTCGACGGTGGACCGAATACAGACAGCGCTGTGGCGGCGGAGCGTACGACCATTGGCTTCGTCCCCAAGGGCGCGCTGATGCGGCTGATCGACAATCATCCCGAAGTTGCCAAGGCCGCGCTCAGAGTGCTCTCGTCCCGTCAGCGGATGCTCGGGCTGGTGGTCGAGGACTTGGCGCTACGCGACGTTACCGCCCGCATTGCGCGACTTCTGCTTGGTTGCGTGGGGCGCCACGAGCACATTTTGGAGCACGCGCACCGTGCCTGTGCCCGGATCACGCATCAAGAGATCGCCACCATGGTCGGCTCGGTTCGCGAGGTGGTTCAACGGGCACTGAAACAGCTGGAGCGTGATGGCGCGATTGCCGTGGAACGCTCTCGGATCGAAGTGATTGACCCTGCCAAGCTCGAAAGATGGGCGCAGATCAGCGTCGATTGAGTCAGTGCCTGCTCGCGTATCACGCCAGGGAGACCCCTGCTCACAAGACTGCCCACCGAGGTCTACATGATCGATGTTCGATATGCTCGCCGCGCAATGCGCGGCATTGTGGCCGCGAGTTGCTGTGCTGCGTCGGTCGCCGTCGCAGAGACGGTAGATCCACACCGGCTGTACGAGCAGCGCTGTGCATCATGCCACGCGCCGCACGCCTCCGACCTCGCCCGCGAGATGCTGGAACTCAAGGACGGCAAGCTCATCGCCAAGAAATCCGGCAAGGACCTGCCGTCTGTCCTCGGCTCACATCGCGGCACGCGCCAGTCTCAGCCCGAGATCGAGGCGCTGATCGAGGCCTTCCGGCGCAACATCTCGAGTGGCTCGCTCTACCAGCGCAAATGCATCGACTGCCACGATCGCGCACGAGATTTTGCGCGCACCCGTCTCGTGATCGATCAAAGCGTCTTGAGGGGTCGCTATTCCGGCCGTGTGGTCGAGGACTTCCTCAGAGGCCATGGTCGCCTCGCCGAGCCGGAAGTGACGGACATGGTGGCGACGCTGAAATGGCAGTTGGAGACGCGAGAGCCGTGAGAGGGCGGCGACTGATGCTGGTGCCGGCCATCCCGTCACGACATGGAGAGTGATCATGAGAACTGTCGACGTTGCCATCATTGGTGCCGGGTCGGCCGGCATCGCCGCCCGCAGCGAGGTCGTCAGGGTCACCGACGACTACGTAGTGATTGACGACGGCACGCTCGGAACGACGTGTGCCCGTGTCGGATGCATGCCATCGAAGTCGTTGATCCAGGTCGCCAATGACTTCCACCGTCGAGCCGTCTTCGAGGAAATGGGGATTGCTGGCGCGAGCGCGCTTGCGGTCGACCGAGGCAGGGCCATGGCCCACGTTCGCCGGCTTCGTGATGCCTTCGTGGACGCCGTGCTTAAGGATATGCGCACATGGCAGGAGCATCTTGTGCGAGCGCGTGCACATTTCGTCGATGCCAATACGCTCGCCGTTGGGGACGACACGATCAAGGCCAAGGCAGTCGTAATCGCAACCGGCTCTCGCCCCGTCATGCCCGTCGCATGGCGCCCGTTATCACGGCATCTTCTCGACACGGACAGCTTCTTCGAGGCCGACACACTCCCCGATCGCATGGCCGTTATCGGCATCGGAGCCATAGGGACCGAGCTGGGCCTGGCCCTGGCAAGGCTCGGTGTGGATGTGGTGGCAGTCAGCACCAACCGAGCCATTGCTGGCCTTAGCTCTCCCGCGCTACAGGAATTGGCTGCGAAGCTGCTGTCGCGCGAGATGCAGATTCGGTACGGCAGGGCCATGCTGGAGGCAGGAGGAGCGCGCCCGCTGCGCGTTGGCATCGGCCCCGAGGCATGGGACGTGGATGCGGCCCTGGTGGCGGTCGGGCGAAGGCCGAATATGGCCGGCCTCGGTCTGGATGAGATCGGGGTGGCGCTCGACGAGAAGGGCCTGCCGAAAGTCGATCCGACGACCATGCGGATCGAGAACACCTCCATCTATCTTGCAGGTGACGCGAGCGGAGGACGGGCCATATTCCATGAGGCCGTGGATGAAGGCCGCATGGCCGGCTTCAATGCCGCGCGGCTGGAAAGCCACTGCTTCCAGCGCTCCCCGCGCCTGGCCATCACATTCTCGGATCCCAACATTGCCGTCGTCGGCCGTGGTTGGCAGAGCCTCACAAACGATGGTGTGGACTTTGTCACTGGTCAGGCCTCGTTTGCCCGCCAGGGACGCGCGGTCGTCATGGGCGAGAGCGAGGGCCAGATTGAGGTCTATGTCGATCGTAAGAGCGGAAAGCTGCTCGGCACGGAGATGATCGCGCCACGGGCCGAGCATCTTGCGCACCTTCTCGCTTTCGCGTTGTCGATGAACGTCACGGTGCATCAGTTTCTGCAGATGCCCTTCTATCATCCGGCCATCGAGGAAGGGTTGCGGACGGCTGTGAAGGACGCAGCATACAAGCTCGAACGGCGCATCCGCGACATCGAGGCGATGCGCTGCGCCGAACCGCCGGCGGGCGGCACTGTATAAGGCGAAGCCGCGATGTGCGAACTCTTGCCCCGCGACCCGGCGACCATACGATTTTCGCTCGATGCGTTCTTGAGGCGTGGCGGCTTGACCGCACCGCACAAGGAATGGCGGCCTTCGACGACGGTGGCGATGTGCGGTTGGTCCGGGATGCGCTTGCTGCAAGCGTGAGCCCCTGGGCACCCTTTCTTCACGGTTTCCGATCCCGAACCGCCCCGTCATCTCTCATGTGCGAAAGGAAAGGTGAGGGGTGGTGACCTCGCGCTCAAAGACGCGCAGCTGCAAGAACGCGGCAAGGGGTACGTTGACAGCGCAGGTGGTCGAATGATAGTAATTGCTTACTATCAACTAGACCGAAGGCGTCAATGCAGCCGAAACACCTTCCTGCCGACGAGCGCCGGTCGATGACCGTGGACGCGGTTGTCGCCTTGGCCGGCATGCAGAACCCGAGCGAGATCACGACGGCTGCGATTGCGAAACGGATGAGCGTCACCCAGGGCGCCTTGTTCCGTCACTTCCCGACGAAGGATGCCATCTGGCAGGCGGTGATGGAGTGGGTGGCTGATCGGTTGCTGGATCGGATCGACCGTGCAGCGGAGCAGGCAAGGTCACCGCTCGATGCCATGCGGGCGGTGTTCATGAGCCACGTGGAATTCGTGATCGAGCATCCTGGTGTCCCGCGGATGATGTTCGGTGAGTTGCAGCGAGCGGAAGGCACGCCCGCCAAGAAAGTCGCGCGGATGCTCATTGGGCACTACGTGAAGCGGCTGACGCAGAGGCTCGAGGAGGGCAAGGCGGCGGGACAGGTGGACGCTGACGCGGATACGCAAGCAGCGGCGATGCTCTTCATCGGCGCCATACAGGGTCTGGTGATGCAATCCCTGCTTACTGGGAACATCCAGCAAATCCGCGTCCACGCGCCAGGTGTGCTGGAGATCTTCCTTCGTGGTGTGGAGCGGCGGCCAAGGGATCGTCGGGAGGGCGGAACTCGCAAGTAATGCCAGAGGAGAGTCCGTCGTGAGTCGATCGGCATTTGGCGTTCATGTCCTCTTCGGCGGCGCCTACGAGATGCGAACTGTTGGTGCTATGGCGCTGCGCAGCCTTGTCTGGATCGTCATAGCCATTGTCGCGCGCCAAACGATGCGCGCTCCAAAATCGGGTTGAGGTTTCCACAGGTGGAGAACGGGTTGTGTCGGCTGGTAAGAAGAATATCGTTGCGGGCTTGCTGTTTCTCGCGGCCTTCATGCTCTACGGCTTCGTGCTGATCTATCTGCGCGACTTCGCGCCGGGGAAGGAGCAATGGATCGCGAACTATGCGGTGGGGAAGCACTTCGAGTCGCGTCTGGCGCACGTGCACGGCAATCTGTTCGCTCTGATCAACATCGCGGTCGGGCTGGTGCTGCACCGCTATCCCGTGCCTGAAGCGACCGGCCGGTGGATTTCCTGGTTGGGCCTCGCGGGTCTGCTGATGCCGCTCGGGATCATGTCGGAGGTCCTCTTTGGGCTGCCTCCCCTCCTTGTCATCGTCGGCGGCATCTCGATGGTCGCATGCATGGCGTGGCTCGCGATCGTCCTGTGGCGCATCGAGGCGGCAAAGCGAGCCTGATCGATCATGAACAAGTCCTCCGCTCAATCGGCCCCGGCCAGAAACAAGCCCACAGACGAAAAGCCAGGAATGAGGCTCCTGACTGCTGCAGCGCTGCGCGGGCCTGCTGTGAGGTACGCACTGCTGGCTGCCGGCATCGTTGCTGCAATCGTCGCGGCTTTCTCCATCTACGCCAACCGTCCGATTTCGGTTCAGACGGCGTCGGTCGAGCACGACGTCGCGGTCCGCGTGTTCGGCCTCGGGACCGTGGAGGCGCGCGTCCTTTCCAAGATTGGGTTCGAGGTCGGGGCCACGCTGGTCGAGCTCAACGCCGACCACGGCGACCGTGTGAGCAAGGGCCAGGTTCTGGCTCGTCTCAGCACCGGCGAACAGGAGGCCAAGGTCGCCAAGGCGCGCGCGGCCTTGCTCATTGCCGAGGTCAATATCACCAAGAGCGCGGCCAATGTGGAGAAGGCCCAGGCGATATTGGCCCAGAAGCAGGAAGCCAATCGGCGGAAGCAGGCGCTCGTTGGCCGCGACGTCGTCTCGCAGCAGGTTGCAGAGGAGGCGATCCGGGACGAGGCCGTGGCCAAGGCCGATGTCGCCGTGGCGCTGAGTGAGGCGGAAAGCGCCAAGGCCCAGCTGACCGATGCGCGGGCGCAGCTCCAGTTCGAGGAGACCATGCTGCGCCACCGGACGCTGGTTGCCCCCTACGACGCCGTCGTCATCGAGCGCCATAAGGAGCCTGGCACCGTCATCAAGGCCGGGGATCCCATCTTCACTCTCATTGAGATCGGTTCGTACTGGGGCCTTGCCTACGTCGACGAGGCACGCGCTGGCTTCATCCAGGTGGGGCAGCGCGTCGATGCCCGCCTGCGCTCACGGCCGCAGGATGCTTTCACAGGACGGGTGGCCCGCGTTGGCCTTGAAAGCGATCGCGTCACGGAGGAGCGGCGGGTCTTCATCAAGGGCGACAATCCGCCGCCGCAGGTCTACCTCGGCGAGCAGGTGGAGTTCTGGATCACGGTGGCGCAACTCGACAAGGCCCTGCTCGTACCTGCAGCCGCAGTGCACGGCTACGACGGGCGGCAAGGCTCAGTGTGGACGGTCGAGTCCAGCCGCCTGCAGCGGCGCCTCGTCAAGTTCCGCCATCGCACAGAGGACGCGCGGCTCGAGATCGTGGATGGCCTACCCGAAGGTGCGCGCGTCGTCGCGCGCCTGGAGAGCGGCTTGCGCGAAGGCCGGTCAGCGCGCGCGATCGAGGCCGGAACCAAATGAACCTCGCGTATCGTGATATCCGGCATAACCTCGGCCGCTTCCTGCTGACCTGCGTTGGGCTCGGGCTGTTGCTCGGCGTGGTGCTGGCGATGATCGGCATCTATCGCGGTCTCGTCGTTGACGCTCTGACGATCGCCCGTGCGCCGGGCGTCGACCTGTGGGTGGTGGAAGCCAATACGCGCGGCCCCTTTGCCGAGGCCTCGCGCATTCCCGGAGACATACGCGAGGCGATTGCGCGGATTGCCGACGTGGCCGCCGCCGGTAGCATCACGTATCAGACGGTCGAGGCCGAGCACCAGGGCAAGAAGCTGAGACTGTACGTCATCGGTTACGAATTGACGCGGCCCGGTGGTCCGCCGGAGGTCACCGAGGGCCGCGAGATCGCCCGCAGCCACTACGAGATCGTTGCCGATCGCACCACCGGTCTTCTCCTGGGAGATCGGATCCAGCTCGGTCGCAGCACCTTCACGGTGGTCGGATTGACCCGGCACCAGGTCAACTCCGGGGGCGACCCCGCTGTCTACATCACACTGCCCGACGCGCAGAAGCTGCAATTCGACCTCGCCCCGCCCGCTGCGCGTGTGCAGCTGGCACGCGGCAGCAGCGGCGCCAGCCGCGACACCGTCAATGCGGTCGTGGCCCGGTTGCACCCAAACGCCTCCCCCGACGCTGTCGCCGAAATGGTGCGGCGCTGGAAGCATCTCGCCGCCATCACACAGGAGGCTCAGGAGAGCATTCTGACGCGCTCGCTCGTCGACCGCGCCCGGCGGCAAATCGGGCTCTTCACCTCTCTTCTGCTGGTCGTCTCAGCCGTCATCATCGCCCTCATCATCTATACGATGACCATGGAGAAGCTGAAGCAAATCGCCACCTTGAAGCTGATCGGGGCGCCCAACCGCACCATCATCGGCATGATTGTGCAGCAGGCCCTAGCGCTCGGCTTCATCGGTTTCGCAGTTGGTGCCGCCCTCATCGTCAACATCAAGGACTACTTCCCGCGGCGCGTGGTGCTGGAGGCGGATAGCGTGGTCGTCCTCGGGCTGATCGTGTTCGCAGTGTGTCTCCTGTCGAGCGGTCTCGGGGTGCGTGCGGCGCTCAGGGTCGACCCGGCAACGGCGCTCGGGGGCTGACATGGCGACGCCAAGTACCGGCACGCCGCTCGTGCGGCTCGATCGCATCTCCAAGCATTTCGGCGAGGGCGAGACACGGGTTGATGCATTGCGGGAGGTTTCGCTTGAAGTGTTCCCCCGACAGGTGGTCGCGCTGCTCGGCCCCTCCGGCTCCGGCAAGACCACCCTCCTCAACATCATCGGCTGCATCCTCGACCCATCCTCGGGCTCCATGGAGCTCGACGGCGAATGGGTGTTGCGCGACGGCCGCTGGCTGCGCGGCGACCTGAGGCGCTTGCGCCTCGACAAGATCGGCTTCATCTTCCAGTTCCACAACCTCCTGCCCTTCCTCGATGCGACGGACAACGTGGCCGTCGTTCTGCAATTGGCGGGCGCCGACATCGCCACCGCACGCAAGCGGGCGGGCGATCTTCTCGACTACCTGGAGGTTGGTCATCGCAGACACGCCATGCCGGCCAAGCTTTCCGGTGGCGAGGCGCAGCGCGTAGCCATCGCTCGCGCGCTGGCGAACAGCCCGCGCATCATTCTCGCCGACGAGCCAACGGCTGCCCTCGACTCCAAGCGCGCCGGGATCGTCATGGACCTCTTGCGAAAGCTCGCGGTCGAGCACGACGCCGCAATCATCGCCGTCACGCACGACGAAAAGATCTTCGATCGCTTCGATCACATCTTCCAGTTGCGGGATGGCAGGCTGGATGGGCACACAACGCTTCATGCTGTTGCCGCTGAAACCCGCTGATCTGGTTCCGTGGTACCGTCCACGTCTCCCAAAACGACACGAGCCCTCGGCCCGAGCTGTTGATCCGGAGCGCAGATGACCCCTGGCTGTGAAAACGCCTAACGCTCCATGATTGCGGTTGTGAACGGCGGCAGGGGCTGGGACATAACTCGGGTTCGACGTCGTGCCCGAGGCACCGACGACATCTCCTTCGCGGGTACCAATAGTGGGTGGGGAACATATAGACTCGCGCACTCGAGGAGTGCACTTCTTGTACACGCATCTTCTTGCATGTGCTCACGACTGAGTCTGGCCCTCAGCCGAATTTCTCGCAAGCGCAACGACTTGGGCAGCAACCGGGGTACAACTGCCGTGCGCGAGAAGCGCTCTCCACAGAGCAGGGGCCTTGGCGGTGAGCCCTGGGCACTTGTCTGGCCCAGCGTCGGCGGGTGGTTTAGGGCGACCTCAGTCCTGTTCCGCCATCCGCTACTACTTCTTTCCGGTCACCTTCGCCTCTCGTAGAGGCCGTGATATCGATGGCGGTGCGATACTGGCCGCACCAGCTGTGAACCAAGGAGGTCGTCATGTACGGCGTAATGCGTTCATACTCAGGCGATGGCGCCAAGAAGCTCGCCGCCCGTCTCGAAGAGCGTAAGGCTGAGGTCGAAGCCGTCATTCGTGGCGTTCCGGGCCTCATCTCGTGGGGTCTCATGCGAACCCCGGACGGCTGCACGACATTCACACTATGCAAGGATAAGGCCGGCGCCGATCAAAGCGTCATCATTGCTCGCGACTGGATCAAGAAGAACGCATCGGATATTAGCGCGGCGGCACCCACCATTACTGAAGGGCCGGTCAGCATGCGTGTCGCCACGTGATGCTGATTTCGCAGTAAGGTCTACCTCGGCCGGTTGGGCGACGGGCGCCTGCGCGACTGCGCAACATCGTCGACCTCGCGGGCGCCATCGCCGAAGCCGGAAGACAGTCGGGCGGGATCAGCCCAATCGCGTCGCCGCTCGCGACGTGTGCGAGGGCTGGCAGCTAGTGAGGGAAGAACTGTCGCGACTACGAAGTCAAACACCAGGCCCGGGCGTTGCCCGCAATGGCCTCGCCGATGCTCAGCAGCCGATCCACCCTCACCTCCCTGAATGCCCCCGGGCGCGCCGCAAGCTAGCGCATGGGCCCTGCACAAGCCACGTCCGGCTCGCTGCTCGCCGTGCCTGGCAGAGGTGGCTGCGGCTTTGGTCGGTCCGGCAGGGCGGCGGCCGGTTGTCAGCTCGCGCGGCGGTAGCGAGCCTCGCTGCCGGCACCGTTGCGCAACTGGGTGAGGCCAGCCTCGATCCGCGCACGCACCTCGCGCATCGCCCCATCCTTGACCGGGCCGTAGCCGCGTACGTCCAGCGGCGCCGTCGCGATCGGCAGCACGGCTGCCACCCCTGCGCACGGCAGCATCGCGATCAGGTCGCCGACGAGCCGCTCGTAGCGTTCGATGAGTTCGCGCTCGACCCTTCGCTCCGCCGAGAAGCGGAAGGGATCGAGCCATGTACCGCGCAAGCCCTTGAGCCGCGCCAGGATCCCAAGGGGCCCCTGCACCCATGCACCGAGCCGCACCTTGCGCGGCCGGCCGCGCGCGTCCCTGCCGAGAGGCAGAAGCGGCGGCGCCAGATGATAGTAGGCCTTGAAGCCCGGCTCGAACTGCTCGGAGAGGCGCTCAAGGAAGCCGCTCTGCGTGTGCAGCCGCGCGACCTCGTACTCGTCCTTGACGGCCATCAGCTTGAACAGCGCGCGGGCCACCGTCTCGCTCAAGGCCGTGGACCCGAAAGGCGCCTCGGCCGAGCGGACCGCATCCACCGTTCTCAGGTAGCGCGCGGCATAGGCGGCGTCCTGATAGTCCGTCAGGAAGGCCACGCGCCCTGCGATGAGCTCATCAAGCGTCTCCGCCTTCCGTCCGACGCCGCCCATGGCCTCTGCGACCATCGCAGGCCGGGCAGCGGCGAGGCGGCCCCACGCAAATGCCTCGTGGTTCGCGTCCGCGGCCAACCCGTTGAGATCGATGGCGCGCGCAAGCGCAGCAAGGGAGACGGGCACAAGTCCGCTCTGCCACGCCATGCCGAGCAACATGACGTTGGCAAACACCGCATCCCTGAGCAGGGCCTCTGCGGCCTTGTTGGCGTCGAGCGCCTGAACGTTGGCCTCGCCGGCCACGCGGGCGATGGCGGCAAGCCTCGATCCGATGTCGAGCGCGGCATCGCGCCTGCGCACGAGGTCGCCCGTGGGAATCTCGGCCGTGTTCACGACGGCGCGCATGCCCCGCCGGTAGGTGCCCGAGGCCTTGGGCGAGGCGCCGACCACCCCGTCACAGGCGATGAGGGCGTCCGCCGCGCCCTGGTCGATCCGCACCTGGTTGATGGCCGATGGGCTCGCGGCGAGCCGGATGTAGCTGAGCACAGGGCCGAACTTCTGCGCAAACCCCGTGAAGTCGAGGACGCTGGCGCCCTTGCCCTCCAGATGCGCGGCCATGGTCACGAGCTGCCCCAGCGTGATGACGCCTGTCCCGCCGACGCCCGCGACCAGGAGGTTGAAGGGCTCGTTGAGGTTGTGTGCAGCCGGGGCCACGAGCTGGCCGGCCTCCGCCCTAGCATCGACAGGCTTGGCGGGCTTCCTGCTGCGCCGCGTCCCGTGAACGGTCACGAAGCTCGGACAGAAGCCGTCCAGGCAGGAGAGATCGGTATTGCAGGTCGACGGATTGATGCGCCGCTTGCGTCCGAACGGCGTCTCGACGGGCTCCACGCTGAGGCAGTTGGATTCCACTGAGCAGTCCCCGCAGCCCTCACAGACGAGGTCGTTGATGACGGCATGCACCTGCGGCTTCGGCAGCACGCCGCGCTTGCGGCGGCGGCGCTTCTCGGTGGCGCACATCTGCTCGTAGACGAGCACGCTCACGCCCTTCACCTCGCGCAGCTCCCTCTGCACGGCGTCGAGATCGCGCCGGTGATGCAGGGTGACGCCCGCCGGGAAGCTCTTCAGCCGGAACTTCGATGGCTCGTCCGAGACCACGGCGATGCGTGCGACGCCCTCCGCGCGGACGGCGTGCGCGATGGCCTCCACCGTGAGGGGGCCGTCCACCTGTTGGCCGCCGGTCATGGCGACGGCACTGTTGAAGAGGATCTTGTAGGTGACGTTGGCGCCGGCCGCGATGGCCTGCCGGATCGCCATGGAGCCGGAATGATAGTAGGTTCCGTCACCGAGGTTCTGGAACACGTGGCCGCGCCCGGCGAAGCGGGAGAACGCGGCCCAGTTCACGCCCTCGCCCCCCATCTGAATGAGCGAGCGGGTGTTGCGGTCCATCCAGATCGCCATGACGTGGCAGCCGATGCCGGCGAGCGCCTCGGAGCCTTCCGGAACCTTGGTCGAGGTGTTGTGCGGACAGCCAGAGCAGAAGTAGGGGGTTCGCGCCGTGCCCTCGGCGTGGATGATGCGGCCGTCGTCAGGCCTGAGCGCTCGGGCGCGGCTCACAAGATCGAGGCCCGGAAAGATGGCGTCCAGCCGCTGCGCCACGATCGGGACCAGCTGGCGCGGGGACAGCTCGCCGGTCCACGGGATCAGCCGGTTGCCGTGCTCGTCGTGCTTGCCGACCATGCGCTCCGGCTTCTGTCCGGGGAAGTCGTAAAAATACTCCTTGAACTGGCCTTCGATGATGCCTCGCTTCTCCTCGACGACCAGGATCTCGCGCTTGCCCCTGACGAACTCGAGCGCATCGTGCCGCGGCAGCGGCCACACCATGCCGACCTTATAGATGTCGATGCCGATGCGGCGGCACGCGGCCTCGTCGAGGCCGAGCAGCCTCAGCGCCTCCAGGAGGTCCAGGTGGCCCTTGCCGGTCGTCACGATGCCGTAGGTTGCGCGCGGATTGGCGTAGACGGCCTGGTCGATCGGATTGACCCGTGCGAAGGCGTAGACGGCGTGCTTCTTGGCCTCCATGCGCTCCTCGATCTGGGGGCCGGGCAGATCGAGCCAGCGGTAGTGCAGGCCTCCGCGAGGAGCATCGAATGGCGGCGTATTGAACTGCCGCGGCGCCGTCAGCTCGACCGAGGCTGCGGATTCGACCGTCTCCGACACCGCCTTGAAGCCCACCCACATGCCGGAGAAGCGGCTGAGCGCGTAGCCGTAGGCACCGAAGGACAGGTACTCGGCGACGCTCGCCGGGTTCAGCGTCGGCATGAACCAGCTCATGAAGGCCACGTCCGACTGATGCGGCATCGAGGAGGAGACGCAGCCGTGATCGTCTCCCGCCACGACCAGAACCCCGCCCAGCGGCGAGGAGCCGTAGGCATTGCCGTGCTTGAGCGCGTCGCCCGCGCGGTCGACGCCGGGTCCCTTGCCGTACCAGAGCGCGAACACGCCCTCGACCTCGCGCCGCGGATCGCTTTCCACCTGCTGCGAGCCGAGCACGGCCGTGGCAGCGAGGTCCTCGTTGACCGCCGGCAGGAACTCGATGCGGTGCTGCGCCAGAAGCGCCTCGGCCCGCCACATCTCCTGGTCGACGCCGCCGAGCGGCGAACCGCGATAGCCGGAGACGAACCCGGCCGTCCTGAGACCGGCGGCGCGATCCCGGCGCGCCTGATCCAATGCGATGCGCACGAGCGCCTGCGTCCCGGTCAGAAACACGCGACCCGCGGTCCGCGTGTAGCGGTCGGCCAGAGCGTAGTGGGCGCACGAGGACTGGTCGGCCATGCTGAAGCTCCCGGGCGTCGCGGCGCACCCTAGCGACAGGCAGCATGATCCGATTTTCGTGGTTGGAGTGACCAGATCTGACCAGATTCGCGCATTCTCATGCAATAATTTGCCGATTCTCCCTTCCTGCGGGTACAATCTACCAGATCGACGAGAGGTGTTGGCCATGGAGGCCCAAGACGCGCACATCCTGGCCGAGCTGCAGCGCGACGGGCGCTCGACCAATCAGGAGCTGGCCGACCGTGTGGGCATGTCGACCTCGGCGTGCTGGCGCCGGGTGCGCGCGCTCGAGGAGCAGGGCGTCATCCAGGGCTACGCGGCGCTGGTCGACCGGGAACGGGCGGGCTTTGCCATGTCCGCCATCATCCACGTCTCGCTGGAGCGGCACGATCACCGCTTCGTCGATCAGTTCGTCTCGCGCGTGCGCGACAGGCAGGAGGTGCTCGACTGCTTCGCAACCACGGGCGATGCCGACTACCACCTGCGCGTGGTCGTGCGCGACATGGCGGCCTACAATCATTTCCTCGACACGTTCGTGTTCCGGCTGCCCGGCATTCGCCACGTGCGGACGAACGTCATCCTCAAGGAGATCAAGTCGTCGATCGCCCTGCCGCTGACGCCGAAACGGCGCTAGAGCCGCTTCAGGTCGACCGTACATAGCCTGAGTGGCGGAGGTAGTTGGCGCATTCGCCCGGTGCGAACTGTCCGACGAGTTGGCCGACGGCGGTCCAGAGGGCTTCGACGGAGCGAGCTGCGATCTTGCGCAGCAGTGCCTTGAGCTTGGCAAAGACCTGCTCGATGGGGTTGAGGTCTGGCGAGTAGGGCGGCAGATAGCGCAGCTCGGCGCCCGTCGCCTCGATGGCGGCGCGGGCACCTTCGATCTTGTGGCTCGACAGGTTGTCCATCACGACGATCTTGCCGGGTGCCAGCGTGGGCACGAGCACCTGCTCGACCCAGGCGAGGAAGATCTCGCCGTTGACGGCGCCGTCGATGACGGCCGGTGCCGTCAGTCTATCCGCGGTCAGGGCGCCGATGAAGGTCGTCGTCTTCCAGTGGCCGTGCGGAACGGCGGCAACGAGGCGCTGCCCGCGGCGCGCGCGGCCATAGCGGCGGGTCATGTTCGTCGTCGCCCAGGTTTCGTCGGCGATGCGGCGCGGCGACCGCCTCGGGCCGGGTGGTGCGTGGCGGCCCTGCTCTCATGACGTGTCCAGCCTCGGCCATGGGCGGCGGCGTGGGCGGCGGCGTGGGCGGCGGCGTGGGCCCGGCAGGACTTCGACGATGGTCATGGTGCCGCCACAGCAGGGGCAGGGGACACTAGGCTCGTCCGGCTCACATGTGGTCGACTGATCGTCGACCGCCGAGGCCGTCGACGCTGGCGAAACGGCGAGCAGGCTGCGGATGGCGGCGAGCTTCGCCCGGCGATGGCCGTTGGCGAGGAAGCCGTAGTGGCGGATGCGCTGGAAGCCGTCGGGGAGCACGTGCAGCAGGAAGCGGCGCAGGAACTCGTGCGCATCCAGACGCATGATCTTGCGCGCGCTGCCGTGGGCGTAGTCGCGCCATGTGAAGGCGACGTGGCTGTCGTCGAGGGCGAGGAGGCGACGGTTGGAGATGGCGATGCGGTGGGTGTAGCGCGACAGATAGGCGAGCACCTGCCCTGTTTCTTCGGGCCACGGCTAGCTTGAGAACTCCGCCCTCGGTTGATGCTTCGCTTGCCCCTTGCGGGACGCTGATGCAACGGGTCGGAGCGCGGAGGCTCCACATACCGCAGCGGTTCGACCCGTTGCTGGTCGCGACGCTGCGTCTTGGCTTGCAATCTTCGCCACGAACTCGGCCGGCGTGAGGTAGCCCAGGCTCGAGTGAGGACGCACCTCGTTGTAATGCCGACGCCAGCTCTCGATCACCACCTTCGCCTCCGTCCGCGAGCGGAACCACTCCAGCGATAGGCACTCGTCGCGGAACTTGCCGATCAGGCTCTCCGTGGCGCCATTCTGCCAGGGCTTGCCGGGATCGATCAATGCCGTGCCGATGCCCTGATCGACGATCCACTTCAGCAGCGCGCGACTGACAAATTCGGGGCCGTTGTCGGAACGAAGATTGAGCGGTGCACCGCGCTCGGATACGAGCCGCGACAGCACCTCGATCACGCGGGCCGAGCGGATGCGCCCGTCGACCTCGATCGCCAGTCCCTCCTTGGTCCACTCGTCGGTCACCGTCAGGCACTTGAGCTTCTGCCCATTCGCACACCAGTCGAACACGAAGTCGTAGCTCCACACCTGGTTCGCCCCGGTTGGCGCCTGCGGACGCGGCCGGCCGCTGGCAACGCGCTTGCGCGGCCGCTTTCTCGGCACCTGCAGCTTCGCCGCCCGCCACAGCCGATAGGCCCGACCGAAGCTCATCTGGTGGCCGTCGCGGCCGAGAAAGATGCGAACCCGCCGGTAGCCGTAGCGCGGGTACTGCGCCGCAAGCTCACTCATCCGAGCCAGAACGGGTGCATCCTTCTCTGCCCTCAACGAGCGATAGCGCAACGCCGAGCGGCCAACTTTGACCAGCGTGCAGGCCCGCCGCTGCGACAGGCCCCGGCCCGGCGCGAATGCCACTTGCGATCGGCGAGCCGGCACGCTCACCATTTTTTTGCGTTGATCTCCTTCATCACCTCGATCTCCAGGTCGCGCTCGGCGACCAGCTTCTTCAGCCGCCCGTTCTCCGCCTCCAGCTGCCGCAGCCGCCGCACATCGTCGGCCTGGAACGTCCCGAACCGCTTGCGCCACGTGTAGATCGTCTGCTCCGAGACGCCGTGACGCTTGGCCACCACCGCGATCGGCTCGCGATCCGCCTCGCGCAGGATCGCCACCATCTGCTCGTCCGTGAACCTTGTCTTGCGCATGCTTCCCTCCATCCAGGAGGGCAGTCTCTCAATTAATCCATGGTCCGAAAACCCTGAGCCTGCTCCCGGCATGCGCTGCTCGCCGACGACTGCCTGCATCGTGCACTCTTGAGAATCGGGATCGCAGTGCGTCTCTTGAAGACTTGCATGACGAAACTTGGCCTACCGGATTGCACCATCGCGCTCGAGCGCGTCGATCTCGGACGCCGAATACCCGGCCATCGTCATAAGGATCTCGCGGCTGGAGTCGCCGAGCCGGGGACCTGCCTTGGTCGGGACATGCGGCGTCCGATGCAAGCGGAATGTCGGTC
Source organism: Hyphomicrobiaceae bacterium (assembly GCA_008933705.1). Lineage (GTDB taxonomy): Bacteria > Pseudomonadota > Alphaproteobacteria > Rhizobiales > Hyphomicrobiaceae > AWTP1-13. The sequence goes on from WBUN01000046.1 coordinate 24,265, forward strand.
CACGCGTGATGGCGTCGCCGACTTCAGGGTCGTGAATCGATCGGAAGTAGCTCTCGCGATGAAGGTCCTCATCGTCGGCGAGGTCCTGCGAGGTCGAGACGACGTGGGCAGCCACGCCAACCGCCTGCAGCTCGCCCTCGATCTCGTGCGACGTCTTGCCCTCGGTCCAGGCGCCGATTGCTCCATCGATTTCCTCGCGATGACGCAGGCGGCCGACGAGCGTGTCGAGCTCGCCTCGCGCAAGAGGTTCGCCGACGACGCGGCGAAATGCTTGCCACTGCGCATCGCAGGATGCGTCGATCGCTACCCAGCGATCCTCTCCCGCGCAGCGGTAGACGCCCGACGGGCATCGCAAGGGCGAGCCGGCAGCGCCGCGGCGTTCGGGAGCACGGCCGTTCACCGCATAGTCATAGTAGGCGGGTAGGAGAAACTGGATGCCGCACTCGGCTTGTGCGGCGTCGAGGTAACAACCTTCGCCGGTCCGGCGGCGCCGGCGGAGCGCGGCAATAATGCTCGCGACGATGAAGCGCGGCGCGACTGAATCCGTCCACGGTCCGTAGGGCCCGCACGGCGCCCGATCGGGCCAGCCGAGCAGGTTCGTTGCGCCGGCAAACGCGGAGCCGGTGATGCCGGTGCCGCTGGTGCCCTTGGCTTCGGGGCCCGTTCTGCCCAACAGCGATGTCGAGACCATGATGAGCCTAGCGTTCTGCTGCCGTAGCTCTTCAAAGGAAAGGCCCAGACTGTCGATGACGCCCGCGGCAAAGCTCTCGATCAGCACATCCGCCCAGCGGACGAGTCTCAAGAACGCTTCAATCCCTCTCGGGTGCTTGAGATCGAGCAGGACACTGCGCTTTCCTGCGTTGATGGCGTGGTAGCTCAGGGACCTGTTGTGTCCGCTGCGACCATCCTTGAACGGCCCGAGGGTACGGAGGGGGTCGATTCTCACGCTGCTTTCCGCCTTGACGACCTGGGCGCCGAGGTCGGCGAGATAGCGGGCACTTTCGGGGCCGACCATAAGCCAGCCCATGTCGATGACTTTGGTACCTTCGAGTGCCGCGCTCATCAGATGATCCCGTGCACGAAAAGGGCTTGAATTTCGGTGGTGGACAGCCCGAGCTCACCAATGAGGAGTTCGGCGGTGTGCTCGGACAGCCGTGGGGCGGGGCGTCGGACGTCGATGCGGTAGTTGGAGAACTGGATGAAGCGTGCCGGCACATCGATGCTGCGCCGGTCCGTAGCCTCGACGGTCGCAAATAGCCCACGCTTGCGGTATTGGTGCGAGTTGGCGATATCGGCCATCGTCATGACCGGCGCGGCCATGAAGCCGTAGTGGCGAGCGGCTGCTGTCAGCTCATCCTTGGTCTTTGTGAGGCAGAGTCTGCTAACGGCGTCGACGAGCGCATCGATGCTCGCGCGTGCGGCTGGATCGGACGAGGCCTTGCGGCCTGTGGTCAGCCAGTCTGCTTGGGCGAACTCGGCGCCAAGCGCGCCCTCGTCAATCGCCCACTTGGCGATCTGCCGCGTCGTCGCCACGAAACCTGCGCCGAAGACCACCGAGATCATCATGTGGCCGTCGGCGCACGCATACATGCTGGGAGCCAGGCGGCCGCCGGTAAGGCCGCTGCCGACGGCAGAGGATCGCGTGACCGCTTTTTCGCCCGAGAAGCCCGCGAACGCCCGCGACAATGCGCTCATCATTGCCGCGGTCCTCACCGAGACGTCGATGGTCTGACCCAGCCCATCACGATCACGTGCCACGAGCCCGGCAAGGGCCGCGACTGCGGCTTCCGCGCCGGCTTCCATCATGGCCTGGGGAACTGGAAAGAACACGGGTGGACGGTCGGCGTCCCCTGCCAGCGCGGGGGCGCCGCTCGCGGCCATGAGAACGAGGTCCTCGGCGCGGTAGGCCGCCTTCGGTCCAGACTTGGAGAACGCGGTCGTCGCGCAGTGCACCACGTTCGATGGCAGAGAGAGACCTTCGAGCGGCAGGCTTCCATCCTCGCTGGCGGCCTCCAGGACGATGTCGCAGCGCTCGATGAGGCGCTCGAGCAGGGCGCGGCCATCGGCACAGTCATGGCGCAGTGTGATGCCGCGCTTGTTCCTGTTGAGGGCCTGCCAAGTGAGGCTGCGATCGAGCCCGGGAATGTTGTCGATGAAGGGCTCGAGCCTGCGACCTGTGGCCCCGCCCGGCGGCTCGATGGTGACGACGTCGGCGCCGAGATCGCCCAGGATCTGACCGGCGAGCATGGTTGGCGCAGCTGAGATTTCCAGCACGCGCACGTCTCTCAACATTGTTGCCTCCACTCCCTCCATTCGCACGCCGCAGGAATCCGCCCTTGACTCCGTAGCAGCCACCATACTACATGTTATTAGTTTCACAACAAATAATATGTGCGGCGAACGGTGGACGCCGTGATGAAGGGCAGAGAAGGCAGCAGCAGGCGAGGAGGATGAGACCATGTCAGCGGACGGTACCTGGGAGCTGAGCATGCGGACTCCCAGAGGCGAGCGTAAGTCGATGCTGGTCCTCCAATGCGGTGACGGGTCCCTAGTGGGTAAGCTCACCGGGGAGGCAGGCACACCCACGGACATCTTTGACGGCAGAGCTGACGGCAAAGGCGTTTTCTTTAGGGCGGCAATTGCAAGCCCTACGCCGATGACGCTTGAGTTCGCTGGCACAGTCGGCGGCAACGAGATTTCCGGCACGGTGAGTGCCGGCGCGTTCGGCACCTGGCCGTTCACCGCGCGTCGTGCGTGACCGCCGCTCACCCCTTGGAAGCGCGCCGAGACGAAACACAGCGACCAACCCCATGGAGTGTCCCCATATGCGGACCATCATCGTCCTCTTTGTCCTTGCAATGGCCTCGGTTCTGCCGGCGCAGGCGGCCGAAACCAACTGCAAAGGTCTCACGCAGGATGCCTGCACGAAGGCGGCCGGCTGCATCTGGCTTCCCGAGCGCAAAGCCGGCGAGAAGAGCGCCAAAACGGGCCAGATCTACAAGACCAGCGCTCAGGCCCATTGCGCCAGCCGAAAAGACCGGCCTTGACCGAACCGCTGTCGGCCGGCTGCCCCGCGGCGGGCGCCGACCATATGCACAGGAGAACGACTGGCGATGGACTTTGAGCTTCCGGAAGAGACGAAGGCGTTGCAGAAGTTGGTGCGGCAGCTGGTCGAGAAGCACCAGATGCCACTCGAGCAAAAGGTTTTGCGCGGCGAGACGATCACGCCGTCTGATCTCGCGCCGGGTCGCAAGGCGGCCAGGGAGGCGGGCCTCTGGGGGCTCAGCCTGCCCAAGGACTACGGCGGCGCGGCGCTGTCGACCCTCGACAACGTGGTGATCGCCGAGGAGAACGAGCGGTGCCTGGTGCCGCTGCAGTTCGGCGGCAGGGTGCCGGGCTTCCTCCTGCGGCTCGATGACCGCCAGAAGCAGAAGTATCTCTACCCTGTTCTCAAAGGTGAGAAGAGATACGCGTTCGCCCAAACCGAGCCGAGCGGCGGCTCCGATCCCGGCGGCCAGATCCGCACGATGGCGACGCGCAAGGGCGCAGGGTGGGTGATCAACGGCTCCAAGGTGTTCATCACCTTTGCGGCGGTGGCTGACTTCTTCATCGTCGTCGCGGTCACCGATCAGGAGCGTCGCCAGCACGGGGGCATGACACTGTTCCTCATCGATCGTGGGGTGCCAGGTCTCACGATTGGCCGCGCCATCCCGATGATAGGTGCCAAGACCACCCACGAGCTGTTCTTCGACAACGTGGAGGTTTCCGATGACGCCGTGATCGGCAAGCCGGGCACCGGCTTTGCCTCGGCACAGGATCTGTTGTCGACCGCGCGCATGAACATCGGCGCCAAAGCGATCGGCATCGCCCAGCGCTGCGTGGACATGATGATCGACCACGCCAAGACCCGCGTCGCCTTCGGCGAGGCTCTGGCCCGCAAGCAGGCCGTGCAAGCCATGATCGTCGACTCCTGGGTCGATGTGCACCAGACGCGGCTCGTCACCCACCACGCCGCGTGGAAGAACGACCGAGGCGAGGACACGCGAGTGGAAGCCGGGCTCGTCAAGTTCCTTGGCAGCGAGATGGTGGGGCGCGTCGTCGACCGCGCCCTTCAGCTGCATGGCGCGTCAGGCGCGTCATTCGATTCGCCGCTCGCTCACTGGTACGGCCACGTGCGCACGATGCGCATCTACGAGGGGCCGACCGAAACCCAGCGCTACCGGGTCGTCGCCCGGGCGCTGCTCCGCTAAGGCAAGTCCGCGAACGAGAAGCTGCTACCCATGACCAGCGCTGAAAGACATCCGCTCTTCGTTGCAACCGGCACGGAACAGGTTCCCGACCGCCCCGCCCTCGTCGGCGGCCGTTGTACGTGCGGGCACGTGTTCTTCCCGATGCAGACCTATGGCTGCGAGAAGTGCGGTCGCTACGGCGGCCATCTCGAGACCACGCCGCTGGCAGGCCGCGGCCGGCTCATCGCCTTCGCGCAGGTTCATCTTCACGCCCGTCCGGAACCGAAGGTGCCCTTTACCGTCGTTGCCGTCGCACTCGATGATGGCCCCATCATAAGAGCCCTGCTCAACCCGCCCGTCGACCCGGAGTTGAGGCACGGCGACGTCATGGTCGCCGAAATCGTGAGCGTGCCGCGCGAGGTCGGCACCCGGCCGACGCTTCGCCTTACGCGCAACGCCACCGGAGGGCGCTGACATGGCACGTCATCTGTCGAGCTTGCGTCCGGTCTATGTCGTCGGGGTCGGCTGGCATCGCTACCAGCCCCCGAGTGAAACGCCGTACGTGGCCCTGGGCCTCAAGGCTGTCCGCGATGCGCTTGCGGACGCGCGCCTGGAATGGCCGGCGGTCGAGTCGACCTATGTCGCCACCGCCCGCTTGGGCATGGCGTGCGGTCGGCCGATGCTGCGCCATCTCGGTGCCCTGGGCCGGCCGCTGGTGCACATCGAGAATGCCTCCGCGTCCGGCTCTGCTGCCTTCCGGCTCGCTTGCACCGAGGTGGCTGCAGGCCTCAGCGACGTGGTGCTCGCGGTCGGCGTCGACAAGGTGTCGGACCGCTTGAGAGCCTCGAGCCAGATCGGCCTGCAGAGCCTGACAGGCAGCGCGATCGTGCCGGCGACCCACTATGCCCTGCTCATGAGCGAGTATGCACAGCGCCACAAAGTCCGGCCCGAGGACATTGCACTGGTGGCAGTCAAGAACCATCGCAACGGCGCCAGGAACGAGAATGCGCAGCGGCGGAAGGAGCGCACGCTCGAGGAGGTGCTGGGCGGCAAACGGGTCTCCGGCACGCTGACCTCCCTGCAATGCACTCCGATCGGCGAAGGCGCCGCCGCGGTGATCGTTGCCTCGGAAGACGGCGTTAAGCGCTACGGCATCGACGCAAGCCGGACCATTCGCGTGGTCGCGTCGGCTGCAAACAGTGAGATGGTGGGCCATGATGAGAACCGAGATGCTGCCATCACGCAGGCGGCAATGGCCGCAGCGTTTGCGGAAGCGCAGATTGCACCATCCGATCTCGACGTCGTCGAGCTGCACGACGCGTTCACCATCGAGGAGATCGAGTACGCGGAGGCCACTGGCATCTGCCAGCCGGGCCGGTTCATTCCGATGCTCGAGGAAGGCGCCTTCGATATCGGCGGCAAGTGCGCCATCAGCCCGTCGGGCGGCTTGATCGCTATGGGGCACCCGATCGGGCCGACTGGACTGGGACAGATCGGTGAGATCACGCTGCAGCTTCGCGGCGAGGCGGGCGCGCGCCAGCAGCCGCACGCACGGACCGGGCTCGCACACATGGTCGGGGTAGGTGCGGTCTGCTACGTGCACATTCTGCAGCGGGTGTGAGCGCCGGGATGCAAGCGCACAGGCAATTGAAGGAAGGAGGCAAGATGACAGACATCCTCGATCTCGGCGGAAAAATCGCCCTCGTGACCGGTGCCGGCCAGAACGTGGGCCGGCAGATCGCCTTGCACTTCGCTCAGCACGGAGCGGGCGGTGTGATCGTCAACGACTTCTTCGCCGAGCGGGCGGAAGGCGTCGCGAGAGAGATCCGGGAGGTTGGTGGCAAGGCGATCGCCGTCCAGGCCGACGTGACCAAGCTCGACAGCGTCAAGGCCATGGTGGCCGCGGCCGAACGCGAGTTCGGTCGAGTCGACATCCTCGTCAACAATGCCGGCAACGCCGGCGCCGAGCCGACTGCCGATGCGCGCAAGCCGTTCTGGGAGACCGACGCTGCCGAATGGAATTCCTTCATTGGGGTCAACTTCTACGGTCCCCTCAACTGTGGCGCAGCGTGCATCCCTGGGATGATCCAGCGCCAGTTTGGGCGCATGGTCACCGTCATCTCGGATGCCGGCCGCATGGGCGAGTCGGGGCTGGAGGTCTACTCCGCGGCCAAGGCCGGTGCAGGAGGATTGACGCGTGCCGTCGCCCGCAGCCTTGCTCGCTACAACATCCGCGCCAACAACGTGGCCATTGCCGCGATCGGCACGCCGGGCATCCGCGCCAGGTACGCGGCTGCGCCGGAACGCCTCAAGAGGGCGCTCGAGCGCTATGTCATCCGCCGCCTGGGGGAGCCCACCGATATCGCCAACATGGTGCTGTTCCTCGCTTCCGGGGCCAGCGATTGGGTCACCGGCCAGACCTATCCCGTCAACGGCGGCTTCTCGTTCGCCCTGTGAGGTCGAGACATGACAGATATCTCTCAACGCGTGCTGACCGAGCGCCGTGATCACATTCTCCTCGTGACCATCAATCGTCCGGACGCAAAGAATGCCTTCGACGCAGCGACCTCCCAAGCCATGGAAGCGGCGATGGATGAGCTGGACAGCGAGCCGAGCTCGTTTGTGGGCGTGATCACGGGTGCGGGCGGAACTTTCTCGGCGGGCGCCGACCTCAAGGCCCGGGCGCGTGGCGAGGAGCGTCCTGCGCTCGCTCGCGGCGGCTTTGGCATCTTTCGTCGGCCGCCGCGCAAGCCGCTGATCGCGGCTGTCGAAGGCTATGCGGTCGGCGGCGGCTTCGAATTGTGCCTGGCCTGCGACCTCATCGTCGCCGCACGGGATGCGAAGATGGGCCTTCCTGAAGTGCGCCACAACGTGGTGGCTATCGGCGGCGGACTGTTCCGGCTCCCGAGACGCATGCCTTACCACCTCGCCATGGAACTGGCTCTCACCGGCGAGTTCAAGGACGCGGAATTCTTCCACCGATACGGCCTAGTGAACCGCCTCGCCGAGCCGGGTCGGGCCCTCGAAGAGGCGCTCGAGCTTGCGGAGAGGCTGCTCGTCAACGGACCCACGGCGCTGGCAGCCTCCAAGGAAATCGTCTTCAACGCTGGCAGCTGGAGCGAGGAGGCGGCCTGGCTCGAGCAGGGACCGATCGCCCGGGTCGCGCTCGAGTCCGAAGACCGCAAGGAGGGGCTGAGGGCGTTCGCCGCGAAGCGCAAGCCGGTATGGCAGGGGCGCTGACCTCCGGTACTCAACATTTATATTTGTTTGACAACAAAGAAACAGCGTGATTAGGTAGGTCCATGACGCCAAGACGAGGTGCGCGCAGCGAACCCAGCAGAACGGCAGCAGCCGACGACGAGGCGTTTGCAGCTGACACGAGCGTGGTCGAACGCGATGGTGTGTCAATGGCTCGAACGTTGGGCAAGCGGCCGCGGCGCACCCAGGCCGAGCGGCGGGCGGTCGCAGAGCGCGAGCTCCTGACGGCGGCCCTCAAGCTGATCGCCGAGAAGGGGGTGGCCCGGACGACGCTGGCCGAGATCGGGGAAGCCGCCGGTTACAGCCGGGCGCTGCCGGCGGTCTACTTCCGCGACAGAGACGGCCTCGTGAGAGCGCTGTGGGAGCACGTGTCGCGCCTGTTCTCCCGCAGGATGAAGCAAGCGGCCGAGTGCCGCGAAGGGCTCGATGCGGTGCTGGGCTTTGTCGATCTCTATCTGACGCGGCCCAAAGGGGATGCATTCGCCTTTCGAGCCTCGCAGGTGCTGCAAACGGAGGCCTTCACCTCCGCACCGGAAATCCGCGAGAGCGTCGCCCAGCACAACCACGATGCTGAGCGATATTTGCGCGCGCAGATTCGCGCCGGAATCAAGCGCGGTCAGATTCGGCCGGACGTCGATCCGGCAGCACAAGCAATCATGATCATTGGGGCGTTGCGTGGAGCGGTGTCGCACTGGCTCATCAACCCCAAAATCAACCTCGAGCTCCTGCGCAAGGAAATGCTGACATCCATCAGGCGAGGCTTGGCGCCTTGACAGCCAATGTCCGCCCGCACGTGCGCCTGACAGCTGCGAGATGCGCGGTGGGCCATGACAGGTCCTGGGGTCGGTGAGGAGCCTCGATGTTCGCGTATACGATCAGACGCCTGGGCGCACTGGCGGTGACGTTCCTCTTCATGACGATGATCGTGTTTGCGTCCATCCGCGCAATTCCTGGCAGCACCATCGACCTGATGATGGAAAGCGCCGACATCACCACGGCCGGTTCCGAGGTGGGGGCGCGCCACGGGCTTGAGCGTGCCCTCGGCCTGGATCGGCCCGTTCACGTCCAGTACCTGAAGTGGCTTGGCCAGATTGTCACAGAAGGCAGTCTCGGACGATCGCTCTGGAGCGGGGCACCCGTAACGGAGAGCATCCTCTCGCGCCTGCCGGTTACGATGGAGCTGGGTGGCCTGGCGATCATTCTCTCTCTCATCATCGGCATTCCGGCTGGCGCATACGCTGCTGTCCGCCAAGACACGCTGTTTGACTATGCTGCGCGGTGGACGGCGATCCTGGTGATGGCGAAACCGACGTTCTGGCTGGCAACGATGGTGGTGGTGCTGCCATCGATCTGGTGGGGCTGGTCGCCGGACCTCGTGTACGTGCACCTCTCCGAGGATCCGCTGCGCAATCTTTATCAGAACCTGATACCCGCCGGGATCATGGGGCTTGGCCTCGGCGCGGTGACGATGCGCATGACGCGGGCAATGATGCTGGAGGTGCTTCGGCAGGACTTCGTCCGCACCGCCCGCGCCAAGGGGCTTCCGGAGCGGACGATCGTTACCAGGCACATCCTGCGCAACGCGCTCATTCCGGTGGTGACGCTGGTCGGCCTCGAGCTGCCCCTCATGTTCGGCGGCGCCGTCATCATGGAGCAGATCTTCTCCATTCCCGGCATGGGCCTTCTTCTGCTGGAAGCCGCCGGACGGCGCGACTACCCGATCGTCGTCGGCGTCTTTCTCGTCGTCGGCGCCGCGGTGCTGATCACCAACCTTCTCGTCGACCTGGCCTATGCGCTCCTCGATCCAAAGATCAGATACAGCTAACCGGTCAGGCCTTGCTGACTATGCACGCAGGGCGGCGCGGCCGCTTGGGCGGTTCGCGGCGGCTCAGCCGATGGGCGCCATCTGCGGTGCGGTCGTGCTCGCATTCCTGCTGTGCGCCCTGCTGGCGGATGTGCTGGCACCCTATGGGCCCAACGAGATCATGCCCGCAAGCAGGCTGTCACCACCCTCCACCGCCTTTCCCTTGGGGACGGATTACCTCGGCCGAGACATGCTCTCGCGCATTCTCCATGGCGCGAGACTGTCGCTCACGGTCGGGCTCGGCGCTGCTGCACTTGCCACCCTCGTTGCCCTCGTCATCGGCTTGAGCAGCGGATACTTCGGCAAGCGCATTGATCTGCTGACGCAGCGCTTCGTCGATGCCTGGATGAGCTTCCCGGACCTCATCCTGCTGATCGCAGCCGTATCCATCATCGGCCCGGGGCTCGTCCAGGTCATTCTCGTGCTGGGCATCAATTCCGGCATCAGCGGCTCGCGCATCGTCCGCGGCGCCGTGCTCGCAACGCGCCAGAGCCTCTATGTCCACGCCGCAGAGGCCATGGGCGCAGGCAGTCTGCGCATTCTCGTGCACTACGTGCTTCCCAACATCGCGGCGCCGGTGATCTTGTTGTTCACGATGCGGACAGGCTCAGCCATCCTGACCGAGGCCGCGCTGAGCTTCTTGGGCCTCGGCATCCCGCCGCCGGCCCCGAGCTGGGGCGGCATGCTGGGCGGGACCAGCCGCAACTTCATGTACGCCGCGCCCTGGCTGGCGATCGTGCCGGGTCTCTGCCTTCTGATCGTGGTCTTCGGCATCAACGTCGTGGGCGACAGCCTGCGCGACGTGCTCGACCCGCATCACATGGCATCCAGGCGACGCCGGGCAGCAGCAAGAAGATAAGAGAAGCGAGTCCCGCGAATGGACTCAGGGAGGAACCGTGTTGTCAAGAGCTCGACAGGTGCTTGCATTGAGCCTTGCGCTGTGCGTCGCGGCGGCAGTCGCGGCAGAGGAGCCAGCGACGCCGCAATACGGCGGGACCTTGACCGTGGGTTCGGAGTTCAGCGGCGTGTCGGCGACAGCGTGGGACCCGGCTGACTGGCACTGGAAGATCAACCATGACGCCCCCTATTTGGAGCACCTCTTCGTCGCCGATCTCGCCAAGTCGGCGGAGCGCGGCGGGACGTTCCGGTTCACGTCCAGCTTCTGGATTCCCGATGGAGTGCTCAAGGGAGAGCTGGCCGAGAGCTGGGAGTTCACGGGCGATCCACTAACCTTGGTCGTGCGGCTGCGCAAAGGCGTGATGTGGCCGGACAAACCTGGCGTCATGACGGCGCGCGAGTTCGTCGCCGACGACGTCGTGTTCAGCTTCAATCGCGTCCGCGCGAGTCCAAAGGCCTTGAAGGAATATTACGAGTACATCGACCGTATCGAGGCCCGGGACGAGCACACGGTTGTGTTCCACCTCAAGGCCTACAACACCGAATGGGCGCGCCGGTTCGGCTATGGGCTCTACTGCGGCATCCTCCCGAGGGAAGCCGCCAGGCTCGACTTACTGGGCCCGAAGAACGCCATCGGCACGGGGCCGTTCCTGCTGGAGTCCTACCGCGATGGCAGCGCCTACATTTACGCCCGCAACCCCGGCTATTGGGCGAAGGAGGGGATCGGCGGCACGGCGTACAGACTGCCCTTCGTCGACAAGCTGATCTATCCGGTGCTCAAGGACTCTGCGGGCGCGCAGGCGGCGCTGAGGACTGGCAGGCTCGACATCTTGCGCAACATCCCGTGGCAGTCGGTCGAGGCCTTGAAACAAAGCTCACCGCAGCTTGTCTGGCACCGCAGGCTGAGTGCGAGCGGCACGTTCATTGCCCTCAGGATGGACACCAAGCCGTTTGACAGCATCCTGGTTCGGCGGGCTGTCAACATGGCGATCAACAGGCAGGAGATCGTCGACAAGTACTACGGCGGCAACGCCGAGCCCTTCAATCATCCCATGTACCGGGACTGGCGGGGATATTATCAACCCTTGGCGGAGATGCCCGCCTCGGTCAAAGAGCTGTTCCTCTACGATCCCGAACGCGCAAAGCAGCTGTTGCGGGCGGCCGGCTACCCGGCCGGCTTCGTCTTCGACGTGCAGGTGAGCGGCAACAATTCCAATCATCTCGATCTGCTGGCCATGGTTGCCGGCTATCTTCAGAAGGTCGGCGTGACGCTCAACATCAAGCCGATGGAGTATGCGCCTTACGCGAGCGTGCTCAAGAACAGCAAACATGCTGCAGGTTACATGATGACCAGCGCGCATATCACGCCCATAAGCACGCTGTCTCGCCACTTCAGCTCGAACATCTTCTGGAATGCCAGCAGGTACCGCGATCCGGCTCTGGACGAGCGGCTGCGGCGGGCGCAGTACATCCGGGACGAGCGCGAACGGATAGAGGCCGTGCGCGAGATGACCGTCAGCGTCCTGGAGAAAGCGCCCTATATCCTGTTGCCCACCCCTATCGAGTACGAGGCGTGGTGGCCGTGGGTGAAGAACTACAACGGCGAACGCTACGCGGGCGCGCTCAGGCCAGGCCCCATCTATGCGCGCATCTGGATCGACCAGAGCCTTAAGAAGACCCTCGGCTTTTGAGGGCTATCATGGCAACAGCTGCGGACACGCCCTTGCTGCGCGTGCGTGATCTCACCGTCGAGTTTGTCGGACGAACGTCCTGCCTACGAGCTGTCGACGGTGTCTCCTTTGAGGTAGCAGAAGGAGAGACCCTGGCCGTGGTCGGCGAGAGCGGCTCGGGCAAGACGGCCACTGCGCTGGCCTTGATGCGGTTGCTTCCCGCCGGCAAGGCGCAAGCCTCTGCGAGCGAGGTCACCTTCGAGGGGTGCGATCTGATGCGGCTGCCCGAGTCACGCATGCGCGAGCTTCGCGGCAACCGGATCTCCATGATCTTCCAGGATCCGATGTCCGCATGGAACCCGGCGCTGACCATAGGCAAGCAAGTGGCGGAACCAATCCAGTGTCACGAGTTGCTGTCATGGCCGTCGGCGCTGTCCCGAGCCGAAGAACTCCTCGGCAGTGTGCGGATCCCCGACCCGCGGAGCCGCAGCGGTCAATATCCACATCAGTTCTCCGGCGGCATGCGGCAGCGAGCGATGGTGGCCATGGCGCTCGCCTGCAGGCCGCGGCTTGTCATCGCCGACGAGCCGACCACGGCGCTCGACGTGACCGTCCAGGCCCAGATCCTGAACCTGCTGAAGGACTTGACCCGGCAAAGCGGTGCCTCCCTCATCCTCGTCACGCACGATCTTGGTGTCGTGGCGCGCTATGCCGATCGCGTCGCAATCATGTATGCGGGTAGGATCGTCGAGTCGGGGAGCGCCCGTGAGGTCTACCGGCAGCCTGGTCACCCCTATACCAGAGGGCTCCTTGCCTGCGTGCCGCGTCTCGATCGGCCAGCGACGGGAGCGCTCACGCCGATTCCGGGCCAGCCGCCGAGTCTCAATCGCCTGCCTTCGGGTTGCGCCTTCCATCCTCGTTGCCCGCACGCGATGGAGAGATGCCGACGGGAGCGGCCAGTTCTGGAGCACAAGGGCGGCCAACACTGGGGGGCGTGCTTTGTCGACTTCCACCGGTGAGAAACCGCTCCTGCGTGTGAAGGATATCAGCGTTGCGTTTCCGGTAACGGGGCGCGGCATCGTTCGGCGTAGGATCGGCAGTGTACGCGCCGTCGATGGGGTGTCGTTCGAGCTGCGCCAGAACGAGACCCTTGGGCTGGTGGGAGAGACCGGCAGCGGCAAGTCGACCACGGCTCTGGCGGTGCTGCGCATGCTCGATCTTTCCGGGGGCCGGATCGAATTTGATGGACACGACATCACAAGGCTCGGTCGTGCGCGCATGCGAAGACTGCGACGCGGCATGCAGATGATTTTCCAAGACCCATTCGCCTCGCTCAACCCGCGCATGAGGATCGGGCGGATCCTGGAGGAGCCGCTCGTCGTGCACGGCCTGACCGGCGACGGCAGGGGAAGCGCTCGACGTGTCGATGAGCTCCTGGAGCTGGTTGGCCTGGATTCGGGTACGCGCGACCGATTTCCGCACGAATTCTCCGGAGGCCAGCGGCAGCGCATCAGCATCGCGCGAGCGCTTGCCGTTTCGCCGAAGCTGCTCATTTGCGACGAACCCGTGTCGGCGCTCGACGTCTCCATTCAGGCCCAAATCATCAATCTCCTCGTCGACTTGAAGCGCCGCACGGGGTTGGCGCTATTGTTCATTGCACACGACCTCGCTCTCGTCCGCCACATCAGCGACCGCGTCGCCGTGATGTATGCCGGGCGCATTGTTGAGCTCGCCGATCGCGATGCCCTGTACGAGAGGCCCCTCCACCCCTACACCCAGGCCCTGCTGGCTGCCGTGCCGCGTCCTGATCCGGAGGTGGAGACGGCGCGCGGGATCGGTCTCCTGCCAGACGAGCCGCCCAGAAGCATCGATCCTGCATTGGGGTGCCCATTCAGCCTGCGGTGTCCGAAGGCAATGGACGTCTGCCGTTGTGAGACGCCGCCACTGCGGATGAGAGATGCTCGCGCGGTGGCCTGCCACCTTTACGGTCCAGACTGACGGCACGTGTGGGACTCATTGAGCATATCACGGACAGAGCAGAAGAGCCACGACCAGCCCCCGGGAAAGTCGCCATCGGCCGATCACCAGCGGTAAGGCGTATCAAGATCACATGAGGTCTAAATCGTCATCAAACTCTGCTGAAGCCGATGACCAGCAAGTTGCCTTTCCACTGCGCGTTCTTGAGCACGCCTCGCTGGTTTACCGAAGGATCTACCACCGCTCACAGCCTCAAGAGGCCATTAGATCGGCGCGGAGACGACGTGTCGGTCTCGGCCAAATCCAGCCCCCGCTGTCGACCTACCAGCCGTGACGCTTGAGGCATTCTGTTGAGCGCCAGTGATGCTCCTGGGGAGCATCTGCTGAGGACGCGACTTGTCCGCCGTATCAGCCTGGAGCGCGCCCAGCCGCAGGCCCTTGCCCTCACCACTCCTTGAAGCTTGGGACAGACGAGGATTGACCGCCGTCAAGGCGGGCCCCGCTCAGGCGCGGCCAATTCCCTGGGTCGAGACAAGCCTGCCAGGGTTGTCGGGGAAGATATGCCAAGACGCGCGTATGCACGGTGGATGGTTGGGGCAGCCTTGGTCGTTGCCGCAATGGGAGCCGTCGCCGCCTACACGTGGAGCCGCCCACTCACCGTGACCGTGGCGGCGATTGAGAAGGACGTGCCGATCCAGGTGTTCGGCCTCGGGACGGTCGAGGCTCAGACCGTATCACGCATCGGCTTCGAAACCG
>WBUN01000125.1 GCA_008933705.1 Hyphomicrobiaceae bacterium
AAATCCGACAACCGCCCGCCGCTCGTGCGCGCCCGCCTCTTCGCCATCGCCGCCCCCGTCCAAGGAATCAGTCAAATCGCTGATTCCCGGTCGGCGGTACCCATGGCAAAGTGACTCAGTACGACTAGCCCGCGCACGGGCATCACCCTTCGTTGCCCGGCAGGGTGCAATGTACGCCGCACGCCAAAGCAACCAAGAAGAAGAGGCGCAGGAATCCGAAGCGCTGTGGGTTGTGCCCGGCTGAGCTCAATCTCGGCACCTGCCGAGGGCGCCATCAAGTGCAACTGGTCGGGGCAGCGGGATTCGAACTCGCGACCCCTTGCTCCCAAAGCAACCAAAAAACACAGCATCGTCAAAGGGGTTTGCCAAAAAAAGCACCTCACTGCCGCGGGCGGGGCGTGTGATTCCAACCACTTAGCGATGCGTGTGGCAACCGCTCTTGCATGTCTCGCCAAGGCTCTCGCGCCGACGGCCGTGCGGCAGATTGGCAGAATCTATCTTCAGCTCGGTGAACGGCTTCGTCGTCAAGTTCACCGCGGCGTCCGAGCTCATGCCTCTTTCGAGCGAACTTCGCGACCAGACCGCAGAATGCCGTCAACCTTGATCGTGACGTACTTCCTAGATTGAAACAGCAGCGACCAGCCGTCAGTGAGGACGCCCCGAAACAAGCCGCGATTGTCAATTCGGCCAAGAGCAACGAGCGGCCCTGTCCATTGACGCCCTTCATCATCGCGAATGGTCACAATTTCTTTGATCATGACTATCGGGTTCCGCCCTCATCGGTGCAACTGCCGCTGGCTGGACCTGTCTAAGATGTAGACCGAAAAAGGTCGGCTTGTGGTGCTCCAGCGCCAAATGTACGGAGTCACGAAAGTACATGAAATCATCCTCAGTCTCCGTCTCAACCGCATCGAGCAGGCCTGCCTGGCCTTCGACGTAGAGCCGAACTCCCCATCGCCCGCTCGTCGCTGCCTCCGCGCTCCGCCCCGTCGCACAACCGCCCCGAAAGGGGCAAGCGAAGCCAGCAACAGAGGTGGTCGTCTCAAGTTAAGCGCGGCCCGAAGAAAACGGGCAGGTCACGGCCGCGGTCATGTCGAGGCCGTAGACCTTCCCGCTCGAACCGACCAGCCCGCTCGCGATCAGAGCGTCCATTCCGGACCCTGAGCCGATGTCGAGCCCCACGTCGTTCTTGCGGATTGCCCCACTGCGGAACGGATAGCCGACCCCAGCGAAGGACTCCACGGCGGTTGCAGGGATAGCGTCCAGCTGGGGTTCGGGATACCGCGTCGCGTATCGGCTGTTGCCCGTCAATTGATCTTCTCGATCAGGCATGGTGCGTCGGTGATGTGAGGTTTGGAACTTTGATTGGGTCCGGAGTCGTACACGTCTTTGATTTGCGCGTAGGAAAACCGGCAGCCCCCATCGGCGACGTCGATCTCGAAAGCCTCGTCGAAGTTGAAGTACATGCCCGTGCAGGGGCCGACCGTGTGGTGCAGCCGGGAGCTGAAGCGTACCTCGATCACGTCCGTCCTGATGGTACCGGTCGCCTGCATCGTGCGTGGGGAGCCGGTTGCCTTGCCGCTGCATAGCCCCGGCATGCTGTTGTGCGCCGTGCCGCCCGATGCAAACGCGAAGCTGCCGCTGTCGGCCGTGTGGTAGACGATCTGGTTGGGCCGCACCTCGAAGACGGACGCCATGGTGAAGTCGCCGGTGTCGGCTTGATACTTGCCCTTCATCACAATGCGCATGGGCCCGAGCGGCGGCTGCCGGGGTGCGTTCCGACGCGCATCGGCCTCCTTCGCAGCCACCCGGTCCGCCTCGGCCTCGCGCGCGCGGTCCGCGCGCTCATGAACGGCTGCACGTACCAGGTAGGCCGGAGCCAGATCGGCATCCAGCAGGTGGGCCCGGTTGGCATCGTCGAGCGCCGCGGCGAGCTCGCCGCGCTGGAGGCGCGACGCAGCACGCGCGCTATACAGCGCCGCACGCAACGGGGCGAGCTTCAGCGCATCGGTGAAGTCGCGGATCGCTTCGCCATGGAGCCCGCGCTCCGCAAGAGTCACGGCCCGCGCGCCCACGAAATCGGCCACCTCCGGATCGAGCTCGATGGCGCGCGTGAAGTCGCCGATCGCTGCTTCCGCACGTCCGGCTGAACGCTGTATAAGCCCGTGCATGTAAAGCGCGGTGGCGAGGTTCGGCTCATGGCGGAGAATTTCGGCGATATCGGCTTGCGCGCCATCGGTGTTGCCGGCCTCCATGTGCGCCCTGGCGCGGCCGAGGCGGGCCGCGATGTGATGAGGTTCCAGCTCGAGCGTCTTTGCGTAGTCGCCCATCGCCTCGTCGCGCCGCCCGGCTAGCCGCGCCGCCTGCGCGCGATTGTAGTAGGCGGCTGCCCCTTCGGGAAATATCTCGATCGCCCGCTTGAAGTCGAAGATGGCGCGGTCGAACCGTCCGAGGGCGGCATAAGCGAGCCCTCGATAGTTGTGGGCTTCCGCCAGATCGTAGCCTTTCTTGATGAGCTTGTCGTACTCGGCGATTGCGGCCTTCGGATTGCCGGCCATGCGATATGCGAGCGCGCGCCGGTATGCAAACTCCGAACTATCGGGTTGCTGGCGCAGGGCTTCGGAATAATCCTCGATCGCCTTCGCCCATTCCCCGAGTTTCATGTACAGGTCGCCCCGCTGTTGGTTGTAGTAGGCGTTGGCCTCCTTGTGCAGGCGCATGAAGGTGTTCATGTCATCGAGCGCTTCGCGGGCATTTCCAAGCTCCGCGCGCACCTGGCTCCGGCCGAGATAGGAGAACGCCTCCGCCGGCGCCTTCGCGGTCTCCTCGCTGTACACCGAGGCCGCCCGCTCAAGATCCTGCCGGGCGCGCTCCTCCTGGCCCTTCTCCCGGTAGTACTCGGCGCGCCTTTGCAGTTTGTATCCCATCTCCTTGATGCGGATTGATTCATCCATGTCGGCGATGGCGCCATCCAGGTCCCGCTTGGTGCTTCGCATGTAGGCGCGCGTCTCGTAGATCGTCACCGCCATCGGATCGAGGCGCAGGGCCTCGGCCAGATCAGCGAGCGCCTGCTCATGGCTCTGCTTGAGCGCATGGCCGTAAGCCCGCTGCCGGAGGGCCTTGACGCGGTCTGCGACGCTCTCGCGCTTGTCCTGGATGATCCGCGTGCACGCGGGAATGCTCTTATCGGCGGGGTAGGTATTTTCGCAGGCCTTCCACGTCTCAGGGCTGGCCGCCCAGACGCCGCCCATGGGAGCAAGGCAGGCGAGGGCGACGGCGCAGAGCATCAGTCCGAATGCCTGTTTCCACATGACGTCCTCCGGTCGCCCTATCGCGGAGCGGTCAGCACCAGCTGGTCGACGGCCTGATAGTCGGCAAGGCCCCAGGGCAGTGACTTGGCTTTTTCCTGCTCGTCGATGATGTCAGCCATAGAGCATTTCTGCTCCACGCAGGTTTTGGCCGCATCTACGGCCGTACGGCATTGGGCAGGAATGGGCGTGCCGCCACCGGGCGTCAGCTCCCCGCGCACCACCCGGCGCGCGATGAAGGCGCAGAACGCCTCATCCTCATCGGAGGTCGCCGCCGAAGTAGCGAGCTTCACCTGCGGCGCGGGACTATCTGGCGAATGCTGAGGGTCCGTCTTGGGCGCAGGCTGCGGCGGCGCGTCCAGCGTATCGGGCATGGCGTCGATAATCTTGATCAACTCGTCGCGAATGGAGTCTTGCGCCTCCTTTCCGGGCGGCGTGCAGCGCTTGCCGGGCTCGACGACGATGCCGCTATCCAACCGATAGAACCGCCCTTGCCGCTGCGACCACGCATGGTGGAACTTGCGCTCGGCGCATTCGCCAAGCGCCGCCAGATCCTTCTCCTGGAAATCGTTCTCCTGCAGCTTGCAGATCGCCTTGATGTCCGGCTCCACATCCATCACCACCTGGCCGAACTGATAGGCCACACACGCGTCATACTCGGCCGATCCCTTCTCCTGCGGGCACAAACCCCGCTTGGCGATCTCGAAGGGAATATCGGGCACGCGCCAGCGCAGCTCGTAGACCTTGTGGTTCTCGACTTTCTGGACCCGCCCAGGGCCGCAATCGATATACTCGTCCAGGTCGATCGGAATCTTCTTCTCCCGCACCAGCTTGCGCGCCGCCTTCACCAGGCTTGCCCGGTTCGCATCGCCGGGCGGAAACTGCAGCGCGGCCAACACGAGCGTCACGACCTGCGTGCGTGTCTCGCGCCGCACGTTCGCCTGCTGGAGGCGGCGCGTCAGCGTGGCGCTGCGGTTGGGCGCAGGGGTGGGGCGAAGGCCGCTGCCTGGCGCGCGGCGGGGCGTAGGCATGATCCGCGGATCGCCGTTCCAGCGATAGTAGGTGCTGCCCTTCGTGTAGGGAGCAACCTTGGCGTTCGCCTTCTCCTGCTCGGCCGTCCACCGCCGGTTGTTCTCGAGCGCCATCCTCCTTGCCTCTTCAAGCGCTTTCTCGGCCTTGCGCTTGAGCTCCGGACCGGGAAGGCACTTCCTCACCGGGAAATCGCAGATGTAACCATCCTGGCAGTAATAGGTTATGCGTGTGCTGCCGCGCTGCTCCACCTTGCAGGTCACCGTCGCGCGCTGGAAGAGCGATCCCTTCGCATCAGGCCGCGGAACAGAATCAAACGGCGGGGCCGCAGATGCCCCCGGTACCGTGGGGAGGAGGCACACAACAGCAAGCCCGATCCATCTCAATCCAATTCCGCCCGCCCGCATGACAACCCTCAAGGCTGCGTCCTCCGATGTCGAATCATGCGGCCAACAAGCGCGCATGGCAAGGTGTGCCATCCTTGTCGGCACTTCGCGCCCAGTTGAGCCAAGAGATAACTTGCCTGAAGGCAATGCGTCAGTCTGTCGACAAGCTGCTGAAACTTGGGCAAAACCTCTTGGCGCCCGGACATCCTCCATCGAGGCTCTACGCTATGCTTCAGCAGCCAGAGACCTCGCGGCGAGAGACCTAGGGCTTGAGCCCAAGGAGCTGCATCCATTCGGGGATGCCGGCGTGGCCCATCAGGCCAAGGATGATCAGCGCCGGCACGCCGATGATGTGACGCCAGGGCCAATCCTTGAGGGGCGGCAGCCA
>WBUN01000047.1 GCA_008933705.1 Hyphomicrobiaceae bacterium
CGCCAGATGGCACAGGTTGCCGGCATCAGGCACATGATAGCCGTGGCGTCCGGCAAAGGCGGCGTCGGCAAGTCGACGACGGCCGTCAACCTGGCGCTGGGCCTGCAGGCCATCGGCCTGCGTGCCGGCATTCTCGACGCCGACATCTACGGACCCTCCCAACCCCGGCTGCTGGGGCTCACCGGCCGCCCGCAAGTGGCGCAAGGCAACAGACTTCGGCCCCTGGAGGCCTACGGCCTCAAAGCCATGTCGATGGGCTTCCTGGTGGATGAGGGTACGCCCATCATCTGGCGCGGGCCCATGGTGGTCTCCGCGCTTACGCAGATGCTGCGTGACGTGGAATGGGGCGAACTCGACGTGCTGATCATCGACATGCCGCCCGGCACAGGCGACGTGCAGCTCACCATGGCTCAGCAAGTGCCACTCTCGGGCGCCATCATCGTCTCGACGCCGCAGGACCTGGCGCTGATCGACGCGCGCAAGGGGCTGAACATGTTCCGCAAGGTCGATGTGCCCGTGCTCGGCATCATCGAGAACATGAGCACGTTCATCTGCCCCAAGTGCGGCGAGCGCTCCGACATCTTCGGTCACGGCGGCGCGCAAATGGAAGCAGACAAGCTGGGCATTCCCTTCCTCGGCGGCGTGCCGCTGCACATGGACATCCGCGCCAAGTCCGACGAGGGCCAGCCGATCGTTGCGACCAGCCCTGACAGCCCGCATGCGCAGATCTACCGGGAGATCGCAGCCAGGGCCTGGGAGGAACTGCAGTCGGCACTCGGTCATCGCGTCAAGCCGCCGCGGCTCGAGGTCAGTGGCGACAGGGCCTCGCTGGCAGTGGCATTCGAGGACCGCAAGCCGTTTACCCTGTCGGCCGAAATGCTGCGCGTGATGAGCCCGTCAGCCGAGGTGCAGGGTCACTCGCCCGATCAGCGGGTTACGGTTGCACGCAAGCGCAACGTCAAGATCAAGGAGCTCAAGCCCGTCGGCAACTATGCCGTACGCATCGTGTTCGACGACGGCCACGATACGGGCCTCTACGCCTGGTCGTATCTGGACCTGCTGGACCGCGAACGCGACAAGCGCTGGGCCGAGCACCTCGCGGCGCTGGCACAGAAGGGGTTGGATCGCGGGTAGGCCTCATTCGCGCTGTTTCGTCTTGGTCCTGGTCTTTGCCTCGTCTGAAGGCGCTTCGACCTTGGCGCTCTGCTCATCGTCGCATTCCGCATGAGCGATGGCTCCGTCAACGAGGCTCTGCATATAGGCCGGCAGCGCGAAGGCAGCGACGTGCACCTCCGGCGTCCAGCACTTCAGCTCATCGATGCCCCGTTTCCGGCGCCGTTTCTCCAGATCCTTGGCATCGAGCTTGAGGAGGTGCTTGTCGTCGCTCGCCCAATTGAGTGCAAACGGTCCACCGAAATAGCTGGGCTGAACGCACAGGTAGGGCGAGACCCGCTTGAACAGCGAAGCAAGAGCAGCCGTGGTGCCATGCAGGCGCTCCGGGAAGAGGAACGGCAGCCCGTTTTGCGTGACGAGCACGCCGCCCGGTTTGAGCGCGCGCTTGCAGCCGGCAAGGAACTCGCGCGCGTGCAACGCCGCGCTGGGCCCGATCGGCTCGGAGCTGTCGACCATGACGGCATCGAAGCGCTCGTCGGTCTCGGCGACGTACTTTTGCCCGTCGGCGATGACGACCTCGGTGCGCTGATCCTCGAAAGCTTTGCCCGGCACCTCGGGCATGTGCGCAAGCACGGCATCAATCACCGTGCGATCGATCTCGCACAAGACAGCCTTGGTGACCGAGGGATGCTTGAGCACCTCCCGCAGGACGCCGCCATCGCCGCCACCGATCACCAGCACGCGTTTGGGCTTTTCGAGCGCCATCAACGGAACATGCGCCATCATCTCGTGATAGACGAACTCGTCGTTGGTCGTGAGCTGGCAGACGCCGTCGAGCATCAGCACGGTGCCCCACGTCGGGTTTGCAAAGATGACGAGGTGCTGGTGCCCGGTTCCCGCCTCATGCAGAACGCGCGAGGCCTCGAGGCCGACACGCCAATGCGGGTGAAGCGTCTCTTCGATCCAGCGTGTCATGACACACCGTTTGTCCGCGGCATTGAGAACGGTAGGGGCGCGCGCGACGCGGTGGCCGCACGCGCCCCATGTCGTTGCAAAGGCGCAGCTTTCAGGCTGCCTTCCTGGCCTTGGCCTCGCGGACGGGCGTCTTCTTGCCCGCCTGCGTCGGCGCCTTGGCAGGCACCTTGATCCAGTTGCGCTCGTCCACGGCGTGAGCGCGCAAGTGCTCCTTCACCATGAGCTTGTCGGGCTCGAAGGCAGCCTTGAGCACATCGACCGTCGCGTGCGGCTTGGCACCGCCGCACATGAAGACGTCGAGCGCAGCATAGCCGGCCTCGGGCCAGCTATGGATGCTGATATGACTTTCCGACAGCACCGCCACACCAGATACGCCGCCATTGGGCGTGAAATGGTGCAGATGGACGTGGATGAGCGTAGCGCCCGCCACTTCCACGCAACGCGTCAGCGTCTCTTTGATGTGCTTGAGATCGTCAAGCCGCTTGGCGCCGAACAAGTCTATGAGCAGATGGGTGCCGGCAAATCGGACCCCGTCACGCTCTACGAAGTAGTCTTTCCTGTCATCGTGCGCGCCGAGCGCGGTTTGACCATGATCTTCCTTTTGGGCGGTGCTTGAACGGGTCAAGTCCATCCCCAATTGGAAGAGGGAATCGGTATAGGCCATGAGACCCCTCCCCAACCAGCAGACAGATAACCCGCCGCCCCTCGACTCGGGTGAGGCGAGAGGCGGCCGGAGAGCGGTCATATGAGGCGAATCACCCCCTGGCGCAAGGGGAAAAGTCAGTCGCGACGCAAATTCTTGAACGCTCGTTTCCATGCAGGCTCAATCGGAGAAATCCGACACCGCTCCTCAGTCTTTCTTGAGGAGCTTCTCGATGAGTTCGCGCGGCTTTACACGCTGCTGGCCATCGCCGCCGCCGAGCAGCCCCCGCAACGCATCCTGAACCTCTTGCGACTTCAGATTCTTACCAATCTGCTTGAGCGTCTCGCCTGCCTGCTCGGGGTCCTTGAGCACGCCATTGAGCTCAGGCGTGAAGGATGGCTTCTCCCACGGCCCGGAAATGCGCACCGGCACCTCGAGCCCGGCGAGATTTACGATGGCATCCTGGTCCACCGGCTGCGCCGCAACGATCTTCGGCCGCACCGTATAGTCGATCTGACGTAGCGGCAGATTGGCGGTGCCGGCACCCGTTACGCGAACGTGCGGGTTGATGAGGCGCATGTCCTGGTTCTGCGCAATGCCGCCGGCAATGACAAACGTGCCCGCAAACTCGCTGAAGGGCGTCGCATCGCCGGGTGCCGTCTTCAGGGCGGTGAGGCGCCCGCGCTCCAGACCCTTGAGAGCCTTCGCAATATCGAAGCCGGCGATGCTTCCGCTGATGGTCGTCAACTCGACCTTGCCGTTCAACGTCTCGACGATCTGGCGCTCTGAGGCACCTTGCCCGGCCAGCGCCAGCCTGACGTATCCTCTGCCGTCGAGCCAGTCAAAGCCCAGCGCGTCCTTGAGCAGGGGCGCCATCGACACGTCTGCGAGCTCCAAGTTGACGCCTGCAACCGGCGCCGGGCCGTTGCCGTCGAGGGTCAGGAGCCCCTGTCCGCGGCCGCTGTAGAGCTGCATGTTCTCGATCGTGATGGTTGCGACCCGGTCCTTGACGGCCAGTGCCAGCCGGCTGGGCCCGGTTGCCACGTCCTTGTAGGTCACCCGGTCGACCGAGAGCGCGAGATCGGCATCCGCGATCCCCAGCGGGGCGAGGTCGAAGACGTCGTCGCTCCAGCCACCCCCAGGGGAGCGCTTGGTGAAGCCTCGCACTTGGGTGCGGGTGGCACCGTCATTGTCGCGCCGGAGGATGTCCTCAATGGCATTCGGGGCTGCATTCTGGGGTGGCTGAGCCTGCGGAGCCTCCCCTCTATCGCGGGGTGCGCCGGAGCGCACCAGCAGCCGCCCGAGATTGAGCTCCGACAGCGTCAACCGGCCCCGGACATGAGGACGCGCGCCATTGCCCGCGATGGCAAGCTCGCCCGAGAGCGCGCTGTCTCCGACGTCGGCTTTGAGATCCTGAAGGCCGATCTCCCCGTTGGCGACGACAACGCGGCTCCCCAGAGCCAGTGCTCCGAACTCGCGCTCGCTGCCAGGCGAGCTGCCGAGCCAGCGCGCGACTGCGGCCACCGACGGTGCCTTCGCGTCCAAGGTGCCTTCGAGCGCGACGCCCTCGGCGAGCATGAGACGGCCATCGAAATTCGCCTCGAACGACCGGCCGACGAGACGCAGCCTGAGGCCCGCCTGACGCTCCTGCAACAGCGCGCGGGGTGACCCCAGCCTGCCCTCAAAGGTTACCTTTTCGCCCCGCCAGACAAGCTCTCCTTTGCTCTCAAGGGAGCCTGCAACGTCATTGAAGGCCAGCTCGGCCTCTAGGTTGCCGATCTCGTGCCTCGACCCCGAACGCTCATCGATGTATCGCACCGTGCCGTTCGTGACGCGGATATGCGCCGGCCCGAATGCCTGCAAGGCGGCAGCGACGTCCGCCCCGTTCGTCGCCAGCCGCAGGGCGCGGGCATCGGAAGCGGTCGCGCCGGTTGCCTGGGCGTAACGCGTCCGCACTGTGGCGGCCGCGGCAAATTCCCAGCTGCGACGCCCCTGAGCATCGACGATCAGCGATATCGCCGGCCGGTTGAGCACGAGCCGCGTGACGGCAATCCGCCGCGACCAGAGCGACGAAGGGCGCACCTCGACGTCAAGTCTCGGCATCGCCAGCGTGGGCGGCCCGCCCATGCCGGGCGGAGCTGATAAGGAGACGTCGGACAGAGCCACGGCCAGGCGCGGGAAGAACGTGATCGACGTCGGTCCCGCAACCGCCAGATCCCGCCCCGTGCGCGCCTTCACCTGCTGCACGATCTGGTCTCGAAGCAGGTCGACGGGGGCGGCAACGAGCAGGAACGTAGCCGCGGCCGCAACGAGGCATGCAACCCCAAGAGCTGCGTAGCCGCCCACGGCAAGCCATCGCCGCTGCGGCGCCCGCGCGGACGGGCGTCGTCCGCGAGGCACACTCGCGACCGGCCCGCCGTCCGTGGTCTGAGGCAAGCGCGTGTCGTCCTGCCACAGGTGGCGGCCATCACGCGCCGGCGATGGACGATCCGTCATGGTGACGCCCCGCGGCAGAGGAACCAGATCCCGCGCACTCCTAAGCTCCGTTCCTTCAATGACCGCCGGTAAGATCGCGTCAAATTATGTCACGGACAGGGTCGCGGCGAGAGGGTGCGCAGCCGTATTTCCCCTTCTGTTCCGCTCTCGCGCTCTGCCGCAGGCCGCACAGGCGGGCACCAGACTGCCTTGCACTGCGATGGCCGCTATGGGACACACACCGACATGGTGGTTTCGCGAATCAAGCCCTCGGACGGCCAAGACCTCCAACGCCTGCAGCGCCGACGCAAGCTCGTGCTTCGGGTCGGCGTTGCGTTGTGCTGCGTTGTGCTCCTCATCACCCAATCCGCGTGGCGCGTCAGCAATCCGCTCGTCTACGACCTGATCCATAGGACAGGGCTCGCGTTGATCGTGGTCTGCATCCTCGGTCGCACCTGGTGCACGCTCTATATCGGCGGCTCCAAGAAACGCCAGCTGGTCACCCTCGGGCCCTACTCGGTGGTGCGCAATCCGCTCTACATGTTCACCATCATCGGCGCGGCCGGAATCGGCGCACAGGCCGGCAGCCTGTCGATGACTTTGCTTCTTGCCGCGCTCGTCACAGCCATCTTCTCTGTCGTGACCCGACAGGAGGAGCAGTTCCTGGCGGCAACCTTTCGAGACGAGTTCACCGCCTACGCCGCGCGCGTGCCCCGCCTCTTGCCGCGCCCGACATTGTGGCGGGAGGCCGACGAGCTGCTGGTCCGGCCGCATCTGGTAAGGCGCACGTTCCTCGACGCTTGCCTGTTCCTCCTCGCCGTGCCCGTCAGCGATGTGATCGATTGGCTGCAGCAGGTTCAGTGGTTGCCGGTGCTCTTTCACTTGCGCTGACCTCCGGAGGTGGCGTGCGCTGTGCGGCCGTCCTATGTTCTTGGGGTATCAGTGATGTGTTGAGGAGCCCGGGCATGAGCGGCCTGCGCTTTCTGGTGACAATACTGGTCGGTCTCATCTCCATTCCCTGGACCGACGGAGCCCGTGCCCAGTTTGCGGATCGCTGCCTCGCCGTCTCGCAAGCGCCGCATCCGGTGCAACCCGTCGCCCTCAAGAAGACGGAGGTGCGGCTCACCTTCGTCGGCCACGCAACGTTCCTGATCGAAAGCGCCGGCGGGGTGAAGATCGCCACGGACTACAACGACTATGTGCGCCCTGCCGTGGTTCCCGACATCGCCACTATGAACCGGGCGCACACTACGCACTACTCGAATTTCCCGGATCCCGACATCAGGCATGTGCTGCGCGGCTGGAACCCCGATGGCGGACCGGCCAGGCACGACATCACCCTCAGTGACGTGCGCGTGCGCAACGTGCCCACCAACATCCGCGATTGGAGCGGCGGCTCGATCGCCTATGGCAATTCCATTTTCATTTTCGAGATCGCCGGCATGTGCATCGGCCATCTCGGGCATCTGCATCACACCCTGACCGAGCAGCAGATCGCCCACATCGGCCAGCTCGATGTGGTGATGGTGCCCGTCGACGGCAGCTACACGATGGACACCACCGGCATGGTCGAGGTGCTCAAGTCGCTTCGTGCCCGCCTGATCCTGCCGATGCATTACTTCAACCCATACACGCTCGAGCGCTTCCTCGATCGCATTCGCAGCGACTTCCCGATCGAGATGGCGGGCGATCCAATGGTGGTGATCTCGCAGCCGACGCTGCCGGGCGAGCCGAAGGTGCTGGTGCTGCCTGGGCATTGACGGTGCGCGGCTTGTCCGCAGCCTCCGTCCTGCTACGCCGAAGGCGGCTTGCCGCCGTATAGCCTTTCGAACTCGCGCTCGATCTCGGCCTTCCATGCGGCCATCTGCACCTCGTACTCCGGCCCGTCCCAACCCCTGTGGTCGCCGCGGGCGTAGCAGACGGCGTTGCGGTGATAGAGCATGGCGTTGACGCGATTGGCGACGAAGCTGTTCTCCGTGCGCACCACCTTGGCGGGCGTGCCCATGACAATGGAGTTGGGCGGGATCACGGTACCCTCGCGCAGGAAGCTGTGGCCGGCCACGATCGAGTTCTCGCCGAGCACCACGCCGTCCATCAGGGTGGCGCCGATGCCGATCAAGCAGTTGTCGCCCACGGTGCACCCATGCAGCACCACGCGATGTGTGATCGAGCAGTAGTCACCGACGATCGTCGGCGTGTGGTAGCCGATGTGCACCATCACGTGGTCCTGAAGATTGCTGAACCGGCCGATGCGCACGAAATGGCTTTCAGCCCGGATGACGGCATAGGGCCACAGGCTGGAGCCCTCGCCGATCTCAACCTCGCCGGCGGTCCGTGCGGTCGGGTCGATGTAGGCCGCCAGCGGGAATACCGATCGGTTGGGTGGTGCCTTCATGCCATCCTGATCCTGTCCGATGTTCGTCTTCACTGACTGTGAGCAATCCTCCTTAGCACGCGTCTGCCGGCTTGACATGAGCGGCAGGGACGGGGGATGGCTCGGCAACATCGCTATCGAGGACGCCCGCCATGGCCACCGCCAACCCAGCCAAGACCCGCCTGATCGAGATCATCAAGGCGCGATCATTCTCCACAGGGGCGGAGATGAAGCTGGCATCGGGGCGCACGTCGAACTTCTACTTCAACATGAAGCCCACCATGCTCGATCCCGAAGGGGCACACCTTATCGCAACCCTCATTCTCGATGCTCTTGCCGGCTCGCAGGTCGACCTCGTCGGCGGCCTGGAGATGGGCGCGGTACCACTGGCGACGGGAGTGGCCGTGGCCAGCCAGATCAGGGGCTGGCCCCTGCGCGCCTTCTTCGTGCGCAAGCAGGCCAAGGAGCATGGCGCCATGAAGCTGGTCGAAGGTCTCGCTCCGGGAGAAAGCCTGCAGAGCAAGCGCGTGGTCGTACTGGAGGATGTCACCACGACCGGCGGGTCGGCCATGAAGGCCATCGCCGCGCTGCAGGCTGAGGGCGCGGTGATCGAGCGTGTGATTACCGTGGTGGACCGGCTGGAAGGCGCTGCCGAAACCTTCAAGGCCGCCGGCATCCGCTTCCAGGCTTTGCTCACCGCCGCCGAGTTCCGCTGAGTTGCGACAATGGATTGGCGGCGACTGCAGATCGGCGGCTGCGTGGCCCTCTCCCTCCTGTTCAGCGGGCTCTTCTATTTCCGCTATTGGAGGTGGCGCGACTGCATTGCCCAAGCGCAGCCAAGCTGCCTCACGCCCGGCGGCGAGAACCTCACCACCGGCGGCATGATCTGGGTGCTTCCGGCAATGATATTCGCCGCCGCCGCACTCAAGCTCGCGCTAAGGCGATAGACTTCCCGCGATCACTCCGCCGCCTGCTTCAACGCCGGCGCGGCCGCGCGCACATCCTCGTCCACATGCAGCTCGAACTTGGCGAAGTTCTTGTTGAACATGTCGACAAGGGCCTTGGCCTGGGCGTCGTAGGCCGCCTTGTCCGCCCACGTCTCGCGGGGATTGAGGACTGCGGGATCCACACCGGGCAGCGACGTCGGCACCTGGAAACCGAACGCCGGATCGATTCGCATCGGCTGCGACTTCAGCGTGCCCGAGAGCGCCGCATCGAGCAGCGCCCGCGTCGCCTTGATCGGCATGCGCCGGCCGGTGCCGAACTTGCCGCCGGTCCAGCCCGTGTTGACCAGCCAGCAGTCGACGTTGTGCTGGGCGATCAGCTGGCGCAGCAGGTTGCCATAGACGCTTGGATGGCGCGGCATGAACGGGGCGCCGAAGCAGGTTGAGAACGTCGCCTGCGGTTCGTTGCCCATGCCCTTCTCGGTGCCGGCGACCTTGGCGGTGTAGCCCGACAGGAAATGATACATGGCCTGGCTGGGGGTCAGCTTCGCAATCGGCGGCATGATGCCGAACGCATCGGCGGTCAGCATGACGATGTTCTTGGGATGCCCCGCCGTGCCTGTCTTGCTGGCGTTGGAAATGAATTCGAGCGGATAGGCCGAGCGGGTGTTCTCGGTGAGCCGGCCGTCGTCGAAGTCGGGCTCGCGCGTGTCGGGCTTGAGGATGACGTTCTCCAGCACCGTGCCGAAGCGGTTGGATGCCGCCCAAATCTCGGGTTCTGCCTCCTTGGACAGGCGGATCGTCTTGGCGTAGCAGCCGCCTTCGAAGTTGTAGACGCCGTTGTCGGACCAGCCGTGCTCGTCATCGCCGAGCAGCGTCCGCTTCGGATCGGCGGAAAGGGTCGTCTTGCCGGTGCCCGACAGTCCGAAGAAGACCGCACTGTCGCCCGCCGAGCCGACGTTGGCCGAGCAGTGCATCGGCATCACGTTCTTCTCGGGCATCACGTAGTTGAGGAAGGTGAACACGGACTTCTTGATCTCGCCCGCGTACGAACTGCCGCCGATGAGCACGAGCCGCTTGGTGAAATTGCAGGCGATCACGGTCTCCGTGCGAACGCCATAGCGCTTGGGATCGGCCTTGAAGCTCGGCAGGCAAACGACCGTGAACTCGGGCTTGAAGCCGGCGAGCTCGGAAGCCTCGGGGCGGCGCAGCAGGCTGCGGATGAACAGCGCATGCCACGCATACTCCATGAACACGCGCGTGTTCAGGCGGTGGGCTGGATCAGCACCGGCAAACAGATCCTGCACGTACAGTTTGCGCGACTTGGCATACTCACGGAAATCCGCCAGCAGCAGGTCGAACGCCTGCGGCGTGATCGGCTTGTTGTTGTCCCACCAGATGGCGTTCTCGGTGGCGGCATCGCGAACGGTGAACTTGTCCTGGGCAGACCGGCCGGTATGGGCACCTGTCTCGACGGTAAGCGCGCCGGTCGAGGCAAAGCGCGCCTCGCCATGTCGGATGGCGTGCTCGATCAGCTCGGCCTCGCGCGTGTTGTGATGGATCTTCGTCGAGATATCGAGTGGGAACGTTTCGATCGTCATAAGCCGGCTGCCACTTCCGTAATAAGATTGAGTGAGCTGGACGGCATCACGCCGACACAGCCATGCTTGCGCACACCGCTAGAGGAGGAGCGGAAGGGCGAGATTACACATTTCCGTCGCCTTGTGCACCTGAGCCTCCCTCCTCCCCATGCATTTGCGAGCACACGGTTTATGCGATCGTGTGAAATTCCGACCTGCGGCATTGCCGCACAATTGTTGCTTGCCATGGGCCCGGTCCGACTGCCCGACATGCCGCTCGAGGAAATCTCTATTGATCCGGTCGGGCATTTTGCGAGCACCGCGCGCGCGCCTCCTGCACCAACCCGACCAATGCCGCGCGCGCTTCGCTGGCGGTGCAGGCAGGTTTGGCGAAGTCGATGCGAGCAGCGTTGCTGCAGTGCAGCAAATCGATCCCACCCGGATCGATTCCGGTCATTCGCCATGCCCCTGGCGCCTGGCCTGCAAGCGCCGTGGCGTAGAGGCCAATCGCATCGGCGTGGTCTTTGTTCATATGGCTGACGATGTCGGGCTCCGCAGCGACCAGGTCGCCGGCTTGCGCAATGCCTGTCAAGAGAACCCCTGCACTGAGATCGACGATGCGCCCGAATCCGCCGATGAAATGCCCCTTTTCGATCTTCATGGCGAAGAGGGAGAAATCGGCGAAACCCGCATAGCCCTCCGCAGAGGGATGACGCGCAAGGAACCGGCGCAGCGCCGTCCGGCTCTCGGTCCGCCGAACCTCCCCGACAAGCGTCAGGCGCGCCCCAGTCATGGGATCGCCCAGACCTCCGGTGCCATCGATCAGCAAGCCGGCGCGACAATCCTGCTCGAGATTGCGCGTGTGCAGCGCCAAGCGAGAGACGAGAAATAGCGGCGTGGAATCGGGCTCGGTTGCGACAAGAACCAGAGAAGGGTATGGATGCCCAGTCTCACGATCGAGCGTGGCCAACGAGCCCTTCAGCGCCGTACGCATGAGGCGGCGGGCGACTGGGGCCGGATCGTCGGGCCGGGCCCAGGGGGCTGCCGGCGGATTGTCTGCGGGCATGGCGGGAAGCGGCGCTGTTGCGGGGTTAGAGCATTCGGGTGACAATAGGCTTAAACCCGATAGACTCGCCACAATTTGTGCACGACGGAGCCATAAAGGCGTTCCGCGGCTACGGTTGAGGATGCCAATGGTTATGAAAGAGAAAAGCACGATAGCTCTGGTCGACGACGAGCGGAATATCCTCACCTCGCTCGGCATGGCGCTGGAAAACGAAGGCTACAAGGTGCGCACTTATAGTGATGGCGCCGCTGCGCTGGAAGCATTGACCGAAGAGCCGGCGGATCTCGCCATCCTCGACATCAAGATGCCGCGCATGGACGGCATGGAGCTGCTTCGCCGCCTGCGCCAGATGACCGACATGCCGGTGATCTTCCTCACCTCCAAGGACGAGGAGATCGACGAGTTGTTCGGCCTGAAGATGGGCGCCGACGACTACATCGCCAAGCCGTTCTCGCAGCGCCTCGTCGTCGAGCGCGTCAAGGCGGTGCTGCGGCGCTTCCAGCCCAAGGAGCCGGGCGGCGCCGCGGCCGAGGCGGCGCGCGTTCTGGAAAGAGGCAAGCTGAGGCTCGACCCCGAGCGGCATACCTGCCACTGGGACGGCCATCCGGTCATGCTGACCGTGACCGAGTTCCTGATCCTGCAGGCTCTGGCGACGCGGCCCGGTGTGGTGAAGACGCGCGACGCTCTCATGGATGCGGCCTATGACGATCAGGTCTATGTGGACGATCGCACCATCGACAGCCACATCAAGCGGCTGCGCAAGAAGTTCAAGCAGGCCGACGACGACTTCGACGTGATCGAGACCCTCTACGGCGTCGGTTACCGCTTCAAGGAGGCGTGAGCCCTAAGGAACAGCGATGGCTGTTGAGACGGGCGGGTCGCGCTTTGCCGCCGGCGCCACGGAGACGCTCAGAAGAAGCTTAGCGGCCTTCGGAGCGGCGGTGCGCATGCTTGCTGCCGCCGTCACCCGTGTGACTGCAGGTGCTCGTGCCTTCGTTCGGCACAGCGGGCTCTACGAGTTCCTGACGTATGGGCCGCTCATCCGGCTGGTCACCAGGACCCTGCAGCGTCGCATCATCTTCGCCAATATCATTGGGCTTTTGATCCTCCTCGGCGGAATCTTCTACCTGAGCCAGTCGCACGCCTGGCTGATCGAGGCCAAGCGCGAGAGCCTGCGCGCCCAGGGCGAAATCATCGCCGCTGCCATTGCGGCCAATGCATCCGTCGAAACGGGGCGCATCGTGCTGGACCCCGACAAGCTGCCGGAGGTTGAGGGCGCCCGCAGCCCGTTCCGCGACGACGGCTTTGCAGCGCTGCAATTGTCCATCGCGCCTGAACGCGTGACGCCGATCCTGCGCCGCCTGGTACCTGCGACCGACACGCGCGCCCGCATCTATGCACATGACGGAACGCTGATCATCGACACGGCGCAGCTCCTCCAGCGCCGGCAGCTGGCGCGCCATGACACCGCGTCAGGCGGCGAGCACCAGGAGCGGGCCAAGATCAAGAACACGTGGACACGCTTCCTGTCCTGGCTGCTGCGGGGAGAGCTGCCCGTCTACCGGGAGATCGGGGGTGCCAACGGTACGGCCTATCCGGAAGTGCGCATGGCGCTCAGCGGCTCGACGACGCCGATGCTGCTGATCAACGACAAGGGTGAGCAGATCGTCTCGGTGGCGGTGCCCATCCAGTATCGCAAGGCCGTGCAGGGCGTATTGCTGCTCTCCACCCGCCCGGGCGAGATCGATGAGGTTCTGTCCGAAGAGCGCAACGTCATTTTCGGCCTTGCGCTGCTCGCTTTGGCCACCACGCTGCTCGCGTCCTTCCTCCTGGCACGCACCATTGCGGGACCCATGCGCAGGCTGTCGGAAGCGGCGGAGAACGTCAGTCACAACATCAAGGCACGTCATGAGCTGCCCGAGCTGGCGCACCGCGCCGATGAAGTGGGGCAGATGGCCGCCGCGTTCCGCGGCATGACGGAATCCCTCTATCGGCGCATCGAGGCGAGCGAGCGTTTCGCCCAGGACGTTGCCCACGAGTTGAAGAACCCCCTCACTGCGGCCCGTTCGACGGCCGAGGCGCTCACCTATGCCAAGACGCCGGCCCAGCAGCAGCAGCTCGTGCAGCAGATCCAAGAGGAGCTGAAGCGCCTCAACAAGCTCATCAGCGACGTGGCCAGCGCTTCGCGGCTCGATGCGGAGCTGGCATTCGAGGAGACCGAACCGGTCGACATTCGCCAGGTGCTGCGTGCGGTGGTGGACGTCTTCCGCGACCGCCTCGGCCCCGACCGGCTGGTGCTCGAGATTGCGCCGGCCCAGGGCAACCCCGACGCCTACGTGGTGCGTGGCCACGAAGCCCGCCTGGGGCGTGTCCTTACGAACCTGTTCGACAATGCCATATCGTTCTCCCCGGAAGACGGGGTATTGACCGTGCGTGCGCGCCGCCTCGGCCCCGAGATCGAAATTGTCGTCGATGACGAAGGACCCGGCATTCCCCCTGGCCAGCTCGAGGCGGTGTTCGACCGCTTCTATTCCGATCGTCCCCAGACTGATCACACCCTCGGCAAGAATTCGGGCCTCGGCCTGAGCATCTCGCGCGATATCGTCAACGCCTATGGGGGGCGCATCTGGGCAGAGAACCGCTTGGGAGAGGCCGGCACCACCGCAAGAGTGCATGCCGACCATGCCGCTCTCAAGGTGCGGCGCCAACCGGGCATACTTGGTGCACGCTTCATCGTCAGGCTGCCGGGGGCAGACACCGCGGCGACGAAGGGAGGGCAGCTGCTTGGCCGCCGCGTTTGAGGTGGTGCATGGCACCTGCGTTGCGCTCGGACAGCGCGCAGCCCTGCTGCGCGGTCCGCCAGGAGCCGGCAAATCCGATCTTGCGCTGCGCTTCATCTTCCTGGCGCGGCGCGGACCGGCCGCCCTGGAGCCGCCGTTGCTGGTTGCCGACGATCAGGTGCGCATCCGGCGTGAGGGCTCTCGCCTTCTGGCCAGCGCACCTGAGACCATCCGCGGCAAGATGGAGGTGCGCGGCGTGGGCATTGTCGAGATCAAGACCCTCGCCGAGGCCGAGCTCGTGCTGGTCGTGGATTTGATCAGCGAAACGGATGTGGAACGCATGCCTGATCCCGCTGCCGCCACGCGTCTGCTGGGCCTTGATGTGCCCCTGGTGGGGCTTGCACCCAGGGAACCCTCGGCCCCGATCAAACTGGCCCTGGCCCTGGCGCGGGCTAAGGGCTTGGCGCAATAGATCTTCTGGGCGCTGCCGTCTTTCCCCTTGCCTCGGCACGGCAGCCTGAACCATCATGCGCCGCCTCGGGGCTAGCTGCCGGTGCGATGGGGAAGCGTCGGCCAAGGTGCCCCCATGAGAGGATGCACATCAGCATATGATCGGCGTCATCATTGTCGCCCACGGTGGGCTGGCCGGGGAATTTCGAGCGGCGCTCGAGCATGTCGTCGGCCGGCAGGAGAAGCTCGAGGCTTTCTCGATCGGTCCGGAAGACGACGTCGAACTGCGGCGCATGGAGCTCATCGAGGCCGTGCGCCGGGTCGACAGCGGACAAGGTGTGGCGGTGCTCACCGACATGTTCGGAGGCACCCCCTCCAATCTCGCCATATCGGTGATGGGGGAGACGGGCGCGGAGGTTCTGGCCGGCATAAACCTGCCAATGCTGATCAAGCTCGCCAGCATCCGTAACGAGGCGACCCTTCCTGAAGCTGTAAAGGCAGCCAAGGAGGCCGGCCGCAAATACATCTCCATAGCGAGCCAGGTACTATCGGGCGAGCCCTGAGCAGGGCCGAAGACCATGTTGGACAGGCAGAAACCGAGCGCAGCGGTCACAATTCGCAACCGCAAAGGCCTGCATGCTCGGGCTTCGGCCAAGTTCGTCAAGTGCGCGGAGGGGTTCGACGCCACGGTGCGCGTCATGCGCGACGGCCAGACGGTGGGTGGCACCTCGATCATGGGCCTCATGATGCTGGCTGCTGGGCCCGGCGCCGTCATCATGCTCGAGGCAGAGGGGCCCGAAGCGCCCGAAGCCATCGAAGCGCTGGTGGCGCTCGTCGAATCGGGCTTCGGGGAGGATAACTGAGCCAACAATGCGAAGGGCGCCGTTGCCGGCGCCCCCGATCTTTGTGCTCGCCCGCGGCTATTGCGTCAGCCGCAGCGTCGAGATCTTGAGCGCGATGTCGCGGAACGCGGCACGAAGCGCGTCGCCGCTGCTGGCGTCATAGTAGTGCGAGCTGTCCGTGGCGCACGCCTGCAGCCGGGTCTTTGCCGAAGAGCTTACCATGAAGCCGATGGTGAAGATCTCGACGTTGTTGGGACTAGCCTTCATGTTGGTGCACAACGTCGCGGCTTGCGTATTCGACGAGCCGTTCGTCCCGTTGCAGTTGATGAGCGCATTGTAGGAATCCTTGGCCCGGGCGCCCTTGCAGAACTGAGTGTTGTAGTCGCCGTCCGTCATCAGGATCATGATCTTCTTCAGCTTGTCCGTGCCGTACGGCTGCGGAATGCTGCTGCTGGACGACCAGTAGGAGCCCCAGTTGGGAGAGAGCATGTACCAGCCCCACGCCGCGCCGATGTGGCCGGCGGTCGAGCCGGCATAGTCCAGCTTGTCGATGCGGCGCTTGAGCATGGTCTTGTCGGAGGAGAGCGGCTGGATGGAATTGATCTCGGCGTCGCTCGTATCGACCATCGAGCAGTCGGTCGTCCCGTTCGTTCCCGCGTACACGGGCCCAATCTTGTCGGCGGCCGCGCTCGGTGCCACGTCCGTATAGGCATTGGTGCCGGTCCGCTCGCTCACACAGCGGTCGGAGACCTTGTAGGTGTAGCTGCCCGAGCCGCTGGCCTTGGTGAACTTGTACCAGGTGGCCGGCGTGCCCCAGGTCCAGCTCGTGCACGGAGAGGAGCTTGTCAGGCAGCTCCCGGTCTTGAGATTTCCGCGAACCGAATTGGCCAGCGTTGCCGACCCCACGTTGACCGCGTCGGCAAACGGCACGATCGCGAGCTTGGACGTGGCTCCGCTCTGATCATCCCAGACGACGATATCGATCAGATCCTTGGCCGCCAGCTTGAGCGCTTCGAGCTTCGTTTGGCCCGATCCCGCCGATCCCGACATCGAGCCGGTGACGTCGAGCACCATGGAAATCTCGAGGCTGCTCTCGCCATTGCCGCCGGCCTTCAGCTCGGCGGTAGCTGTGGTGGTGATCTTCATGCAGGCGTAGTGATTGCCCTGGCATCCCGCCGGGGCCGCAGCGTCCGATCCCTGGTGGAAGAGGAAGTTGAGCGCGCCGAGGAAAGGCGTACGCACCCACGATGTGGCCGTGACGGTGAACTGGGTTTGCGCCGCATTCGGCGAGAATTCCAGCGTCGAGATCACGACGTCCTTGGGCTTGGACTGGTTGAAGTAGGTCGTTGCCGCAGCCGACGCCTTGTTGACGACATCGCTCGTCTCGACCTGCGCGACGCGCCCGGCCGCCAGCGCGGCCGAATCAAGTGCGACCTGGTTGTGCGATGCGATGCTGTAGACGCGTCCGAAATCGACGGCGAGGCCGACAAATGCCGTGAGGGGAATGACGAGGAGACCGAAAAGCATGGCGACGCCGCCATCCTCGTTCCGGCTGAACCGGCGCAGAAGCCCGATGCGCCGGGATGGTCTACCGTGGCGGCTCTTGTCTGGGCCGGACCGGGGCGGCGCAGTGTGGTCCAGCTGCTGGCATGACGCAGACATGAATAGACTCCCCTGAACAGACATACTCAGCGCCGCCCGAGGCTAGTCAGCAAATATTTCTGATCAGTAAAGGAATTACAGTAGTGTAGAAATATTTGCGCTCACTTATATACTTAATCTATTCAAATTTTGTTCAAATTGTTGCGTGGTTATTATTGTAATATTGACCATGAGTATCGACTTGTTGCTGCTCGCGACTTCACAAGCCGCCGCGATCCAACCTCGACGGATCAGCGTGCTGGCTGGGAGGCTAGCCAAGAACCCGGGGACATAACGAGTTCTTTATATCTTTATTGCGCGCGTCTCCCGTAGCCGCTAAACAGGCCCAGTTCCCGGACTGGCGGCTCGTGCAGGGTCGTCCGTGATCTCGCCGCGGCCGAGGGCTATGCGCGGCGGACCGGGTTCGGAGATCAGATCGCAACCTTCCAGGACATTGCTCATGGCGCGTAGCAACGACTACATCGTGAAGGACATTGGCCTCGCCGACTGGGGGCGCAAGGAAATCTCCATCGCCGAAACCGAGATGCCGGGTCTGATGGCCACCCGCGAGGAGTACGGGGCCAGACAGCCCCTGAAAGGCGCCCGCATCGCCGGCTCCCTGCACATGACCATCCAGACCGCGGTTCTGATCGAGACCCTGAAGGCGCTGGGTGCCGACATTCGCTGGGTCTCGTGCAATATCTACTCCACCCAGGACCATGCGGCCGCCGCCATCGCAGCGGCGGGCATCCCGGTGTTCGCGGTCAAAGGCGAGAGCCTCAAGGACTACTGGGACTACACGCGCAAGCTGTTCGAGTGGGGCGACGGGGGCATGCCGAACATGATCCTCGACGACGGCGGCGATGCCACCTTGTTCGTGCACCTCGGCGTGCGCGCCGAGGCCGGCGATGTGAAGTTCCTCGACAAGCCGGGCTCGGAGGAGGAGGAAATCCTGTTCGCTCTCCTCAAGCAGACGCTGAAGGACAAGCCCAAAGGCTGGTTCGGCGAGCTCGGCAAGGCCATCAAGGGCGTTTCCGAGGAGACCACCACCGGCGTGCATCGCCTCTATGAAATGCAGAAGAAGGGCACGCTGCTGTGGCCCGCCATCAACGTCAACGACAGCGTCACCAAGTCGAAGTTCGACAATCTCTACGGCTGCCGTGAATCGCTCGTCGACGGCATTCGCCGCGGCACCGACGTGATGATGGCCGGCAAGGTCGCCATGGTCGCGGGCTATGGCGATGTCGGCAAAGGCTCGGCCGCCTCGCTGCGTCAGGCCGGCTGCCGCGTGCTCGTCTCGGAGGTCGATCCGATCTGCGCCCTGCAGGCGGCCATGGAAGGCTACGAGGTCACCACGATGGAGGACGCCGCACCGCGCGCCGACATCTTCGTCACGGCCACCGGCAACAAGGACGTCATCACCATCGACCACATGCGGGCGATGAAGGATCGCGCCATCGTCTGCAACATCGGGCATTTCGACAACGAGATCCAGGTCGCGGCATTGCGCAACCTGAAGTGGACCAACATCAAGCCGCAGGTCGACGAGATCGCTTTCCCCGACGGCAAGCGCATGATCCTGCTGTCCGAGGGCCGGCTGGTGAATCTCGGCAACGCCATGGGCCATCCTTCGTTCGTCATGTCGGCCTCCTTCACCAACCAGACGCTGGCCCAGATCGAGCTGTTCACCAACCCCGGCAAGTACGAGAGGAAGGTCTATACGCTGCCCAAGCACCTTGATGAGAAGGTGGCGCGGCTGCATCTCGACAAGATCGGGGCCAAGCTCACCAAGCTGCGGCCGGACCAGGCGGAGTACATCGGTGTGCCGGCGCAGGGGCCGTTCAAATCCGATCATTACCGGTATTGAGTGCCGGGGCTGACGCCGCAAGCGGCGTCAGCCGATCCATTTCTCGAGGAACAGGCTGAGCGGACCCGCCTCGTGCGGGCCGAATGGACCGCGCTCGGCGTAGCCGCATGCACGGAGGAAGCCGAGGGCCTCCGGCTGGCGTCGGCCCAGCGCGACCCGGACGACGCTGGCACCCGCCGCCTTCGCAGCCGCCTCGATCGACTGGACGATTTGCTGGCCGACGGCCTGCCGCCGGGCATCAGGGGCAACGAACACGTGTGAGATCTCAGCCTCGCCGTCGGTGCCCACGACGAGCGCTCCGCAGCCGACCGCCGCGCTGCCGCGCCGTGCCAGGAATATTTGCGCCGCGGGATCGGGGCCCCGCTGCCTGGCGCCGGGATAGATGTGCGAGAGGTATGCCTCGAGCTGACGTAGCAGGGCATCTGCCTCATGTTGATCCGCCGCTCGCAGCGGCAGGATGGCGAGCGCCATTGCAGCAGTCTCGGGTCGCTCGCCCCCGCCGGCCGTCTCCGGGTTGCCAGGCTTTTCCCCTGCGGCCACCTCCCCGTCGGTCATGAAACCGCGGCCGATTCGGTAGGCTGTTTGGAGTGTGCCCCCCGGCACGGCGACGGCCTGGTCGGTGAAGTCGCCGGCATATTCCTGGAAGGGCTCGATAGCCGTGAAGATCGGGTCGGAGGACCACAGCTTGCGCAGGGCCTTGTACTTGATGGAATCCGGCACTCCGGGCTCGAGGAAGCGCTTGTAGTCCGACTGCATGTCGAGCGCGTCGAAATCGACGTCGGCAAAGTCGGCCTCCGTCAGGACGCGCTTCTCGGAGGCCGCTGCACCGTCCCGCAACGCTTCCGCGTCGTCCTTCACCGTTGGCGGTGCTTCGGCGGCTGCGGGTTCGGAGCCCCCGGGCGACTCCGTGGCCTCGATCTTGCGGCGCGACCAGCGCTTCAGGAATGTCTCGTCGTTGCTATTCATCCTGGCGGCTTTTCGTTTCTGTCCGGCGCATGCGTTGACGCAGCACGTCAAGCGGCTCCTGCCCGAACTGGTGCTCCTCGGCCTTGTGATGCTTCTGCCGCTGCCGCTTGACGAACACCTCTTCGACGTGGTGCTCGGCCACGAACTCGGCCATCAGCTCGACCACCGCCTCCGGCATGGCCACCGCGCCGACCGTCTCTCCGTCGCCGTGCCCGTAAGCCTCGGCCTCGTGCGGCGATGCCGTCACCAGCGCGACCTCGATGGGCGGCTCCGCCCCTTCCCCTTTTTCGCGCAGCACAACGTAGACGGAAGGGCCCCCGTCGATCAGATTGGCCCGGTAGCCTGCCGTCTCCTTCGGGTGCAGCTCCAGGGGCAGCGTTGCGGCATGGTAGTGGACGAACGCCGGGTCGCGCCTCAGCTCCCGCCATGGCGGAGCCTGAGGCGCATTGAGGAAGACAGCCACCGGCCGCCACAGATATTCCTGCCAGGGGTGATCGATCTTCTCACGGGCGATGACCACGCCCAGCGGGATCGACAGCACGCGGTCCATCAGCGGCAGCCTCTTGCACCAGAGCCAAAGCGGCGAAAACCCATTATATAATCTTTGCGAGACGATACACGTGCCTCTAAAAACATGAGAATCGCGCCCGGTGCCCATCGTGCACCGTGTCCCCGCACGGAGACGCCATGACAGCCCCAGCCCAGAGCCAACGGCTGCTCGTCTGCAATTGCCAGCGTACCATGGAGATCGATGGCAGGCGGCTGGCCGAGGCGCTGTCGCGCGATGAGCCTTTGCAGGTGCACTCCGAGCTGTGCCGCAGTCAGGTTGCCGCCTTCGAGCAGGCCCTGGCGTCGGGCAGCCCCCTGCACGTGGCCTGCACGCAGGAAGCCCCCTTGTTCCGCGAAGTCGCCGAGGAGAAGGGCGAAGCCGGGCTGCTCACCTTCACCAACATCCGCGAACGTGCCGGCTGGTGCAGCGACAAGGCCGCGGCCTTGCCGAAGATGGCGGCGCTGCTGGCCGAGGCGGCGCAGGTAGCCAAGCCTACCGGTGTCGCCACCTTGACATCGCAGGGCATG
This sequence comes from Hyphomicrobiaceae bacterium, assembly GCA_008933705.1. Classification (GTDB taxonomy): domain Bacteria; phylum Pseudomonadota; class Alphaproteobacteria; order Rhizobiales; family Hyphomicrobiaceae; genus AWTP1-13. The sequence continues at coordinate 20,794 of WBUN01000047.1, forward strand.
TGCCTCGTCTACGGCGCCGGTCAGGCTGCGCTTGATGCCGCCGTCGAGCTTTCCAGCCGTCTCAGCGTCACGCTGATGCTGAGCGACGCTACCGATGCGCTGCCGCCCGCCGTCGCCTCGGTGCCGACCTACAAGGGCCGCATCCGCAAGGCTTCCGGCCACCTCGGTGCCTTCCAGATCGAGGTCGACGGCTACGCGCCGATGCTGCCCTCGTCGAAGGCAAAGCTCGACTTCGTGATGCCGCGCAACGGCGCGCGCTCGACGTGCGACATCATCTTCGACATGTCCGGCGGACAGCCCCTGTTCGCCGACGGCCGGCGGCGCGATGGCTACATCCGGGTCGACCCTGATCACCCCGCGTCCGTCGCTCGTGCGATGCTGCAGGCGACGGATCTCGTCGGCGAGTTCGAGAAGCCGCTCTACGTCAGCTACGACGCCGGCATCTGCGCGCACGCGCGCAGCCAGAAGGTCGGCTGCACCAAGTGCCTGGACAATTGTCCCACCGGAGCCATCTCGCCGGCCGGCGACCATGTCGCCATCGATGCAGCGATCTGCGGCGGCTGCGGCAACTGCAGTGCAGTCTGCCCGACCGGCGCGGTCAGCTACGCCTTCCCACGGCGGAGCGATCTCGTTGCAAGGCTTGGCGTGCTGCTCAAGACGTACAATGCCGCCGGGGGTGCGCGCCCGATTGTGCTGTTCCACGACGAGAAGCACGGCGCGCCGCTCGTTTCGGTCATGGCCCGCCTTGGCAAGGGCCTGCCGGCCAACGTGCTGCCGGTCTCGCTGTTCTCCGTGCTGCAGCTCGGCCATGATGCGCTGGCGTCGGCCCTGGCCTTCGGCGCGGAGCAGATCGTCATCCTTACACCGCCTGAGCATCCCGAAGAGCTTGCGGCGCTGGAGGCCCAGGCGGCGTTGACGGCAGCGCTCCTCGACGGACTTGGCTACGCCGGCCCGCGCGTACGGCTCATCGACGAGCGCGATCCCGAGACCGTCGAGACCCTCCTGCACACCCTGCCGTCCCTCCCGCCGCTCGATCAGCAGATGTTCACCGTGCTCGGAACCAAGCGCGACATCGCACGCACGGCGCTGGGCAAGCTCAAGCAGAAGGCTCCCGCGCCCGCAGAGCTGATCGCGCTGCCCGCCGGCGCGCCCTACGGACGCATCTCGGTCAACGTTGCAGGCTGCACGCTGTGCCTCTCGTGCGTCGGCGCCTGTCCGGCCAATGCGCTTTCCGACCATCCCGAACGGCCGCAGGTCGCCTTCACCGAGGCCGCGTGCGTGCAATGCGGGATCTGTGTTGCCACTTGCCCGGAGAAGGTCATCACGCTGGAGCCGCGCTACAATTTCTCGCCCGCCGCCATGACGCCTGACGTCATCAAGGCGGAGGAGCCATTCCACTGCGTCAGTTGCGGCAAGCCGTTCGGCACCAGGGCGACGGTCGAGCGCGTGCTCGACCGCTTGAAGGGCAAGCACGCGATGTTCCAGAACGAGGCGCAGGCCCGCCTCATCCAGATGTGCGATACCTGCCGCATCACGGCAGTCTCGGAGTCCGGCAACGACCCATTCAAGGGTGCGGCCCGGCCGCGCGTGCGCACGACCGACGATTATCTGGCCGAGGCGCAAGCGAGCAAGGACCGCAAGACGCCCGAAGATTATCTCAACTAGACCGCGTTGAGGCACGATGCAGGACAGGAAATTCGACACTCTGAAACTCGAGATCGGCCAGGACCGGGTGGGCGTCGTCACGCTCAATCGCCCTGAGGCGCTCAATGCGATGAACACCCGCATGATGGAGGAGCTGCGCGACTGCTTCGCCGGCTTCTACGTCGATCCGGAGACGGCGGCTTGCATGGTGCTCACCGGCGAGGGCACGCGCGGCTTCTGCACGGGCGCCGACCTCAAGGAGCGCAAAGGCATGACGGACGCGCAGTGGCGCCGCCAGCACGCCATCATCGAGCAGGCGTTCAAGGCCATCATGGAGTGCCCCGTGCCGATCATCGCGGCCGTGAACGGCGCGGCCTACGCCGGCGGCATGGAGCTGGTGCTCGCCTCCGACTTTGCCTACGCAGCGCAGTCCGCGCGCTTCGCGCTCACCGAGGTCACACTCGGTATCATGCCCGGCGCCGCCGGCACGCAGAATTTGCCGCGCGCCGTCGGCGTGCGCCGCGCCAAGGAGATCGTGCTGACGGGGGCACCCTTCACGGCCGAGCAGGCACTCGCGTGGGGCGTTGTCAACAAGGTTTGCCCCGACGATCAGCTCATGGAAGAGGTGCTTGCCGTGGCTGGACGCATCGCCGCCAACGCGCCGGTGTCGGTGCGGCAGGCCAAGAAGGCCATCGACAAGGGGGCCGAGCTCGACCGCATGTCGGGCTATGCCTTCGAGCTGGAGACCTATTACCGCACGGTGGTGACCGAGGACAGGCAGGAAGGCATCAACGCCTTCAACGAGAAGCGCAAGCCGCGCTACACCGGCAGGTGAGCGCGCGAAGGTCTTTCCGCTTCTCTTAAGCCTTGGGCGGCCGCGTTTCCTCAAAAGCCGGCACAGCCTTGGAGAACGCATCGAGCCAACCGATCAGCTTGGGATGGTTCGTGCGCCATCTGCCTTCGTGGCGGAAGTCGAGATAGCCGAGCGCACAGGCCGTTGTGATATGGCCGTAGTCGGGAGCATCTGCCCATGTCGGCGGGCTCTGCTCGAGGATGTCGAGGGCCCGGTCGATCTTGGAGCGCTGGCGCACCATCCACGGCTCATGCCACTTCTCCTCCGGGCGAAAGCGCTTTTCGTAAACCAGCAGCAGCGCCGCATCGAGAATACCATCGGCAAGGGCACCGAGAGTAAGCGTCTTCCAGCGATCGGGGCCAGTGGCCGGAAACAGCACGGGCCTCGGCGCCAGGCTGTCCAGGTACTCGCAGATGACGTGACTGTCGTAGAACTGCGCGCCGCCGTCAACGATCAGGGCCGGGATCTTGCCAAGCGGATTGGCCTTGTTGATCTCCGGATTGGTGGGAAGGCTGGTGTCGACGGTAATCACCTCGATCTGGCTCTTCACCCCTTTCATGGCCGCAGCGATCTTCACCTTGCGGCCGTAGGGCGAGGCCGGGTGCGAGAGCAGCTTCATCATTGCGGCGAGCCTTTCGGAAGGAATTGTTGGCGGGCGTGCGTTTCGGATCGTGCCGATAGCATTGCGCATGCGCAATAGCAATTTGCTGGCGATCGCGTCGGCCTCGGCCTTGCCGGATAAAGGGGAGCCAACCCGCGCGGGCAGCGACCACATGGCCCTCGGTCGCCGCCGCAGCTACCCCGCTGAGCCGCAGCGGGTTGGCTCACCTATCTCACAACCTAGTCCGCGATCGCTCCGCCTCACAACACTGAATCCCGTTTGCGTCTGCACGCTGGGGATACCGTGCGTAACGAAGCATCGAGGACTTGATTTTTTTCGAGCCCGGAATCTCGTGCCAAGGCTCCAAATCATGAAGAAAACGAAGCAACGAAGGCGAGCCCCCGGATGTCGATCCTCCTTCCGGGCCCCGCTGGAACTCGCCCCGGCCCCTGCCGATGGATCGGCGCCGAACCCCCTCCAGGCTCGGCCTCGGCAAGAGCGGCGACAGCATCGCTCGAACCGTGGCGACTTTCGGGCACTTTGGTGGCGCGCACATTGATCATATCAACGTGTGTCTCATGAGCCGCGTTCACGTAACAGGCCGGGAGCACAGCACGCGTGCTGGGCAGTGACCCGCGCTTCAGCCCGCAACGACCGGTCTGAGAGAATCCACCAGCAGCCGCAGTTGCGCGTCGCTGTCCTTGATCGCAAGCTGAACGGCAAACCAATCCTGCAGCAGCTGACACACCTTCTCAGGGCTTGCGCGAGCGAGCGCACGGTCGTCTGAGAAGAGCTGCAGGTCGGCCTGCGTCCAGCCCTTCTTGGTCAAGCTTGCGGCCAGCATCTCGTAGTCGGTCTTGCGCGGCTGAGGATATACGCGCGGTGTCTTGCGCCCCTCGGCGATGGCGAGAAAGACCGTGGTCAACTGCGCCTGCAGATGCTCGGTGTGGTCCGATCCCTGCAGCAGCTTGACGACGACCGGACTGGCTTCGCCCTGCGAAATGAAGCCGTAGCACGCCTCCGTCGAGTGCTGCTTGAGCTGCACCAGATTGGTATGGAACATCTGGGCGAGGTTCTTCAGCCGCGGCAGAGCCGCTGACAGCGCGTTGTCGAGCTGCTGGCGCCGCAGCTTGACCAGCTCGCGTGCCAGATGTTGACCGACCTCCGCTTCGCTCTTCTTTGCGGCAGCAAGCGCAGCCGCTTCCTTCAGGCGCTCCGCATACCAATCGGGAAACTCGCGCTTGATGACGCGCCACAGCGCCGTCACTTGCATCTTCGCATCTATGTCCGTCGCAGACCCAGTGAGGCCGGCGAGCGGAGGAACCTGCAGACTCTTGCGATCCATGCCGTCGTAGAGGCCGCCGGAGGTCAGCGAGGTCACGAAATTCACGAGCCGGTCGCGTTGGGGATAGGCGAGCCAGCCGGCCGCGCCAAGGGCAGCGAGCAGCAGCACCGCCAGGATCACGCGCGCCCGGCCCTTGCCGCGAGGCGCGCCCTGTCGCAGGCCGTGCTCGGACACCTCGGCGCCGACACGATGAGCCCCCGCATCGGTGCGAGGCTGCTCGCGGCCCGCGCGGACGGCGCGTTCGCTGCCGGCCCGCGCCGACCTTCGAGCCGCGGTTTCCTGAGCCGGGCCCGGGCTCGTGAACAGGGGACCGGTGGCAGGCCGTGGTGCTGTCGCAGGCGCCGGAAACACCACCATCGCCGGGCGCCAGTCCGGAAAGCCCTCCCGCCACAACAGATCCGTCGGCTGCAGATGCCCAAGCTCGATGAACTTGGTCAGCTCTGCATCCGTCAGCGGGCCGTACTGCTGGCCCTCGCGAGCAAGATACCACTGCGTTTCTGTTGCCGGCGCTGGCATGCGTCTCGTTTTCAGGCAGCTCGAATGCCGTCGTCGTTCACCGTGAGGACTACGGGCAAATCGAGATGCTGTCTGCCTCCCCGTCTGCCCAACTTCAAATCATTGCGGGCCGAACGTCAATCGTCCAGGAAGACAATGACTTAGCTACCGGTTGCGGCGGTGCAAAGGCAACCCGCACGCGTTTTGCACCTCGGCGGGTCGGGCCGACTTGAAGCTGTCGCCGGCCGCGAGCTATAACCCGCGCCACACCAAGGGAAAATTACTCGTCAAGGAGCACGGGATGGCCATCGAGCGTACCTTTTCCATCATCAAGCCGGATGCGACCGCGCGCAACCTGACCGGTGCGATCAATGCGGTGATCGAGAAGGCCGGCCTCAGGATCATCGGGCAAAGGCGGGTGCGCTGGAGCACGGCCCAAGCCGAGAAATTCTACGAGGTTCATAAGGCCCGCCCCTTCTTCGGCGATCTCGTGAGGTTCATGACCTCCGGACCGATCGTCGTTCAGGTTCTGGAAGGCGAGGGGGCGATCAAGAAATACCGCGATGTGATGGGTGTCACCGATCCGGCCAAGGCGGAGACCGGCACCATCCGCAAGCAGTTCGCCGAGAGCATTGAGCGCAACTCCGTGCACGGGTCCGACAGCCCGGAGAACGCCGCCATCGAGATCGCGCTCAATTTCAAGCCGGAAGAGATCGTCGGCTGAGCCGTGCGCCGATCGGCTGCGGTCCGCATGAAGGAGAGGCGGCATGATCACACCTGCTTACGTGCAGGCCATGGCGGCCTATAATCGCTGGCAGAACCGCAATCTGTACGGCGCAGCCGATCGGCTCTCCGATGAGGAGCGCAAGGCGCCGCGCGGTGCCTTCTTCGGCTCCATCCATGGCACGCTCAACCACCTTCTCTGGGGCGACCAGATCTGGATGAGCCGGTTCGCCGGGACGCCCGCGCCGAAAGCTGCGAGCATCGTCCTGTCCGTCGGCCAGCATGAGGATTGGGCCGAGCTTGGCCGGGAGCGTGCGGCATTCGATGAGACCATCATGGGTTGGGCGGACCGGCTCGACGCCGGCTGGCTGAGAGGGGATCTGACCTGGTTCTCGGGCGCGGCGGGCCGCGAGATCACCAAGCCCCGTGCCCTGCTCGTCGCGCACATGTTCAATCACCAGACCCACCATCGCGGCCAGGTGCACTGCATGCTGACGCAGTGCGGCCTGAAGCCGGGCGATACCGACATGCCGTTGATGCCCCGCTAGCCCGGCAGCCGGGGGAATCTTGGCCGCTATCGAGAACTCGGATAGCGTCACGCTGTCGACGAAACGGCCAGGAGCCTTCATGAACGCACCCGCCAAGATCGCCATCGGCCACTCAGCCTGCCCCCACGACTGTCCATCCACCTGCGCCTTGGATGTCGAGCTGCTGGGCAAGGACCGCATCGGGCGCGTGCACGGCGCCAAGGACAACAGCTATACGGCCGGTGTGATCTGCGCCAAGGTCGCCCGCTACGCCGAGCGCGTCCATCATCCCGATCGGCTGCTGCACCCGTTGCGCCGCAAGGGCCCCAAGGGCTCCGGCCAATTTGAGCGCATCTCCTGGGATGACGCCCTCGACATCACCGCCGAGGCCATGCTTGCCGCCGAGCGGCGGCACGGCCCGGAGGCGGTCTGGCCCTACTACTATGCCGGCACCATGGGCCTTCTGATGCGCGACGGCATCAACCGGCTGCGCCATGCCAAGCGCTACTCGCAGATGTTCCAATCCATCTGCACGACGCTGGCCTGGACCGGCTTCATCGCCGGCACCGGCAGGCTCGCGGGGCCCGATCCGCGCGAGATGGCCCAATCCGATCTGGTGGTGATCTGGGGCACCAATCCCGTCAGCACGCAGGTCAACGTGATGACTCACGCCATGCGGGCCCGCAAGCAGCGCGGCGCCAGGATCGTGGCCATCGATATCTATCAGAACGGCACCATGCAGCAGGCCGACTTGGCGCTGTGCCTGAGACCCGGCACGGACGGCGCACTGGCCTGCGCGGTCATGCACGTTCTCTTCCGCGACGGCCATGCCAACCGGCCCTATCTCGAGAAATACACCGATTGTCCGGATGAGCTCGAGCAGCACGTGAAGGCGAAGACACCGGAATGGGCCAGCGCCATCACCGGCCTCGCCGTCGCCGAGATCGAGACTTTCGCGCGCATGGTGGGCACGACGCCGCGCAGCTTCTTCCGCCTCGGCTACGGCTTCGCACGCTCGCGCAACGGCGCCCACAACATGCACGCGGCGCTGTGCATCCCGACCGTCACGGGAGCCTGGCTGCACGAGGGCGGCGGCGCGTTCCACAACAACGGCGCCATCTTCCATTGGAACAAGTCGCTGATCGAAGGCCTGGACGTCGCCGACCCGCGCGTGCGCACGCTTGACATGTCGCGCATCGGTCCGGTGCTCACCGGCGATCCCTACGACCTCAAGGGCGGCCCGCCCGTAACCGCCCTGTTCATCCAGAACATGAACCCGGTGCAGGTGGCACCCGAGCAGCGCAAGGTGAAGGCCGGCTTCGCACGCGAGGACTTGTTCACGTGCGTGCATGAGCAGTTCATGACGGCGACGGCACGGATGGCGGACATCGTGCTGCCGGCCACCATGTTCCTCGAGCACGACGACCTCTATCAGGCCGGCGGCCAGCAAAGCATCCTCTTCGGGCCCAAGCTGATCGAGCCGCCGGGCGCGTGCCGGTCGAACCACGAGGTCATCGTCGGCTTGGCCAAGCGCGTCGGTGCCGAGCATCGCGGCTTCGACATGACGCCCCGCGAGATCATCGACTGGACGCTGCGCAACTCGCGCTGGGGCACACTCGATGAGCTCGAAGCCAAGAAGTGGATCGACTGCCAACCCGATTTCGAGACGTCGCACTACGTGAACGGTTTCGGCTATCCCGACCGCAAGTTCCGCTTCAAGCCGGACTGGCCCAAGGTGCCGGCCGGGCGCAGCTACGACTGGGGCCTCGGCCGCGATATGCCGCGCCTGCCCGGCCACTGGGACGTGATCGAGGAGGCGGACCCTCAACATCCGTTCCGGCTCGCGACCAGCCCGGCGCGGGACTACCTCAACTCGTCCTTCAACGAGACGCCCACCAGCCGTGCAAAGGCCGGCCCACCGCGCGTCAAGGTGCACCCCGACGACCTTGCCATGCTCGGCATCGCCGACGGAGCGCGGGTGCGCATGGGCAACGAGCGCGGCGAGATCGCGCTTGCGGCGGAGGCCTTCGCCGGCCTGCAGCGCGGTGTCGTCATCGTCGAGAGCATTGCGCCCAACGACCAGTTCGAAGGAGGCCGCGGCATCAATACGCTGACGAGCGCCGACCAGGTCGCGCCCTTCGGCGGCGCCGCCTTTCACGACAATCACGTTTGGCTGCGGGCGGCGTGAGCCCCCAGGGAAACGTCCGAGGGAGGAAGAAATGGCAGGCAAGTCAGGCGTCACTTACGTCAATCCGCCGAGCGCCCCGCCGGTGCAGGGCATGTACTCGCACGTCGCACGCATGCAGCCGGGCGAGCTTGCCTTCATCGCCGGCCAGGTTGCGATCGACGCCAAGGGCGTTCCCGTCGGCGTGGGCGATATGGCCGCGCAGGTGAACGCCGTGTTCGCCAACCTCGAGGCCATCCTGAAGGACCTCGGCGCCGGCTTCGAGTCGATCGTTCAGTTCACAACCTATCTCACCAAGGCGGACAACATCCCGGCTTTCATGTCTGCCCGGTCGGCCTTGTTTCCCAAGCTTTTTCCCGGCGGCAAATGCCCGCCCAACACGCTGCTCGTCATCGACCGTCTGGTGAAGCCCGAATTCCTGATCGAGGTCGAGGCCATCGCCCGCGTCCCGGGCTGATCTCGATCTGTTGAAGGCCGGCATGGCGAGAGCTATTGCCATCCTTTTGCACTGAACGATACGCTGTTTGCCATTGCGCAACAGACGGGAGGACCAAAACAGCCTCGCCTTCCCCGGCGCACCTGCATTTTCGCGCCGGGACGCACTTTCACTGATCTTACGAAAAGACAAAAAAATCATTCACTCGAGGAGGAACGCCATGAGTCCGCTGCACAGCAGGCACGGCTTGGGGTTTGCCGCCGGGCTTGCCGCCATTCTCGTTTCAGCCACCGCCATCACCGCGCAGGAGAAGAAGGACGAGGAGCCGTTCTGGGCCAAGGGGCGGCCGAAAACCGATGCGGCCATGAAAATGGCTCCCGTCGCGGCGCCACCAGTACCCACGCCGGCCGACAAGCTACCCGTCCTCAAGGCGCCGCCGGGCTTCAAGGTCGAAGTCTACGCCAGCGGCATCCTCGATGCGCGCGGGCTGCGCCGGGGCGACAAGGGCACCATCTTCGTCAGCTCGCTGTTCGTCGCCGGCAAGATCTACGCGGTGACCGGCGAGAAGGGCAAACGCCAGGTCAAGACCATCGCCAGCGACCTGATGCTGCCCAACGGCATCGAGTTCCGCGGCGGCTCGCTGTACGTCGCCACGCCCAAGCAGATTACACGCTACGACAAGATCGAGGACAGCCTCGACAAGCCGCCGCAGCCCGTCGTGGTCTACGACAAGCTGCCGGGCGATGTCCCTCACGGGTGGAAGTTCATCAAGTTCGGTCCGGACGGCAAGCTCTACGTGCCGATCGGCGCCCCCTGCAACATCTGCGATCCGCCCGCCACGCATGCGCAAATCTTCAAGATCAACGCGGACGGCAGCGGCGTGGAGGTGGTCGCCCGCGGCGTGCGCAACACGGTCGGCTTCGACTTCCATCCCAGGACCGGCGAGCTGTGGTTCACCGACAACCAGCGCGACTGGCTGTCCGAGGACATGCCGCTCGACGAGCTGAACCGCATCACCAAGCCCGGCAGCCAGCACTTCGGCTTCCCCTACTGCCATTCCGGCCTGATGACGGATCCGGAGTTCGGCTGGGGCAAGTCGTGTGACGACTACACCAAGCCGGCTGCCCTGCTCGGCCCGCACGCGGCCCCGCTCGGCATGCGCTTCTACACGGGCAACAAGTTCCCTGCCAAATACCGCGGCGCCATCTTCATCGCCCGGCACGGCCCGTGGAACCGCACCAAGAAATACGCCGACGTGTCGGTGGCGTATCTCGACGCTAGCGGCAAGGTGACCTCGGTGCAGCCGTTCCTGACCGGCTTCGTCAAGGACAACCAGTACCTCGGCCGCCCGGTTGACCTGCTGGTGATGCCGGACGGCTCCCTGCTGGTCTCCGACGACCACAACGGCGCCATCTACCGCGTCTCGTATGGCGGATAGCACATCGCACCGTGCGCGGAGGCGGCTTCTCGCCTCCGTGCCTCTGCTGGCCGCAGCGCTCCTGCTCCCGAGTGTCCAACGCGCGCCGGCCGCTTCGCTCCGGGAGCAGATCGCGCAGTGCGCGACCTGCCATGGCGAGAACGGTCAATCGCAGAACCCGGACATTCCCTCGATCGCCGGACAGCCCAAGCTGTTCGTCATGTACCAGCTGTTCTTCTATCGCGAGGGGCGCCGCAAGCATGCCGACATGAATCGCATCGCCAGGGCCATGAGCGATGCCGACCTGCAGGCGATATCGGACCACGTCGCCAGCCTTCCCGCCCCGCCGCCTGCAACCCGCGCCATCGACGACCCGGCACGCTACCGGCGCGGCGCCGCGCTCGCCGAGCAGCGCTTCTGCCAGTCCTGCCACAACGCCGACTACTCGGGGCGCGAGCAGATGCCGCGCGTAGCCGGCCAGCACGAGCCCTATCTGCTCAAGGCGCTCAAGGACTACCGCGCGGGCGCGCGCATCGGCACCCAGGCGGCCATGGCGGAGGCCGTGCGCGGCCTCGACGATGCGGGCCTCGGCGATCTTGCCTATTTCTTGGCCCGTTTCCGCCCCTAGTGTCCCGATCGCGAAGTTCGTCACCATCTGCGGCACGCTCCGAACGAACTTCGCGATCGAAAGGACACTAGCAAGTCTATGATTCTAGTGTGGTTCAGATTCCGAAGTCCGCTTCGGAGGCTGGTCGCACGGTGGTAGCGGACTTCGGAATCACCACACTAGAGCAGGATCGCTTCAGATTGAATCACCTCGCCCCATGAGCAACGGCGCGGCTGAAGCGTGAATCCTGCTCTGCTTCCTTGGTGTAGAGCGAGATTCACGTTCTTGAATGGAAGCCAAGTGCTTCCATCAAGAACGATCTCGCTCTAGCGTCGCGGCTCGCCTCCGCACAAGTCACGGGCCGTCTCCAGGGAGCTGCGGCAAAGGCGTTGGCGGCAAAGCCCTTTCGCGCGGCGAAGTCCTCGCGCTACTATCTCCCTCGCGTCAGTGAACCGTTGCGTGAGTACATGGCCCCACCTCCCAAGCATTTCGGCCGCATCAAGGCCCATCCTCCCCTTGCCGCTCCCGGCCAGACCATCGGCCTGCTCGGCGGCTCCTTCAACCCGCCCCATGCCGCACACCGCCTGATCAGCGAGACCGCGCTGAAGCGCCTGGGGCTGGACAAGGTGTGGTGGGTGGTCTCACCCGGCAATCCGCTCAAGCGGCGGTCGGACCAGGCGCCGCTCGCCGAGCGCATGGTCCTGTGCCGGGCGGTGGCGAAGAACCCGCGCATCGAGATCACCGATTTCGAGGTCGATCTGCCAACCCCGTACACGGCCTCCACGCTCGCCTTCCTCAAGAGCCGCAGCCCGCTGGTCCGCTTCGTGTGGATCATGGGCGCGGATAACCTCGCGAGCTTCGACCGCTGGCGCAACTGGCGCGAGATCTTCACGACCGTGCCGGTGGTGGTGGTGGACCGGCCCGGCTGGCGCATGAAGGCGCTGGCATCGAAGGCCGCGCGGGCCTTTGCCGCCCAGCGCGTCCCCGAGACGGAGGCAAGGTTGCTGGCACACATGCCGGCGCCGGCATGGACCTTCCTGACCGGGCCGCTGTCGCATGTTTCCTCGACCGCCTTGCGCAACAAGGCGAAAGCACGCAGCCAATCCGTTGCAAAAAGGGTACATGCGCCCTCCGAGCTGCCCTGGAGGAAGGCCGCCCCGGAGGCTGCCGAACAGCCGAAAGTCGAGGCGCCGCCGGTGAGCGACACCGCCGCCGCCGGCTGACACGGGCACCGCCTGCCTCTTGAAAGGCAGGGGGGCGAGCGTTTATCTTTGTCAAGCGAGTCTCGCCGTACTCGTCGCGAGCTCGCAGTGAGCGCACGAGCTGGTGCATCGGGTCTCGTGCGCGTCCACCCCAACGGGTTTGATGGCGAAAGGATATCCAGCACAAGATGTCAACAGCACTTGAGGGTGCTCTTGAGAGCACGCCTCCGGCCGAACTCGTGTCCAGACACGACTCGGGAGCCCTGCTCGCCCACCTCATGGCCTGGCTCGATGACGCCAAAGCCGAGAACGTGGTGGCGATCGACATCAAGGCCAAGTCATCCATCGGCGACTACATGGTGATCGCCTCGGGCCGGTCCGACCGGCACGTTGGCGCGATCGCCGACCAGCTCCAGCGCAAGCTCAAGGATGCCGGCTACGGCCGCATTCGCATCGAGGGCCAGCCCCAGTGCGACTGGGTGCTGATCGACGTCGGCGACATCATCGTCCACGTTTTTCGTCCCGAGGTTCGCGAGTTCTACAACCTCGAGAAGATGTGGTCGGCCGAGCGCCCGAGCGATCCGACGACGCACTGAAGCGCGCCGGCTCCGGGCGCGGCGATCGAGGCATCTCTGCCGGCAGTTGCCGGGGCGGGGGAGTTTGTCATGCGCCTCATCGTTGCCGCCGTCGGCCGCCTGAAGGACGGTGCGGAGCGCGAGCTGCTTGAGCGATACCGCGGCCGGTTCGAGCCTTTGGCCAGGCGGCTTGGCTTCGCGCCGGTCGTCTGGCACGAGATCGGGGAAAGCCGTGTCTCTTCGCCCGACAAGCGCAAGGCCCAGGAGGGCGAGGCGCTGCTCAAGCTCGCCCGCGATGCCGATCCTTTGATTGCCCTCGACGAGCATGGGCGGATGCTCACCAGCGCCACCTTTGCGCAGGTCCTTGCCAGGGCGAGAGACGACGGCTCCAAGGCAGCCGCCATTCTGATCGGCGGTCCCGACGGCCATGCTCCGGCCGTGCTCGCGGCGGCCAAGCTCACGCTTTCGCTCGGCGCCATCACTCTGCCGCATGCACTCGCCCGCGTCGTTCTGGCGGAGCAGCTCTATCGCGCCGCCACCATCCTGTCCGGGCACCCGTATCATCGCGCGTGAGAGGCCTCACCGCAGTCCCCAGCGTCTGCCCAGCGGCGTCATGGACACCCTTGCAATATGGCAAAGCTCTGCCGGCAGGCCTGGCCGGACCGCGCGCGGTCGCACGCGCACGCGACCGAGCCTCTCGGCCTCCTCGATGGCAGCCTTCAGCCGATCTGGGGGCAATGCCATGCGCCGGATGAGGGCGCGAATATCGCAACCTCCGCCATCGAATTCGAGCACCCGGAGCAGATCGTAGGCATCGGCCGATAGCTGCGCCCGGTGTGGTGGTGGCGTTGCGTGCTGCACGGGCGAACCGCCTCGCAGGCTTTGGCCTTGAGGGTTTGGGAAGATGAGGGAGCAGGGGGCACAAGGCACCGCGGCTCTGGGTTTGCAAGAATGCGCCTTGCGCCCTCCTGCCGCTGCCGACGAGTCCCATGTGCGCGGGCCAGAACGAGCCTGCTGGCGTCACTCCACGGGGGGCACGTTGCGCGTGCTCTCGGTGCAGCCCCCGGCTCGCACTGTCGAGACGCCTCGCGATCAGCGCCCCTCGTTGAGTCAGGGCGCGTGCATCTTCGCACGTGCCGCAGCACCGGGGATTGGCGCGCTTTGCACTTCCCACGCCCATGGTGAACGCTCCTTTCCGGTTCGAACGCTCCTCCGTGGTGAGCCCGTCGAACCACGGCCGGCGTGGCCGCCCTTCGACGAGCTCAGGGCGGAGCGCGGTATGCGACGCGGGAATGACGTCCGTGTCGGACGATCGGTTCGGATTTCACTGCGATGGCGAGGCACTCGCGAGCCCCACCCACCAGCGTCACCCCCGCGAAGGCGGGGGGCCAGTGCACCGGGCCGCGCGGGTCACATTCCCCGCAGAGCACACCCGCAGCCACGCGCCCACTCCAACGGCGCGCACACCTCTGCTGATCTGTGATCTGGGTTCCCGCCTTCGCGGGAATGACGTCACGTGAGGTTCCCCTTCCGGCTCGAACGCTCCTCCGTGGTGAGCCCGTCGAACCACGGCCGGCGCGGCCGCCCTTCGACTTGGCTCAGGGCGGAGCCAGGGTCAGACCCCCGTTAGCACGTGTTCTCCGCCGTGGTGAGCCTGTCGAACCACGCGGCCTCCCACGGTCAAAACTCACCCCTTCGGAAACGTCACGGCCTCGATCTTGTTGCCGTCGGGGTCCTTGATGAAGGCGCCATAGTAGGTGGTCATCGCCGCCTGGCGCGGGCCCGGCGCGCCGTCGCTGCGGCCGCCGGCATCGAGCGCCGCCACATGGAACGCGCGCACCTCGTCCTCGCTGGCGGCGCGCAGGCACACGTGCATGCCCGTGTCGGCCGGAATCGGCGCCATGCCGGGGCGCGCGTTCAGCCAAAACTCCGGATACTTCTTGCCGAAGCCGACGGTGGCCGGGCGCTCGACAAGGCGTGCGTATCCCAGGGGCGCCAGCACGCGCTCGTAAAAGGCGGCGCCGGCGGCCAAGTCGCGCACGGGGATGGACACGTGATCGATCATGGCTCTTGCCTCCCCCCAACTATCCCGCGATCCTGGAAAAATCCGCCACGTTGAGCGTCGCCGCGCGGATCTCTGACAGCAGCGCCAGACGGTTGGCGCGCAGCCGGGCGTCGTCGGCGTTGACGGTCACCCTGTCGAAGAAAGCATCCACCGGCGCGCGCAGCTCGGCCAGCGCCCGCATGGCGCCAGCGAAGCTCTCCACGTTGATGGCAGCCGCGGTGTCGGCCTTCACCTTCTGGATGGCCTCGTGCAGCACCATCTCCTCGCGCTCGCGCAAATGACCAGGATCGGCGGTGCCGGCGTAGCTCGTCTTGTCCTTCTTCTCCTCGTCGCGCAGGATGTTGGTGGCGCGCTTGACGCCGATCAGCAGGTTGGCGCCGTCGTCGGTCCTGAGGAACTCGCCGAGCGCCTCCACCCGCTTCACGATCAGCGCCAAATCGTCCTGGCCGCCGAGCGAGAACACCGCGTCGATCAGATCGTGCCGCGCCCCCTTCTCACGCAGGTGCACCTTCAGGCGGTCGGCGAAGAAGGCGAGGAGGTCAACCGAGTTCGACGACACTTGTCGTCCATTCCAACTCACTAGAGCGCGGCCAACCCCGTGCACGAACGGGCCACCAGCCTTTCGTTTCTCGGCGATCGCGACTGCGGTCGCCGATTTCTCCACCAAGTCGGCTGCTCGCTCGAATATTGGAATAAGCGGCAACCGCAGATCATTCTCCAGCACGATGCGGATCACGCCCAGCGCCGCGCGCCGGAGCTGGTAGGGATCGCCCGAGCCGGTCGGCTTCTCGCCGATCGCCCAGAAGCCCACCAGCGTGTCGAGCTTGTCGGCCAGCGCCACGGCCACCGCCACCGCGTCGCCCTCCTCCACCCTGGGCACCGTGTCGTTCGGCCCCTTGGGCTTGTAGTGCAGCTCGATGGCGCGAGCGATCTCCGGCTTGGTGCCGGCGGCCTCCGCATAGTAGCGGCCCATCAGCCCTTGCAGCTCGGGGAACTCTCCCACCATCCCCGACACGAGGTCGGCCTTGCACAATTGCGCCGCGCGCCGCGCATCCTCCGGCACCGCGTCCACCGAGCCCGCGATCTGGTAGGCAAGCTCCGCGATGCGCTCCACCCGCTCCTTCTGCGAGCCCAGCTTCTCATGGAAGGTGATGCCGCCGAGCGCGCTCGCCATCTCGTCGAGCGGCTTCTTCAGGTCCTGCTCCCAGAAGAACTTGGCGTCCGACAGCCGCGCGCGGATCACCTTCTCGTTGCCGGCGATGATCTCCGCCCCGCCGTCCTTGGCGAGGAGGTTGGACACGAGCAGGAAGCGGTTGGCGAGCTTGCCCGTCTTGGGGTCCTTGAGCGAGAAGCACTTCTGATGCTGCTTCATGGAGGTGATCAGGCATTCGGCCGGCACGGCCAGGAACGCCTCGTCGAAATGGCCCATCAGCACGGTCGGCCACTCGGTCAGCCCGGCGTTCTCGTTGAGCAGCGCCTCGTCCTCGACGAGGGCCAGCTTGTGCTTCTTGGCCAACTCGCGCGCCTGCGCGCCGATCAGCGCCGCGCGCTCGGCCGCATCGAGGATGACCTTGTGGCTCTTGAGGCCCTTGGCGTAGCCGGCGGCGCTCTCCACCTCGAACGGCGCATTGCCGTGGAAGCGATGGCCGCGCGTGGTCCTGCCGCTCTCCACCTCCTCGATGGCAAACGGCACAACCTTGCCGTCGAGCAGGCACACGATCGCGTGCAGCGGCCGCACCCACGTCGTGCGGCCGGCACCCCAGCGCATCGACTTCGGCCAGGGGAACCTGGCCGCCACCTCGGGCACCACCTCGGCGATGATCTCGCCCGCCTTGCGGCCGGGCTTCTCGATCTTCGCCACGTAGAAGTCGCCCTTCTTGGCGTCCGTGACGACCTGCGCGTCGCCGATCGACTTGAGGCCCGCCGCCTTGAGGAAGCCGGCGATGGCGGGCTCCGGCGCGCCGACGCGCGGGCCCTTGCGCTCCTCGCTGATGCCCGGCGATTTCGCCGGCAGCCCTTCCAGCACCAGCGTCAGCCGGCGCGGGGTGGCATAGGCCCTGGCCTCGCCGGCGGCGAGCCCCTGCGCCTTCAGCCCTTCGGTGACAAGCCGCTTCAGATCCTCCGCCGCGCGCCCCTGCATGCGCGCCGGGATCTCCTCGGAAAACAGCTCCAGCAGCAGCTCAGCCATTGTGTGTCTCCGACGCTTTCCGCGAACGCCGACGAGATTCCCCTCCCCCTTGTGGGGAGGGGTTAGGGGTGGGGGGAACCCCGACCGCAGATGGTCTGCCATCCCCCACGTCATGTTGAAGACACGCCTTCGGCGTGATGGGGGAGGGAATTCGTGCTCCATCCGTCGGTAGCGTTGTCGCTTTCCGCGAACGCCGACGAGATTCCCCTCCCCCTTGTGGGGAGGGGTTAGG
>WBUN01000048.1 GCA_008933705.1 Hyphomicrobiaceae bacterium
GCCCACTGCTTGTCACTGAGCTCGTATCGTTTCGCCATGCGCTGCGCTCCGAATCAGTTGATCCGAAGCGCAATGAATCAGAACCGATTCTCGATGGGAATCCTGAATGTCGATTGGACCTAGTGTGTGCCGGCGCTCGGCCGCAGCGTTCACGCGGCGTCCCGCCCGAGCGAGAAGCCTTGCTCGAGTATCGGGTACACCTCGCCCGGCGGGATCGGGGGACTGAACAGATAGCCCTGCGCCTCCTGGCAGCCACAGGCGCGCACGATCTCGAGCTGTTCGGTGCTCTCGATGCCCTCTGCAACCGTCGACATGCCGAGGCTGCGACTGAGGCCGACGATGGTCTCGACGATGGCGCGCGACTCTTGTCCGTGTTCGATGCCTGAAATGAACGCCCTGTCGATCTTGATCTTGTCGAAAGGAAAGCTGCGCAGGTAGCTGAGCGAGCAATAGCCGGTGCCGAAGTCATCCATGGCGATGCGTACGCCGAGCTGCCGCAACTGGTACAGCATGGCGAGCGTGTTCTGGCTGTCCTGCAGCAGGACGGATTCAGTGATCTCGAGTTCGAGCCGCTCCGGCGGCAGCCCCGATGAGGCCAGCGCTTGCAGGACCAGCTCGATCAGATTGCGCTTGATCTGCAGGGGAGAAAGATTGATGGCGATCTTTGCCGCTCCCGGCCACCGCGCGGCTGCCGCGCAAGCCTGATGCATGGCCCACGCGCCGATATCCGAGATGAGCCCGATCTCCTCGGCGACGGAGATGAACTCCGCAGGCGCAATTGTGCCGCGCACGGGATGTTGCCAGCGGAGGAGGGCTTCAAAGCCGGTGATCTTGTGGGTGTTCAGGCAAACGAGCGGTTGGTAGAAGAGCTCGAACTCCTCTTGATCCAGCGCCTTGCGCAGATCGATTTCGAGCGCTCTCCGCACCTGTATGCGGTCGTTCATCTCGCTCTTGAAGAACGAATGGCCATGGCGGCCGTCTGACTTCGTCCGGTAGAGGGCAAGATCCGCATTCTTCATGAGTTCGTCGGCATCGGTGCCGTCGCGTGGTGCGAGCGTCATGCCGATGCTGGTGCTGATGTCGATGCGCTGCCCCTCGATCTCGTACGGCTTGCTCACCGTCTCGACAATTCGGGCCGCCAGGGTCTCGGTCTGCACGGGATCGCGGACGTTGGCCTGGATGATGGCGAACTCGTCGCCGCCCAGTCGTGCCACCAGGTCCCCATGACGCACACAGCGCGCGAGCCGCTCGCTCACCTCCTTCAGCAACACGTCGCCGACCGGGTGACCGAGGGTGTCATTGACGCTCTTGAAGTGATCGAGATCGAGACAGAGCACGGCGAAGCCCTGACCGTTCCCAAGTCGCATCAATGCTTGCTGCAACTGCTCGCGGAACAGTGCGCGGTTGGCAAGATTGGTCAGCGGGTCATGGCGTGCGAGGTGGGTGATCTCCTGTTCCTGGCGGCGGCGCAAGGTAATGTCCTCGTGCAGCGCCACCCAGCCCCCGCCTTTCAGGGGCTGCCTGGAAATAGAGACGATGCGATTGCAGCCCAGCTCGACGATCATGGATGCAGGTTGGTTCGTGCCCGGCACCGATCCCGGGCCATCGCCATGGAAGTGCCGGGCACCTCTTTTCGTCGTGTAGTCCCACACCGCGCAATGCACCGTGCCGGGCCGCGTCAGGTCGCCGGGCAGATCGTACATCTCGGCGTAGCGCTTGTTGCATACCAGCAGGCGCTCCTGGGCATCGAACATGCTCAAACCGAGCGGCATGTTGTTGATCGCCGCATCGAGCTGCAGATTGAGGCGCTCGAACTCGCCCTTCTTTTGCAGCAGCTCGATGGACCTGGCCTTGAAGACGGCAACTGAGCGTGCCAGCTGTCCCACTTCGTCCTGGTCGGAAAGCCCCGGAATGTCGACCGACGTATCGTTGCGCGCGAGGCGCAGAAGGGCAGAGCGGATGCCCTGAAGGCGTGCGAGCAGCCGGTGCAGGAAGAACAGGCCGATTGGGCCGATCAGCAGCCCCGCCATCGCAGCAGCGGCGCAGACCCGGGTGATCAGCGCGCGGGAGTTCGAAGCAAGCTGATCGAGATGGGCCTCCGCCTGCTGAGCCCGACGCTGGCCTTCTGCCAGCACCTCGCGTTTGAGCGCCTCAGCGGAGGCAACGTATCGGCTCAGCGTGGTGCCCGCCTGCTCCGGCATTCGCCGGCGTGCCAGATCGAGTACCTGGGCGCCGTCGTGGGCAAGCGTGGCGAACTGTGCGGACAGGCTGTGGGAGGAGCCATAGCCCAGGCGCGCGATCAGCGCGGCGATTTCCTCATTGCGCGCTCCATAGGTCCGTTCGTCGGCGCCATCGGGAGCGGCCGCTGCCGAGGCGATCAAGCCGCGGTTTTGCTCGAGCAGCGTTTCAAGGCGTGCTGCCAGCATTGCAGCGCCGACGGTTTGCTCGCGGTAGCGCGCGATCACGTCGCCGGTCTGCGTGGCAAATTGAATGGTGACGGCAGCCAGCACGTACACGACCGCCAGTATGAGGGCAATCGCACCATACAGCTTGGTCGCGATCTGGGGCTGGGGCAGGCCCAGACGCTCGAGCAGGGACCGGTTGTCCGTGAGCGGTTGGCGAGTTCGGCGGGGCGCGTCGACGTTAGCGGCGAGGCCCGTCACGCCGGTCGAGGACATGGGCGGTACGCCATGCATGTGAGTGCGGACCCCGTCCAGATGCTCCTGATGCGATTGCCGGTTCGGACAGCATGCCGGCACGCATGAGCGCGCTCGCATCGCCACCCCGCGCTTCTCTACGCGGCCATGTAGTTGGAAAAATTTAAGAACCCGATCCCGAGCGCAGGAGACTTTTATGCAATACGGGCGGATTAACGATCCGGTCTACCACTTGCCGGTGTTGGGCATCGAGGCCCAAGGCTCTCGCTTCGCGTGCGCGGCCCCCTTCTGCAGGAGCTCCACCGAAATGTTGTCGGGCGAGCGGATGAAGGCCATGCGGCCGTCGCGAGGAGGGCGATTGATGGTGACGCCAGCCTTCATCAGTCTGTCGCAGGTGTCGTAGATGTCATCGACCTCAAAGGCCAAGTGGCCGAAGTTGCGCCCCTCCCCATAGTTCTCGGGATCCCAGTTGAAGGTCAGCTCCAACAGCGGCGCGTTGTCCGAAGCTGCGCGGGCCTTGTCCGAGGGGGCAGCCAGGAAGATAAGAGTGAATCGCCCGGCCTCGCTTTCCATGCGGCGCACTTCCTGCATGCCAAGCTTGTTGCAGTAGAAGTCGAGGCTCTCTTCTATGTTGCTAATTCGCACCATGGTATGCAGATAGCGCAGCGACACGTGGAGCTCCTCGCGTGGCTTGACGGGGCGAAGGGGCGAACATGCGCCGGTGACCACGGAGATGCAAGCGACGCATGGTGGTGCCTCGGCCTGCTGGCTTGGGGATAGGCGGGGGACAGGGAACGTCCGTCTCATTCTCGCCATCAAGCACCGATGAATTAACCATCGGACCCCGCGAGACGAATCAACTCCGCTCTGGTTGCCCCTGTATTGGCAAGAAGTATTTTCTGCGCCAGAAGCTTTTCCACGGCATTCTTAGCTTGAGACTTAGTCCACAAGACAGCACGCGTCTCCCGACATGGCAGAAGGGGGAGAGTTTTCAGCGCATTGCACCGCATCTCTTCTAGTCGCTTCCAACAACGACGTCGCCGTTGCATGCAAGCACGGAAAATAATTCTGGCACGCCCGCGCGGCGTTGCGTATATCAGGAACGGCGCTGGCATCCTGTGGTGTGGCTTCGAGAGGGCAAATCGAAGCGCGTTGCGGCGGTCGGCGAGTAAGCGGTTCAACGTAATGCGGGGGTTTGAATCATGGGGGACGACGATAAGTTTCCTCCGGAATTTCCGGGAGACCAGGCAAGCACCAGCGGTACAGCGGTAAGCGGCGACGCCAATGTGGAGGTCTTCGAGATCGCCGGCTCCATAAAATGGTTTGATGTTTCAAAAGGTTATGGCTTCATCGTGCCAGACAACGGGCTGGCCGATGTGCTGCTGCATGTGACCTGCCTGAGGGCTGGCGGTTACCAGACTGCCTACGAGGGTGCCCGCGTGCACTGCCAAGTGCTCAAGCGCCCGCGCGGTCTGCAGGCCTTCCGGGTGCTCAGCATGGACGAGAGCACGGCGATCCATCCGTCGCAGTTGCCCCAACGCACCCACGTTGTAGTAAATGCCGAAAGCGACTGGGAGCGGGCACGGGTGAAGTGGTTCAATCGGGTCCGCGGTTTTGGGTTTCTGACGCGTGGCGAAGGCACACCGGACATATTCGTGCACATGGAGACGCTTCGGCGTTTCGGTTTCACAGAACTCAGGCCTGATCAGACGGTGCAGGTCCGATGGGGACACGGATCGAAAGGCTGTATGGCCGCAGAACTGCGGCCGGATGGCGTACCAACCGGCCTGCCGCCCAAGCACTGAGCGCGCGCCCAATCGATCGAGAGCCAAGCATGACAGGGCTGCCCCTTGGGCGGCCCTGCTCTTCTTCTTTCTCGCCGTGCTTGCAGGAGGGTTCATGCAGCCGGCCGGGGCCATGCGGCGTGAGACGTTGACGTTGCTTACCAAGCAGGGCGAGCGCGTGATCGACGTCGAGGTCACCGAGACGCAACAGGAGAAGGCGCAAGGCCTGATGTTCCGCACGCATCTGGCCGACAACAGCGGGATGCTGTTCTTCTACGACACGCCTGACGAGATCACGATGTGGATGGAGAACACGTACATCCCGCTGGACATGGTGTTCATCCGCCCGGATGGCATCGTGCATCGCATTGAGGCATGGACCGAGCCGTTTTCGAGAAACATCATCTACTCGAAGGGCAGGGTTTCAGCCTGCCTCGAATTGGCCGGTGGGGCAGCCGAACGGTTGGGACTGAAGCCCGGAGACCGGGTGGAGCATCGGCTTTTCAAGCCGACCAAGAAGTGATTCGTGTCGCATCTTGCTTCTGCGGCTGCGCTTCACACGCGTTCGCGGGCCGTGGTATACGCTCGCCAAGTTCACTGCGAGAGGCCGCCGTTCGCAGCCGTCGGGGCATAGCTCAGCCTGGTAGAGCACTTGCTTTGGGAGCAACCCATCCCAGTTCCGCAATTGCTTGTTTGCGTTTGACCATTTGGCCTCCGTCGCCGGGGTCTCTGTAGCAATTCCGGGACTATTCCGGGACACACGCACCGCGGCACGCACGTCCTTGACCTCGCGCGCGAGCACGTGCCGATAGCGCGCCGTGCTGGGGTTGAGGAAGGCCGGCGGCAGGCCGAAGCCGCCGCCTATGTGCGCGGCCTCGCCGACGGACGCCGGCAGGCGCTGCAGGACGCGCAGAAGGCGGTCGACGAAGCGCTGGGCGAGTTGTCGGATGCAGGCGACCGGGAGCCGCCCGGGGCCGCCGACGAGGGTGACGAGCGCACGTCGTCAGACGCGCCGGAGACGAGCGAGCGCGCCACGTTCGTGCCCAGCGGGCCGCATCGGAAGGTGCTCGACGCTCTGGCCTGGTTCGAAGCCGCCGGCATCGCAGCTCCTGGCCGGCATCAGGTCGGCTGGGCCGCCGGCTACCGTGCCGACACCGGCCACTTCGGCAACATCCTCAGCGATCTCGCCTGCAACGGTCGCATCGAGCGAGACGCCGGGACGATTTCCCTCACCCCGCTCGGGCGCGCGGAGGCGACGGCCCCCAGGGGCAAGCTGACGCCGTCGGTGCTCGTCGAGCGCATCAAGGCCAAGATCGGCGGGCCCGCTTCCAAGGTTCTCGACGAGCTCGTACGCACCTATCCGAGGTCGGCAACCAGGGAGGATCTGGCGCAGGCCACGGGCTATCGCGCCGACACCGGTCATTTCGGCAACATCGTCAGCGAGCTCGTCGGGCCTGAGATCGCGACGCGGCCGCGGCACGGCGAGGTGCGTCTGTCGGATTGGGTGATGCTGAGGAGCCGGTGAGGACGGCCAGAACCCCAGATGCGTGTGCTGGCTACGGAGCAAGGCCCCCTGAAACCTGACGGACGTTGCACCGCCGAAGTCTTCGGCGTTGGGCCATGTGTGGACGCTCAGATCGGAGTGCTTGGCTAGGTGGCGCGATACAGAATTGCCATATCATGCGCCTATATCGACATGAATGCGCCGACGGCTCGTCACTGCGGCGAGAAAAACAACATCCGGGTACCCGCTGCGACGCAAGCAACGCCGACGCCGCGCGCGACCCAGCGGCCGAAGGGCGTAAGTTTCTCCAGGAGGACGAGCATCGCCAGGAGCGCAATCCAAAGCACATTCATCACCCCGCCCACAAACAGGAGCGCCATCAGAACCCAGCAGCAGCCCACGCAATAGGCGCCGTGGCGAAACCCCAGCAGCAGGCAGCCCGGCAAATCACCGCGAAAGCCGCCGTGGCGCATCAAGAAACCGAGCGGGCTCTGACACTGGGCAAGACAGGCGTCCTTAAGCGGGCTCCATTGGTAGACGCCGGCCGCAATCAGTACGATTCCGCCGAGGACATTGCTGGCGCTTGCCATCCGGGAATCGAGCAAGGCCGCCCGTTCGACCATCCATTGGACCAGAGTCGCTGCCAATGAAAAGCCGGTCCAGGCCAGAAGATAGCCGGCGGCGAACCAACCAGTCGCGACCAGCGGTTTGCCGTCAACTTTCCCCTGTCGACCCACGCGAGCGTACATGAGGATCATGGGTGCCACCGAAGGCGCCATCATGCCGATCATCATGATGGCCCACATGACAAACACGAACGCGAACTCCATCGCTCCCCATGGCGCGCTCGTCGGCGCCATGATTCCTATGCCGCCTGGAATCATGCGAAAGCCGGTCATGTCCATGCCGCCCATCTCCATGTCGGCAGCAAGCCAGAGCACGTAGCTCCAGGCTAGCGCGACGATCCCCACGAGCGCGCCGGCAATGAGCATGCGATCTCGTCGCAGCACGGTTTCCAACGCGCTGTCTGTCATTTTTGACGAATGAGGTTGGCCTTGCTGAAGGGTCGCCTCCCGGCATCACGACTGATTTGACCATCGGATGGGCGCATAGTGGCCGTTCCTTCCGGAATTATCCCAGCGCATGCCATGATCGCTAAATGTACTCCCGGACGCTCCCGCGGCGAGCGCCAACTTTTCAGGGCTAACCGGATGGCCAGTATTTACCCACATCTCGCCGCTCGGATGCGCAGTCGGCAGCGGATCGACAGACATGTGCAGAATGCCCGGGATTTCCGCGGATCGTGTCTTGCCCGCCATCCGGTATGTAATCGGGACCTTCTTCACTCCGAGATTCTTGGCGATCAACGGTGCGAACGCCGCCATTGGCCCTCCGGCAGCGCCGGTAAAGATCGCACCAAGCGCCTCGGTTTGTTTGTCGTCAGCGCGTTCATCGATATAGGCGGCCACCGACCAGTTCCCTTCTGCCATCGGTCCGGGTGTATGGACTGCGAGCGCCACGTTAAGGCCATCGAGCGCGATGCCACCATAGTTGCCGCTTTCAATGTGGAAGACCAACGGCACGTTGCACACGCCCTCGGTCGGTCGTGAAGTCAGGGGCGCAGCCGTCGACACGAGACACGGGCATACGACGCTGCAACTGCAGTTCTCGAAATAGTCACCGGAGAGGTGCCATTGAACCTGGTTTGCCATTGCTGTCTCCTGTCGCCTTGAAGCCTGAACAGGGTGGACGCGCTCCCCGACGTTTGCCGCCAGAGGCGGCGGACGTCGTCGGCGGTGGCCGAGATTAGCACATCTCGCGAGCGCAAAGGGGTGAGAAGGGACTGAAGGTAAAGTAGCCTTACCGCATCTGACCGCACCGCAGTTTGGTGCCACATGCCCGCCTCAGGTCATGCCCTGCCGGTCCGGCGACCGTCTCTGCACGGTGAAAGCGACACCGTTCTCTGACGAATCAAGCTGTTAGCGGGTCCGGCAAG
Source organism: Hyphomicrobiaceae bacterium (assembly GCA_008933705.1). Lineage (GTDB taxonomy): Bacteria > Pseudomonadota > Alphaproteobacteria > Rhizobiales > Hyphomicrobiaceae > AWTP1-13. The sequence goes on from WBUN01000048.1 coordinate 7,942, forward strand.
GTCGGGCCAAGGAGTGACATTCGCTGCTGGACATGGCCGATCTCCGTGGAATTCGGATTGCCGTTTGAGCTAGTTCAAGAGCGGATACCCGAGCCACGACGCGCCGGCAAACAGGGCGGCCACGCCCAGAAGAATGGAGGGCCACAGGTCGAGGCGGATGAACATGAACTCGTCGGCATGTGGATCATCCGCGGTCCCGGCGACCGGCGGATGCCTGCGCCGGTACTGAACCACGGCGAAAACGCTCAGCGCGTGAAGCGCGAACATGCCGGCGAACAACCACTGCACGTCCAGCATCGCCCTGCGGGGATCCGGCTCAAAGGGCGAGGCAAAGACGACCAGGGCGATCGCAACGAAAATCCAGAAGGCAAAAAGAAGGGCGACCGAGATCCCCCATCCACGCCAGTGCAAGTCCATGTGAAACTCTCCGTGGAGCCGCCGTCCCGGGCCACGCCGAGGGAGCGTGGCGAGACGATAGCGGAAGAATCCCGCAGGGCACGTTTCCTGTAGGGTCGGCTGTGGGCCATTGAAAAACATTGCGCCAGTCCGCCAGCGACAGAGCCGGGATGATCGGCTTCCGCAGCTCTACACCTTCGGCGCTGGGACTAGCGCCGTTGCGGTTGCCGTGACGGCTGGCCGTTGATCCGGCGTCATGAGCCTCCCCTCGATGAATGCGAGACTGCGGCCAGCCTTGAGCACCCTGCCTTCGCCGATGCAGGGACCGATTGGAATTGGCTCCAAGAAGCTTGATTTGATCTCGATGGTGGGAAGCCACTGTCGAAGCAATGCATAGGCCGCGATCGACACCACGGCATCCAGCATGGCGACGGCGAACCCGCCCTGGATGTTGCCGAAATGATTGCGGAACGCTGGCTGGGCGGCGAATTCGAGCTTGACGAATCCGATGTCGAAACGAGCGCCGACGACTGTGAATGGCGTGAGGGCCGCGCAAACAGGCTTTGGCTGGTCGTCAAGCAGCCTTATCAGTTCGTCGACATCCTGGCTCATGGCTGGCACTACCGGACCCTTCCACGTAACGATAGCTCCTTGCAGCGCCGCAGCCAATCGACAAACTTTGCCTTGGGTCATCTTTCACCGGTCGACCAACGACTTGGTCACGGTGAATGTGACATCGTTCTCTGCCGCGCCTCGCTGCCAAGGGGCAGGGCAAGGCTGGGCCACACTCGCGGACCCTCCATCGATCCGAGGCTAGCCCGTTCGGTCGTCTGCTTGTCGGTAACGAGCGGACGTTTGAGCACGTACGTCCCGCTCGCTGTGGCGGCGCGACAAGCCTCTGAATGCGCCATCTTGATTTACCAAGACGATCGGTCTAATAAATCATCATGAGCGCCAATTCAGTATCGCCGCACCGCCGTGGGCGTCCTCCAAAGGACCAGACAACGCCCGATGCACCGCGCGCGAAATTGCTGCGAACAGGCGTCGCGATCCTGACCGAGAAGGGTTTCAGCGCCATAGGGATTGAGGAGATCTTGGCATCAGCGCAAGTCCCAAAGGGGTCATTCTACCACTACTTCGCCAGCAAGGACGCATTCGGTCTCGCGTTGATCGACGCCTACGCCGATTACTTCGCGCGCAAGCTCGACAAGTGGTTCGAAAATGAGGACCGCGCGCCGCTGCAGCGGCTTCGCGACTTCATCACAGACGCACGATCGGGGATGGCGCGCTTCGATTACCGGCGCGGTTGCCTCGTCGGCAATCTCGGACAGGAGATGGGTGTTCTGCCCGAGCCGTTTCGAAATCGACTCAACGCCGTCTTTCAGGACTGGGAAGTGCGTACCGCGAAATGCCTGAGAGCAGCACAGAAGGCCGGCGAGATACCGAGAGGCGCCGATTGCAATCGCCTCGCGCAGTTCTTCTGGATCGGCTGGGAGGGCGCGGTGCTACGCGCCAAGCTCGAACGCCGCCCTGACGCGCTCGATGCTTTCGCCAAGGGATTTCTGGCGATGATCAAATCAAAATGAGAGGGGAGATGACTAAGGGCGCGACATTGAAGGCCATCCTGATAGAGCAGGGTGGCAGCCGCCAAAAAGTTGGACTAGCGGAGCTACCCCGGGATCGTCTACCCGATGGCGACGTGACTGTGCGGATCGCCTGTTCCACGCTGAATTACAAGGACGCACTCGCCATCACGGGCAAGAGCCCGGTGGTGCGCAGCTTTCCAATGGTTCCCGGCATCGATTTTGCGGGCACGGTCGAAGAGTCCTCGAACGCAAATTTCAAACCTGGCGACAGAGTGGTTCTGAACGGGTGGGGCGTGGGCGAAAGGCACTGGGGCGGCCTCGCGGAGTTAGCCCGTGTGAAGGGCGAGTGGCTGGTTCCTCTCGAACCTGCGCTTACATTCGCACAAGCGATGAGCATCGGGACGGCCGGCTATACCGCGATGCTTTGCGTCATGGCACTTGAACGGCACGGCGTCCGACCTGGAAGCGGCGAAGTGCTCGTCACCGGGGCAGCGGGCGGCGTCGGGAGCGTGGCAACGGTGCTGTTGGCGAAGCTTGGCTACGCAGTGGTAGCTGTGACAGGTCGGGTCGAAGAATCCGACTACCTGAAGAAGCTTGGTGCAAAGCGCATCCTGCCCAGGTCGCAGTTCAGCGAACCCGGCAAGCCACTCGCGAAGGAGCAATGGGCGGGCGCGATCGACGTGGCTGGCGGGCAAGTTCTTGCCAACGTCTGCGCGTCAATGAGATATCGCGGCGTCGTCGCCGCGTGCGGGCTTGCAGGAGGTATGGGCTTTCCGGCTACCGTCGCACCTTTTATCCTCCGTGGCGTCACGCTTGTCGGCATCGACAGCGTCATGTGTCCGCGCGACGAACGCCAGGAGGCGTGGCGCCGATTGGCACGTGATCTCGATCCAACTCTCCTGGACGCGATGACCGAGCGCATTTTGCTCGAAGACTGCGTACCTGTTGCCGATCGACTTATGGCCGGGGCGGTGCGAGGGCGAGTGATCGTGCAAATCTCTGACGAATGATCCAAGGACCACAATCATGACCAAGACACTTCCCGTCAGCCGCTTCCCTGTTCCCGAACTGGCGAACATGCCCGAAGATATCCGCAACCGCATCCTCGGGGTACAGGATAAGTCGGGCTTCATCCCAAATGTCTTTCTCGTCCTCGCGCACCGGCCGGACGAGTTCCGCGCATTCTTTGCCTATCACGACGCGCTGATGGACAAGCCCGGCAATCTGACCAAAGCCGAACGTGAGATGATCGTGGTCGCGACCAGCAACCTCAACCAATGCCAGTACTGCGTCGTCGCCCATGGCGCGATTCTGCGCATTCGCGCGAAAGACCCGCTCATCGCGGATCAGGTCGCCGTCAACTACCGCAAGGCGGACATCACCGAGCGACAGAAGGCGATGTTGGACTTCGCCGTTTGCGTCTCGACTGAGGCCCATAAGGTGTCCGAAAGCGACTTCGCGAAGTTGAAGACACATGGATTCACCGAGGACGACATCTGGGACATCGCCGCCATCTCAGCCTTTTTCGGTCTCTCGAACCGGCTCGCCAATGTCACGAGCATGCGTCCGAACGCCGAGTTCTACAGCATGGGCCGCGGCTGAAAGGTGGGTGGCATGTTCTTGAACTGGAGAGAGTATCTGCGCACGAGCCGGCGCGCCGGTGCGGCCCTCAGTACGGCCAATCCGAAGATGGTGGCGGGCTTTCAAGCGTTGGGCGCCGGGCAGAACGGCAACGGCGCGCTGGACGCGAAGACCAAGGAGCTGATCGCGCTCGCCGTGGCGGTCACCACCCGATGCGATAGCTGTATCGCCGTCCACGCGGAAGCGGCGCGCAGAGTGGGCGTGACCGAGGCGGAGTTGGCAGACGCCATGGGCACAGCCATCGCGCTCAACGCCGGCGCGGCCTATAGCTACGCGATGCGCACGCTCGACGCCTTCAATCAGTTTGGCGAGAAGGCCGCGTGACGTCCTCACGGGTATCGCTGCTAGTTCCGGTAGCTAACCATGCTGAAACTACCTTGATGTCTGCTTGTGATACTCGAGCGCGCTCTTGATGCCACAGGGCTTGAAGCCCGCAACGGGTCAAAGGCGGGCCAGCGATCCACGTGCTGGGTACGGAGCAAGTACCCCTGGAACCTGACGGGCTCGCTGCAACGCCGAAGACTTCGCGATCGTGCCAGCTGTGGAAGAAGATCCCCGGCCAACAATCAATGGCTTCTGAGCACCTCGTGGTCTCTGCCATGGGGGTAGCCGCATGGTGCAAGATTGAGCTGCCGCCGCGGTCATCGAAAAAGATTCTGCTTTTGGCGGGCACTTTTCTCTCCGTGCTGCGTCTTAGGAGATGCGGGCAAGGCCCGACGCTCACTCAAGGGCAAATGCGATAGGGAGGAAGAAATGTCCAACAAGGTCTTGGTCAACTGCTCTCATGGCAAGGATGATGTGGAGCGTGCCACGGTTGCGTTCATTGTGGCCAGCGCCGCCTCAACCACAGGCGAAACAGCCATGTTCCTGACCGCCCACGCTGTCGGCCTTGCCACCAAAGGCGGTGCCGATGGCGTCCAGGCTGACAAGTATCCGCCCATCAAGCAACTCATCGATGCGATTGTCGAAAACGGTGGCAAGCTTTGGGTCTGTCCCGCCTGCGCCAGTGCACGTGGCATCACGCCGGATCAGCTGATCGCGGGTGCCGAGATCGCCGGAGCCGCACGGACGATCGGCTTCGTCAATGACGGCGCGAGAACTCTGATGTGAGGACGTTTTTCGCCGCCTCGGAGTACAGCCGCCGAGGCGGCGCCTCGCAGCCAAGCAGAGCTTCGTCCGGTTCGGCCGCCCAGCCTGCCGACATGATCAAGGAGACACAGCATGACAGCCACCCCATCGACCGCAGCGGGCAAGAACGTCGATCCGGTCTATCTCGAGAGCCAGGTCAAGGACATGTATCGAAAGGTTGCCCTGGATCCGAGCGGCGACTTCCACTTCGAGATGGGCCGCAAGATGGCCGAGCGCCTCGGCTATGCGCCCCAAGACCTCGACCGCATCCCCGCCGAGGCGATCGAATCCTTCGCCGGCGTTGGCCACTACTTCCATCTGGCCAAGCTGGTACCCGGAGAGACGGTGCTCGACCTGGGCAGCGGGTCGGGCATGGACACGTTTGTGGCGGCCATCAAAGTCGGCCCTGAGGGCCGGGTCATCGGCGTGGACATGACCGACGAGCAGAGAACCAAAGCCGAGCGCCTTCGGGACAAGGCGGGCTTCAAGAATGTCACTTACCTGAAGGGCTACATCGAGTCGCTGTCCGGCAAGGACGCAAGCATCGACGTGGTGATCAGCAACGGCGTCATCAATCTCTCGCCGGACAAGGCGCAGGTCTTCCGGGAGGTGGCCCGTGTTCTCAAGTCGGGCGGCCGCCTTGCCTTGTCGGACATCGTTACCGATGTGAGGCTGCCGGAGAGTGTGTCCTGCAATGCCGACCTTTGGGCTGCCTGCATAGGCGGAGCCCTGCAGGTCGATGACTATCGCGCAGCGATCGAAGCCGCTGGACTTAAGGTCATGAACGTCGAAACCAACGACGCCTATCGGTTCCTCTCGGACAATGCCCAGGGGGCGACCAAGAAATGGGGGGTGAAGAGCATCTCGCTGCTCGCCGTTAAGCGCTAGCCGCCATTGGCTCTCGCTGCATGGGCTGCAGGATCTGGCTCTTGGCCGGACTTGCGATTGCAGTAACCTCGTGTGGCGTGGAATCATGGAAGGGGGCTCTTGCCGGTAGACCATGAAAGAGCAGACAGCACGCAGACAAGACGGTGAAGCAGGCGGCGACCGGCGTCGCCTGTTCCAGGCGCGGGTGCTCGACCTCACAGATGGCCTCTACAGAGTCGCGCTCCGATTGACACGGCATGAGAGCGATGCGGAGGAGCTTGTCGCCGAGGCCGTGGCCAAGGCCTGGGCAGCGCTCGATTCGCTCGAAGACGAGTCTCGCTTTCGACCTTGGATCTTCAGCGTTCTAATAAACACCTTTCGCAGCCATTGCCGCCGGCGCGGCCGCGAGCTCAGTCTCGACGACTGCCAGGACGATGCCGGTGGAGAGCCGGACTTCTCGCTCTTCGACAAGCTTCACCAGCCGTTTCTGCTGTGGTGGAGCAACCCGGAGCAGGACTTCCTGAACAAGCTCCTGGGCGAGGACCTGCAGCGGGCGGTTGATTCACTCTCTGAATGTTATCGCGCCGTTGTCGTTCTGGTGATCCTGGAGGGATGCTCCTATCAGGAAGCGGCAGATATCCTCGCCATCCCCATCGGGACCGTGCGATCGCGGGTGAAGCGCGGTCGATCCCTCATGCAGAAGGCGCTTTGGATGCACGCGAGAGAGGCGGGCATCCATACGGCAACGTCGGAAACAGAAGGCGAGATGTGAGCTGATGGGAAACGAACACAAACCGATCGACTGCGAAGAGGTGCTGAGAAGCCTGATCAGCTACCTTGACGGTGAACTCGACAAGGCGGCAACCGCCGATATTGATCATCACCTCAAGCACTGCCGGACCTGCTACTCCAGAGCTGAGTTCGAGCGGCACTTGACAGAGCTGAGCCGCAAGATTGGACCGTCCAAGGCGCCGGCTGAACTCCGGCGTCGCTTGGCGCGTCTTGTGGAAGGCTTTTGATCGGGAGGCAGATCGAGATGGTTGCGCTCTTGTCTGACAAGAAGGAATTCATCCTGGCGGCGGTCAAGGAGATGTACACCGAGGTTGCTCAGCACCCCGAGAGAACCTTTCACTTCCCAACGGGCCGATCCGCGTGTCTGTTCGTCGGCTATCCAGGAGATCAACTGGACGCCGTCCCTGCAACCGCCGTGGAGTCCTTCGCCGGGGTCGGCTATCCGTTCCGCAGCGCGGCAATCCGCAAGAACGACGTGGTGCTCGACATCGGCTCAGGGTCCGGAACGGACGCTCTGATCGCGAGCGGGCTCGTCGGTTCGAGCGGGAAGGTCTACGGCCTGGATATGACCGCGGCCATGCTGGAGAAGCTGCGCGCCAACATCGCGAAGACCGGTGCTCGCAATGTCGAAGTACTCGAAGGCAACGCCGAGGCGATCCCGCTGCCCAGCGCCACCGTCGATGTCGTTACCAGCAATGGTGTTCTGAACCTGGTCCCGGACAAGCCAAAGGCGTTCGCCGAGATCTTTCGTGTTCTCAAACCAGGCGGCCGCGTACAGATCGCAGACATCGTTGTCGGCCGACCCATTTCGGAGGAATGCCGCAGCAACCCCCAGCTGTGGGCGGAATGCGTTGTCGGTGCCTCGGTGGAGGACCAATACCTCGGCATGTTGGCGAACGCTGGTCTTGACGATACTACCGTGCTGCGCCGCTTCGACTATTTCTCCGGCAGCAGCAGCGAGTCGACACGACGCGTCGCTGCGTCATTTGCCGCGCACACCATCGAGTTCAGCATGTCGAAGGCATAGCCTACCCACCCGGGCCTAGACCGGCCAGGACCGCTGGCCGGTCTGCAGTTGTCCGGCCATCAAGTTCTGTTTCTCTGACTGCGGATATCGCCTCGGCTCCAGAGGATCACGCCGCCGCTGTGATTTCCCAGTCTTGATCGTGCCTGCCAGGGGGCTGCAGGCCGAGCCTGGCGGCAATTGTTGCGCGAGACAGCGCAGTGCCGCATCGGAATGGGGGTTGTCTGTACTTGGGCGATGTCATGACGCGACAGGCGACGGTAATTGTGACCTCAGGCAATGATAGTAGATACCGCCACGATGACGAGCAAAACTTCTGCTCACCCGACCGTGCTTTGGCCGCCCCGCGCTTGCGGCGGACGACCGAATCGGTCGCCATATTCCCTGCGACGGTCCGACGACAGGCGGGAAGGGCCTCAGTCATCGGACTAACGCATGGGCCGTGCTGGAACCTGGCTCCGCGATCGAGGCTTACCGTATGACTGATGCCATCGACATCAAACTCACCCACGACGAGGCGCTGGTCCTTTTCGACTTTCTCCAGCGCGAGATCGATCTGGCAAATGGAGCGCGCCTTGCGGCTGCCACCGAGCATCAGGCTGAGCTTTGGGCATTGAACGGACTGAACTGCCTCTTGGAAAAAGTCATCGCCGAGGCATTCCGGCCTGACTATCCGGTGCTGATTGCGGCTGCACGCGACGCGCTCGTCGAAAAGAGCGGTACATGGCCCTGGCGCACCTCAACGGCCAGTGAGGGCTAAAGCCCCTTCGGATGGCGGACCTTCCTTCGGAACGACAGCGTGATTTAACCCTTCGCCGGCCTGAAGGGTGTGTGGGACTTCGCAAGGGCCGATGAGACGAGCCGGTCGGTCGCGAGCCGTGGCACGGCCGCGTCGAGATTGGCGCAACCTTCAGAGCCTCCTCCGGCCTGTCCTTCCGCGCCCTCGGCGCCTACGACGGCATCGGCGACGACCACTTCCATGCCTGGCAGGGCAGAGCAACGCTCGTGGTGCCGCTGCAGTGAGGCGGCGAGACGGCGACCCAGTGAGCACCCATGCATGCGTGCTGTGAACAAAGAGCCCCGGCCAGTTTCCTGGCCGGGGTTCATCAACTCAGCAACCGACGCTCCGCTACGGACGGCCGATCACCTTGCAGCGGCCAGAGCGACCGCGGGCGATCTGGCCGTTGCACTCCCATTGCAGGAGCCACTTGGAGACAGCGCTCTTGCTGACGCCGGCCCAGGCGGCCAGGTGATCCTGGCTCGGGATGATGCGACCGGCGGCGAGCTCTGCCTGCACGTATGCCAGGGTGACGTCGCTGCTCTTGGGCTTCACGGGAAACACGAGAACCGACGCCGACGGTTTCCGAGTTTCCGCTTTGTTGCTCGGTTTCCGGCGCTTGGATGGCCCGCCAGCGCTGGGCCCAGACGGGACGGTTTCCATGCTGACGGTTTCCGAGGCAACCGCACTGGTCCCGGAAACCCGGCGACCGAGACCGATACCCAGAAACACGATGGTCGCGATCTCCAGGAACATGGCCTTCACGAACGGGAAGAACAGGAGCAACGCCCGCTCGATCGCCGGCGCCTCGGCGGTCACGAACGGCAACGCGGCGAACACCTTGGCCGCATGCTTGATGTCGGCGTTCTCCACCTGCTCGGCCTTCATGTTCGAGAGACGCGCCTCGAGCAGCAGGACGTGGCTGTAGGCCCGATCCTGCACCTTCGTTACGCCCTTGCACTTCGGCCCCTCGCCGCTGGCGCATTCCTTGGTCACGGCGAGCGTCACCTTGCGGAGATCCTCCTTGGCTTCGACGATATCCGCCTCGAGCTTGTGACGCTCACCATTGCTCTTCTGGGCCTCGCTGGACTTGACGACGACGACGACCGCATTGCGGCCGGCGCTGGTGGTGACGCAGTAGAAGGTGCCGGCCAGGAACAGAACCGCCAGGCCGAGCGACGGGCCCACGTGGAACGCGCGGGCCTGGTGCCAGAACATGTGGCCGGACGAGATCGTGCCGATCAGCACCAGCAGCGTCATGACGTGGTCTGTGGTACGGCGATGGCGAAGCTGTGAGCGAACGGCCAGGAGGCGGATGCTGCGGTACGCAGAGACTCTCCCGAGTGCCGCATGCCAACCCGCGCCATGTCCGAGTGACCTCGGGGCCTCCCGCGCCGTCAGATCTGGCGGCTCTGACCTTCCCAGTATTTCTTGCGCACCTCCTTGCGCATCACCTTGCCCACGGGGCTGCGGGGAAGCACGTCGATGAAGTCCACAGACTTCGGGGCCTTGACGCTGCCGAGCTTGCCTTTGCATGTCGCGATGATCTCGGCGCCGCTGACGGAGCACCCGTGCTTCAGCTCGATCACCGCCTTGATGGCCTCGCCCCACTTCTCGTCGGGCACGCCGACGACGGCGCAATCCTGCACCGCCGGATGGCTCAGGATCACCTGCTCAACCTCGAGTGGATAGACGTTGAAGCCCCCCGTGATGATCATCTCCTTCTTGCGGTCGCAAATGTAGATGAAGCCCTCCTCGTCCTGGTAAGCGAGGTCGCCGGTATGGTGCCAGCCGTACTTGGACGCCTCGGCCGTCGCCTCGGGGTTCTTGTAGTAGCCCTTCATCACCAAGCCGCCTTGGACGACGATCTCGCCGATCTTCCCAGGCGGAACGATGCTGCCGTCATCGTCCATAAGCGCGACCCGGGTGAAGGGCGTCGGCTGGCCGCAGCTTAACAGGCGCTGCTCGTGCAGGCTGCCGTCCGCCGCGTAGAGCGCCGCCGGCGGCATGAGGGTGACCGAGGTCGGCACCTCGGTCTGCCCGTAGGCTTGCGTCATCACCGGCCCGAATACGTCGATGGCCTCGCGCAGCTTCGAGGCCGCGGTCGGTGCCGCGCCGTACACGAAGTGTCTCAGCGAGGAGTAGTCGTGGTTACGCACGTCGGGGTGCGACAGCAGGCCGTACATGGCCGTCGGCGGCAGGTAGAGCAGCGAGACGCGATGCTGCTCGATGGCCTCCAGCGTCGCCTTGGCGTCGAACTTGCGGTGGATGACTATGGTTCCCGCCAGCGCGATGGTCACGAACGCGAAGATCGCTGGCGCATGCGTGAGCGGAGGTGCGGCGAGATACACGGGCGGCCCGTCGAAGCGCAGGCTGGCGAGGTAGTTGGCGATCGTCACTTCGAAGTTGCGGTTGGTGTTCATCACGCCCTTGGGGCGACCCGTCGTGCCGCCGGTGCCCCGGACCATGCACACCGCGTCCGGGTCCCACGGCAGGAAGATGGGCGTGGCCTCGTAGCGCGAGGCCCAGGCCTCCAGCGAATGGCAGCCGGGCAGGTCGGCATCGAGACAGATCAAGTGGCGGACACCGCGCACCTTGGCGCGGATGAGGTCGACGGTCTCCACGTGCTCGGCTTGGAAGAACACTACCTCCACGTCGAAGAACTCGCACAAATAGAGCGCATGATCCGTGCCGTCGCCCGGATTGAGCGGCACCCATGCCCCGTGGGCCTTGAGAATGCCGAGTAAGGCGACGAACGCCAGCGGATGATTGCGGCTCAGTACGGCGCACTTGGATTCGCGCCCGATGCCCATCTCGCGCAGGCCGTGCGCGATGCGCGTCGCGAACACGTCCACGCTCCGGTATGACCAGGGCTGGTTCTCGAAGATCATCACGGGCCGGTCGGGCTGCCGGGCCACCGCCTTGTCGAAGAAGTCGATAAGGTTCATGTGCGTCGCCTCCTGAAGTCTCTTGTTGTTGCCGGCTGTCAGCGGTGGCGGATGCGCACCAGGGGTTGATCGAACTCCACCAGGGCCCCCTCCTCGGCCAGCACCTCGACGAGCTCGCCCGCCACGCCCGCTCGCACCTCGGTACGCTGGCGCATAACCTCGATGGCGCCGATGATGTCGTCGGGCGCCAGCATGCGACCCACCAGCGCCAGCACGGGCCCCTCCGGCGCCGCGGCGCGACGGAAGTAGCCGAGGCCTGGCGCCAGCACGGTCGTCGTGTCCTGCGCCGATGCGGCCGCCTTGGCGCCAACGGCTGCGGCAGGGGACACGTCGGCCCGCTCCACGCTGATGCGCAGCTCGCCGAGCTGGACGTCGACGCGCTCGAAGCGCAGTGCCGCCCGCACCAGCTCCACGATCTGCAGCACGTCCTGATAGGTGAGCCGATCTGGTGCCCGAACGACCAGTGCGGCGGCGGCCGGCTTGTCGATTGGCTTCACGTGCTGGGCCCTCAAGCTCGTGCCAGGCGCATCTGCAGCTTCGCGCCGGGCCGCTCCACCCTCACCGATCTTAGCTTGGGCGTCTTCAGCAGCTCCTTGATGAGCGCGGCCAGCGGCACGTCGCGCACGGGCTTGGGCTCGAGCACGACGCCGCTCGCGTACATGGCCGCCACGTGATCGCGCCCGTAGAACAGGTGCAGCAGCAGGTCCTCATGCGACCCGAAGGGACCGTGCGTCCTGGCGAATTCGCCCAGCATCGGCCGCGCGTACTGCTCGACCAGATTGATCGGATCGAGCGAGGCGCCGTTGAGAACCCTATCTTTGACGTTCTGGTCGATGGGAGCGGCTGGGCTGCCGTAGGTGCCGCGGACGAAAGAGACGAGCTCGTTGGGGATGGTCTTGTAGCGCTCGCCCTGGATGACGTTCATGGTTGCCTGCACGCCGACGAACTGCGAGAACGGGGTCACCATCACCGGATAACCGAGCTCCATGCGCACGCGGGAGGCCTCCTCCAGCACCTCGCGCAGGCGATGGATCAGCCCCAGCTCCCTGAGCTGGTTGCGGAAGTTGGAGATCATGCCGCCCGGAATCTGGTGCCCGGCGAAGGCGTCGTAGGCCTTCCTGTGGAACTTCGCCGGCGCGGGCACCGGCCGGCCCTCCTGGTAGGCGGCCCAGGTGAGGTAATCGTCGAGCTTCTCGATGGCTTCTATGTCGAGGTCGGCAGGGGCGCCGACCGACCGGGCTATGGCGGCAATGTCACGGGTCGCGGGGACGGACTCGCCGTTGGCCAGCGGCCGGCTCGCCACCGTCAGGGTCGCCGCACCGACGCCGATGGCTTCACGGTAGGCCTCGTGTGCCAAACCCATGCTGTGGTGCGCGTAGAATTCGAGCGGCACATCGCCGATCGCGGCCTTGATGGCGCCCAGCATCGAACGGGAGCGCTCCGCCGTCATCAGGCCGCTGGCATCGGCGACCATCACGGTGTCGACGCCGTAGCCGACCAGCTCCGCGGCCTTGCCGGCGAAGTAGCGGTCGGTATGGACGGGACTGAGCGAGAAAGCGATCATCCCGGCCGACTTCAGGCCCACGTGACGGGCGATCGCGAAGTGCGCGGCGATATTGCGGAAGTCGTTGAGGCCGTCGAAGACCTTGAGCCAGTCGGTGCCCGTGTCGCGCAGGCAGCGGAACAGCAGCTCCACCACGTCGTCGGGATACTGCGCCCAGCCGAACAGGTTGCGGCTGCGGATCAGGACTTCGAGATTGGCGTCCGGCAAGTGTGCGCGCAGCAGCCGCAGGCGGTCCCAAGGATTCTCGCCAAGGAAGCGTACTGCGGTCTCGAAGGCCGCCCCCGAGGTGACGCATACCTTGTTGAAGCCGGCCCGATTGACCCACTCGGCGCCACCGAGCATGGTTGCCGTCCGCATGCGCGTGGCCCACAGGGACTGAGGGCCGTCGCGGAAGGTCTCGTCGACGAAGCCGACCATCGCGATACTACACCTTCACGACCACGGCGTCGGCCTGGCCGAAGCCGCCGCAGATGGCCGCTGCACCGTAGCCCCCGCCCGTCCTCTGCAGCTCCCGCACGAGTGCCATCAGAACACGCGTGCCGCTTGCCCCCGGCGGATGGCCGATGGCAACGGCGCCGCCGTTGACGTTGGTGATGGCCTTGAGCTTCTCGGCCTTGGCGGCATCCCCCTCCGCGAGCGCGCTCAAGGACACGAGCGGCATGGCCGCAAAGGCCTCGTTGATCTCGATGCGCTTGACGTGATCGAGGGTGAGGTTGGCCTTGCGCAGGGCATCGGCGATGGCGTGCCCCGGCATGTACACCGACGACTCCAGCGAGCCGGCGAGCTGCGAATAGGCCAGGATCTCGGCCATCACGGCAACGCCGCGCCGCTTCGCCTCCTGGCCCGCCATCAGCAGCACCGCCGAGGCGCCGTCATTGAGGCCGGGCGCATTGCCCGAGGTGACCGTGGGGCCGGAATGCACCGTGGGCAGCGATTTCATCTTCTCCAGCGAGATATTGCGGCGGGGAGACTCGTCGATATCGAGCGTATCGTCATCGGCTTCGACCGGAACGATCTCGTCGCGATAGACGCCGCGGTCGTAGGCCTCAAAGTACTTCATGTGGCTGCGATAGGCCCACTCGTCCTGCTCCTCGCGCCCCACGCCCTGCTTCATCGCCATCTCGCCGGTGACCACCGTCAGCGGCTTGTTGGTGATCGGATTACGGAACTGCATCGGATCCTCGACCGTGAAGTCGCCAAGCCGGCGGCCCCAGCGCACGCCCTTCATCATGAAGGGCGTGCGGCTGGAGCTTTCGATGCCGCCGGCCAAGACCGTGTTGGCCAAGCCGGCCTGGATCTTCATCATGGCAAGGCCGACACAGGTCATGGACGAGCAGCAGGCGCGATCGATGGTCAGCGATGGCGTGTGCTCCGGCAGACCGATCATTAGGTTGATCTGGCGGGCCGCGACCATCGTCGAGGCGGACAGGATGGCCGTGCCGAAGATGGTCTCCTCGACCGTGTCCGGTTCAACGCCGGCCTTGTCGAGGACCGCGCGGGCGGCGATGCCGCCGAGCTCGACCGCGGACAGCTCGCTCAGCTTGCCGCCGAATTTCCCGAACGGCGTCCGCCGCGCTTCCACGATCGCAATGCCACTCATCGTGCATCTCCTCGATGGTTGTCCGTCGCCGCAGGTTGTTCCGGCAAAAGGACGGCGGACAGCCCGCCGTCGACGATGAAGTCGTGCCCGGTGACGTAGGAGGCATCATCGGAGGCGAGAAAAACGCATGCCGCGGCGATCTCCTCCGGCTGCGCGAAGCGGGCGAGCGGGATGCGGCCGGTCCATCGCCTGTCCCAGCCTTGCGCGCGCTGCGCGACGTTGAGGCCCGTGGCGGTGAAGCCCGGCGACACGGAATTCACCCGCACGCCGAGCGGCGCGAACTCCCCGGCCAGACGTCGCGTCAACGCTATGACGCCGCCTTTGGCGGCGTCATAGGCGGCATTGATGGAGCCACGCGAGCCCGCCACCGACGCGACATTCACGATGGCACCTCCTCGCTTGCCCAGGTGTGGCAGCGCCACCCTGGCGGCAAAGAACATCGAGGAGAGGTCGACAGCGAGCACGCGATGCCACTCGGGGCTCGGCATGTCTGCAGTGGACCCGCGGGCAATGATGCCGGCACTGTTGATGAGGATGTCGAGGCGGCCGAATGCGTCGACCGTTGCCGCCACCGCCGCCGCCAGCCCCTGCTCCTCCGCAACATCCGCCTGGATTGCCAGCGCCCGGGCAGGCGGGTGGCCGAGCGTGTCGCACAACTCCCGATCGACCAGGGCCACGCTGCTGCCATCTGCCAACAGCCGCCGTGCGCAGGCCTGCCCGATTCCGGAGGCGGCGCCTGTCACAAGGGCTACTTTGTCGAGGACGGGCTTCATGCCTTTCTGGACTTGTGTTTGATGCGCCGCACGGGAGCGCCTCGCGGCTTGTCCGCGCTGAGGCCGAGGAACGAGCTCAGCAGACGCGCGACGTATTCCCTCATCTGCGGATCATCGATGGAGATTGGACCCGGATCGTTGATCACGGCGTTGATGAGCATGCCGTTGGCGAACTGCAGGGCGACGCGAAGGTCCTGCTCGTTGAGCTTCCTTCCGGACCGGTCGAAGCTCGGCTTGAGCTTCTGGTAGATCATGGTGGCGGCCTTCCGACCCGTACGCTTGAACGGCTCCCAGGCGTCGGGACGCGTCGAGGAATGCTTGAACGACGCGCGGTACAGTCCTCGGTTGGTGCGGTAGATGTCGACCCAGAAGGACGACAATGAACGCAGCAGCGCATCGTCGTTGATGTCGGCAACCCAGCCGTCGAGGCATTCCTGCAGACGGCTCTCCACCTCCGCCATTGCGGTCTGCTGGATGAAGGCGAAGAACGTCTCCTTGTCCTCGAAACGGGCGTAGAACGAGCCGACAGAGGCACCCGCGGCCTGTGCGACGTCGCCAATAGTCATCTGGTCGAAGGTCTTGGTCTCGATCACCCTGCGGCCGGCGTCGACAAGCGCCTGGAATGTGGCTTCGCTCCTCGCCTGCCGGGCCGGCATCACGCCTCTAACCGCGAACTGGGCGCTGGCCTTGGCGTCGCCGTCTGCCATCGTCGCTTCTCCTCTCTTTGTCGTCATCGCCAACGCAGGAGGTAGTTCTCGATGCCCCCCATGACCCACGTCAGCGTCACGCCGAGAATGGACAGAAAGAAGAGAACCGCAAAGACACCGTTTGTGTTAAAGGTGCCGGCGAGATAGGTGAGCTGCTGGCCGAGCCCGTGCCGGCCAGCGATGATCTCGCCGCCGATGACGCCGAGCAGGGCATAGATCAGCCCGAGGCGCAGACCGGAGAAGATTGTCGGGACGGCGCTGACAAGTGTCACCTTCCAGAACATCGCCGCGCGGCTCGCACCCAGCATGCGCGACAGGATGAGCCAGTCTGGATCGACGCTGCGGGCACCGGCCACAGTGCTGCTCAGCACGATGAAGAAGGTAAGCGAGAAGCCCAGCGCGATCTTGGATGGCGCCCCCAGCCCGAACCACAGAAGGAACAGGGGGGCAAGCGCAATGCGCGGCAGCGCGTTCAGGCCCGCGAACAGCGGATTGAAAAAGCGCTCGACCGGCGGCCAGACAACGAACAGCAGGCCGAAGGCGATGCCGGTCGCGCTGCCGAGCACGAACGCGACCGCTGTCTCGCCCAGCGTCCACGCCGTGTCCTTGAACAGCGAGCCGGTGACGAAGATCGATTCGTAGAGGAAGTCGAAGATTCTGGTGGGTTGCCCGATAAAGATCGGATCGACCGCACGGGCGACGGCGGCCCACTCCCACAGCATGAAGAATGCCACCAGGGTTACGACCTGCAGAACACCGATGATGATGCCTTGGCGTTTCATTGGCTTAGATCATGTGGGCTTGCAGCAGGCTCTGCTCGAGCCAGGACCAGACCTCCGCGTAGATCTCGTGGTAGCGCGCGTCCTTCTGCAAGGCACGCACCGAGCGCGGCCGCGGCAGGTCGATGGGGATGTCAGCCAGGATGCGCCCTGGCCGCGCCGACATGACGATGACCCGGTCCGACAGCGTCACCGCCTCGTTCAGGTCATGCGTGATGAAGGCGACCGTGCGCTGCTCGGCTGTCCACAGGTCGAGCAGAACGTCCTCGAGCTGCAGCTTGGTCTGCGCGTCCAGCGCCCCGAACGGCTCGTCCATGAGCAGAACGGGCGAGTGCAGCGAGAATGTGCGCGCCAGCGCCACCCGCTGGCGCATCCCGTGCGACAGCGCCTTGGGATAGCTGTGCTCGAAGCCTGAAAGGCCGACTTTGTTGAGGAACAGGCGCGCCCGGGCCTCGCGATCGGACTTCGGCACGCCCCGGTACTCACCGCCCAGCATGACGTTGGCCAGTGCGGTGCGCCAGGGGAACAGGCAGTCCCGCGCCAGCATATAGGCGACGTCGCCGCGCCCCGCCCGAGGCGGCTTGCCGGCGACGTCGATCTTGCCCTGCTGCAGGTCGACAAGGCCCGCCACGAGGTTGAGAACTGTCGTCTTTCCGCAGCCGCTCGGACCGACGATCGAGACGAACTCTCCAGCCCTGATCTCGATCGTCGCATCCGAGACGGCAAGCACGCCGCCCGGAAAGACGTGGGTCACGTTCCTGACGGTGATGGTCGACATGCGTCGTCCACTGGTCTGGGCAGCCGGTTCCAGGATGCGTTCTTGCAGGCGATCCGGTCCGGGTTGAGTGGCTTGCTGATCAGCTTTTTGGCGATCAGGAAGTCGTTGAAGCATTTGATGGCCTTGCCTGATGTCGATGGTCGACATGCGTCGTCCGCGGGTTTGGGCAGCAGGGCCTAGGGTGCGTTCTTGTAGACGATCCGCTCCGGGTCGAGCGGCTTGCCGATCAACTTGTTGGCGATCAGGAAGTCGTTGAAGCCCTTGATGGCCTTGCGGTCGAACGTACTGCCGTACTGGCTGATGCCTTCCCGCGTGATCGCCTCGAACACCTTCTCGCGCTCGGGCAGATCGCCCAGCTTGATGTTCTTCTTCACGATCTCAAGGGCCTCGGGGAAGTTCTTCGGGTCCTTCAGCCAGGCCGTCGCCTCGGCCAGCGCGCGCAGGAAGGCATCGATGGTGGCTGAGTTCTTCTCGACGTACTCGCGACGCGCCTGCCACACAACGAACCCGCCGTTCATCGCCAGCATGGCCGGAGGACCTTCGCCTTTGCGCATGTCGACCGCCATCTGGCAGACCTTGGTGGCGCTGCAGATGGCCGGCACGGGATCCCACGTCAGGGCTGCGTCGACCTGCTTGGCGGCAATGGCAGCATAGGCTGTCGCCGGCACGCCGACGGCGACGAAGGACACCTGATCAGCGGCGATGCCGGCCTCGCTCAGGAGCGCCTTGGCGTACATCTCGGTCGCGCTGCCGCGTGCGCTCACACCGATGGTCTTGCCCTTGAGCGCTTTGAGGTTGTCGGGGAACTTGGCGCCCGTCTGCAGCAAATCGGTGCGCACGGCCATGCCGTACACGTTGTTGGTGAGCTGCGTGCCGAGGATCATCAGGTCGTTGCCGTTGGCTACGGCCTGCATCATCACGTCTGCGGAGCTGACGATGAGGTCGACGCTGCCCGCGGCGGCGGCCGATTGCGCAAGCGGACCGCTGGGTAGGGGAACCGGCTCGCAGATCAGGCCATGCTTGTCGCAGAACCCCTTGGCGACCATCACCCAGTTGTTGAGGTGAACAATCGAGCCCGGATACTCGTGGGTGCGGACCTTCACCTTCGCCTGGGCCATGGCCGCAGGCGCCAATGCGGCGGCCATGCCGACGGCCAGCAGGAACCTCACAAGCGCTGAGATCATCGGGTCTCTCCCTGTTCGCGTTTCCCCATCCCGCGCCGCGGGGCTCGGGATTAAAATTAGAATTCTTATTCTATTTATCAAGCTACAGTGCCCGCGGCACCCTTGTCAAGCGGGGCGGTGACCGGACGAAGAAGCGCCGTGCGCAGGATCATCTCCGCCAAGCTGCAGGTGGGTCCGCAGAAGAAGGATCGCGCTCGTCAGGCCAACGACGCAATCGACGTGGCGAGACGGGGCTGGCGCGGCCCTCATCTATGCCGGGCGCGGGCGCTGCTGGTGTCGCACTGGGCAGGACCCAACGATCGAGAATGCTTGAGTGCTGTGAACAGGAAACCCCGGCCAGGAAACTGGCCGGGGTTCATCAACTCAGCAACCGACGCTCCGCGAGGAAGACCGCCCACTGGCAATGCGATGATGACACTCCCGGTGCGGTTCCCGAAGTCGATGATGGAGGCCATCGAAGCGATCCGCGCAGACCGCATGGATGCCCCGGAGAAGGCGCAGGTCATAAGAGAATTGGTCGCCGAGGCGCTTCAGGCGCGCGCCAAGCAGAAGACGTGATGCGCGGTGGAAGCGAGATCGCAGTTAGGATAGGCTGCTGATATGGCTGACGATCTGAAGGAATTCGTTCACGAGCGCTTTCGTCGCACCGACGCAAAGCTAGAGCAGGTCGTCGAGATGTTGGGCGGCCTTGCGCAGCGCCTCGGCTCGATCGAAAGCAGAATGACAACCATTGAGGGCGCCATCGTGCATGTGCACGAGCGCATGGACGGTCTGCAGAAGCAGGTCGACCGCATCGAAGGGCGATTGGATCGTATCGAATGCCGACTGGACCTGGTCGGGGCGCCGTGAGGCGATTGGTCACCCAGGAAGTGCTGGAAGGTGCCGACAAGTCCACAGTGGTGCGTGAACTCTTGGCTTTGGGGTTGCGGGGGCGGGGGTAAGCAGAAGGGCTGACGCCCATGCAGAAGGTACATCCGGCAATCGGCCATGGTTTGCCGTCGGCGAGCTTTGGCTTCAGCCACTACGTTCTTTTCGTCTATGAGCCCCGCACCGACCGCACGGTCCGCTTCGTCAATCACGTTCGCGGCGACCTGAAATTCCCGCATCACATCCTCGCAAGGGATGTCCTGGACATCTATGTCCGGCATCGCTGCTACTGGCATCGGGACGCAGCTCGTGAGGTCTGGCAGCGCTATCTGCAGTGGAAGCGGGCACAGACCGAGGAGGCGGCGTGAAGCGCGCACGATCGAAAGTCGCAGCGCGGGCACGCCTGCCCGTTGCCGGCCCTGGCGCCCGCGCTATGATCGGGGTGCGTTGTCGTTTCGGTCCTGTCCTCCGTCGCTTGGCAGCGGCCAAGGCCAAGACGTCCCTTAACTCTCTGGCAGGTTCAACATGTCGCTCGAAGCGTACACGCCTTTCGTCGGTTTCCTGAAGCAGATGTCGATGGCTGACGTCGGCGAGGCCGAGCAGCGCCTGTTCGTTGCTCTGTTTCCGCAGTTCCTCGACCGCACCGGCTTCTCCTGGGACGACCACGCGGAATTCCGTCAGCAGCTCGCGGGCGGCAACGACTGGATCAAATTCGGCGAGCGGCGCGTGCCCCGCCGCTACGGCGGGGTGTCGCTGCCGCGCGGGCGCTACTCCACGCTGTGCGACAGCGCCGAGGGCAACGACCGCGGCACGTTGACGAACGAGCTTGGCGCCTACCGCGACCCGACTCACACCGGTCGCGTCGACATCATGGATTTCGGGCTCAGCGAGACGACGCTGCAGCTCCCGGGCCGCGAGCTGACATTCGAGCGTGCGCCCGTGCTCGGCCTCATCCTGTTCGACTGGGACCAGTTCCGCACGCTGGTGGAGGCGGTGCCGCACGAGCAGGTCGAGGTGGTCACAGGTCGCACGGTGGCGCTGGTGCGCTACCCTTACCGCGTGCGCGAGACGCACCTTTCCCGCGTCGTCGACCTGCGCCTTCCCGCCACCCGCGCCTGGTTCGCCGACGCGTTCTCCAAGCCTAACCGCGACTGGACATGGCCCAGCGCCGATGACGGGTTTGCGGCCGACGACCGGTTGATAGGCGGGCCGCGCACGCATCATTCCGCCTTCGAGCGGCAGGACGGCCAAGCCCCCGTGCCGCGCTCGTTCGCGGCCATGCTGCCGACGCTGCTCAACGGCGACCTCGGCGGTGGCGGCCACACCGGCGACACGCTGATGGCCATCGGCGAGACGTTGCGCAATCAGGGCGTCGAGGGGCTGATCTACCCCTCCGCGCGCTCCGACGCCTTTGCGCTCATCGAGCAAAGCCGGCTGCAGCGGTTCGGGGGCTGGTGCCTGGTCGACCTCCGCCCGGCCGAGGATGCGCCGCTGAAGCAGCACGTTGTCATTGATCGCAGCCCGTGGAGCTGGGTGGCGCTGCCCGAAGGCGTGCAAGTGATGGAGGCCCCGCCGGGCCCACAGGCGGGAACGTTCGGCATCGCCGGCATGGAGGAATGGAGCCGCGCCGCCTACCTGCACAAGGTTGCGTGCCTGAAGACCTGCAACGCTCGTCTCGGACCGCGGCAGGCGATCATGTCTCCGCCCGAGACGTTCACCATCGGCGTGTTCCTGTACAGCTGGCTCAGGCGCGCGGTGTCGCAGGCACCTCGGGAGGAGGTCCAGGAGGCCTATGAGGTCGGCTGCGGCGTGCTGCTGCGCAACGAGCGCACGGCGGCGGCCGACTGCTTGCGCTGGGTGCGCCAGCGGTTCGGCCGGACCGGCGACATCATGGCGGCCCTGGAGGGCCTGAGCCAGGTGCAGGAGAGGGTCGTGGGGACCCTGCCGCCGGACAGCGAGGCCGTGAAGATCCTCGCGGCCACCACCGACATCTCGTTCCTGCTCGTTCTGCTGACGCACCGTGCCCGATTGGGCAAGCCCGGGCTGGGGCAGATCATGGTCGCCCCTGGCCTCGAGCACCTGACCTTGCCGAACCACGCGCTGCTGGAGGCCGATGCCTTCGTCACGCTGCTGACCGACGAGCGCACGGACCCCGGCGAGGCCGCTCGCGAAGCCGCGCTGCTGCTCGAAACGCTGGCCGAGGTCTACGAGCCGCGCGGCGACGAGGCCACCCCGTTCTTCGAGCGCTATTCCATCAGCCTCGTGGGCACCCGCGCGAGCACGTGATCGCTATCATCCCGACCTCTGTTGGGCCGCGGCCGCGGCCGCGGCGTGACGCCAGCCCGCTCCCGGCGTAAGGCATTCAGGTCGCAGGCATGCGATGTACGCCTTTCAGTGTGTTCTCCTGTCGCGCGAATTCAGCAGCGCCCGAAAGTCGAAGTCGTCGTACTTCAGCCGCGGCGCCCTACGTCCGCCTTCGCCCTCTTCGAACTCGATAATCTCGAACTCCTCCAGGACCTTCAGAGAGCGCAGAACATTCGTCTTCTGACGACCGACCGCGTTCGCAAGTTCCGTCACCGATTCAAGATCCTTCTGGCGCAGGATCTCGATGAGCATCATGTTCTGCCGCGAGAATACACGCGCGAGTGCTTCGAAGGATGTGAACCACACCCGAGGATCATTCGGGAGCTGCTTCTTCTCGCCCTTTGCGATCGCAAGCATGCGCTTGTGGATGTATTCCCGGGACGCGATGCCGATATGTAGGATGCGCTTGGTCAGAGCACGCCCTCCTTCTTCAAGATCCGATCCACGTCCGCGAAGAAATCCTCCAGCAACTTGTATGGCGTTGTGAACTCGTACGGCACTGGCTTCCTGCCGCGCCGATTGATGTGGTCGAACACACGCGGACGTTTCGATCTCCTCGCGGGACCGGTCGCCGCATCCACAGCATGTGCATTGTTGTAGCCCAGCACCCGGTCGTCGTTTACGTCGTGCAGGCTGAGCGAGTATTGAAACCCGTGCGGCCTCTCCTCGCTCGGCTCTACCCTGGCGACCCGGAACGTGGCCCAGAACCCCTTCTCGTACCCGATCCACTGACGGTTCAGGCTCAAGAAGTAGTCGCTGCCATCATCACGCTCCGAATCCTCCTTGCTCATGGGTGATCCTCACATGATCACCCTTTGTGATGTCAATATGTCCGGCAGGTAAATCTTTCGTTGACGGGGCATGCATTGGCAATGCAACCGGCGCGACCGGAGCCGAGAATGGCCACCGCTTCAAGAAATTCCGCATACCCCTTAACACTTAAGCCAGTTTCGTGTACACGAATCACTAGACTTGCGCGAAGCGCGCGGCCGGACGATCCCAGATCGCTCCGGGTTTTGTGTTTTCAGGGCTGGAAGCCCATGAACCTCGAGCAAATCGGCGGCTCCAATGTCGCGATCTACCTGGTTGGCGCGGCTTGCGGCATTGCTGCGGCCGCGATCCAAGGCGGATGGTTCGCGGCTCTGACCACGGCCAGCTCTCTGCTCATCGGTCTCTCGGGTATTCGCGGTGCGGTCGCTGTCTATACAGGGTCGCAGACAACGCCGCCAAGAGCATAGGGCCGCTGCCTTCTGTTCTCGCGCCGTGAGACCTGGAGGCCTTCGTCGCGGAGAGGGCCGCAGATCTGACGTTTAGCAAATCAGCGACGATGTTGCGGGTCAGCCCATCGACGCTGGAGCATCTCATCCGGAAAGATGCGGGTCCCGCTGCGGCAGGCGGGCGCCTCATCGGTCGGTGGCGCCGACGAGGCGCGGAGCCAGGCCTATTCCATCAATGACTTGCAGAACATTGCCAACCCGGGCGGCGCCGTGCCGAACGTGCTGGGGTTCCACCGGTTCGCCCCGCCGTATGCCGCTCTGCCCTATACGGAGGTCGCGGGCGACGACCTCTACGTCAACGCGCTGCTGAATTTCGGCTACGGGCCGCTCGAGATCGACAACATCAGGATTGGCGACAACCTCATCACGAACTACCAGGTCACCGCCGGCGACGGCGGTCGCTGCCGAGGATGAGCGCGAGGTGCTGCCGGCCGAATGCTTTGCCAAGGCGGCAAAGGAGCCGAAGCTGGCGGAGGACAAGGATACCGAGGACGATGGGGCCGCACGCGACCGCGAGGCGCTCAAGAAGGCCTTCCGGTACGAGCGCGCCAAGCGGCGCGCCTGCGCCGAGCGGCTCAACGTTCTCTTCCCCGGCAAGACCTGAGAGGGACCCATGTCGCATGTCACAGCCCAACGCTCCGCCCGGGATGGGCGATTGGTGGCCCAGGTTCCTGGCCGACAGCCTCATGGACATCCAGAGGGGCCTTGGCCAGCTGACGGGCGAGGTCCGCAGCCTGAAGGACGAGGCGATCGGCCGCGTGATCAGGCTCGAGCAGCGCATGCTCGAGCAGGAACGCCGGAAGGAAGCGTCCTGGCTGCCGCCCCTCAAGGAATAGCCCTGGCGTCACATCATCGGCGTGCCGGCGCTGATCATCCTTGGCCTGATGGGCCACGCCGGCATCCCCGAATGGATGCAACTCCTTGGGCTCAAGCCTTAGGCCTTTCGCCGCGAGGTCTCTGGCTGCTGCTGATCTACTTGGCCACAGCAGCCTTTGCTTCTTCCGGCGTCGTATCCGCGCTGCTGCGGCAGGGTCCCTAGAGCAGATCCGGTGGCGCGATGCAGCGCGACTGACTTCGGGCAGGGCGGCGCCATCGCACCGCTTGCCGTCATGGCTTAAGCCGCTTCAACTCGGCAATCGCTGCGGAGTATGTCCACAGGGTTCTCGGACATGTCTCCGCTGCCACCCTCAGGGCTTCTTCGGCCTCGGGACTCTTGTTGCGCAGAACATGCCATTCACCAATCAAGAATTGCGCTTCGCAACGCTGGTCCCGATTGGTGGCTGCCGACAGCGTCGCCTCCGGCGCACGCCGCCCAAGATACATCTCTATTACCGCGAAGGGCCATTCCTTGCTCTTCAACCGCGTCGCGTTTGCCTCCAATTCAGAGGTCGCGTTCTCACCTGCACGCGACTGCGCAAGGAAGCGGAAAAGCATGGGGTACACAGCGTCCTTTAGTTCGATGGAACGGAGCAGATCTGCTGCAGCTTCCGTAAAGTCGCCTTTGTAGAATTGCGCGTAGCCCCGCCCACTGTAGTAGTTCGCATCCTTGGGATCGATCTCAATCGCCCTCGTATAGTCCGAGATCGCTTCGTCAAATTGCCCCTTGTCCGTATGGGCCCTTCCCCTGAATCTATAGGCCTCATCAAACTTCGCGTTTAGCTCGATCGCCTTGCTGTAATCGGCAATCGCGCGGTCAACATCACCTTTGGCACGATACGCCTCGCCCCGGTCGTTGTAGGCGTCGGCGTGCTGCGGATCGATCTCGATCGCCTTGCTGTAATCGGCGATGGCGCGGTCGTACTCCTTCTTGTCTGCGTGGGCGAGACCGCGGTTGCGGTAGGCGTGACGGTGTTGCGGGTCAATTTCAACAGCCTTGCTGTAGTCGGCGATGGCCCGCTCGTAATCCTTCTTGGCGTGGTGAGCCCTCGCGCGGTCGTTGTAACCATCGGCGTCCTTCGGATCGAGTTCGATGACTCTGGAAAAATCGGCAATAGCTCTGTCGTGTTCGCCCTTTGCCAAGTAGCTGAGACCACGTCCGTGGTAGGAGCTGCCGCTCGTATATTGCAGGTTCTTCGGAATAAGCTTAATCGCCGAAGTGTAGTCGGCAATGGCGCGGTCGTGTTCACCCTTCATCCTGTAAGTGTCGGCGCGCGCGACGAGGGCTACGATGGATTTCGGTCTCATCTCGATGACTTTAGTCAAATCGGAGAGCGCTCGGTCGTACTGCTGCTTCTGCGCGTAGCTACGGCCTCGAAGTTCGTAGGCGTCGGCGTCTTTCGGATCGAGTTCGATCACCTTGGAAAAATCGGCAATGGCGCGGTCGGGATCGACGCGTCCGTGCCCTATCCCTCGATGGTAGTAGGCGTCCCGGAGATCCTTGCGACTGAGCTTTCCATCAGTGATCAGGCGCGTGCAGGCAGGAACGACTTGGTTGAACAAGCATTCATCCCTGTCACTGCCCTTCTGGGCTGCTGCTTGGCCAGCGAGCCCAATGACCAGGCCGATGATGATCGACAATGTGCGCACGTGAACTCCCCCTCGGCACCGGCCAGCGTACGGCCCGGGAAGACAACCCATGGAAAATATCTGCTGAGAACACGTGTCGGCAAGATACGTTTGGCTGGAGCGGCAAAGCAGGTGACCCGGTGAAATCGGCCACCGGGCAGCACGGTGAATTCGAACTTGGAACGCAACAACGCGATGTGTCCGGAGGCGGGCCAGCGAAAATCCAAATTCAATCCGGCAACGGCCCGCGCAGAATAATGGTCGCGATCTGGTAATGCGCAATCGCCTCGGCGATCAGACGCGCCGCCTTGGGATCGTCCTTGGAGACCGGTCGCCCCGTCCTCGCGTCCATGACCCGGACACGGTGTTTGGGGGCGAGCTCAACGACGAGACCGCCCTCCATATAGCCGACAGTCAAGTAGTTCGCCATGAACGCACGCTGATGAGCCTGACCGTCCGTCAGAATGTCGTGTCCGAAGAAGCGCGATGTGTAACTGACCTGCAGCTGCGCAAGCAGGGTCGGTCCGACATCAATCTGGGAGGCCACCCAATCAACAATGCGTGGAGCTACGATGCCGGGCGCATAGAAGATGAGAGGTATTCGGTAGTTTTCAGGCGGCAGATCCGTCCGCCCGCGGCCGTTTGACGTGTGGTCTGCCACGAATACGAACAGCGTCTCCTTGAACCACGGCCGGGTGGCCGCCTCACGCATCATCTCACCGATTGCCCAGTCGGTGTATTTCACCGCGCCGTCGCGGCCGGAGCCGGATGGAATGTCGATCCGCCCCGCGGGGTACGTGAATGGCCGGTGATTCGTCGTCGTCATGACATGCGCGAACACCTTGCGGCCGGCCGCCGTGCGCGCGTCGATTTCCCGAATGGCCTGCCGAAACAGGTCCTCGTCGGCGACGCCCCAGATCGTTTCGTGCGAGACGTTCTCGCGCGCTATAGCGGCACGATCGATCACCGTGTAGCCGTTGCCGCCGAAAAACTGCCTCATGTTGTCGAACAGGCTGTAGCCGCCGTAGATGTACAGCGGGTTGTATCCCTGCTCCTTGAAAACGCTCCCAAGCGTCTGAAATCGCGTGTTGTCCTTGCGCATCAGCACGGCGTGACCAGGCGTGGGCGGAATCGACAGGCTCAGTGCTTCCAGCCCGCGCACCGTCCTCAGTCCGGTTGCGTACAGCTGGGTGAAGGCCAGGCCTTCACGCGCCAACCGGTCGAGATTGGGCGTCAGCCCTTTACGCCCGCCGAAGAACTCGACGTAGTCGCATCCGAGGCTTTCGATGCTGACCAGCACGACGTTGAGTGGTTTGGCCGGGCCGGCGGCCGTGATCACCCGTTCAAGCGGATGGGCCAGCCGCTTGGCCGCGATGTCAGTGCCCTCACGCATGAACTCTGCCTGCAGCTCGCCGAGCGCCTCCCGTTCGCTCATCGTGTGATAGAAAGTGCGGAAGTCCAGATCGTTGGCGAGAAACGCTCGCCCGAACTCGTAGTATCCGTTGGCGCCGAGCTCGCGCGCCGAGCCCGACTTGAGCAGCGTCCGCGGCGCATCGCTCACTACAAAGAAGGAGATGAACGGCAGGAGCAGTACGGCCGCTGTTGCGATCGCGCGGTGGCCGAACGAGCCACCATCGGCACACGCTGCGCGCCACAGCCGACGCCGCATGGCGAGGAATACCACGCCCGCCCCCACAACGACCGCCGCGATCAGCATTCCGACCGGATAGCTCTGCCGGATGTTGCCGATCACCTCCCGAGTGTAGATCAGATAGTCGACCGCAATGAAGTTGAAGCGCGTGCCAAACTCGTTCCAGAACAGCGCCTCGGCCACGGCCGTGAAGAATGCTGCGAAGAGCGCTGCCAACACCAGCGCACAAAACAATGCCGCATGCGCCCATCGACCCTGCGCACCGTTGCCGCACAGCAAGGCAAGCAGTGCAAAGGGGACCAGCACATACGCGACGGCGGCGAGGTCATAGACCAAGCCGACTGAGAGGATACCAACAAGCCGCCACGGCCAAAGATTGGACGGCTCGTTCGCGAACGCCGTCAAGCCGAGCCGCACGCTGCCGTTGATCGCAACAAAAAGCCCAACAATCCAAACGAGTGAGAGGTGGCGGGGCGGCACCCACGCGATCCAAGATCGACGCACCCAGAATCTCCTTGCGCACCGGCCAAGCGCCTGACTGTAGGCCCGCGCGCGATAATCATCCAGCCCTTGGGCTCTGCGCGTTGTCCAACCTCAAGGGCCGATCGTCGCAGCGTCGCCCCTCGCCCGCGTGGACAAGCCTTTTGGATGTGTCAGGAGGGGTCGGCTCGGGTCTTTCAACCAGCGCCTCGAGATTCCGAATGGTCTTTGACAGTTCGGCCGGCACGACCGCACCGGAGCCCATGAGCCGGCGACGTTCGGCCCGAGAGGCCTCCAGACTTGTCCTGTTGCGCTCACGCCGATCGAGCGTGAGGCGATAGTTGACGGCGGTCACGTTCGCCCAGATTTCGCGCCAGCGCAGCTCCGGATAGTGCTTGGCGCCGGAGTAGGCGGCCCGCTCAAGCCCCAGCAGCAGGTTCCACAGTTCCCGCGTGCGCCACCGCCAGAGGTCAAGCAGGGTCGCCTGCTCGGCCTTGGGGTAAAGCTTGAGCCGGGTGCCCATGACGATCGTGCCGGGCGGCGGGTCGCGCCGCTTGCGGGGCTTGGCGGCCGGCGCCTTGGGGCTATCTACAATGACAACTAGCCATGGCGGCGGCCTCCGGGACTATTCCGGGACCGCCTTGGCGATGTTGTCCTCTTGTTCCCCTGTTGTCCGTTTGCCGGGGGCGCCGCGTGTGCTAGAAGCGGCGCGGAATAACGCGTCGGGGCATAGCTCAGCCTGGTAGAGCACTTGCTTTGGGAGCAAGGGGTCGCGAGTTCGAATCCCGCTGCCCCGACCAACACTTAGCTCACAATTTGAGATGCCGGCGGACTGTTTGGCGGAGAGATACGTCCACTGACAAATAAGTGCTATGCGCGAATGCTCAGGGTCGCATGACAAAGGGCATGAGTTCTGCAGTCTTCCTCAGAGGGCTTTGAGCACTGGCCGGCGCGTCACCGGAGGGATAAGGGGTTCACTGCGGCGGATAAGGATTCACGGTGCGCGCACTCGGGCTTCGGTGGGCGAGTCGGAAGCGCGCGTTGCTTGCGTCACAGTGGCCATCGCATTGCGGAGGGTCCCTGACGCATCTTTCTCTGTCTGCAAACCGGCGGCTCGCCAGATCAACCGTGAATGAAGTCGACAGGCGCTCAGAATGCTGGGACGCAAGCATGTTGCGGACATTGTTGAATCAGCGGTTTGGTTTGCGGCGCTATATTCAGCGGTTCTGCTTTCTGCTGCTATTATCCAGCCGATCTCAAGGGATGCCCTGGTTTGGTCGGGCATCCTGGCATTGGTTCTCGTGCTAGCCTCGGCTATTGATGTTCGCGTATTCGTTTTGCCCAACGTCCTTATGCTGCCCCTCATTGTCCTTGGCCTATCTGCCTGTATGGCGTTAGCGCCGACGAGCCTTCCATGGCATGTGGGCGCCACGGTCGCGGCCTACGCTTTCTTTGAAGGGATCAATGCGGCGTATCGGCAGATCCGCGGCCGCACCGGTCTGGGCGGCGGGGACTCGAAGCTCTTCGCTGCGAGCGGCAGTTGGCTCGGTTTGCACGCACTGCCGACGGTCTTGCTGCTTGCATGTGCGACCGCATTGGCCGTTGTCGCTTGGTCTGGCTTTCGGCACGGATCAGTCACTGTCACCAAGCGGATCGCCTTTGGACCTCATTTGGCCATTGCAACTTGGATAGTGTGGGTGCTTGCGCTGGCGGGGTGAGGCAAGTCGCAGTCTGTTGTTTGGAACTGCTCAATTGCCGCATAGGGGGATCTGATGAGAGATCGAGGCAGAGGCCAAGTGGGCATCATCAACGGGCGGCCTGCAACCACGGGTGCGTCTCCATTCGTGAATGGCATTTCTCCGTCGGCCGCGATGTTGACACGTGTGCGTTCCCAAGCAGGTGTGACGCTGCTTGAGCTTCTGGTGGTGCTGGGAATTCTCGCCCTGATTGCTGGCATCATCGCTCCCCAGGTGCTCGGATACTTCGGAAAGGCCAAGACGGAGGCCGCGAAGCTGCAGATCAATGCTCTGCAGAACGCCCTCGACCTCTATTTCCTTGAGAACGGCTCCTATCCGCGTCAGGAGGTTGGGCTTGAGGCGTCCTGATTACGCACCACGCTAAGCCATCATCCTGCCCAACGAGTCAGACGATTTGCGTGCGCATTCAGGGAGATGGCTATGGCACGCAATCGCATCCAATTTCAGAAGGGTCTCTCTGAGGCCCGTT
>WBUN01000126.1 GCA_008933705.1 Hyphomicrobiaceae bacterium
CTCCTGACCGCCGCAACTCAATCGCAATGCCGCCAAGTTCCTGGAAAACAAACTTCGCGCCTGTCTTCCAGGGCAAATGGCGGCCCCACCCGAGTTGCCTAGGAAATTCCGATACCTGCGCGACGGCGGTGCGCCTGGGTGCGGGTGCCGCGGCCCTGGCTGCGGCACAAAGTGCATAGCGAGCGGAGCGAAGCGGCGTGTTGCCCCAACGAGGAGATCGGTTTTGGCAGACGGCACGGCGCTATGCCGGCGCCGGCCTGATGCTGCCGCTCCTCGCCTTGTCCAGCAGCGGCGCCAGCGCCGATCTGAAGCTGTGCAACTCGACCTCGAGCCGCGTCGGGGTCGCCGTCGGCTATCAGGACGCGACGGGCTGGGCGACCGAGGGCTGGTGGAACATCGCCTCGCAGACCTGCGAGACCCTGCTGAAGGGGCCCGTCCCCAGCCGGTTTATTTACGTTCACGCCTTAGATTACGACCGCGGTGGTGAATGGGTCGGCACCAACTACATGTGTACCGACGACAAGTCGTTTGCCATCCGCGGAGTCCAGGATTGTCAGCAGCGCGGCTTCAAGCGCACCGGCTTCTTCGAAGTGGACACGGGCGAGTCGCAGGAGTGGACCATCCGCCTCACCGATCCCGAGGCGAGTGAGAAATGAGACGCAACAGAAGGGTCAAGGTCGTCGCGACCTTGGGCCCTGCCTCGTCGGCCACGGAAATGATCGAGCGCCTGTTCCAGGCGGGCGTCGACGTATTCCGCATCAACATGAGCCATTCCTCGCACGATACCGCGCGGGCGCTGCAGAACTCGGTGCGGTGGGTGGCCAAGCGGCATCGCCATCCGATCGGCATCCTCGCCGACCTGCAAGGACCCAAGTTCCGTGTCGGCGAATTTGCCAGCGGGCGCGTGTTCATCAACGACGGCGCCATTTTCCGTTTCGAGCGCACCGAGAAGCCTGGCTCCGCCGAGGGCGTGTACCTGCCGCATCCGCAGATCTTCGCGGCCGTTGAGCCGGGGCACATGTTGCTGCTCGACGATGGCAAGCTGCGCATGCGGGTCATCGAGAAGAACAACAATTCAATCGCTGCCGAAGTGCTGGTCGGCGGATCTCTGTCGAGCCGCAAAGGGATTAGCCTCCCCGACACCGTGCTGCCCGTCGGTCCCCTGACCGACAAGGACCGCGCCGATCTCGCGCACGTCTTGAAGCTAGGTGTCGACTGGATCGCGCTGTCGTTCATTCAGCGCGCCGAGGACGTACACGACGTGCGCAAACTCGTCGGCGATCGCGCCGCCATCCTCGCCAAGATCGAGAAGCCGTCGGCCATCTCCGATCTCGATGCCATCATCGCCGCGGCGGACGGCTTGATGGTCGCGCGCGGCGATCTCGGTGTCGAAATGCCCGTCGAGCGCGTGCCCGGATTGCAGAAGCAGATCACGCGCAAGGCGCGCGCCGCCGGCAAGCCGGTGGTCGTCGCCACGCAGATGCTGGAGAGCATGATCTCCTCGCCGGTGCCGACGCGCGCGGAAGTCTCCGACGTGGCGACCGCCGTGTTCGACGGCGCCGACGCGGTGATGCTGTCGGCCGAATCGGCGATCGGCCAGTTCCCGCTCGAAGCCATTCAGATGATGGACCGCATCGCCATCGAGGTCGAAAGCGATCCGAGCTACGATGCCATCGTGCACGCGACGCGGATTCTGCCACAAGCGACCGGTGCCGACGCCATCGCCACCGCGGCGCACGGCATCGCCGACACGGTGAAGCTGTCGGCTATCGTCTGCTACACGGCGACAGGGTCGACGGCGCTGCGCGTGGCGCGCGAGCGTCCCAATCTGCCGATCATGGGGCTGACGCCGGTGGAATCGACGGCGCGGCGGCTGTCACTGGTGTGGGGCATACAGTCGGTGATGACCGGCGATCCGGCAACGCTCACCGACATGGTGTCCAAGGCTTGCCGCATCGCCTTCGACGAGGGTTTCGTGCAGGCGCAAGGCGGCATCCTGATCACCGCCGGCGTGCCGTTCGGCTCGCCGGGGGCGACCAACATGATCCGCATCGCCTTCGTCGACGAGAACGGCGCCCCGGTCGCCGAGGTCCGCTAGGCACGGACGCCTTCTAGCGCCGATTCCGATCACACAACATCGCCCGGCAAGAGCTTTCGAGCCAATATCGTTGAAGCGCTCGTCCCCACGCGCGGCGGCTACCTTGTCGTCGCGGACAATCCCGGCTCGCATACCTGCTGCGCCGTCCGAACGGCGATCCGTACCGCAGTCACATGAATGCGCAGACGACTTCAGCATCACCGGATCGGCATCAATGTACGGTGGTCAGGCTCCGAGGTCCATTCTTCTAAAGAATGAAGCGCGGCCCGTTTTCACGAATAAGCCGAGGGACTAATGTCCGTCAGTGAGTTCTGCGTGATAACGACAGACGATGATGACTCCGGATCTGTTACGTGTGTGTCGCGCGCTCCTCATTGCCCTTGGCGTCGCCGCAATATTGAAGTGCGCCCTGATTGACCTGCGCATAATGGGCGCAACGAGCAACACGTCAGTCTTTGCGGTGCTCGGAGCTTCAATAAAGTACGTCTTGACGTACGGCCTTGCGCTGGCCATCCCGGCCGTCATAGCGACGGAGATCATTCGGCTGCGTCAAGCAGCAGTTCATATCGCGCTCGGAACGTTGCTTGCGCTTATTGCGGCTTATCTTTCAACGCGCGGCGAGACACTGACGTCTCCCGTCTTTTCCGGTGGCGCGCTCGGTAGCGCGTTCGTGCTCGTAATCGGCAGCCTGTCATCGCTCACGTATTGGGTCCTCGCAGGGCACCGTGCCGGTTGGCGGGGTTACGAGGTCGAGCGGGCCGATACGATGGCGACTGACGCGTTCAGGAGGGCCAGCGCGAATGCCCGCGTCGAATACTGCAGTGAATGTCTGCTCGGCTGGTCTGCGCTCACCGTCCTGTTGTTCTTACTTCTCAGTTGGATTTCGATCGATGTGAGCGGCCTACGGCGCTCGCTTATTGCCACAACCGAGGTTCACGGCAACGCGGTTCTGAAGAATACGGGCCATGAGTGGGCGACGTTCAAGATCGACGGCGATCACGGCGTGATCGAGGGCCTTGCCCCCGACGAGGTGCAGAAGCGCGCGGCCCACGACAGCGTCCGCGAGGCTCTGGATTCGGTGACCGGCTTTCCTGGGATCCTGGCGCAAATCGAGAACGAGGCCGTGGCCCGCTTGCCCATAGCGGTGTCGGCCCAGAGACTGGCCGACGTAGCACTTCGCGAGAACGAACGGAAAGTGTCCATCGAAGCCGAGCGGATCGCGGCGGAGGCAGCACGCGCTGCGGAAGCCGGGACCGAGAGCACGCCAGATAAGCATGCACCCGCTGCGGCGGAGGAAGCGCGTCGCAGGGCCGCCCCGCCCGCCGCTGAGCCCATCCCGGCCACTGCAATTGGCACCCGAGACGGCGCTGAGGCTAGAGCCGGTTTCGAGACGAGGCCGCAGCTCGATTACGACGTCGGCGTCAGATCACCGGCTCTAGAACCTGTAAGCCACGCCGTCGGCGGTTCCTGCACGCCACAAGATCTCGCTCTGATCGAGAGCAGCGCAATTCTGTTCGATGTGCAGCGGTTCGATATCGTGCCGAGCGCTGATGCCGAGGTCGGTAGACTGGCAAAGTCGGCTCGGGCCTGCGCGCCACGCCCCTTGCTCGTAACCGGTCACGCCGATACCAACGACGACAGTCTATTCAATCGCGCGCTCGCACTGCAACGAGCGGAGGCAATACGCGAAGCACTCGTCGCGCGCGGCGTTCCCTCGACTCTTGTCCAGGCCAGGTCTGCCGGTACGAGCTCTCGCATCACCAACGGCACAACGGATGAGGAACGCGCGTTGAACCGTAGGGCCGAGTTCAGAAGCCTCGAGGGTCACGAGATCAGCCGCGATGCCACGCTGGGTCCGGAAGAACGCGCGGTAACCTGCGAAAGTGACCTTGCTGAGATCATGGAGAGCTCGATCATCCACTTCGCAAGGGCGTCGGCTGAAGTCGGCGCGGAGAACATTGGCCTGATCAAGAAACTCGCAAACAGTATCCAGAATTGCGGGAGTGTGATCGTGACCGTCGAGGGTCACGCCGATAAGGTCGGCTCCGCTTGGTTCAATCAGGGGCTTTCGGAAGCCCGTGCGAATGCTGTGCGTGAGGCGCTAGTCGCAGCAGGCACCAACCCGACGCGCCTGGCGTCACGCGGATTTGGGTCAAGCCGTCCCTTTGATCCCGCCGAGACAACACACGCGTTTGCCCTCAATCGGCGCATCGAGTTCAAGGTTACGGGAAAGTTCACGTCAACAGTCGCGGGCGGCCCGTGAATGTCATGAGTATTCTGATCTGGGAGTGACCATGTATCTGCTCTCACAACTGGGATTCTATCTGTTGCTGTCGTTTCTGTCCGGCATTGGGGCGGGATACGCGCTCTGGCGCACATGGGGGGAGAGAGAGGCCGTCGCAAAGTTTCACGCGGCGGAGATGCAGCTTGTGGCATATCTCGCCCGGTTGGAGGAAACGGCCGCGCATAGGGATCCCCGGCGGTGATCATCCAAGATACGCCCGAGCGTTGGCATTCGATCGGCTGAATTTGCCGGCGGTGCTCCTGGGCGTTGAGGTTCAAGGTCGAGCCGAGATTGGCGGCCGAAGAAGTCTTCGGCGTAAAGGCCCGCAATCTGGAATCAAGTGAGAGCCTGACGCAGCTCTTGCCATGGCAACACCTCGCCTCCCCCAGAAGGCGTTGCACTTCGTTTGTGAACTCAGGGGGACCACGCCGCTCCCCGCGAGAACGACGCAGAACGGAGTTGAGTGCAACGAGATCGACAAGGCGATCGTGAACCGCCCCGGATTCTCCGGAGGCTGTTTCGTTTGAGTCAGGCGGCGATGCTCAGGTCCTCCAGGCTGGCATAGTAGGTGGCTTCCGCTTCTGCCGGTGGCACGTTGCCGATCGACGACAGCAG
>WBUN01000127.1 GCA_008933705.1 Hyphomicrobiaceae bacterium
TTCCTGCAGCGGCTCGGTATGGAGAAGGCGCCGCCGATCGTCACCAGCGCGGTGCTGCTCGACGCCAGGCGCCATCTCGGCAAGGGCCGGGCGCTGACGGCCGGCGAGACGATCAGCGCAAGGGACATCGAGGCGATGGTGGCCACGCAGGGTCTCGGCTGGCGCGGCATCCTACCCGGCGACGTGCTCTACGTGTACACGGGCTGGGGCGACTCCTGGCGCGACCCGGACACCGAGAAGGTGTACTACACCAAGGCGCCTGGATTATCGTACGACGCGGCGCGGTACCTGGCCGAGAAGCGCGTGGTCGCCGTCGGCCTCGACACGCCGTTCGTCGACCCGGTGAACGAGGGGCAGCTCCAGGGCAAGGCGGGCCCGCCCGCGGGCACGCCGCCCGCAACCCCGTTCGCGGTGCACCACCACCTGCTCAGCGGCTTGGGCAAACCCCCCATGTGGCCCATTGATCCCGAACGCCTCCAGGAAGTGTGGATGGCCATGAAAATGAGCAAATCCAAGCCCGACACGGCCGGCGCGCCGCCGGCACCCGCAACCCCGCGCCCTGCCGGGCCCGCGTCTGCGCCCGCGGGCATCGAGAAGCCGGAGATGACGGAAGCCGACCGAGACGTCGCCGACGCCACCAGGACGCTCGATACCAACCCGGCGGACGTTGCCGCGCTGGAGCAGCGCGCCCGCGCCTACACCCGTCAGGGCAAGCATGCGCTGGCCGTTGCGGACTACACCAAGGCGGTCGAGGCGAAGCCCGACGATGCGGCGCTGCACTTCGCGCGCGCCCTGTCGCTGCAGCATCTGCGCCAGTTCGAGGAGGCGGTGAAGGCCTACGACGAGGCGCTGCGGATCGCGCCAAGACACATCGCCGCCTACAACGGGCGCGGCAACGCCAACCGCATGCTGAAGCGCCATGAGGCCGCGCTGCGCGACTTCGAGGAGGTGCTGCGCCTCAATCCGAAGTACGTGGCGGCGCTCTACAACCGCGGCCTCGTCTATCGCGACATGAACCGCGCCGAGGACGCCATTCGCGACTGGACCTCGGCTATCGCGATGGACAAGGAGTATGCGGGAGCCTACGTGCAGCGCGCGCTGCTGCACGAGAAGGGCGGCGCACGCGACAAGGCGATCGCCGATTTCCGGGCCGCCCTCGCCGCGCCGCCCAAGTATGAGAGCGGGCAGTGGGCACATCGCATCGCGCGCGAGCGCCTTGCGGCCCTGGGCGCCGCCCAACCGTAGATGCGGGACCGGATCGTCAGCGGGAGGATCTTCATCGAGTTGCAGATCCCGGCCGCGGCTTTGCCCAATTGTGATGAGATGATGATGGCTGCTGGGTTTGCAGAGGGCTCTCGGATGGGAAGGCTTGCCAAGACCACAGCGGCCGTCTGCGTCTCCGCGATCGCCTATATGGCATGGCCGTTCTACTCCGCGTTGCAGATCCGCGATGCCATGATCGCAGGCGACACCTCCACCCTCACGCGCAAGATCCAGTGGGAGAGCGTGCGCGCCACGCTGAAGGCCTCGCTCAGCGCGGAGGCGCTGGCGCGATTGGAGAAGGCCCCCGATGCGCCCAAGCCGAGCCTGTGGCAGCGTGTGAAGGCCACCGTCGCCCCGCGCATGGCCGAGAGCGTCATCGACCGTTACGTGACGCCCGAGCAACTGCCCGTCTTCCTGGGCTATCGCCGCATTTGGCGCGGAACGGTCCAGCCCGTCATTGGTCCGCCCGAGCCCAAGACCGCGCTCGCCGATACCTGGCTCGGCGGCACGCCAGTGGACAGGGCCGTGAGCTTCTACCGGCGCGTGCGGCGCGCGGTGTTCCATTCGCCGACCCGGCTCGAGCTGGAGATGGAGGACAAGTACTACCCCGACCGGCGCTACACCGGCGTCCTGGAATTGCAGGGCCTCGAGTGGAAGCTGACCGCGCTTTCCGTGACCGGAGCAGGATTCTGAGCGCCGCTCCGGACCCAACATGCAGATGCGCAAGCTTCTCATTCTTCCTGCACTGGTGATCGCGGCGTATGCCGCCTGGCCGGTCGCCGCCGCCTGGCAGTTGCGCACGGCCGTGAAGGCGCGCGACCACGCGACCGTCGAGAGCAGGGTCGATTGGGTCACGCTGCGCGCCAACCTGAAGCAGACCGTGCGCGCCAACCTGACGGATGAGAGCAAGAGCCCCGAAGCCGGATTCTTCACGCGCGCGCTCAAGCGCACCGTTGGTCCGGTCGTGGCCGATCGGGTGATCGATGCGGCGGTGACGCCGCGCACGCTTGCCAGCGTCATGGCCGGCCGCAGCCTGCTCGACGAGACGGGCCTCACGCGCAAGGGCGGCGGCAATGCGCCGACGCCTGCGCCGGCTCCCACCTCCACGAGCGATGCGGATGGCGATCCCGCCGACGATCCGCTGGCGCCGCGGCGGTTGCGCTGGGCCTTTTTCGAGAGCCCGACACGCTTTCGCATCGAGGCGGTTGACCGCAGGCTGCCCGGCAAGCGCGTGGTCAGCATCCTGGCGCTGCAGGGGCTCTCGTGGAAGCTGGTGGACGTGTACTACGTGACCAGGGAGTGAAGAGAGCTGTCATCCCGGCCGCGTCGCCGCGCTGCGTCCCGGACCTGCTGCCGTCCGGGAGGACAAGCACGCTCAGCGTCGGAATCTTTCCACCAGCGCCGCTGCTTCCGCGTCGTGGCCCTCGCCGCGCCGGGCGAGCCCGCGCACCACGCCGTCGCGGTCGCGCGCCTCGCGGTTCTGGCTCATCTTCACCTTGCCCTCGAGGCGGGTCATGCGCAGGCGGAGCCCGACGATGCCCCGCGCCTGCCGCTCAAGGTAATCCGCGGGCGCATCCGCCATCGACCAGCGCACGTCGTCGTAGGCCGCCTCCTGCTGGTCGCTGAGCTCGCCGACATGCGCCAGCAGCCACGCCTGGTCCTCGACCGCCTCGAGGCGCCCGTACGCGTGCACGACCGCATAGTTCCAGGTCGGCACCGCCTTGCCGTGCTCGGCCTTGGAGGGATACCAGCCCGGGCGGACGTAGGCCTGCGGGCCCTGGAAGATCATCAGGGCCTCCGCGTCGGGCGCGAACGTCTTCCATTGCGGATTGGGCCGGGCCAGATGGCATTCGATGCATCCGAGCGGATCGGTGCCATCGGCCTTCAGGACCGTCGGCAGGTGCGTGGCGACGATACCGCCTGCGCCGTGCGTCACGAGGATCGCGAACGGGTAGGCGCGCATCAGGGCATGCGCCTCGCCGACATCCTCGACCTTGAATTGCGCGGGCGTGTACATGCAGGAACTCCTGGAGACCATCCGATCGAGTTTGAATCGCCGATCCTTCCGCTGTCATCCCGGAATTTCGCGCCAGCGAAATATCCGGGGCGCACCAGCTGAAAGCACGCCCGTTTCCCCCGTAGTGAGCCTGTCGAACCACGCGGCCACAACGGTGCCTCAGAGCCGTCCTTCGACGAGCTCAGGACGGGGGTTGTGTTGCAGCTCCCGGCGCTCCGCTTCGCTTCGGCCGGGATGACGCTCCCCGCATGCCGCGAACAAGCGGATGCAGCCGCGCTTCCAGGCCATTGGGCTGCCCGTCTCACACGGCGGCCTCGACGCGCTTCAGCGCCGCCTGCAGCTTGCCCATGGTCGCCTCGAAGTCGACGCGGCGCTCGCGGTTTTCCTCCACCACCTCGGGCGGCGCCTTGGCGACGAAGTTGGCGTTGGCGAGCTTGGCGTCGATCTTCCTGATCTCGGCCAGGCACTTCTCGATCTCGCGGCCGAGCCGTGTGCGCTCGGCTCCCATGTCGATGACGCCGGCAAGCGGCAGTGCGGCCGTGGTCTCGCCGAGGACGATCTGCGCGGAGCCCTTGGGCGCGGCTTTGGCAAAGGAGACGGCATCGAGGCGGGCAAGGCGCTTGATGGTGTCCTCGTGCTCCTCGGTGCGGGCGCGCACGGCCTTGCCGGCGCCGACCAGCACCAGCGGGATCTTGGCGCCGGCCGGCACGTTCATCTCCGACCGCACCGAGCGCACCTCGCTGATCAGCTTCACGAGCCAGCCGATCTCCTCGTCGGCGTCGGCGTCGGCAAGCCCCTCGAACACCGGCCAGGTGGACAGACAGAGCAGATTCTCGCGCTGCACCCCGACCTCGACCAGCCGCGCCCACAGCTCCTCGGTGATGAATGGCATGAAGGGGTGCAGCAGCTTGAGGATCTGGTCGAGCACCCACGCGGTGGTGGCGCGCGTCTCGGCCTTGGCCTCCTCGTCGTCGCCGTTGAGCACGGGCTTGATCAGCTCCAGGTACCAGTCGCAGAAGGTGCCCCAGGTGAAGTCGTAGACGGCGCCGGCCGCCTCGTTGAACTTGTAGGCCTCGATGCCGGCCGTGACGGCCGCCGCCGTGCGCTCGACCTCGCCGGCGATCCAGCGGTTGACCGTCTCCTCCACGGCCTTGGGATCGAAATCCTTCTGGCGCACGCACTCGTTCATCTCGGCAAAGCGCGCCGCGTTCCACAGCTTGGTTGCGAAATTGCGGTAGCCTTCCACGCGCGTGGTGGAGAGCTTGATGTCGCGGCCCTGCGCCGCCATGGCGGCGAGCGTGAAGCGCAGCGCATCGGCCCCGTACTCGCCGATCATGACGAGCGGGTCCATGACGTTGCCCTTGGTCTTGGACATCTTCTGCCCCTTCTCGTCGCGCACCAGGGCATGGATGTAGACGTCGCGGAACGGCACCTCCTTCATGAAGTGCAGCCCCATCATCATCATGCGCGCGACCCAGAAGAAGATGATGTCGAAGCCGGTGACGAGCACGCTGGTGGGGTAGTAGCGCTTGAGCTCCTTGGTCCGGTCGGGCCAGCCGAGCGTGGAGAACGGCCACAGCGCGGAGGAGAACCACGTGTCGAGGACGTCCTCGTCGCGGATCAGCGCGAGTGCCCCTCCCCCCTTGTGGGGGAGGCCGGGAGGGGGGGATTGCAGACCATCAGCCGTTGGGG
>WBUN01000128.1 GCA_008933705.1 Hyphomicrobiaceae bacterium
TGCCGGAGGCGCGTCTTCGACGCGACGCGGGGGTGACGGGTGTGGGTGGGGTGCCCGGGTTGCCCCACCTGACGTCATTCCCGCGCAGGCGGGAACCCAGGACACTTCGCAACAGAGGTGTGCGCGCCGCTGAAGTGTCGCGCGCGGCCGCGGGCGTGCTCTGCGGTGAGCATGGCCCATGCGGCCCGGTGACCTGGGCCCCCGCCTTCGCGGGGGTGACGGGTGTGGGTGGGGTGCCCGGGTTGCCTCATCTGACGTCATTCCCGCGCAGGCGGGAACCCAGGACACTTCGCAACAGAGGTGTGCGTGTCGCTGAAATGGCGCGCGCAGCCGCGGGCGTGACCTGCGGTGGATGTGGTCCATGCGGCCCGGTGACCTGGGCCCCCGCCTTCGTGCCGGAGGCGCGTTTTCGACGCGACGCGGGGGTGACGCTGGTGGGTGGGGCGCCCGGGTTGCCCCACCTGACGTCATTCCCGCGAAGGCGGGAACCCAGATCACGTCTCAACGCAGGTGTGTGCGCCACCGAAATGGCGCGCGCGGCCGCGCGCGTGATCTCGCAGCGGACGAGCCTGCGCGCCACCTACACCTACAACGGCCTCGAGCAGCTCGCTTCCCGCGTGCTCACCAACATGACGCCCTCCGGCACCACCCACTTCGTGCACGACCGCGCCGGCAACGTCATCGCCGAGACCGACGGCAGCGGCCCCGCCGGCACCGTGCGCGAGTACATCTGGCTGCCCGGCGCCGAGATCGCCCCCACCTTCGCCGCGCACGTGCCGGTCGACCGCCCCTCGCATGCGGAGTGCTCCAGGACGCCATAATCGGGTAGTCTTTTGATTCTGCCCGGACCTCGCAGGCCCGGGCAGGCTTCCCGTTTGCCCGAGCCTCAAGTTGCAGATGCCGGCTCGTGCGCCATGCAGAGGCGAGCGTCGTCCCGCAAGCCCTTGTGCCAGGAAACAAAAATGAGAACCGACACGCCGCGCCCGATCCTGCTCAAGGAGTATCGTCCGCCCAACTATCTCATCGATGCCGTCCACCTCGATGTGGCGCTCGAGGCCAACTGCACGCGCGTGCGCTCCCGCCTCAGGATGCGGCCCAATCCCGACTTCCCGGGCCATCCGGGACCGCTGAGGCTGGATGGCGAGCTGCTGACGCTCGAGACGGTGCGTCTCGACGGCCGGCAGCTCCCTGCCGATCGGCTCAAGGTGAGCGACGACGCCCTCACGCTGGCGCGCGTCCCCGACGGCGCCTTCACGCTCGAGATCACCACGCTCTGCAATCCGGAGGCGAACACGGCGCTCTCGGGGCTCTACCGGTCGCGCGGCATCTACTGCACGCAGTGCGAGGCGCAGGGCTTCCGCCGCATCACCTACTTTCTCGACCGCCCCGATGTGCTCGCCACCTACACGGTGCGCATCGAGGCCGACCGCGGCGAGGCCCCGGTGCTGCTCTCCAACGGCAACCTGGTCGAGCGCGGCACCCTGGAGGGCGGCAGGCGCCACTATGCCGTGTGGCGCGATCCTCATCCCAAGCCTTCCTACCTGTTTGCGCTGGTCGGCGGCAACCTCGCCTCGCTGGCGTCCGACTTCACCACCGCATCGGGGCGCAAGGTCGATCTCACGATCTACGTCGAGCCCGGCAAGGAGGACCGCTGCGCGTGGGCCATGGATGCGCTCAAGCGCTCGATGCGCTGGGACGAGAAGCGCTTCGGCCGCGAGTACGACCTCGACGTGTTCAACATCGTCGCCGTGTCGGACTTCAACATGGGCGCCATGGAGAACAAGGGCCTCAACATCTTCAACGACGGCCTGGTGCTGGCTTCGCCAGAGACCGCCAGCGACGCGAGCTTCGCCGACATCGAGCGCGTGATCGCCCACGAATACTTCCACAACTGGACCGGCAACCGCATCACCTGCCGCGACTGGTTCCAGCTTTGCCTCAAGGAAGGCCTCACCGTCTTCCGCGACCAGGAGTTCTGCGCCGACGAGCGCTCGCCGACGGTGCAGCGCATTCGCGACGTGCGCAACCTGAAGGCCCGGCAGTTCCCCGAGGACGGGGGCCCGCTCGCGCATCCGGTCCGTCCGGACCACTACATCGAGATCAACAACTTCTACACCGCCACCGTCTACGAGAAGGGCGCCGAGGTCGTGCGCATGATTCAGACGCTGCTCGGCCGGGAGGGCTTCCGCAAGGGCCTCGATCTCTACTTCGAGCGCCACGACGGCCAGGCCGCGACGGTGGAGCAGTTCGTTGCCTGCTTTGCCGATGCATCGGGCAGGGATTTCGGCCAGTTCATGACCTGGTACAACCAGGCCGGCACGCCAGAGCTCGTCTGCGAGCTCGAGTACGATGCGCGCGCCAAGAGCGCTGATCTCACCATCACCCAGGTGCTTGCGGCGACCCCCGGCGATGCCAGGAAGAAGCCGCTGCACATCCCCGTGCGGCTGGGCCTGCTCGGCGGCAACGGGCAGGACCTCGACCTGGTGCTGGCCTCCGGGGAGCGGCTGGAGAACGGTCTCATCGAGCTCAAGAAGCGCACGGAGACCTTCCGTTTCCGCGACGTCCCCTCGCGCCCCGTCCCCTCGCTGCTGCGCGGCTTCTCGGCTCCGGTCAATCTCACCATCGACCTGTCGGATGCCGACCTCGAGTTCCTGATGGCCAACGACAGCGATCTCTACAATCGCTGGCAGGCGGCGCAGGACTATGCCACGCGCGTGCTGCTGCAGGCCGTCAAGGCCGTTCAGGCGGGGCGGCGGCCGGTGCAGCCCAAGGCATTCGTCGCCGCTCTCGGCGTGACGCTCAGCGACGACAGCCTGGACCCCGGCTACCGCGCCCAGTTCATGTTCCTGCCGAGCGAGAGCGACGTGGCGCGCGTCATCGGCCACGACGTCGACCCGCTGGCCGTCCACAAGGCGCGCAGGC
Source organism: Hyphomicrobiaceae bacterium (assembly GCA_008933705.1). Taxonomy (GTDB): domain Bacteria; phylum Pseudomonadota; class Alphaproteobacteria; order Rhizobiales; family Hyphomicrobiaceae; genus AWTP1-13. The sequence continues at coordinate 2,923 of WBUN01000128.1, forward strand.
ACCTGCGCAAGGCCATCGGCACCCAGCTCTGCGACCGGCTCGCCGATACCTATCGGCACTACGAGGTGAAAGGGCCTTACTCGCCCGCGCCCGGACCGGCCGGACGCCGCGCGCTCCGCAACGCGGCTCTCGCCTACCTCGCCTGCCGCGGCCGACCCGAGGATGTGGCCCGCGTTGCCCAGCACTTCGCCAATGCCAGGAATGCGACGGACGAGATCACGGCGCTGTCGATGCTGTCGGAGGTGCGCTCGCGCGAGCGAGCGCGCGCCTTCGAGCGGTTCTACCAGCGCTGGAAGGACGATCACCTCGTCATCGACAGCTGGTTCGCCCACCAGGCGGCCTCCCCGCTGCCCTCCGCGCTCGTGACCGTGCGCCGCCTCACCCGCCACCCTCTGTTCTCGATCAAGAACCCCAACAAAGTGCGGGCGCTCATCGGCGCGTTCGCGACCGCCAACGCCGTCAACTTCAACCGGCCCGATGGTGAGGGCTACGCGTTCGTGGCCGATCGGGTGCTCGAGATCGACGCCTTCAACCCCCAGATCGCGGCACGCCTGCTCTCCGCCTTCCGCAGCTGGAAGGCGCTCGAGCCGGGACGCCGCCGGCTGGCCAGGCACACCCTGCAGCGCATCGCCAAGACCAAGCCGCTGTCGCACGACGTGTTCGAGATCGTGTCGCGCATGCTCGAGTAGAGTCGTGACGGCCACAGCCGGCCATATTTTGGCCGCACCCGCCATTAGCTCTCGACAACCGATTCGGGCCTGCGCCACAATGACTTGGTGATTCGGGCGGTGAGTTGCGCCGCCGCGGTCGGTTCGGGGCAGCATTTCTCAAAATTCAGTCGGGGGGCATGGGATGACGCCGGGCACGTCACCCCGTCCATGCGGGACTCCGTCCTCATTTCGGGCGGACGTGGGGAAGCACATTCGCGACAGGGCCGCGCGCCTCAAGGCACGCGCACAAGGTTTCGGGCGGCACGTGCCCTGGCTGATGCGGGCCGTCGCCGCGCTGCATCTGGCCGGCCTCGGTCTCATCATGACCACGGCCTGGGCCGGTCCCGGCGCCGCAGGAAGCGGACCCGTCGCGGGTCTCCCCGGATTGCATCTGGCATTCCTGATGGCCACCGGCGCGGCTGCGGCGCTGCTCATCATGGTGGCCGGCCACGACCGGGATATGGCAGCCTCCCGGCAGCTCGCCGCAGGTGCGGGCAGCGCTGCAGGCCTGACCGAGCTGATGGCACAGATGAGCCACGAGTTGCGCACGCCTCTCAACGCCGTCATCGGCTTCTCCGAGGTGATGCTGCACGAGTTGCACGGCCCGCTCGGCCACGCGCGCTATCAGGAGTACGCCCACCACATCAGCGAAAGCGGTGGCCGTCTGCTCAAGACGTCGGAGGACGCGCTGGCGGTCACCGAGGCCCTGTCGGCGCTGATCGCCGACCGCATGCACAACCGCCGCGAGCGGCTGGTGGCCGCACCGCTGGTGCGCGAAGCCTGGCGGGCGGCGGGCGGCGCAAGCGCGCCCTCGCGCCTCGTTGTCACCACCTGCACCACCTGCGACATCGTCTGCGAGCGGCGGGCGACCTCCCAGGCGCTGGAGCACCTGCTGCGCGAGGCCCTGGCCAAGGCGCCCGCCGAGGGGCGCATCGAGGTCAGAGGCACGCGCCGCGGCGGCAGGCGCAGCCTGGAGATCCGCGTTGCCGACGCGCAGGCCGCTGCGGGAACGGAAGGGCCCGGCAGCCTGTGCCTCATCCTGGCGCGGCTGCTGCTGGAGACGCAGGGCGCCGGGCTCGCCTGCAAATCCGAGGACGACGGCGTCTGGTCGGCGACGATCGAGTTCTCCGCGCGGAGCTGACGCGCCGTCGCAGTGAAATGCAAGCCGATCAGCCAACACTGATACCATCGAACCTAAGGAATGATCGCTTGGATCCAGGGATAGGTGGATAGCGATTTGATGCGCCCGGTCTCGGCGAGGAGACGGTTCCAGGCAGCGCAGGCGGCATCGACGATGGCGTCGTAGT
>WBUN01000129.1 GCA_008933705.1 Hyphomicrobiaceae bacterium
CCCCTAACCCCTCCCCACGTCGTGTCGAAGACGCGCCTTCGGCACGATGGGGAGGGGAACTGCGCGGCTCTTTCGCGGGCAGCGCGTCTTCGGTGCGAGGGAGGTCAAGCGATGAGGCTCAGCGCATTCGCGATACCTGTCATTCCGGCCGGAGCGCGGCGGCGCGGAGAGCCGGGACCCGGGCGCCACAACCGTGCCTCGCAGCCATCCTTCGACGAGCTCAGGACGGGGGCGTGCATTGTCGCCCCGAGGTCCCGGATCGGCCTTCGGCCGTCCGGGATGACAGTTACAGCATAGCCCATCCGCGGTCATCCTCGGGCTTGTCCCGAGGATCCAGCCCTCAGCGCGCTCTGGCGCAAGCCGATGGATGGATGGCCGGGACAAGCCCGGCCATGACAAGAAACAAAGGCTACTGGAGATCCAAATGGCCTACCTCGACCATACCAGCCTGAGCGTGTCCGACTTCGCCGCCGCCAAGGCGTTCTACGCTGCGGCGTTGAAGCCGCTCGGCATCACGGTGCTCATGGAGTTCCCGAAGTCCGTGACGGGCCATGTCGATGTCGCGGGGCTGGGCAGCGACGGCAAGCCGTTCTTCTGGCTGGCGGGCGCCGGCAAGACCACGCCGCGTGTCCACATCGCGTTCGGCGCCAACAGCCGCGCGGAGGTGGACGCCTTCTACAAGGCCGCCATCGCCGCCGGCGGCAAGGACAACGGCCCGCCCGGCATCCGCGCCATGTACCACCCGACCTACTACGGGGCCTTCGTGCTGGATGCCGACGGCCACAACATCGAGGCGGTCTGCCACAAGCCCGAATAGGCCCCAGGAAGCAGCAAATGAGCGACCCCAACGCGCGGCCGCCGTTCCGCAAGCATCCCTACTACTATGTGGGCATCAAGCTGCTGGTGCTGGCGTGCGGCCTCTACGTGGCCGCACGCGTGATGGGATACCTCTAGGGAGCGATCGCGATGGGTCCGGGCGGCGACAGGCGCCACAGCGGCGGATGCCAGTGCGGGGCGGTGCGCTTCGCGGTGGCCACCCTCGGTCGCGCGTCCATCTGCCATTGCCGCATGTGCCAGAAGGCGTTCGGCAGCATCGGCGCTCCGCTGGTCACGGCGCACGGCCTGACGTGGACGCGCGGTGCGCCCAGGCACTACCAGAGCTCCAACAAGGTGCGGCGCGGCTTCTGCGCGGATTGCGGAACGCCGCTGACCTACGAGTATGAAGGCGGCATCGAGGTCGCCATCGGCGCCTTCGACAAGGCGGCCGAGATCGCGCCCGTCATCCAGCTCGGCATCGAGAGCAAGCTGCCGTGGGCCGACGGCCTCGCCGGCCTGCCGACGCGATCGCAAGCGGAGGCCGCCAAGGTGGCGGGCTTCTATGCCTCCGTCGTCCCGCGGCAGCACCCCGATCACGATACGGCCGAATGGCCCCCGGCCAAGGACGAGCAGCCATGACCCGCGAGCGCCTCTATCTCTTCGACACGACCCTGCGCGACGGCGCGCAGACGACGGGTGTGGATTTCTCGCTCGAGGACAAGCGGCTCATAATCCGCACGCTGGACGAACTCGGCCTCGACTACATCGAGGGCGGCTATCCCGGCGCCAACGTCACCGACACGGAGCTGTTCAGCGCCGAGCAGAAGCTCGACAGCGCGACGTTCACGGCCTTCGGCATGACCAAGCGGGCTGGACGCTCGGTCTCGAACGATCCCGGCTTTCAGGCGACGCTGCAGGCCAAGGCCGGCGCCGTCTGCCTCGTCGCCAAGGCGTGGGACTATCACGTGCGCGTGGCGCTCGGCATCAGCAACGAGGAGAACCTTGAAGGCGTCGCACAGTCGGTCGAGGCCGTGGTGAAGTCCGGCCGCGAGGCTCCAGGCGGAGCCGGTCGCGAAGCGATGATCGACTGCGAGCATTTCTTCGACGGCTACAAGGGCAACCGAGCCTACGCGCTGGCGGTGGCGAGCGCGGCCTACAAGGCGGGCGCACGCTGGGTGGTGCTGTGCGACACCAACGGCGGGACGCTGCCGCACGAGATCACCGAGATCGTGGCCGACGTGGCCAGGCTCGTGCCGGGCACCCACTTGGGCATCCACACGCACAACGACACCGAGAACGCAGTGGCCAACACGCTGGCCGCGGTGCGGGCCGGCGCCCGGCAGATCCAGGGCACCCTCAACGGGCTCGGCGAGCGCTGCGGCAACGCCAACCTCACCTCCATCATCCCGACCCTGCTCCTGAAGAGCGAGTTCGCGGATCGCTTCGAGACCCAGGTGACGCCGGCCCGTCTGCGCAGGCTCACGCACGCGAGCCGTGTCCTGGACGAGATCCTGAACCGGGCGCCGAACCGGCAGGCGCCCTACGTCGGCGAGGCGGCATTCGCCACCAAGGCCGGCATTCATGCCTCCGCCATCCTCAAGGAGCCGGCGACCTATGAGCACGTGCCGCCTGAGAGCGTGGGCAATCAGCGCCGCGTGCTGGTGTCCGATCAGGCCGGCAAGTCGAACCTGGTGCACGAGCTGGAGCGGCTCGGCATTGCCGCGGGGAAGGATGATGCGCGCGTGGCTGAGCTGCTGGAGGCGGTGAAGTCGCGCGAGGCCATAGGCTACGCCTACGAGGGGGCGGATGCATCCTTCGAGCTGCTGGCACGGCGCATGCTCGGCGAGGTGCCGCAATATTTCACCGTCGACAGCTTCCGCGTCATGGTCGAGAAGCGGCACAACGCGCTGGGCAAGCTCGTCACGGTGTCGGAGGCGACGGTGCGCGTGTTCGTCGATGGCAGCGACGAGCCCCTGTGGTCGGTGGCGGAAGGCAACGGGCCCGTCAATGCGCTGGACCAGGCGTTGCGCAAGGACCTAGGCCGCTATCAGAGCCACATCAAGGATGTCGAGCTGGTCGACTACAAGGTGCGCATCCTGACGGCAGGCACCGAGGCCGTCACCCGCGTGCTGGTGGAAAGCCGCGACAAGGGCACGGGCGAGCGCTGGTTCACCGTCGGCGTCTCGGCCAACATCGTCGATGCGAGCTTCGAGGCGTTGATCGACTCCATCACCTACAAGCTGCTGCGCGCCGGCGCCAAGGTGGGCTAGGGTCCCTCCGATTTCGGTTGAACCGGAAATCCACACACCACGCCTGTCATCCCCGGCCGGAGCGCGTGAGCGCGCACAGCCGGGGCCTTGCCGGATGGTTTTGCGGTCTGCCCGTCGGCGAGGCTTCATGGTCTCTGGCCGGGCGGGCTCCTTGAGCAGGCGCGATGCCTCAGCGGCGCGAATCGCCGCCGCCCTCGGGGCGCCAGCCCGAGCAGATGCTGTAGATGCGCGTGTCGTTGCCGATGAACTCGCAGATGCGCCGCTTCGTGCTCGGGTTGCGCACATCACCTGCCGAGATGCGCATGCCGTAGCTGCGCGCCACCTTGGCCAGGTAGTGGTCGGCGCAATAGGGCGTAGGGAGCGCCTCGCCGCGGATGATCTGGAACTGGTCCTGGCACACGATGCGCGCTTGAGCGTGCTGGGCAAGCACGGTCAGCGGGGCGGCGAGCAGCACAGCAGCGACACCTTTCACAAGCGGTCTCATGACAGGCTCCCGATCCTTGGGTCGATCGGCCGGATAATGCGCCGCGACGCCGCTCGTGAACAGGAGATGGGCGCGCACGGGCGAACACTGTCTCGTGAGCAGGATGGCGCCGCAAAAGGCGGCGGGGCCGGGATTCAACCCTTGAGCAGGCGGTGGGCGGCCTCGTCGGGCGTCAGCGTGCCTGACAGCACGCCGTCGGCCAGAGCATCGAGCCCGTGCGCGCTGCCGTGCTTGATGCGGTGGGCGACACGATCGGCGGCGGCGCGGGCGATGAGATAGCGGGCCCGGCGGCGACGGCGCTCCTGGGCGTCGCCGGCAGCATGATGGCCGATCTCGGCGATGGCGTCGGCGAGCGCGGCGATGCCTTCGCCGGTGGTGGCCGTGGTCTTCAGCACGGGTACCTTGGCCCGCTCGCTCGGGCGGATCGACAAGGCGCCGAGAAGTTGCTGCACGGTGCGCTCGGCACCTTCGCGGTCGGCCTTGTTGACGACCAGGATATCGGCGATCTCCAGCAGGCCTGACTTCATGGCCTGGATGTCGTCGCCGAGCCCGGGCGCCGAGATCACGACGCGCACGTCGGCCACCTCGGCAACATCGATCTCGCTCTGCCCGGTGCCGACGGTCTCGAGCAGCACGATATCCTTGCCCGCCGCATCGAGGGCATCGATGACGCGCACGGCGGCGGGGCACAGGCCGCCGAGATGCCCGCGGCTCGCCAGCGAGCGCATGAACACGCCGTCATCGTCAAGCGTGGCCGTCATGCGGATGCGATCGCCCAGGATGGCGCCGCCCGAGATCGGGCTCGAGGGATCGACGGCGATGATGCCGACGGTCTGGCCGAGGCTGCGCACGTGGCGGGTGTAGGCATTGACGAGCGTGGACTTGCCCGCACCCGGCGGTCCTGTGAATCCGACGACGAGGGCATGGCCGAGATAGGGTTGCAGCGCCTCGAGCAGGCGCGGCGCTCCGGGCGACAGCCGCTCGAGCTCGGTGACGACGCGGGAGACCGCGCGCCGCTCGCCGGCGCGCACGCGTGCAATCAGAGCGGCGAGGTCCGCCAGGTCCTCAGCAGCGGCAGTCTTCTTTCGCGACATGGCAGCCTGATACTTGGACGTTGCGGGCAAGGCAACGTCCCTGATCGGCGGCAAGGCTCTCATGCACCGCTACGTTCCACCTATTGCGGCGGCTGGCCGGCACCCTTCTTCTCCTCCTTCTTGGGAGGCGCCTTGGCAGCGGGCGGTGGCCCCTTAGGCGGCGGAGGCGCCTTGGCTGCCGCGGCAGGCGGCGGTGCCTTCGGTGCCGGCGAGGGACCGGGAGGAGGCTGCTGCGCGCGCGACCGGCCGGTTGCGGGC
>WBUN01000003.1 GCA_008933705.1 Hyphomicrobiaceae bacterium
GGCGCCGTCTGCGTCCTCGGCCGTTGCGGTGCAGCGCCTGTCGGCAGCACCGGTGGCGGCCCGGCACCGTCGGGCATGCGGGGGCGTCTTGCGCCGCCACTGACCGTCGCGGCTTGCTGCGGATGGCCTGCAGGCGGCGATGCCGGCACAGCGGCTTGCGCGGCCGGCTCCTCCGGCTCCTTGATGCGCTTGCGGAACAGCCCCTTCCTCTTCATGCGCCGCTCGGCCTTGCGCACAACCTTCAAGAGCTGCAGAACCTCGCGCTCGGACATCGGCTCCCCATAGTAGAAGCCCTGCCCGTATTCGCATCCGATCGAACGCAGGAAGCCGACATCGTCTTCCGTCTCGACACCCTCCGCCACGACCATCTTGCCGAGCTCGTGCGACAGCGCCACGATCGAGCGCAGGATCACGGAGCCGGTGCCGTTCTGGCCGCTGGCCTGGATAAACGAGCGGTCCACCTTGATCGTGTCGAAGGTGAACTGGTTGAGATACGACAGCGACGAGTAGCCGGTGCCGAAATCATCGAGCGAAAGGCCCGCGCCGGCGGCGGCGAGCTGGCTCAGCACCTGCGTCGCCTTCTCTGGATTCTCCATCACCAGCGACTCGGTGATCTCGAGCCGCAGCGAGCCCTTGGGAATCACGGCTTTGCCGAGGATGTGGCGCACCTCGTTGACGAGGTCAGGCTTGAAGAGCTGGCGGCTTGAGACGTTGACGCTGACGAACAGCGGCGTGTCGGGCCTTGGCAGCTCCTGCTGCCAGCGCTGCGCCTCGCGCACCGAGCGGGCGAGCACGTAGGAGCCGAGCTTGACGATGAGATCGGACTCCTCGGCGACGGGTACGAAATCGGTCGGGTTGAGCGTGCCGAGGCGGGGATGCTCCCACCGCATCAGCGCCTCGAAGCCGGCCAGCGCCTCGGTCGGCAGGTAGAATATCGGCTGGTAGACCAGCTTGATCTGCTTCTTCTCGATGGCGCGCCTCAGATCGCTCTCGATGGCGAGGCGCCCATCCTTTTCGGAACGCATGTCGGTGCTGAAGATCTCGATGCGATCGGCTCCGGAACGCTTCGCCCGGTACATGGCGATCTCGGCCTCGCGCAGCAGCTCCGCCGGATCCTCGTCGGGGCCGTCATAGAGCGAGATGCCGATCGAGGCGGTCAGCACGATCTCCTGGCCGGCGATATTGATGGGCGATCGCAACGAGCGCCGCACCTGCTCGGCCAGCAGGGCGAGCTCGCGCGGATCGTTCTGGCTGAGCAGAAGCAGTGCGAACTGATCCCCTCCGACGCGTCCGAGCGTATCCTGTGGCCCGAGGTTGCGGCCGAGCCTGCGCGCCACGGTCAGCAGCAGGCTGTCGCCCACCACCAAGCCGAATGCCGTGTTCACGCTCTTGAAGCGGTCGATGTCGATGAACAACAGCGCCGGACGGACCAAGGGCTCCAACGTTGCCCGCTTGGCGGCGATCGCCAGCCGGTCGAGGAACAGCTCCCGATTGGGCAGACCCGTCAAGCTGTCGTGCACGGCGTCATGCAGAAGCCGCTCCTGCGCGCGCTTGCTATCGGTAACCTCGCGCATCAGCCCGACGCAGCGCACGGCGCGACGATCCGACGTCGGCGCGCTCGCCGCTTCCAGGTCGAACCAGCGGTAGGAATTGTCGGCGTGGCGCATGCGGAACTCGATGCGTATCTCGCCGCCGGCGCGCTCCTTTATCGACCATAGCAGCAGCTTGAAGCGCTCGCTGTCGGCCGGGTGCATGTGCTTGGTGAAGTCCTCGGTCTTGCTCGACAGTACGCCGGCTGTGAGACCCAGCATGGCCTCGATGATCGGACTAACCTTGATCTCGTCGCGGCGTGCATTCCATTCCCACACCGCGGCGCCGGCGCCGTCCACGGCCATGGACCGCAGTTGCTGCTCGCCGGGCTGCGCGCCATACAGCGGCTCGATCGAGCGGAATGCGTATTGGGTGACCGTGAAGCCGATCAGCACGACCAGCATGACCAGACCGGCAGTGAGACCGAAGACGACAATGTCGCCGGACAACCGGCCCGTCAGCGTTGCACCGGCGCCGAACAGCCACACCAGCAGCAACAGCCAGGTCGGCACCAGGGACAGCGCGCGATCCTGGCCCCGCAGCGCCAGAAACAGAATGAGCCCTGCACCCGTGGTGGCGATGGCGATGCTGGAAACGCGAGCGAAGGTCGCCGCCAGCCGCGGATCGAGGAAGGCCACCGCGATCAGGCTGAACTGTGCCACCATCCACAGTGTTATGAGCAGGCGCACGAAGCCGTTCCAGGCGCCGAGCCGAAGGAACGTGTGCAGGAACACGAGCAGGCTTGCGGCCATGGCCGCTTCTGCCGCGGCGCGGTAGACGGCATTGTCCTCCGGACGCACGTTGAACAGCTTGTGCCAGAACCCGAAGTCGACAAGCAAAAAAGCCAGCACAGCCCAGGTGAAGATCGCAGCCGTCGGGAATATGGCCTTGTGGTTGGCCGCGAAGACCGCCGTCAGGAAGATCGCAAGCAAGCCGGTGATGCCGAGCATGATGCCGTTGAAGAGCTGGCGATCGCGGCTCTTCTGCTCGTATTCAACCGCCTTCCACAGGTACAGGCGCGCAAAGCGCTCGGATGCGAGCTCAGCCGCGAACGTAACGGTCTGACCGGGCTCGAGAGATATGCGAAAGACGTCGGCCTTGTCGTTCTTGACGCGCTCGGGCACGTAGCCGACCGAAGGCGTCACCCTCTCGATGCGCCGCGCATCGAGGTCCGGCCACACGACGCCCGAGCCTGCCGTACCGTAGCGGTCGGCGACGAGCCAGCGCTCGATCGGCTTGTCGGTGCCGTTCCTCAGCGCGAATACGAACCACGCCGGATTGGTGCCGGGTGTCGCGACCGAAACCGAAAACCGCTGCGTGACGCCGTCGCTGCCGGCGGCGGTCTCGATCTGCAGCGCATCACCGCGACCTTCGTAGGCCTCGCCCAGCGTCGTGATCTCGATGCGGTCGCCGTCATTGGTGATTTCGATGGCCTTGAGGGCGAGAGCGGCAGATGCGCTCGCGAGCAGCGCTCCCGAGAGAATCGCGACAAGCAGCAAGAGATGTTGCGCGACGATCGCCCGCCGCCGCCACGTCCCTGTCCTGTTGCCGCACTCGCGCATCTAACTCTCGCCGCCCTGTGCCCGGTGGTCTTCATCGAGCAAGGCGTGCAGATCGTGGTCTTGCCAGACGCCGTTGATCTTCAGGTAGCGGCGTGCCGTGCCCTCGCGGCGAAAGCCCGTCTTCTCCAAGACGCGCGAGGAAGGGCCGTTGTTGGGCAGGCATGCTGCTTCCAGGCGATGCAGACCCAGCGTACCGAACGCGAATGGTATGACGGCCAGAACCGCATCGGTCATGTATCCGTTGCCCACGTAAGGCAGGCCCATCCAGTAGCCGATGGAGGCCGACTGGGCGACGCCGCGCTTGATGTTGCTGAGCGTGAGGCCGCCGACGAGGGTTGCGTCGCCCTTCCGGAAGATGAAGAGCGCGTGGCCCTGATCGTCCCGCACCTCGCGCTGATACTGGCGCAATCGCCGCCGAAAGGCGGAGCGCGTAAGCTCGTCGCGTGACCACTGCGGCTCCCATATGGTGAGGTGCTGCCGGCTAAGCGCCCGCAGCTCCGCCCAGGCCGAATAGTCGCCGGGTGCAGGGTGGCGCAGGAAGACCAGTCGGCCGTGTATCTCGGCGTCGGCATCGACGGCTGAACCCGATCTCAAGAATGCCATCTATCTCCTCGCGCACCTTGTCTGCCGCGCCAGCATATGCCTCACGCTCCCGCCATACGCTGGGCCTTGAGTGCGTAGGCCTCGGCCTTGCGCCCCGCCCCGACAATGGCAACCGACGGCCGCGTTTCCGTGATCAGCTTGCCCGCCAGCTCCCTTACGGCTTCGGCCGTCACCGTCTCGATGCGCTCGATGATCTCGGTCGTATCGATCAGGCGGTCGAAAAGAAGGAGCTGGCGCGCCATCTGCTCGGCGCGAGCGGAGGAGCTTTCCAGCCCCATCAGCAGCCCAGCCTTGAGCTGCGCCTTGGAGCGCGCCAGCTCGGCCTCTGCCGGCTTGTCCGTCGCCGCGCGCGTCAGCTCCCGTCCCACAACGTCGATCAGCTTCTCCATCATCTCCGGGCCGGTGGCGGCATGAATGCCGAACAGCCCCGTATCGGCGAGCGCCCAGCAGCTGGAATAGATCGCATAGCAGAGCCCGCGGCGCTCTCGCACCTCCTGGAACAGCCGCGACGACATCCCTCCGCCGAACAGCCCCGAAAATACCTGCGCGGTATAGAACTCCTTCTGCCGGTACGACGGCCCGGCAAACGCCATGACGAGATGGCTCTGCTCGAAGGATTTTGCCGAGGTTCGCATGCCCCCGACGTAGCGCGCAGGCTCGAATCGTCCCCCCTCGCCGCCATTCATGCCGCCGAATTGGGCCTCAGCGTGGCGCACCAGCTCGGCATGGTCGACTTTCCCCGCCGCAGAGAGGACCATGCGCGAGGCACCATAGTTGGCCTTGAGGAACACGCGCAGGTCCTGCGCGTTGAAGCGCGTCACGCTCTCCACCGTGCCGAGGATCGGCCGGCCGATCGTCTGCTCCGGAAAGGCCGCTTCCTGCAGCAGCTCATAGGCTATCTCGTCCGGGCTGTCGCGCGTGGCGGCAATCTCCTGCAGGATGACCTCGCGCTCCCGCTCCAGCTCATCCTCGGCATAGCGCGGGATGTGCAGGATGTCGGCCAGGATATCGAGGGCAAGCCCGACGTCGGCCGCCAGCATGCGCGCATAGTAGGCCGTAGTCTCCAGGCTGGTGGCGGCATTGAGCTCGCCACCCACCGCCTCGATCTGCTCGGCGATGTCGGTGGCGCTGCGCCGCTCGGTCCCCTTGAAGGCCATATGCTCCAGAAGGTGCGAAATGCCATGCTCGCAGTCGCGCTCGTGACGGGCGCCGGCCGCTACCCACACGCCGAGCGATACCGTCTCGACATGGGGCATGTGGTTGGAGACCACGCGCATACCATTGGGCAGTCGCGTCAGTTGCGTGCTCATGCGGCAGCTCCCTGCACCTGACGGGCCTGCTCCGCGACGAAGCGCTGAACCGCGGCAAGATCGTTGGCCAGCACCGTGGTGCGCTCCGGATCGGACATGAGCGCCGCCAGGCGAGGTGGGAGCGCCGGGCGCTCGCCGGTGATGGCCGCGATGGCATCGGGGAACTTGGCCGGATGGGCCGTTGCCAGAACGACGTGCGGTACGCCGCGGCCTGCTGGCGTCTTGGCGGCGGCAACGACGCCGCAGGCCGTGTGCGGGTCGAGAAGATAGCCGCTCTCGGACTTCACGCGGCGGATGCACTCTGCGACCTCGTCCTGGCTGGCGCTGGCGGCATCGAAGTCCCGCTGCATCGGGATCAGGGCGTCGCCCAGCTCGAACCGGCCGGACTGACGCAGCGAAGCCATCCTTGCGCGCACCCAGGCGGCATCGCGGCCCGCGGCTTCGAAAAGGTAGCGTTCGAAGTTGGATGAAACCTGTATGTCCATGGACGGCGAGGTGGTGGCAACCACATCGCGCACCTCGTACACGCCCGTGGCGCGCGCGCGAGCCAGGATATCGTTGTCGTTGGTGGCGATCGCCAGGCGTTCCACCGGCAGCCCCATGCGCCGCGCAGCATAGCCCGCCAGAATGTCGCCGAAGTTGCCGGTCGGCACGGAGAACGAGATCGGCCGATGCGGCGCTCCGAGCGCGGTCGCCGCCGCGAAATAGTAGCCGATCTGGGCCATCACGCGGGCCCAATTGATCGAGTTGACGCCCGCCAGCTTGACGCGGTCGCGAAACGCCAGGTCGTTGAACATGGCCTTCACCAGCGCCTGGCAGTCATCGAACGTGCCTTCGACGGCGACCGCATGCACGTTGCCTTCACGCGCCGTCGTCATCATGCGCCGCTGCACGTCGGAAACACGGCCTTGAGGGTAGAGGATGATCACCTGGATGCGCTTGGAGCCGCGGAACGCTTCGATGGCCGCCCCCCCGGTATCGCCGGACGTCGCGCCCACGATGGTCGCCCGCTCGTTGCGAAGGGTGAGCGCGCGATCCATGAGACGGGCCAGTAGCTGCATGGCCACATCCTTGAACGCCAGCGTCGGGCCATGGAACAGCTCCAGCACCCACAGGTTGCGGTCGATCTGCACGAGCGGCGTTACGGCCGGGTGACCGAAGCGGGCGTAAGCGTCGCGTGCCAGCGCAAGAAGGGCGGCTTTGGGCACGGCTTCGCCGACGAACGGTTCCATGACGCTGGTTGCGATCTCAGCGAATGGCTTGCCAGCCAGTTCGGCGATCGCGCCTGATGCCAGCGTCGGCCAGGACTTGGGGACGTAGAGCCCGCCGTCCCGTGCCAGTCCCGCCAGCAGTGTATCCTCGAAGCCGAGTTCGGGGGCTTCGCCTCTGGTACTCACATAGTGCACGGGGGCCGGCTTTCGCTCTTTTTGGGGGGTGGAAAAGGTTCAACGCTGAGGCGCACCCTAGGCCCCGGTTTGGGCCCTAACAAGGAGGCCGCCGAACTCACTCCCAAGTATGGTTGGTTGTAGCTGCCGTTAGGCCCGCAAGAGCCGCAGACGGCCGGCCGCAAAGGCAAAATAAACGCCGATCAGTGTTGCGGCGAGGCCGTACCACGTCAGCGCGTACTCCAGGTGCCGGTTGGACAGCATGAGCCGGGTCACCCCGCCCTTCGGCCATCCCCCAGGGTTGGCAGGGTCGGCATCGGCCTCCACGAAGAACGCAACAGGGGCGACATCGCCCTCGGCGGCGCCCCGCGCACCGCTGAGCATGCCCATATAGTCCGGCCAATAGAACATGTTGCGGTCGGGCTCGCTCTTGGGGGTGAACATACCCCGCGGAACGGGCAGCCTTACCACCCCGGTGAGGGTGATCTCGCCCGCCAATTGCCCGGCTGGCCGCCGAGATGGCTCCTTCATGGCCGAGGGCACGAAACCGCGATTGACCAGGACCAGCTGCCGCGCCGTCGCCTCCAGCGGCGTGTAGATATGGAACCCCGGCCCCGCCCTCTCGTCGATGGCATAGACATGCTGCTCGCGCCCGTGCGCAAAACGGCCGGTCAGGCGCACATGCAGATATTCCACGTCGCCCGTCTCACGCCAGATCTGCAGCACCTGCGAGAGCGGCACCGGCTCAGCCTTGGCGCGGGCGGCGATACGCGCCTGGAGGCCGTCCTTCCACGCCTTGCGTTGAACCTGCCAGGTGCCGAGCGAGAGCAGCACCGCCAGGCCGAGGATGCTGAGCAACGTCGGCCAGATCAGCCCAGCCTGTCGTAACCTGCGGAGCATGTGCGCTCAATCCAAGGACAACCGGCCTTCCTCGGCCTTGTGCTTGTATTGGAGCGCGATCAGCGTCGCCTTCAGGACCCTGAGCAGGAAGAACGCGACAACGGGGGTCAGCACGCCCCAAAGCACGAGATGCACCCACACGGGCGGATTGGCCTTGAACTCAAGGATCAGCGCGCCGCCCAGGATCACGAAGCCCAGGATCAGGATGCCGAACACGGCGGGCCCATCGCCGGAATCGGCGAAGGCGTAGCTCAAGTCGCACTTGGGACATTTGTCGCGCAGGGTCAGGCCGGAGTGGAACAGCGGGCCCCCGCCGCAGCGGGGACAGCGCGCCTTCAAACCGGCGACAAGGGCGGAAACGGCGGGTTCGTCGTGGGCCATGGGGGGACACTCCGGTGCTCCACACTAGATGCGCCTTTCACACGTCCACCTCAAGGCACCAATGATCGCGGCCGGAACGGCATTCGAGGCCAGCACATCAGCATAGCCCAGGAAAGGAAAGGGCGGCCAAAGCCGCCCCCTCAGGCTCGCTGAAGTGATGTCTGCCTAGTGCGCCAGCGGGGTGCCCGCCCCCCACACGTAGATGCACATGAACAGGAACAGCCAAACCACGTCGACGAAGTGCCAGTACCAAGCCGCAGCCTCGAAGCCGAAGTGCTGCTTGGGCGTGAAATGGCCCTTGAGCGCGCGCAGCAGGCACACCGTCAGGAACAGCGTGCCGATGATGACGTGCGCACCGTGGAAGCCGGTCGCCATGAAGAACGTGGAGCCGTACATGTGGCCCGCGAAATTGAAGCCGGCGTGCGCATACTCGTACGCTTGGCAGGCGGTGAACAGGATGCCCAGGACCACGGTCACCAGCAGGCCCCACACGAGACCCCTGCGGTCGTTGTTGAGGAGCGCATGATGGGCCCACGTCACCGTTGTGCCGGACGTCAGCAGGATCAGCGTGTTGACAAGGGGCAAACCCCACGGATCGAAAGTACCGCGGAAAGCCTCGTTGGGCTTGGGGGGCCAGTGGCCGCCGAACAGCTTGTCGCGGTCCACCATGCCGATGATCTCCTTGCCGGCCTCGACCGCGCCGCCGGGGCCGGTGATGTCGAGGGGATGGACCGCGGCCGGGAAGAGAGCGGCATCGAAGTAGGCCCAGAACCAGGCAACGAAGAACATCACCTCCGACGCGATGAACAGGATCATGCCGTAGCGCAGATGCAGCTGCACGACCGGCGTGTGATCGCCGCCGTGGGCCTCCTTTATGACGTCGCGCCACCACATGAACATCGTGAACAGCACGCCGAGGACGCCGATGAAGAAGACCGAGGGTCCCTTGACGTAGAAGACCCCATCGCCCCCGCCGCCCGAGCGCATCCAAATGATGAGACCGACCGCAAGGACGAAGGCGAATAGCGCCCCGACCACCGGCCACGGACTCGGGTTCACGAGATGGTAGTCGTGGTGCTTGGCGTGCGTCTCGGCCATGTGGCTGCTCCCTAAACCTTTCCCCCGCGGCAAAGCGGGTATCCCTACTTATCCGGCCTTGCCGTTGCGTTGCACTGGTGCCGGTGCTGCAGGACCTTTGCTTGCCGGCCCTTCGGCAAGCCCCGGCCTGTGTTGCGCAACGGGATAGAACGTATACGACAGCGTTATGTGCGAAACCCCGCGAGCATCCTTGTCGTTCACGATCTGCGGATCGACGAAGAAGCTGACGGGGAACTCCACGGTCTCGCCCGGAGCGATCTCCTGCTCCTTGAAGCAGAAGCACTCGAGCTTGTTGAAGAATGCCGCAGTCTGCTCGGGGAACACGTTGTAGGTCGAGGTGCCGGTGACGGGGCGGTCCGCAAGATTGGTGGCGCGGTAGAAGACGAGCGCGGTGTCGCCGATCCTCACGTCCATCGTCTTCTGCACCGGCTCGAAGCGCCAGGGAAAGCCGGGCACCACGTTGGCATCGAAGCGCACGGAAATGGTCTTGTCGAGGACCACTGTCGAGGGCGCAGTGGCGCGGCGCGGGGTGCCGTCGAAATTCGTCACCCGGCAAAGCAGGCTGTAGAGCGGGACAGCCGCGAACGAAGCACCGACCATGAACAGCGCAACCGCGGCCGACCACAGCGCGACGGTGCGGTGGCGGCGGTGAAGCGTGCGGTTGTCGGTCTCGCCCTTCATGTCGTCCTTCATTGGGCCTACAGCGGCCGGTTCATGACATTGCCGCCAAGCCGAACCAGCGTGGCGACATAGAACAGAATTACCAACGCGCCCAGAGCCAGCCCTATGGCAATCGACCTCATCCTGCGCCGTCGCGCCTGCTCACGTTCCTCTTCGCTCTCCACCTGCGGGCCTCCTCCTGGTTCAGGCCGCCAATCGTGCGATGCCTCGCTCGACGAGTAGCACGGCGAACAGCAGGAACAGGTAAAGGATCGAGTAGGTGAAGAGTTGCTTGGCGGCGCGATCCGCCTCGCGGCCCTCGCGCTTGCGGTAGACGCCGGCGGCCAGCATCACGAACACGCTGCCGAGCGCGACTGAGGTGACGGCATAGAGCGAACCGCCGAGACCCATGAATGCCGGCATAGTCGCCAGGGGCGCCAGCAATGCCGAGTAGATCAGGATCTGCTTGCGCGTCTCATTGGCGCCCGCCACGACCGGAAGCATTGGCACTCCGGCACGCGCGTAGTCCCGCGCGCGGTAAAGCGAGAGCGCCCAGAAATGCGGCGGGGTCCACATGAAGATGATGAGAAACAGCACGATGCTGCCGAGGCCGACCGACCCCGTCTCGGCTGCCCAGCCGATCATCGGAGGGAATGCGCCGGCCGCGCCGCCGATGACGATGTTCTGCGGCGTGCGCCGCTTCAGCCACATCGTGTAGACGAAGACATAGAAGGCGATGGTGAGGGCCAGCAGCGCCCCGGCGACCCAGTTGACCAGCAGTCCCAGCGTCACGACGGAGCCGACGGCGAGCACGACGCCGAACGTGAGCGCCTCATCGGGCGCAATGCGGCCCCGGGGGATCGGGCGGCTCGCCGTGCGCTGCATGTGCGCATCGATGTCGGCGTCATACCACATGTTAAGCGCGCCGGAGGCACCGGCACCAACGGCAATGCAGATCAGCGCAATGATCGCCAGAACCGGATGCAACTGGCCGGGGGCAAGCACCATGCCGACGAACGCGGTGAACACGACGAGAGACATAACGCGCGGCTTCATCAGGGCGACGAAGTCGCCAACGCTTCCGCCGGCGGCTTGTGCCGGTCGCAGCGCGCTTGCCTGGAAGCCTAGGTCAGCCATGTCGTCGTGCGCTCAAGCCGCGCGCCACTCAGTGGTGCGCGGTCTCCTTCAAGGTGGGCAGCGTCTCGTAGGAGTGGAAAGCCGGCGGAGACGGCAGGGTCCATTCCAACGTGGTAGCGCCCGCGCCCCAGGGGTTGTCGGCCGCCTTCGTACGACTGACGAAGTACGCGTAGACGAGACCGACGAGGAAAACGAGCGTGCCGGTCGCCGTGATGTATGAGCCGACGGACGACCACCAGTTCCAGTAGGCAAAGGCGTCCGGATAGTCGGCATAGCGACGCGGCATGCCGGCCAGCCCGAGGAAATGCTGCGGGAAGAACAGCACATTGGCGCCGATGAAAGTCAGCCAGAAGTGCAGCTTCCCGAGCGCCTCGTTGTACATGTAGCCGCTCATTTTCGGGAACCAGTAGTACCAGCCCGCAAAGATCGCGAACACGGCGCCGAGCGACAATACGTAGTGGAAATGGGCCACCACATAGTAGGTGTCATGCAGGGCGCGATCCACTCCGGCATTGGCCAGCATCACACCGGTTACGCCGCCGACGGTGAACAGGAAGATGAAGCCAAGCGCCCACAGCATCGGCACGCGGAACTGAAGCGAGCCGCCCCACATCGTGGCGATCCAGGAGAAGATCTTCACGCCCGTGGGCACCGCAATCACCATGGTGGCGAACACGAAGTAGGCCTGCGCGTCCACGCCCATGCCAGACACATACATGTGGTGGGCCCAGACGATGAAGCCGATGAAGCCGATGGCCACCATGGCGTAGGCCATGCCGAGATAGCCGAACACCGGCTTCTTGGAGAAGGTCGACACGATATGGCTGATCATGCCGAAGCCCGGCAGGATGAGGATGTACACCTCGGGATGGCCGAAGAACCAGAAGAGGTGCTGGTAGAGCAGGGGATCGCCGCCCCCGGCTGTGGTGAAGAACGTGGTGCCGAAGTTGCGGTCGGTGAGCAGCATGGTGATGGCGCCGGCCAGGACGGGCAGCGACAGCAGCAGCAGAAAGGCCGTTACCAGCACGCTCCACACGAACAACGGCATCTTGTGCAGCGTCATGCCCGGCGCGCGCATGTTGAAGATGGTGGTGATGAAGTTGATGGCGCCGAGGATGGACGAGGCACCTGCGAGGTGCAGCGACAGGATCGCGAAGTCCATAGCAGGACCCGGATGGCCTGACGTCGACAGCGGTGCATAGACGGTCCAGCCGGCGCCGACTCCTGCCATGCCCGAGGGACCCTCCACGAACATGGACACCAAGAGCAGCCCGAAGGATGCCGGCAACAGCCAGAAGGAGATGTTGTTCATGCGCGGGAAAGCCATGTCCGGCGCGCCGATCTGCAGCGGGACGAACCAGTTGCCGAAGCCGCCGATCATCGCCGGCATCACCATGAAGAAGACCATGATGAGGCCGTGCCCGGTGACGAACACGTTGAACACGTGGCCGTTTGCGAAATACTGCAGGCCGGGCTCCTGGAGCTCCATGCGCATCACGACCGACAGCGCACCGCCAACGCAGCCCGCGACGATGGCGAACAGCAGGTACATGGTGCCGATGTCTTTGTGGTTGGTCGAAAACAGCCACCGCGCCATGCCATAGGGTGTGTGCTCGTGGCTGTGATCGTGATCTGCGTGGGCCTTGCTCGCCATTTCGATTACCTTCGACTCCGATCGCCGATTTCGTCTTGCTGCTTCAGCCGGGGCGCGTCCCAAGGAACGCTACTTCACCGGCCGGTTGTCTGCGACCTTGCTCTGCCCGGTCAGATCGAGCGCGGCCTTGCGGATGATTTCCTTGGCCTTCCTCCTGTCCCTCGCCTTCAGCGCCGCCGCCCAGTCATTGAAGACCTGCTCTTTGACGACGCGAATGGAGATGGGCATGAAAGCGTGATCCTTGCCGCATAGCTCCGAACACTGCCCGAAATAGATGCCCTCCTTCTTGGCCTGGAACCAAGTCGCGGTGATGCGGCCAGGCACTGCGTCCACCTTGGATCCGAACGAGGGCACCGTCCAATTGTGGATGACGTCCGTCGACGTTACGAGCACATGTACCACCTTGCCCACGGGCACCAGCACCTCGTTGTCCACGGCGAGATTGCGCGGCACCTGCTCCGGCGGCATGCCGGCTTTGATGGCCGCCTCACGCTCGTCGTCCTGCAGCATCACCGAATCGACGCTTATGCCCTGGTCGGGAAACTCGTGCGTCCAGTTCCAGGCGTGACCGACGGCCTTGATGGTCAGGCCCGGCGGCGGGAACGTGTATTGAGCGTAGAGCAGCTTGAACGACGGGATTGCGATCGCGACCAGGATCAGCACCGGGACCACGGTCCACACCACCTCGATCAGGGTATTGTGCGTGGTCTTCGACGGCACCGGATTGCGCTTCTCGCTGAAGCGCCACATGACGTAGATCAACAGCAGCAGCACGAACGCCGTGATGGCGACGATGATGGCGTTCACATAGTCATGGAACGCATGAATTTGCTCGGCGATCGGCGTCACCGCATCCTGGAAGCCGATCTGCTTCGGCGAAGGCTGTCCCGAGCCTGCCGTCGCCGGAAGGGCGAGCGGACCCATGCTCAAGCCGGCAAGGAGCCAGATAGGCATCCTGTTGCTCAGGCTCCTGGTGACCATTTGTGAGCGCTCCCGATATCTGATGCCCAACACGCCGGAAGGGCCAAGCCTACCATGGCCCCGGCGGGGCGCCCCCCGGCGCCCCGTGATTCTTACATTACGTTTTGCGAACTGCCCCGACAGACCGATTGCCTTCAACCCTTTTTTTGCCCTGGATCAAATCGACCAGGGCCGCGGGCCGATAGTTACCGGTTTTGCCCAGAGTGCCACCAAACACAATGCAAGAAATTGACTCAAGGGCGCCTCGCTGCGGCATTTCCACGCGCAACATGGCTGTCAACGCCTGGAAAGCACCGCACCGATGCCCGGGCCTCCCGGGTCCCATTTTGGCCGGAATCATTGGCAGAGATCAAATCAGCCTGGACCCTCGCTCCACCTTGAGCGATGGTCCGGCTCCTCAGGTCGCTCCACTGGCAGCGTTGGATGGAGCCGCTCAACTCCATCAACGAAGGGTTCCAGCTTGATCTCTATCTTGCGTCTCGCCAGCACCCTTGTCGGCATGTGCCGTCTGGCTCGCCAGGGCTGGACTGTCGCAGCGCTGCTCATGCTCGGTGCTCCCCTGTCGCCGGCGCTGAGCCAATTCCAGGCCCCGGACGTGACGGTGAAATCCCAGCACGGCGACTGGCAGGTCGCGTGCAAGCCCCCACCACCGGGAGCCAAGAACGAGATCTGCGGATTGGTTCAAACGGTCGCTGCCGAGGACGACAACAACATCGTCATCAGTGTGCATTTTCAGAAGTTTTCCGATGGGAAGCGAGTCATCCGCATCTACACGCCGACGGGGGTCGCGCTGTCGATGGGGCTCGGACTCAACATCGACGACAAGCAGACGTTGCAGACCGGCTTCTCGCGTTGTGCGCAATACGGCTGCCTGGCGCAAATCGAGCCCGATGACAAGTTGATCGATCTGATGCGCAACGGAAAAAAGGCTCTGGTCGTCATCTACCGTACACAAGAAGTTGGCATCGGCATCCCCATCTCGCTCAGCGGCTTCGGGCAGGCGCTCGCGGCGCTGCACTGATCGCCATTGCGGCGATCGGATTCGCCCGATCCGAATGCTCCCGGCCAACCCCGCCATTTTGCCACTTTGTCTCCTTAGCAAAGGGAAGACTGGCGGGCGCAGGTGAGCAGAGTTGCGACAAGAAGAATGACTGCCGTCAAAGTCACGTCCCCCGAAGCCGACGGCGGGGCTGGTGCTGGTTCCCGCCGCGAGCGGCGGCTGACCGATTTCCATCCCGCCTACCGTCGATACGTCCGCGACTTGACCTGTTGCTCACCGGCTCTGGAGGATCTGGCCGACAGCTTTCCTGCCATGCTGTTCGCGCTGGCCACCGGCTACGGCACGCCCGAGTCGCGCGAACGGGCATTTGGGCGCGTCTGCGACGGTGCACCGTTGCGCGAGGCGGCCGATGCGCTAGGGCTTCCCTGGTGGCTGCGCAAGCTCCCCCCTCAGGCCTTCACGGCGCCGCTGTCGCCGTTGCCGAACGACCCAGATTTTGCGTTTCGGATATCGAGCCTGGTCCCGCGCGACACGCGGCTGGCGCCAGAGTGGTTCAACCGCGTCAGCCATGCCTGCGAAGCCTGCGGATCGGAATATGCGCTGTGGCTCGGCCGGCAGCCTGATCTGCACAGCCTTGCGGACGACCACTTTGCGTTCATGGCTGCCTGGTCCTGGTTCAGCAGCCGTCCCGGTCTCCTCGGGCATCGCTTGTTGCGTCGGCCGTGGAGTGCGGAGATGAGCCTGAAGCGGGCGCGCGAGGAGCTTTCGGCCTGGCGCGAGCGTCTGCGTCTGATCGAATGGCTCGGACTTGGCATCGAAAGCCCATGGCTTGCCGACGGCACGGCGTCAGGCTTCGATTTCGTCGCCTTGCGCACCGTGCACGATTTCATTGCCGAGAGCGAGGCACTCGACAACTGCCTCGACCAGTATGCCGACCAACTCAACAGCGGCGTCACCGCCGTCTTCTCGATCCGCAAGGGTGCGCGACGCGTCGCTTGCGTCGAGATCGGCTTGCACGAGGAGGAGGCCACCATGCCGACCATCGTGCAACTGCGAGGACTGCGCAACCGCCGGGTGCCGCCGGAGATATGGCAGGCCACCTTTGGGTGGCTCGGCGGCCAGCGCCTGGAGCCGCTCTCGCCGGAGCGGCACGCCCCGGCGCAGGTGCGCCGCATTCAAGCTCGCCGCAAGTTGTGGGGGCCCTATTTGGCGTTCCTGTCGGGCACGCGGCACGAGCATCCGTTCCGGCATGTGATTTCCAAACGCTCGGGCGTCCGGCGCACAGTTCGCCGCCGCGCGCCGACGAGGCTGCAGGCCGCGCCGCGGCTCGAGCGCACGATGGTGCCCGCACGGCGATAGTGGCCGGCTCAAATGCCGCTGGCGTGCCGCGCGGCCCCTTGGCCGAGATAAGTGTCGAAGGCGGCGCAGAGAGAGCGCACGAAGGGACGACCCTTCTCGGTCACGTGAAAGCCGGCTTCGCCATCATCCGCGCTGACAAGACCGTCCGCATCGCGCATGACCAGCGCGCGCGCTTCCGCGAGCAGCCGCTCGGCCTGAGCCGGAAATTGCGCCAGCAGCTCGCCCGCGGGAAAGGTCAGCTCGCACATCAGACTCTCGATGACGAGCCCACGCGCCTTGTCTTCCTCCGTCAAGACGCGTCCCCGTGCCGTCGCCAGCCGGCCATCGGTGATGCGACGCTGGTAGTCCGCCGTGACGCTCGCATTCTGCACGTAGCCCTGCGGCAGGCGGCCGATGGCGGAGGCACCAAGGCCGATCAGGGCGTCGGCACTATCGGTCGTGTAGCCTTGAAAATTGCGGTGCACGGGCCTTGACGCAAGAGCATCCTGCGGCCGGGCGAAGTGGTCGAGGCCGACACGCCGGTATCCTGCCGCCTGCAGCCGCTCGGCCGCCAGGCTGGCCTGGGCATAGCGCTCGCGCGGACCGGGCAAAGCCGCATCGTCGATCATGCGCTGATGCGGCAATCGCGATGGCAAATGGGCGTAGCCGAACAGAGCGATGCGATCGGGGGCAAGCGCGATGACCTGCTCCAACGTTTCCTCCAAGGTGGCGCAGGACTGGTGCGGAAGGCCGTAGACGAGATCGATATTGATGCCCTCGACACCCCTGGCGCGGAACAGCTCGATGACCCGTGCGGTCTCCTCGAAGGACTGTTCCCGGTTGATCGCCTTCTGCACCGCCGGCGCGAAGTCCTGCACACCGAAGCTGGCCCTGTTGACGCCGGCGGCCGCAAAGGCACGCACGCGTTCTTCATCGAGCCCGCGTGGATCGACCTCGACCGCGAACTCGGCACCCGCTGCAAGGTGGAATGTCCCGTGTATCGCCGCTGCGAGGCGGCCGATATCAGCGGGAGTGAGAATGCTCGGAGAGCCGCCGCCCCAGTGCACGTGTGCGGCTGCGCGCGATCGCGGCACATGGCGGGCAACGAGGGCGATCTCGGCAAGGAGGCTTTCGACGTAGGATTTCACCGGCGCGGCGCGGCGCGTCGCCTTGGTGGTGCAGCCGCAGTACCAGCACAGCGTGTCGCAGAAGGGGACATGTGCATAGATGGAGAGTGCCGCGCCGGAGGGCAGCCGCTCCAGCCAATCGGCATACTGCTCAGGTCCGATGTCGGCGGAGAAATGCGGCGCGGTCGGATAGCTCGTGTAACGGGGCACGGGCGCTGCGAAGCGCTCGATGAGATCGAGATCCAAGCGGGTTCCTCCTGCGGCCGCTCTCTTGCGGCGCACATGTCGACTGCACAATCTGCCGGCAGATCCGCCCTGCGATCATTGACATCAGTCAAATCCCGTCCGCAAAGATGCTCGGGGACCTCACATGCTGGGATGACCGAGGCTCGGCACCGGACGGCGCGTCTCGGCGTGGCCGGCCAGCACCTGCTCCAGCGCATGGGCGATCTCGAGCACCTTGGCGTCCGCCCCGTTCGGCCCCACCACCTGGATGCCGAACGGCATCCCCAGGTGATCGACGCCGCAGGGCAGCACCGCCGAGCAGGCGAGCGCCATGGTCGGTGCATAGGTGATGGCGAGCCACCGCATATAGGTCGGCATCTTCTCGCCGTTGATCTCCTCGACGAACAGCTGTCCGTGCGGGAAGGGGGAAACCGATGCAGCGGGGCAGATCAGAACGTCCACGTCCTTGAAGAAGGCAAGGAAGCGCTTGTAGAGCTTGGTCTGCTCGACGTGGGCCGCGCTGACGTCGGCAAGCGAAAGCTTCAGCCCGCGCTCGGTATTGTCGACGACGTTGCGGTCAAGCAGATCGCGAGCCGTCTCCAGACGCGTACGGTGCGCCGCGACGAAATGGACGCAACGGTGCACCTCGAAGACTTCGTGCACGCCCGAGAAGTCCGGTGCACGCCGCTGCACCTCGCGAAAGGCAGACCCGAAAAGCCGGGTGCGCGCCTCGAAGACGCCGGCAACTTGCTTATCGACGGGCGCGCACCCAAGATCAGCAGAGACTGCAACGCGCAGCCGGCCCAAGTCGGCCCCCACGAGCTGAGCGGGAATTCGCGCGTTGTCGCCGGACGAGAAGGGGTCGCGCTTGTCCTCGCTGATCTGGGCTCGCAGAAGCAGGTGTGCGTCGGCGACCGTGCGGCCCATGGGCCCGGTAACGCCGAACGGGATGAGACCGGCGGCGCGGTCGACGCTCGGCACCACGCCGGGCGAGGGCCGGAAGCCAACCACCCCGCAGAAACCCGCCGGCGTCCTCAGGCTCCCGCCGTAGTCCGATCCGGTCGCAAGGGGCACATGCCCCAGCGCCAGCGACACCGCCGAGCCACCCGAAGAGCCGCCACAGGTCTTGGCAGGATCGAACGGGTTTCCGGTCGCGCCATACACGCGGTTGGTGGTGTTGGCGCCGGCCCCGAACTCGGGCGTATTGGTCTTGGCCAGAATGACGCCGCCTGCCTTGCGGATGTTGGCAACGCTCAGCTCGTCCTCGACCGGCACGTGATCCTTGAATAGCAGCGAGCCCCACGTGGTGCGCAGCCCCTTGGTCGCCTGCAGATCCTTGATGCCGACAGGCAGCCCGGCAAGCAGTCCCCGACTGGCACCTGCCCGAATGGAGGCTTCGGCGGCCTTGGCATCGCCGCGCGCCTGCTCGACGTCCATGGCGACGACGGCATTGACGCGGCTGTTGGTCGCCTCGATGCGCTTGAGGCAGCTCTCGAGCAGCTCGACGGGAGAGAGCTGCCGCTGGCCGATCAGGCGCCGTGCCTCGACGGCTGACAAATCACAAGCTTCGGTCATGGCATCGCTCCGGGTGGCGGCTAATGCCGGAAGTGGCGCACGCCGGTGAACACCATGGCAAGGCCTTTCTCGTCCGCGGCCTTGATCACCTCGGCGTCGCGCATGCTGCCGCCGGGTTGAATAACGGCGGTGGCGCCGGCTTCAGCAGCAGCGAGGAGGCCATCGGCGAAGGGGAAGAAGGCATCGGATGCGACCACCGAGCCCTTGGCCAGCGGCTCCGTCCCGCCCGCGGCCTTGGCGGCTTCCAGCGATTTCCAGGCGGCGATGCGGGCACTGTCCACGCGGCTCATCTGCCCGGCCCCGATGCCGACCGTGGCGCCGTCCTTGACGTAGACTATGGCGTTCGACTTGACGTGCTTGGCCACCTTGAAAGCGAACTTGAGGTCGGCGAGTTCCGCCGGTGTCGGCTGGCGCTTCGTCACGACCCTGAGCTCGAGATCGTCGACGACCGCGTTATCGCGCGACTGTACGAGAAACCCGCCGGCAAGGGAGCGGAAGGTTAGGCCCGGTCCGCGCGGGTCCGGCAAGCCGCCCGTCGTCAGCAGCCGCAGGTTCTTCTTCTCGGCGAAGATCGCCTTGGCCTCGGCGCTGGCATCGGGCGCGATCACCACCTCCGTAAAGATCCCGGTGATCTCTCGCGCCGTCGCCGCATCGATCGGCCCGTTCAGCGCGATGATGCCGCCAAAGGCGCTGGTCGCATCGCAGCGCAGTGCCTTCGTGTATGCTTCCACGAGCGATGCCCCAAGCGCCACGCCGCAGGGATTGGCGTGCTTGATAATGGCGACCGCCGGCGATGCGTGGGCATCGAATTCGGCGACCAACTCGAAGGCCGCATCCGTATCGTTGAGGTTGTTGTAGGACAGCTCCTTGCCCTGATGCTGCACAACGGTCGCGACGCCGGGCCGCCCGACGCCGGACACATAGAAGGCCGCCCACTGATGTGGATTCTCGCCGTAGCGCAGCGGCTGGGCAAGTTTGCCGCCGACCGCGCGCCAGACCGGTGAGCGCTCGCCGAGCTCGTCGGCGAACCAGCCGCTGATCGCCGCGTCATACGCGGCCGTGCGCGCATAGGCCTTGGCAGCCAGGGCCTTGCGCAGATCAAGGCTGGTAGCACCACCCCGCTTGACGACTTCAGCCAGCACTCTTGCGTAGTCTTCGGGGTCGACGACGACCGTCACCGCCGCATGGTTCTTCGCGGCAGCGCGGATCATGGCTGGGCCGCCGATGTCGATGTTCTCGATGCAGTCCTCGTAAGGCGCACGCTTGGCAACCGTTGCCTCAAAGGGATAGAGATTGACGACCAGCAGGTCGATCGGTGCGATGCCATGCGCCTCGGCCGCCGTTGTGTGCTCGGCATTGCCGCGCACGGCGAGAAGACCGCCGTGCACCCTGGGGTGCAGGGTCTTGAGGCGCCCGTCCATCATCTCGGGGAACTGGGTGTGCTCGGCAATGTCCTTTACGGCGATGCCGGCCGCCTGGAGCGCCTTCGCCGTACCCCCCGTTGAGAGAATCTCGATGCCGTGCGTAGCGAGGGCGCGAGCGAAATCGACGACACCCGTCTTGTCGGAAACCGAGATCAGGGCCCGGCGGATCACCGGATCGGTCATGGGAGTTGCCTTCGTCTGGAAGTCTACGCGATGAATGCTGCTGGAGCGCCCGTTAGCATGGATCGAAAGCGAACGACAGCGCGCCTTTTTCTAGGCAGGTTCTTCCGGCGTGTCCTGCGGCGTGTCGAAGCCATCGCTGGTCTCCGCCAGCCGTTCGCTCAAGGGACGGGAAGCCCACAGACGTCTGCGGGTGGCATAGTCGGCAGGCTGACCTTCGCGGATGCGCTCCAGCCTCCAGCACACCTCGGCGGCACCGTAGCAGACGGCCCGCAACACAACCTGCTGCGTGGGCCGCGGGCCCGAGATGTCGGCGAAATACGTGCTCTCCTCGATGGAAATGGCGGCGCCGGCAACCGAGATCCGCCAATGCTCCCCGCTTTCGAGGGCGAGCTCTGCCACGTCGGGCGACTGTCCAGCTCGTGCCTCGGCGGCCGGCGGCAGATGGAAGTGCACCGCAAAGGGCAAGTCCCAGGCAAACCGGAGGACGCCCTTGGCGGCGTCAAGCTTATCGATGCCCTGCAACGTACGCCCGCTGGCATCGAGTACCAGCATTCGAGTGTGAATCAGGCCGAATCGGTCGGCGTAGCCGTCATGGGAGCCTTCGAAGACGACGACGCCACCTTCCTCCCGCACCCGGCAGGTCACATTCTCGGGCTGCCGGATGGGAGCAGCTCCGATCTGCCGCTCGAGCCGTGCGTTACGTATGAGCTTGGACGACGACTGATCGCTCAGCGTCAACGTGTTGTGGCTGGCGGTCGCGCGCGCCAACGCACGGCTTCTCCCATCCGGCGTCGCAGGCGTGCCGGCATTCACCAGGAGCACCTCGCTGCCGATGCTGAGCTCGAACGAGAGACACCCGGCACAGGCACTCCCCGCAAGCTCCAGCGGCGGAGGCGCGCCCGCATCGACCACGACGGCGGTCGCACCGCGCTCGAGGCGCACATATCCCGAAGGCGCCGCTTCGGCGGTCCGTGCCGGTCCACCATCGTCATAGGCAAGCACTGTCGCCAGCGCATCATGCTCGGCGGAGCCAGCGCCGTTGAAGCGCGCCAGCATGCCGTCGCCCAGGCGCAGCATGCGCAGCATCGGCGCCATGCGCGTAATGGCTGCGAGCAAGGCGGCCTGCGGCTTCCTTCCACGCGCGCCGAAACACTGGCGCAGCGGCAGCAGATCAAACAGCAGCTCGACGAGAATGTTGGGATTGCGGCTGATATGGCTGCCGTCGGGCAGGATCTGCCGCTGCAGCTCTGCGGCAAGCCGCCGCTCCGATTGGGCGAGCTGGCGATCACGACCGGCAATGCACAGATCCGCGTACACCAGCGCGGTCAGCGCCACCAACCGCGGATAGCCGTCCGGCGCATTGCGCCAGGAGGCCGAGAGGTAGGTGATCTGCTCAGCGAGGCTGCGCATGATCGCGGTATACGGCTTGTGCTCGGCGTCATCGAGCAGGAGCCCGGCATAGGTGAGCCAGGACACGATGCGCCGGCCCACAACATCGGGTGCCCAGCCGCAGGCGCGGCTCGGGCTACGGCCGGCGATCCATTCACGCACCCATTTGCGCGCCATCTCCTCGACGGCCGGGGACCTCACGGCATCGAGATGCCGCAGCCAGCCGAAGCCGTGCAGTTCGCGCGCCCACTCCGGATCAGGCGGCGTCACCTCGAATGGGGAGCGCCCGCCGAGCGTGACGACCGAGCCCGCCAGACCGAAGCCACCCGCGTCGATCTCGCCGAGGAAGCTCAGGTCCTGTGCCCTGAGGTCCGGCGGTGCAATGAGCAACTCCTCGGCCTCGGGCGAGCGATAGCGCCAGCTCATGAAGCGTGCGCGGCGTACGCGGGCAAAGGCGCCGCGCCGCGCGCGGTCTGCTGCGAGCACTGCGAGGCCGATCTGCTCGCGAGTGGTCAGGCCCGTATTGGACGGCGTTCCAGGGGCTGCAGTGCGCGATGCGCCGTCCGAACGCTGTAGAGAATTGTCCATCTTGCCCGCTTAGCTTGCGGTCGCAACCAAGACAATGCCATCGAGGCGGCCAGCCGGTGAAAGATGTGGGTAATCCGCGCCTTGCCCGGCTCATCCGCACCGCCCAAGGCGGGCGACATAGAAGCCGTCGAGGCCCGACAGCTCGCTTGCTTCGAGCCTCATATGGAAGGGCAATGTCCTGATATCGCCGCAGGGCGTAATCCATTCCGCCTCTGCGCCGATGTCACGCGCAACAATGGGAACGCGCGCAAACTCGGCGTGCGCCGCCAAAAACCCATCGATTTGCATCTCGCCTTCCTCGGGCTCCAGCGAGCAGGTGCTGTAGACGAGCAGTCCGCCGGGCCGCACGAGCGTCGCAGCATGGCCCAACAGAGCGCGCTGCGTCTCGGCCATCCTCTTGACGTCCTCCGCCTTCTTGAGGCGCAGGATATCAGGGTGGCGGCGAATCGTTCCCGTGCCGGTGCAGGGCGCATCGAGAACCACCGTGTCGAAGGTTCGCCCAGGCGACCAACTCGCGGCGTCGGCCTCGATGATCTCGGCCGAGAGGCCAAGCCGCGCCAGATTTGCACGCAACCGGCTCAGGCGCATACCGGAGACGTCAACGGCAGTGACGCGAGCGCCGGCCGCAGCAAGGCCGGCGGTCTTGCCGCCCGGCGCCGCGCACAAATCTGCGACGCTGCGCTCCACAACATCGCCGGCGACGCGCGCGACCAGCGCAGCAGCCGCATCCTGCACCCACCACGCGCCATCAGCGTAACCCGGCAGATCTTCGACCCGCCCCTGCGGGGGCAGTCGAATCGAGCCTATCGCCAGAAAGCGCCCGCCCAGCCGCTCGGCCCATACCCGTGCGGCGGCCTCGGTGCCGGGCTTCAGACTGATGTCGAGGGCGGCTTCCTGCAGGCTCGCCTCGGCGATGCGCCGTGCGGCATCGGACCCATACGCCGCTTGCCAGCGCTGCCACAGCCAATCTGGGATGTTGAGACGCAGGCGATCCTGCCCCTCCAGCAGGGCGGCACCCCGCTCGCCGACGCGCCGCAGGACGGCATTGGCAAGCTTGGAGAATCGATGAGCGCCGCGATCGCGCCGCGTCAGCTCGACGGCGATATCGACGACGGCATGCGGCGGCATGCCGAGGCACACGAGCTGTGCCGCGGCGGTCAGCAGGATCGGCCACAGGCGCCCTTTGTCCGCAGGCAGCGGTCGCTCAAGGAAGCCGTTGAGCACAAACTCGAGCTCGCCCTGGCGGCGTAAGACGGTCGCCGATACGAGACGGGCAAGCGCGCGGTCGCGCGGTTCGAGGCCGGTAAACTGCGGGCGAGCCAGGCAGTCGGCCAGCACATGCTCGAACGGCTGTCTGCCGATGAGCACGCCGGCAACGAGGCGGGCTGCGAGATCACGGGCGGCAAGACCTTGCGGGGCGTGCTCGGCTTTCGGCCGGGTTGAGCGTGTCTTGCGCCTTGCGGTTGACCGCGGCGCGACCTTCTTCATGGCGACTTCGCTTTCAACTCGCGGCCGGGCGGCCGGATCGGGGATTTCCGGTGTTGCGCGTCAGCCCCACGGACCGCGCGGCCCTTCGGAGCCCCGGCCCCATGGGCCCGACGCCGGCGCGCTCCGCGTCGCCGCCCGCCCCGACACGCCCATCTCGCCGGCCAGCTTCTCAAGCTCCGCGATGCGATTGTCCGTGTTGGGGTGAGTGGAGAACAAATTGTCCATGCCCTCGCCGGTCAGCGGATTGATGATGAACAGGTGCGCCGTTGCAGGCGCGGCCTCTGCCGGCTCATTGCGGATCTCGTGTGCGTAGCCCTCGATCTTCCGCAGCGCGGAGGCGAGCCACAGCGGATTGCCGCAGATCATGCCGCCGAGGCGGTCGGCCTGATATTCGCGCGAACGGCTGACCGCCATCTGCACCAGCATGGCGGCCAGCGGCGCGACGATGATGGCGACAAGCATGCCGATCCAGCCGACCGCATTGTTGTTGTTGTCGCGATGGCCGCCGAAAAGCGCGCCGAACTGCAGATACTGCGCGAGCATGGAGATGGCACCGCCGATCGTTGCGGCCACCGCCATGGTGAGAGTGTCGTAGTTCTTCACATGCGCGAGCTCGTGCGCCATGACGCCCGCAACCTCCTCCGAGGACAGCGTCTCGAGCAATCCGGTGGATGCGCACACGGCGGCGTTGGACGGGTTGCGGCCGGTGGCGAACGCATTCGGCTGGGGGTTGTGCATGACGTAGACGCGCGGCATCGGCAAACCGGCGCGGCGCACGAGGTCGTGCACGATGCGGTAGTATTCGCCGCCCGACCGCTCGTCCACTTCCTCGGCGCCGTACATGCGCAGAACCATCTTGTCGGACTGCCATAGGCTGAAGGCGTTCATCGCCAGGGCAATGAAGAAGGCGATGAGCATGCCTGTTTGTCCGCCCACGACCGCGCCCATGGCCACGAAGATGCCCGTCAATGCAGCGAGCAACAGCCCGGTCTTGGCGAAATTCGTCGGCATCGATACAACCCTCAGAAGTGGAGTTCGGCCTCGCCCGCCCGCGAATCCGGCGAGCGCCCTATATATGGTATGGGCGGAGGCTGCCAGCCAGAGCCCCGGAGGCCAAGACTCACATGTCTGAAAAGCCAAGCCAAGCAGAACCGGCGCGGCCGTTGACGCCGGCAGCCCTCCGTGCACTGGCGGAGGCTGAGGAGCGCCGCCGCCAAGCCGACCAGAGCAAGGCCACAGCGCCGCCTCCGGCCAAGGAGATAGGGGGCCCTGAGGGACCCGATCCGGTACGGTACGGCGACTGGGAAAAGGGTGGCATCGCGTCTGATTTTTGAGCGCCGGCTGCGCAGCAGCGCCTGCCTGAGCGCCGCTCAATCCCCATGCGGCCGATAGCCCAGGCCAAATTAATTGTGTATCGCTGGCGCCTCGCCCAGGTAACGACCTCCCGGGCGCCCGCCAGTCATTGCTATGGATGGGGCATGCAGAAGCCGAACGAAGCGAGGACGCCCAGGCGGCGCTCACGGGCTCCCCGTATCATCCTGCTATCGTTGTTCGCTCTCGGTGTGGCGCTGCTGTTCCGTCAGGGTCTGGTGCCTTCCCCGCTCAGCCCGTTTCCGGCGCTCGACCTCGCCCAGCCCAACCCCTGGTTCGTCGACTGGCGGCTGGCGGAGTTGAAGAACAACCGCGAGCTGTGCCCCCGCGTGCTCAAGGCGCCGCACGTCGCGGCGCAGCCGATACCCGACCATCGCGGCAGCGACGGGTGCGGGTGGATCAATGCCGTACGTCTTGAGTCGGCGGGCGGCGTTCGTGCGGGCTTCGACAAAGTGACATGCGAGGTGTCGGCCGCATTGGCGCTGTGGCTCGAGCACGACGTGCAGGCCATAGCGCGGGAGATGCTCGGCCAACGCGTCGTCTCCATCCAAAGCTTCGGCAGCTACTCCTGCCGCAACATTATCGGCAATCCGTTCTGGAAGAATATGAAGAGCGAGCACGCCTTCGCCAACGCCGTCGATATCGGCGCCTTCAATCTTGCCGACGGGCGCCGCATCAGCGTGGCGCAGCACTGGAAGGGCGATGGCGTCGAGGCGCGTTTTCTCAAGGCGGTGCACGGCCGCGCCTGCCGCTACTTCCGGGTTGCGCTCTCGCCCGAATACAATCAGGCGCATCACGACCACCTTCATCTCGATCGCGGGCCACTGTGGCGCTGCAAGTAGCCGGCTCGCCAAACCCACTTCAGGCCGGAATGCGCCGTCCCAAGCCTGCGGCGTTCGACGCAAATCCATCGGCATCGTCGACATCGGTGAGCGTCTCGATCAGGGCCACCGGCCGGTCGCGCAGGTTGGCCAAGGTGTCCCGCAATGCATGAGCGCTCGACCAGCGCACATGCGCAAACACGCGCGGCACGCGCGGGCGCCGCCGCAGGCCGACAAGCCAATATCCACCGTCCGCAGCCGGGCCGAACACGGCATCATGGCCTGCGAGCCGGCGGAACGCGGCGGCAATGTGGATGCGCCTTATGCCTGGGATGTCGCTGCCGACGATGATCACGGGACCCGGCGGCATCGCGCGCATCAGGCGCTGCATGCGCTGGCCGAGATCACCGCCGCCCTGTCCTATGCGTCGGATTCCGAGCGGCCACGTCCGGCTGAGGATGCCGGTATCCGGCGATACGGCAATGGTCGTCTGCCAACGTGGGTCGAAGGCAACGCGCTGAAGCAGGGCGGCCGCCGACTGTCTGGCAAAACGGATGGCCTGGGATACGCCGACCTGGCGCGCGAGCCGTGTCTTTGCTCGGCCTGCCACCGGCATTTTGGCCATGACAACGAGCCGGCAGCAGAAGGGCGCCGCGCGCCGTCGCGGCGTCCCTCCTCTGTCCGAGCGGCAATGAGGGCTGGTCATCGCCGCATCATACCAACGTCAGGCTTTGACCGGCACGAAGGCGTAGCCGTTGCCGTCCTTCTTGAGCGTGCCGGCACCCGGCATGCCCCAGTGATAACCGGTGAGCGTTGCCTTGTCGGCGATGGCACGGTCGAAGATCTTGCGGCGATTGGCTTCCGCCATCTGCGCATCGGCGTCGAATGCGGCATGCCAACCCGGGTTCCTGACGAACAGCGCCGGGATATTCGTGACATCGCCGAGCACGATGAGCTGGCGCTTGCCGGAGCTGATGAGATAGCTCGTGTGGCCAGGCGTGTGCCCATAGGTGGCGATCGGCTTGACGCCCGCCACGACGTCCTTGTCGCCGTCGAATTGTCTGATGTTCTTCCAGGTTGGGAACACCGCCTGGATCCGCTTTGCGGCACCACCAGTCGTCGCTGGATTGGTCCAGAACCTGTACTCGGCGGCGGGCACATGGATTTCCGCATTCGGGAAGATCGGCGCGTTGGTGTCCTTCGCCATCAGGCCGGTGATGTGATCAGCGTGGAAATGCGTGATGACGATGATCGTCACCTTGGCCGGATCGATACCGGCAGCCTTCCACGTATTGTTCCTGGCGATCAGGCCGGCCGTCGGCTGCAACTGCGCGCCCGTGCCCGAGTCGAACAGGACAATCCTGCCTTTGGACTTGATTGCAGTGACGGTGAAGGGGATGGGCACATGCGCATCGGTCACACCGCCGGCCTTGAGCGCAGCCTTGACGTCGTCCAGGGAGGCGTTCTTGACGAATCCTGGATCGTGCGGCTTCTCCCAGACGCCGTCGTACATCTGGATGACCTCGACATCCCCAACCTTGAACTTCACGAATCCTTTGTCCGCCTTTTGCGCGGACGCCGGTGAAATGAACTCGACCGGCCTGTTGAGACCAAACATAACGCCCGCGGCCGCGGACGAGATGACGAACCCGCGGCGTGAGATGCTGTTCATGAGGCTCTCCCTGGAAGAATTGCGACTGGGCAAACGCCCCACATGGATAGACGATTGCGGTGATCGCCCGATCCCCACTCACGCGGTTTTGATGAGTTCGTGATCCAGAAACGCCGGCTCAGCCGTAGAGGCGGCTGATGAGGCGAGTGGGCACGCGCGCCGTGTAGAGTGTGAGGCAGAACAAGTTGCGCGCTGAACGGCGCACGTAACCCTCGCGGCGAAAGCGCTCGGAGCTCGTCACCGCGCACGCATGGAGCAGCGAGATGCGTCGACGCCCAAGGCGGCGAACCAGGTCGACGTCCTCCATCAGAGGCAGCGAGCGATAGCCGCCGATCTCATTGTAGAGCTGCTTGGGCATCAGCAGACCCTGGTCGCCATAGGGCAGACGCAGCAGCGCACAGCGAATGGCGACCAAGCGTTCTAGAATGCGAGGCTTTGATCCTATGTCGTCGAGCGTAAAGCGAAAGGCAGCTGCCGACGGAGGTCGCACACCTGCATCGACACGATCCATGAACGTGGCCGCCTCGCTTTCCCACCCTCGCTCGAGCACCGTATCGGCGTGCAGGAACAGCAGCCACGGGAAGCGAGCGCGGGAAGCTCCAGTTGCCAATTGCAGACCTCGACCGCCGCTGCAGCTCGCCAACTGGGCGCCGGCGTGATCGACGATCTCCGCCGTGCGATCCGTCGAGCCGCCGTCAACGACGATGACTTCGCGTACGAGCCCCTCGACGGCAGCCGGGACCAGCGAGGCGAGCGTCGCAGCCAAGCTTGCTTCAGCATTCAAGGTCGGGATTACCACGGAGATCATGCATCAGCCCGCTCGAGTTCGCGCGCACTATACGGCCGACAAAGTGACAGCATCAAAGGCGAACTGGCGCAGTTTGTTCTTGCCATGTTCCAGCACATGGGATTTGATTGGCCGGAACATAAAGCGAACATGGCAGCCTGAAGTGGCAGACGATTCCGACTTGGTCGACACCGGACGCCGCAGAGGCCGCGGCGCTCGGTCTAACCGTGCCGGCCGCTTCGAAAGCGAGCTACGCGAAGTCTTCGACGACGGATGGGAGACCCTGGGCCAGCTCGAAAGTTTCAAGACCGAGGTGCGCGAAGAGCACGCAAGGAGCATCATCGCACGCAACGACAGCCCGGACATAAGCTTCGAGCAATCCATCAATCCCTACAGGGGTTGTGAGCATGGATGCATCTATTGCTTCGCCAGACCTACGCATTGCTACCTTGGTCACTCCGCCGGGCTGGACTTCGAGACCAAACTTTATGCCAAGGTCAACGCAGCCGAGCTGCTCGAGCGCGAGCTCGGCTCGCCGCGATACCTCCCCAAGTTCATAGCGCTCGGCGCCGTAACCGACCCCTACCAGCCGATTGAGCGCGAGCGCTGCATCACCCGTTCCATTCTGGAGGTGCTGGACCGGACCAGTCATCCGGTCGGCATCGTCACCAAGTCTGCCCTTGTTGTGCGCGATCTCGACATCCTCTCGCGCATGGCTGCGCGCGGGCTCGTCAAAGTCGCCATCTCAGTGACAACCCTTGATCGCATGGTTGCACGCAAGATGGAGCCGAGAGCCGCGACCCCACCGAAGAGGCTTGGCGCCATCGCCGCTCTGGCGCAAGCCGGCGTGCCGGTCGCTGTCATGGTGGCACCCATCATTCCTGCACTGAACGACAGCGAGATCGAGGCGATCCTGGCGGAGGCCAAGAGAGCTGGAGCCACCGAGGCCGGCTATGTTCTCCTGCGCCTTCCGCTGGAGCTGAAGGAGCTGTTCCGCGAATGGTTGCAGACCGAATTCCCGGATCGTGCGGCTCGCATCATCAACATCCTGCGCTCCATGCACGGCGGCAAGGACTACACACCCGACTGGGGCGTGCGACAGCGCGGCCGGGGCGCTTTCGCCGAACAGATAGGGCTTAGATTCCGGTTGGCAATCAAAAGCTTGGATCTCAATAGGCGCACCTCCCGGCTGCGCCTGGATCTGTTCCAGAGACCCGTCGCCAAGGGCGGGCAGATGCCTCTCCTTTGACAGCACAGCGCTATGCCGCAAAGCTCTCCTCCAGAGGGGAGAGCGATTCGGACGATGAAGGCTACCTTCGAGCTGGAAGCTATCGAGCTCGAACTCCACGGCGGCCCCGTTGCCGGTGTGGACGAGGCCGGGCGTGGGCCGTTGGCCGGCCCTGTGGTTGCCGCCGCCGTAGTGCTCGACCCTGAGCATATTCCGACCGGCATAGCCGACTCCAAGGTGCTCGAGGCCGAGCAACGCCGACAGGTCTATCAAGACATCCTGGCGGCAGCCCGCGTTGGCATCGGCATCGCCGGCGTGGAACGCATCGACAGTGAAAACATCCTCAACGCGTCTCTTTGGGCCATGGCGGAGGCCGTGGCCCGGCTCGACACGCCGCCCAAGCTCGTGCTCGTCGACGGAAACAGGGCGCCGCATCTGGCATGTCCCACGCGCACCATAATCCAGGGTGACGCCAAGTGCCTGTCCATCGCCGCAGCCTCTATCGTTGCCAAAGTGGTCCGTGACGCGATGATGGTGGAGATCTCCCGGGACTATCCCAATTACGGCTTCGAAAGGCACAAGGGCTACGGCACCCGCGAGCACCACGCCGCCATCGAGCGTTACGGCGTCACGCCGCACCACCGCCGCTCGTTCCGCCCAGTGCAGCTGGCCCTCGGTCTGGTATGAAGGCTTGGCCTGGGACGGGCCGCGCCCCGCCTGCGCTGGCACTTATAGGCGCTGGGAGGCGCTTCCTATGATGCGACGGGCCTACGAATGGATGATGCGCATGGCGGCGCACGAACGGGCGCCCCATGCTCTGTTTGGCATCGCCTTCGTCGAGAGCTCTGTCTTCCCCATCCCGCCGGATGTCATGTTGATCCCGATGGTCCTGGCCGACCGGGCGAGGGCATGGTTCTACGCCACGATCTGCACAGTGGGCTCCGTGGTCGGCGGCATAGCCGGCTATGCGATCGGCTACTTCCTGTTCGAGTTCATCGGCGAGCCGATTTTGAGGTTCTATGGCTACGGCGACAAGTTCCAAAGCACGGCAGCCCTCTTCAACGAATGGGGCGTGTGGATCCTGATCGCCAAGGGTTGGACCCCTTTCCCCTACAAGGTGCTGACCATCGCCGCCGGCGCCTTCAAGATGAGCTTCGGGCCGTTCATCTTGGCCAGCATCGTCGCCCGCGCGATGCGGTTCTATCTGGTGGCCGCACTTCTGTTCATGTTCGGCGAGCCGATCAGGGACTTCATTGAACGCCGGCTGAGCCTCGTGACGACTCTTTTCCTGATCGCCCTCATTGGCGGGTTCGTCGCAATCAAGTATCTGTTCTGAGAGGCATTTGTCGGATTCCACATGCTGAGCGATCCATCGAGCCCGTTGCGCTCACCAGCCTATCAGCTGGGCAGCATCGTGCTGTTCGCGGCAACCGCCGTAATCCTCATGGCGCTGGCTTTCGAGTATCTGGGCGGCTACGAGCCCTGTCCATTGTGCCTGCAACAGCGCTATGCCTACTACGGGGGAATTCCCCTGCTCTTCGCGGCGCTGGTACTGGTCTCCGCTGAGCGGGCGGGGCTGGCCGCGCTGTTGTTCCTGATGGTGACCCTGGCGTTTCTCGTCAACGCCGGTCTCGGCATCTACCAAGCCGGTGCCGAATGGAAATTCTGGCCGGGTCCTGCGACCTGCGCAGCCGTTGCCCGGCCGTTGAGCACCAGCGCCGGCGGCCTTTTCAAGGATTTGGAAAACACGCGTGTTATCCGCTGTGACGAGGCCTCATGGCGGCTGTTCGGGCTTTCCTTTGCCGGCTGGAACGCCGTTATCTCATTGGGAGTGGCGCTCGGCTCAGCGGCGGCAGCCTTGAAAGTCCTGCGCGCTCCACGCTGACGGCTTTGAACGGCTATACCCAAGACCGCACGCCTCGCGCTAGACTGGTGGGTGTCATCAATGGTGATGCGGAGCGAGGCATGCGAACTCCCGCAGTGCTTTTGGCGTTGCTTTTGGCGGCCGGCGTCCCCATGACGTTGCACGCGCAGCAGGCAGCGCCCGCGAACACGCCTCAGCCTGCGGCGCCCAAGATGGACGTGAAGAAAGCCGGGCTGCCGCCGGTCTCCGGCAAGGCCAAGGCGGCAAAGCCTATACCGCAGCCGGCCAAGGAGCTGTTTGGTGCAGCGAAGACGCCGGCACCGCTGGCTGCTCGTTCTATCGGCTTCTACGCCAAGGGATGCCTCGCTGGCGGCACGGCGCTGCCGGTCGACGGGCCGGCGTGGCAGGCCATGCGCCTGTCTCGCAACCGCAATTGGGGCCACCCGGAGTTGGTCGCATTGGTCGAGAAGCTCGCCCTTGACGCCAAACAGCACGACGGCTGGCCGGGTCTGCTTGTCGGCGACCTGTCTCAGCCACGCGGCGGCCCAATGTTGACGGGCCACGCCAGCCATCAGGTCGGCCTCGATGCCGACATCTGGCTGACACCGATGCCGAGCCGGCGCCTTACCGAAAAGGAGCGCGAGGATCTGTCGGCGACATCCATGCTGGCCGCCGACCGGGTCTCGGTCGACCCGAACATTTGGACGGCCAGTCATGCCAAGCTCATACGGCGCGCCGCATCCTACGAGGCAGTCGAGCGCATTTTCGTGCACCCAGCCATCAAGAAGGCACTGTGCGAGGCAACCGCGAAGGATCCCGACCGCAAGTGGCTATCGAAAGTGCGGCCCATGTGGGGGCACCACTATCACTTCCATGTCCGCATCGATTGCCCCAAGGGCAGCACCAACTGCGAGGCGCAACCGGCACCGCCCGGTGAAGATGGCTGCGGCAAGGAGCTCACCGACTGGCTTGCACTGGTTTCCAAACCGCCCAAGCCCGAGCCTCCGGGCCCGCCGAAGCCGCCAAGGCCGCAGATCACGCTGGATCAGTTGCCAGCCGACTGCCGCGCGGTGCTCGCAAGCGGCGCCCGCGTGCCGGCGCCTGTGCCCGCAACGTCCGCCAAGGCAACCCAGGCGAAATAGGGCGGCGACGCCGCCTCCAGCGGCGCTGACACCCTATCTATGCCCCGGTCTTCAGACCGACGCCGACGGGACAGCTGAGCCCGGTCCCGCCCAGGCCGCAGTAGCCATAGGGGACTTTGGCGAGATACTGCTGATGGTAGTCCTCGGCGAAGTAGAACTCGGGCGCGTCGAGGATCTCCGTCGTGATCGGCCCATAGCCATTGGCGGACAGCACGTTCTGATATGCGGCTTTTGACGTTTCTGCCGCGAGCCGCTGCGCGCTGGAGGTGACATAGATGCCGGAACGATACTGCGTGCCGACGTCATTGCCCTGGCGCATTCCCTGTGTTGGGTCGTGGTTCTCCCAGAACGTCTTGAGCAATTGCTCGTAGCTGATGGCCGCGGGGTTGAAGACGACCAGCACCACTTCGTTATGGCCGGTGCGCCCCGAGCAGACTTCCTCATAGGTCGGATTGGGCGTGATGCCCCCGGCATAGCCGACAGCCGTAACCCAGATCCCGTCCTCGAGCTGCCAGAACTTGCGCTCCGCGCCCCAGAAGCAGCCAAGGCCGAATATCGCCGTCTCGTGGCCCTCCGGATAAGGGCCCTTAAGGGGTCGGCCGCTGACGAAGTGCGTCTTCGCCGTCGCAATCGCGGATGCGCGTCCCTTGAGTGCGGCCTCGGGGGTCGGCAGCTCGAGCTTCTTGCGGGAAAACAGCATGGCAAGTGCACCGTGGCTTTGCAGGTTTCGCAGCTGATATAGTGCGGCGCGTTCGAATTGACGCAACAATTCAGTGTCAAGTTCGAGTGATTGGCGCGGAGACTAGGCCATGACGGATGCGGCAAACACCCCGGAAAGAGTGGTCTACGAGGCTGGAGCGGGACGCAAGACCCTCCTGTCCCTCGCTTTTCTTGTCCTGCTGCCGTTTTACGCCAGTCTGCCAGCGATGCTGGTCATGCGCCTGATGCACGGATTGTGGTTCGACACCATTGGGCTCATCATTTTCAGCTTGGCTTTCACGGCATTGATGGCCCTGCTGGCGGTTCAGCTCTACCACTCCCTGCGTTCAAGCGTTGTGCTTGGCGACACCTCCGTGAAGCTCACCCTGCCTCAGGGCAGCGGCGCCACGCCCATGCTGCGCTTCGTCAGCAGGGAGATTCCCTACGACCAGATCCAGGCGGTCGAGACCCGCTCGGTGCTGTTCGGGCGCACGTTGGCGCCGGTGCTGCTGAGGGCGACGCGGCTCGTCACCAAGGACGGCCAGCACGTACGCCTCGGCAACGTCAATGAAGACAATATCGACCAGGCGCTGCCTTTCCCTGAGATCGGTGCCAAGATTGCGGCGCGCGCTGGCGTCGGTGTCGTCGACGGCGGCGTGGTACGGCGCTCCATCGAAAAGCGCGTTCTGGGCCTGATCGGGCGCAAGACACCGCCGGAGGCGAGCCCACCGCTGACCGAAGCCGAGATCGCCGAGCTGAACAGCCGGCATTCCCGTGCCATCAGGTATCTGGCGGCGGGGATGGCTGCGCTCGTTGTGGTCGGCATTGCCGTTGACGTGCTTACCGCACCGCGCACGTCGTTCGCGACCGCAGGCGCCTCGGCGCCCGCCGGGAAACGATAGCTGCTGCATCGTCAATTCGCGAAAACGTTGACGCGCCGCCGCTGGCGCGCCACCACGGCAAGCAAAATCCCGAGCCCGCCGAAAAAAAGCCAGGCCGGCACGAGCAGCAGAGCGTGTACGAGCGAAGTCCACACGACGGGGTGCGCATAGCGCTGCACCGCAGCTTGCGCAGTGCCGAGGCTTGCAGGCGCCAACTTCGACCAATGCTCGCCAAGCGAGGTCATCACCAGGCTGTTGGCAGACATCGTGCGGGTGGCGTCGTAGACGGCCGCGACCACGGCAATGAGCAACAGGAGGCCAGCCAGAAGCCGCGCCATCGGCGCGAGGAGCCGCCCCAGGCCGGCGAGCAGGCCGAGAAGCGCATTCATTGCTCATGCACCTCCAAGATCGGAGCCTCCAGTGCTGCCCGGCAGGGCACGCCCCGGGCAATACATCACCCCAAGCAGGCTAGCAATGTCGGGCCGACATATGGCGCCCTCCTCGCCTCCAATCGGCTTGCGCTCGCGACGCCGGCATCTATATTCGCCGCCGACAGCCTGCTCCGGCAGGAGGGATGGCCGAGTGGCTGAAGGCGCACGCTTGGAAAGCGTGTATACGGGCAACCGTATCGTGGGTTCGAATCCCACTCCCTCCGCCAGTTCGGACCATGTGGCGCTTTTTAGCAGTCCGCGGCCGTCCGGCAAGATCGATGAACGAAACGTGGGTGCGGACGTGGGCAAACGATGGGGTTGCCGCACCGGCCTCCGACATCGGCAGGAAGGCGCGAAAAGAGGCTCCTCGCGGTGTCCCACGTATCACGGTCGCATAAGCGGCGGAACGGCTCAGCCGCATCGGAGCAGCCCTGGAAGCTCCGCAAGCGACCGCACCTCGCGGTCCGGCGAGCCGGGCAGCCGCTCGCGGCGCTGGTTGTAGCGGTTGCACCATACGGTGCGCATGCCGAAGGCGGAAGCCGCGTAGGCATCCCAGGCGTTCGACGACTGGAAGGCGATGGCGCTGGCGGGCACACCAAGACGGTCGACGGCACGTTGATAGACGCGCGGATGCGGCTTGAAGACACCGACCTCCTCGACGGACACGACTTGGTCGATAACGCTACCGAGCTTTGCACCGGCAACGGCGTCGGCCAGCATGGCCGGCGAGCCATTCGACAGGATCGCCGTGGCGAAGCCGTCTTTCTTCAGACGCGCGAGCACTTCGGGCACCTCGGGAAAGCAATCGAGCGTGCGATAGAGGTTCATCAAGCGATCGCGCACCGTGGAGTTCGATATTCGCAAGGTCTCGAGCGTGAAATCCAGGGCGTCGCCAGTGACTTGCCAGAAGTCGGCGTGCCTGCCCTGCAGGCCACGCAGCCAGGTGTACTGAAGCTGCTTGTCGCGCCACAGCGTTGTGACTGCGGTTGCCTTGTCGCCGAGCACATCCCAGCAGCGTGCTGCTGCCGAGGCGAAATCGAACAGCGTGCCGTAGGCGTCGAACACGCAGGCTCGCACCGCGATGACATCCTGGGTCATGGCTGCTTCCCTTTTTTGATCGATACCCGCGCGATTGGCGCCCATTGCTCCGGCGAAAGTGACGGATCGACATTCAGGCGTGCGTTCCGCGCACGGGATAGCTCTTCTCGATGATGGTCTTGACCCCGTTCAGGATCATCTGCAGGTCAGGGCGTGCAAACGGCGCGTTCGAGACATCTATGATCTGGGCGCTGCCTTGCGGATTGACCAGGAAGAGGCCGGGCTCGGCGAAGGGCCGGTCGGTCTCCTGCGGCGAGCGCGGATCCGAGACATAGAGACCGAGCTTGCACATGTGCTCGATGGTGAGGCCGTAGCCGACGGGAAAGCGCCAGCCTTGCTCTGCGACATCGGCTTCGGCCTTCTCCTTGGGATCGGCGGACACGGCGGATACGGTGACTCCGGCTGTCCGGAACTCGTCGTGCAGTCCGTCAAGGGTCTTGAGGTACCGCTTGCAGAGCGGGCAGTGCTTGCCGCGGTAGACAGCGAGCAGGCGCCAGCCCTGCATAGCGGCGACATCGAGCGTGCCGCCGCCGACCGCCGGCCAGACGAGGCCCGGAAAGGCCGCTCCGGCTGCGAGCTTGCTGCATTGCGTCATGGCTTCTCTCCTCCCCTTCCATGTTGACGGTCAAGTGCGCTTTCCGCGACGGTTCTTGGATGTGCGCGTGCCCGCCGGGCCATCGAGCAAGGCCAGCGCTGGCCCTGCCACGCCTTCGAGCAGGGCACGATCCGGGTTCGCGCGCGCCAGCACTCGAATGCCGAGCAGCACGCCGAGCAGCAGTCTCGCGGTGTCCGCCTGGTCTAACGTCTCGGGTGTCATTCCCGCCGCCTGGGCGGCAGCGATGTTACGGCGGAAGAAGGCGGCAATCTCATCCAGGTAGGCGGCAATGCGCGTTCGAAGCTGCTTGTCATGGGGAGCCACTTCGAGCGCGGAGTTCACCAGCAGGCAGCCGCGCCGATGCGGATCGCAAACCGAGCGCTCGATCGCATCCTGGATGAAGGTGCAGATGGCCACCTTCGGGTCGTTCAGACGCTCGAAGCGCGCGATCCGCTCGCGCATCGTCCGCGTCGCGTAGCGCTCCAGCGCGCGCGCAAACAGCGCCCGCTTGTCGCCGAACGCATTATAGAGGCTGGGACCCTGGATACCCATGCGCTCAGCCAGATCGCGAACGGACGTCGCCTCCAGGCCGCGGCTCCAGAAGCAGGCGATGGCCGCGTCCAAGGCCTTGTCCTCGTCGAATGATCTGGGGCGGGCCATGTGCTCGC
The DNA here is from genome assembly GCA_008933705.1 of Hyphomicrobiaceae bacterium. Classification (GTDB taxonomy): domain Bacteria; phylum Pseudomonadota; class Alphaproteobacteria; order Rhizobiales; family Hyphomicrobiaceae; genus AWTP1-13. The sequence continues at coordinate 36,856 of WBUN01000003.1, forward strand.
TCTCCTTGGGCACAAACGGCCCGCCTTCAGGGCCAGAGTTGCACGCTATTCTTTAGCGAACGATAAAAATTATCGTGAACCATCGGCAGCGCGAAACGCCATGGCGTATGCCATGGCAACGCTGGCGAGGCTTTGAATGCGCTCGTGCTGCACCCTCTCCGGAGGTTCGCCGACGAGCGGCCTGCCATCGGTCGACAAGCCGCTTCTCATGGCCGCCGACTAGAACAAGGAGCTGGCGGCCGTGCCGACATCGAACTCATGCAGCAAAAATCATCTTTCTATCGCGAGGCCGCGGAGCTTGGCGCGATTGCGCCGACGCGTGTCATCGGAGTCACTCGAGATGGCTATGGCGAGCAGGTGCGGTGGCGGCGTGCCGAAGGCGCGCACATAGTCTTTGGCAAGTTGGACATTTTCATCGAACCAAGTGCCCTTTTGCGCATCCGCAGGGCGAAGAATGATGAATTTCCCGCGTGCTCCCATGTGGGGGCTGGCCAGGATGGAGCCGCGCGGCTTGTCGCCACCAAATACGTAGACGAGCGCCGTGACGGTCGAGGAGCCGAGCAACGCCAGGGGGCTCTTCTTCGCATCTGCCGCTGTGCCGAACACGAAATAGACGCCGAGCGCACGATCGTCCAGGCTCCGTTTCGTCAGATCCGTCGGGGATACACCTTGGGCAACCATCCAGCGCCAGCTTGCGAGGCTCGCCTGTCGAAGAGGATCATCGACCATGCGCCACAACAATCCCGCAGAAGCGTCCGTCGAGACCTCAAGCGTGTTTGGATCAATCGCCGTGAACGAAGCCGGTGGGATCCGCGGGAAGCTTACGATGACCCAGCCGCTGCGCCGCAAGTCCGGACCGAAGTCGAGCGTCTCGGCGGCTGCTGACGGACCGAAGGCCAGCGGCGCAACCAGCAGGGCAAGCCAAGCGAGGGCCTTCATCATGACGAGTAAGACTTTCCGGAGAGCCGAAGCGCCAATGACCGCCCGGCGAAAGGCGAGTTCGCCCACTAGGTGCCGGATTGTGCAGGCACAACCGCGGTGGCCTCGATCTCCACCTTTGCGCGATGCTCGATGAGGGCGGCTACTTGTACCAGCGTCATGGCCGGGAAGTGGCGGCCGATGACACGGCGATAGGCTTCGCCCACCTCCTTCAAGCGCGCAAGATACTCTTGTCCGCTGGTGACGTACCAGGTCAGGCGCACGAGGTGTTCCGGCTTCGCGTCCGCCTCGGCCAGCACCTCGACGATATTGCGCAAGGCCTGCTCCGTCTGGGCGACGAAATCGTCGCTGACGATCTCTTGCCGCGGGGTCCAGCCAACTTGCCCTGCGACAAAGATTTGCCGGCCTTCGGCGGCGACGCCGTTGGCGTAGCCCTTGGCCGCAGCCCAGTGTCTCGGATGAAGGAGTTGATGCATGTCTTGCCTCCCTAGGCCTGGGCGGCCGGCTGCTTCAGCTTGAAGCGTTGAATCTTGCCGGTCTGCGTCCTGGGCAACGCGCCTACGAACTTGATGGAGCGCGGATATTTGTAGGGCGCGATCTTCGCCTTGGCGTGCTCCTGGAGCCGGCTGATGCAGGCCTCATCTGCCGCCACGCCTTCCTTGAGCACCACGTGCGCCTGGACGATCTGACCGCGCTCTTCATCCGCCGCGCCGACAACGGCACACTCGGCAACGTCGGGATGGGAGAGCAGCGCCGCTTCCACCTCGGGCCCGGCGATGTTGTAGCCGGACGAGATGATCATATCGTCTGCGCGCGCGGCAAAATGGAAGATGCCGGACCTGTCCTGGACGAAATCGTCGCCGGTAAGGTTCCAGCCTTCCCGCACGTACCTGGTCTGTCGATCATCGGCGAGATAGCGGCATCCAGTGGGACCGCGCACGGCAAGGTGACCGATCGTTCCCGGCGGCAGCTCGTGCATGTCGTCATCCACGATCTTGGCCTCGTAGCCGCGCACGGGCCTGCCCGTCGCCCCAGCCGCGGCATCCCCGAGCCGGTTGCTGATGAAGATGTGCAGCAGCTCCGTAGAGCCGATACCGTCGAGAATTGGCTTGCCCGTCCTGCGCGTCCAGTCCTCGTAGACCGGCGCAGGCAACGTCTCGCCGGCCGAGACCGCAATCCTGAGCGATGAGAGGTCGGCGCCATCGTCCATCGCCGCCATCATCGCGCGGTAGGCGGTGGGAGAGGTGAAGCTGATCGTGGCCTTGTAGGTCTCGATGATGCCGATCATGTTTGGCGGTGTTGCGTTCTCCAGCAGGGTTGCCGTCGCGCCGAAGCGCAGCGGAAAGATTGCCAGACCGCCTAGGCCGAACGTGAACGCGAGGGGCGGTGAGCCGACGAACACGTCGTCGGGCGTCACACCCAGCACCTCCTTGGCGTATCCGTCGGCGATGATGAGCAGGTCGCGGTGGAAATGCATGGTGCCCTTGGGCTCGCCGGTGGTGCCCGACGTGAATGCCAGCAAGGCGACATCGTCCCGGCCCGTCTTCACGGCGTCGAACGTCACCGGCTTGCTGAGCGCCACGCGGTCGAGCTCCGCATCGTGATTGGCGGTGCCGTCGAAGCAAACGACCTTCTTGAGGAATAGGCTTTCCTTGGCGCAGGCCACCAGATCGTCGGCCATGCGGCTGTCACAGAGCGCAAGGCCGATCTCGGCCTTGTCGACGATCTTGGTCAGCTCGCCCGAGCGCAAGAGCGGCATGGTGTTTACAGCAACGCCGCCTGCCTTTGTGACTGCCAGCCACGCCGCCACCATGGCCGGGTTGTTGCCCGAGCGGATGAGCACCCGGTTGCCCGGCTTGACGGCAAAGTCCTCGACGAGGGCATGGGCCAGCCGGTTGGACCAATCGGCGAGCTCCTTGTACGTGCGTCGGCGGCCATTGCCGATCAGCGCCGTGTGATCGCCAAATCCCCTCTCCACCATGCGATCGGTCAGCTCGACGGCGGCGTTGAGGTAGTCCGGATACTGGAACTCAAGCCGGTCGATAAGCAGATCGGGCCATTGGTCAGCGGGCGGCAGCTTGTCCCGCGTGAAGGTGTCGACGTGCGCGCTGGGCCCGAGCGCCATCCTTCCCTTCATTGCCGGCTTGCGGACAGGCTTGCTGTGCGCCTCGCGCGAGAAGAGTCTGGCGAACATGGGAGCTTCTCCTTCGCTCAATCTCCTGCGAACTGCGGTTTGCCTTTGACGATGAAGGCGTCGTAGGCGCGCTTGAAGTCGCGCGTCTGCATGCAAATGGCCTGGGCCTGTGCTTCCGCTTCGATCGCCTGATCCAGCGTCATCGACCATTCCTGGTTGAGCATGGTCTTGGTCATCATGTGCGCGAAGGTCGGCCCTTCGGCAAGACGCTTGGCCAGAGCAATGGCCTCGCTCTCCAGTATATCGGCGGCAACGAGGCGGTTGAAGAAGCCCCAACGCTCGCCCTCCTCGGCTGACATGGTGCGGCCGCTCAGCAGAAGCTCGGCCGCGCGCCCTTGGCCGATCACGCGGGGCAGCATGGCGCAGGCACCCATATCACATCCGGCCAACCCGACGCGCGTGAACAGGAACGCCGTCTTCGCCGCCGGTGTGGCAACGCGCAAATCTGCGAAGAGAGCGATCATGGCACCGGCACCGACACACACGCCGTCGACGGCCGCGATCACCGGCTGCGGGCAAGCCCTGATTGCCTTCACGAGGTCGCCGGTCATGCGCGTGAACGCGAGCAGGCCTTTCATATCACGCTCAAGCAGCGGGCCGATGATGTCGTGCACATCGCCTCCCGAGCAAAAGTTCCCGCCGTTGGAGGCAATGACGACCGCCTTGATGGCATCGGTTCCGGCCAGCAGCCGGAAGGTGTCGCGCAGCTCGGCATAGGAATCGAAGGTAAGCGGGTTCTTCCGCTCCGGCCGCGCCATCGAGAGAACGGCAACGGTGCCGTCGACCCGCCAGTTGAAATGCTTTGGTCGCAGCTCCTTCATGTTCATGGCCGCCGTCCGCCCGCCAGTCTCGATCCCAGACCTCCCAGCATAGCGATCATGGCGTCCGTCTCCTCGCGACTGAGGCTCATCAGCAGCTCGTTCACCCACCCCTCGTGCGCACCGGCCATCGCCTCGAAGTTCTGTGTCCCCTTGCGCGTCAGGCGGACGAACGTGGCGCGTCGGTCATCCTCATCGGCGGTGCGCACGACCAGGCCGTCGGCGACGAGACGATCGATGATACCGGTCACGTTGCCGTTGGACACCATGAGGAAGCGGGAAAGCTCGGTCATCGTCATGCCCGCCGGCTTGCGTGCAAGCGCGGCCATGACGTCGAACTTGGGCAGGGTCGTCGCAAACGTGAGCCGCAGGCGCTCGCGCAGCTCCGCCTCGATCATCCGCGAGGCCCTGAGCAGGCGGATCCATAACCGCAACTTCTGCTTGCCAGCCGGTTCCGCTTTGAGTCTGGGCCGCCGCTGCACCGTCATACTTCTCCTCCCGAAACAGAGATGGCTTGGCCCGTTATCGCCTGCGCGCCGGCCGTGCAGAGCCACAGCACCGTCTCTGCAACCTCCTCCGGGCGCACAAAACGGCCCTGCGGATTGAGGCGCTTGATGTCGGCCTCGGCCTGCGTATGCGAACGCCCGGTCGTCCTCGCTATATTGTCGAGCGACGCATGGAGCAGAGGCGTGTCGGTAAAGCCGGGACACACTGCATTCACGGCAATTCCCTGCGGCGCCAGCTCTGCTGCCAGCGCGCGCGCCAGACCTACGAGGCCGTGCTTGGCGGCGCAGTACGGCGCCACATACCTATAGCCCTTGAGGCCTGCGGTGGAGGCTATGAAGACGATGCGCCGTCCCGCTGTGCCGGCGGCTTTGCGCGTAAGGTCCGGCAGCGCCGCCCTGGCAGTCAGAAAGGCTCCGGTCAGATTGACGTCGATCATGCGCTGCCAGTGCGCCAGATCGACCTTGCTGAAAGGTGCGCTCTCGGCGGCGCCGGCATTGGCAATCACGATATCGATCGGCCCGTGTGCCTCGTGCGCGGCGGCCACCATGTGCTGCGTCTGCTCCTCGCTGGTGACGTCGGCCACGATCGCCGTGGCGCTGCCCAACCCTGCCGCGAGATCCCGCAAGGGGCGAGCCCGGCGGCCGACAAGGGAGACAGCCGCTCCGGCTGTGCTGAGCGTCCGAGCGATGGCGGTGCCGATGCCGCTGCCGGCACCGGTGACGAGCGCATGCTTGCCCTGCAAGGTCGCCATCACACCTTCATCGCCTGAGCATCGGTGCGCTCCGCAATCCGATGCAACTGATCGCGCCCCGCCAAATAGGGCTTGGGCCAGGTCTCATTGCGATAGCCGAGCCGGGCGGCGGCATGCAGCGTCCAATAGGGGTCTGCGAGATGCGGCCGCGCCAGGCAACACAGGTCCGCGCGCCCTGCCATCAGGATCGAGTTGACGTGGTCCGGCTCGTAGATGTTGCCGACGGCCATGGTGGCGATGCCGGTCTCGTTGCGGATGCGGTCAGAGAACGGCGTCTGGAACATGCGGCCATAGACCGGCTGCGCCCGGGCCGAGGTCTGACCTGCCGAAACATCGACGATGTCGACGCCGGCCGTTTGCAGCATGCGCGCGATCCTCACGGCATCCTCGGGTGTTACGCCCTCCACACCCATCCAATCGTTGGCCGAAACGCGCACCGAGATCGGCTTGTCCGCCGGCCAGACGGCGCGCACCGCGTGATAGACCTCGAGCGGAAAGCGCAAGCGGTTTTCGAGCGTGCCTCCGTAGGCGTCGGGGCGGCGGTTGGTGAGCGGCGTGATGAAGGCCGACAGCAGGTAGCCGTGCGCGCAGTGCAGCTCGAGCATGTCGAACCCCGCGCGCTCGGCCATCAGAGTTGCTCGCACGAAGTCGTCGCGCACCTTGTCCATATCGGACCGGGTCATCGCGCGGGGAACCTGGTTGCCGGCCGACCATGGCACCGGCGAGGGAGCGATCACCTCCCAGTTGCCTTGCGCGAGCGGCGCATCCATCGTCTCCCACCCGAGCCGGGTCGAGCCCTTGGGGCCCGAATGTCCGAGCTGGATGGCAATCTTGGCGTCGGTCTCAGCATGGACGAAATCAACGATGCGCTTCCAGGCAGCCTCGTGTTCGGGCGCATAAAGCCCGGCACAGCCCGGCGTGATACGGCCTTCCGGCGAAACGCACGTCATTTCGGTGCAGACGAGACCGGCACCACCCTTGGCCCGTTCGGCGTAGTGCACAAAGTGCCAGTCCGTCGGGACGCCGTCGACGGCGCGATACTGGGCCATCGGCGAGACGACAACCCGGTTCTTGAGATGCAGACCGCGTAAGCGCAAGGGAGTGAACATGGGCGGCCGCGAAATATTGGGCTTTTCCCCCGTTGCCCGCTCCTCGAACCACGTCTCGGCGCTCTCGAGCCAGGCCTTGTCGCGCTGTCGCAGGTTTTCGTGGCTGATGCGCTGCGAGCGCGTGAGCAAAGCATAGTTGAACTGAACCGGATCAAGGTGCAGGTAGCGCTCCACCTGCTCAAACCATTCCGTTGAATTGCGTGCCGCGCTCTGCAGCCGCATTACTTCCGTCCGGCGCTCCTCCTCATAGCGTCGCAGCGCCGACCGCAGGGTCGGCTCGGTATGCAGATACCCGGCTAGCGCAATTGCGCTCTCCAGCGCCAGCTTGGTGCCGGAGCCGATGGAGAAATGCGCGGTCGCGGCCGCGTCCCCCATGAGCACGACATTCTCATGCGACCACCTCTCGCACAGCACGCGATTGAAATTGAGCCAAGCCGATCCGCGCAGATGCCTGGCATTGGTCATCAGGCGATGGCCGCACAGGTGCCTGGCAAAAATCTTCTCGCACATCGCGCAGGCTTCATCCTGGCTCATCCTGTCAAAGCCGAAGCGGTGCCACGTCTCCTGCGAGCATTCGACGATGAAGGTCGCCGTATCGCCGTCGAACTGATAGGCGTGCGCCCAGATCCAGCCGTGCTCGGTCTCCTCGAAGATGAACGTGAAAGCGTCGTCGAACTTCTGGTGCGTACCGAGCCAGATATATTTACAGGCCCGCACGTCGATGTCGGGCCGGAAGACGTGCGCAAGTGCGGTGCGGACCTTGGAATTGACGCCATCGGCTGCAACGATCAGGTCACACGCGCGGTAGGACGCCAGATCACCGATCTCCGTTTCGAACCTCAGCTCGACGCCGAGGGCTAGCGCCCGATCCTGCAGGATGTTGAGCAGACGCCTGCGCCCGATGCCGCAGAACCCGTGGCCCGAAGAGCGTGTGACGCTGCCGCGATAGTGGACGGCGATGTCGTCCCAATAGGCGAAGGCACGGCAGATCTCATCGGCGCTGGCGGCATCGGCGGCCTTGAGCTTGGCAAGCGTGTCGTCCGACAACACGACGCCCCAGCCGAAGGTGTCGTGCAGCCGATTGCGCTCCACGACCATGATCTCGTGCGCCGGGTCGCGCAACTTCATCGCGATCGCAAAATAGAGACCGGCCGGTCCACCGCCGAGACACGCAACGCGCATCCTCAATCTCCATCAAGCGCGACACTCGATGACGACAGCGTGCACCAAGTCTGCTCTTATTTCAAGTATGAAATTTCATGATTGAAATATTTCTGCGTGAGCTGGTGGCCCCATCGCGCGGCCTGCGCCTTACCCCGTTGCCGGGGCCGATCCCAGATAGGCGCGCCGGATCACAGCGTCATCGGCAAGCGCGCCGGGCTCGCCCGAGAAAGTGATGCGTCCCTGCTCGATTAAATGGAATTTGTGCGCGACTTTGAGAGCCATGCGCACGTTCTGCTCCACCAGGAAGATCGTCATCCCCTCGCGGTTCAAATCGGCAATGATGCGGAAGATCTCCTCGACCACCTTCGGTGCGAGCCCGATCGAGGGCTCGTCCATCAGGAGAAGCTTCGGTCGCGACATCAACGCCCGACCGACGGCCAGCATCTGCTGTTCGCCGCCACTGAGGAGGCCGGCGTCCTGATCCGCGCGCTGCCGCAGAATGGGAAAGCGCGCGGTGATCCGGTCGAGATCCTCAACGATGCCGTCCGCATCCCTACGCAGATACGCGCCCGCAAGAAGATTGTCCTTCACGTTCATCTGCGGGAAGACCAGCCGGTTCTCCGGCACGAGCGCGATTCCTGCGGCGACGATGTCGGAGGAGCTCTTGCCTGCGATCTCGGTGTCGGCGACACGGATCGAGCCGGCGCGCGGGTGCAGAATGCCCGCGATCGTCATCATTAACGTGGTCTTTCCAGCCCCGTTGGGGCCAAGGAGGCAGGTGACCTTTCCCGCCTCGGCCGCAATGCTCACGCCCCTCAGGGCCTCTATGTTCCCGTAGGCTGTAACAAGGTTCGAGACTGCCAGCATGGATGTCCTCACACCTCCGCGTCGCCGAGGTAGGCCGCCTGCACGTCTGGATGCGCCTGGATCTCAGCCGGGCTGCCTTCGGCGATCTTGCGGCCGAAGTTGAGGACGGCAATGCGGTCGCTCACGCCCATCACCAGCTCCATCACGTGCTCGATCAGCAGCACGGCGAGTCCCCGCCGTCTGAGGTCGACAATGCGGTGTCTGAGGTCGCCGATCTCCTCCAGATTCATGCCTGCGGCGGGCTCGTCGAGAAGGAGAAGCCGAGGCTCGGCCGCCAGCGCGCGTGCGAACTCGAGACGCCGCTGCTCGCCGAAGGCCAGCGCACCGGTCACCATGTCGCGCTTGGAATGCAGGCCGGCGAACTCCAGCAGTTCCTCGACGCTGGCACGCGCCGCGCGCTGGCCGCCGACCCAGTTGCCGAAGAGGCGGCGAGGCTCGCCCTGCCCAGCCGTATTGCGGGCTACCCACAGGTTCTCCCACACCGTCAGGCGCTGAAACAAGCGGATGTTCTGGAACGTGCGGGCAAGCCCTCCACGCACCCGCTTATGGGGCGCGAGCCGTGTGATGTCGGCTCCTTCGAACATGATGCGGCCTGCCGTCGCGGGGTAGACGCCGCAGACCAGGTTGACCGTCGTGCTCTTGCCTGAGCCGTTGGGCCCGATCAAGCCAACGATCTCGCCCTTGCGGACGCGAAGGTCGACGCCGTCCACGGCCTTGACTCCCCCAAAGTGCTTGGAAAGGCCTTTAAGCTCGAGCATGCGCCGCTCCCTTGCGCCGGAAGGAGAGTCCTCTCCGCAGGGCGGCGACGGCGGACGCATCAAGGAGACCATTCGGCCGCAGATTCATCGCCAGCACGATGAGGGCGCCGAAGAGCAGGTTGCGCCAGTCGCCGAGGAAGCGCAGGCCCTCGACGAGGAAGCCCTGGATGAACACCACGGCCGCCAGGGTGCCCAGCACCGAGGTGAGCCCGCCGAGGATCGGATAGGCAATCGCAAATGTCGCCAGCACCACGCCGAATTGCGCGTGCTCGATGTGGGTCGTGTTGTGGGCGTAAAGAGCGCCGCCGAGGCCGGCAATCACGCCGCCGAGACCCATGGCCGAGACCTTGACCGCGGTGATGCTCACCCCCGCGCTCTGCGCTGCGAGCTCGTCCTCGCCGACCGCCCGCCACACCGTGCCGGCGCGGGAACGGTCGAGCCACCACAACGTCGCCAGAACCAGAATGACAATGGCCCAGATGAAGAGCGCCATCTCGATCGTTGACCAGCCGTTCTCCTGGAAGAAGCGGATCTGGCGGAAGCCTTCGCCTCCGGACGGCCCGATCAGGACGTCACCGCGCCGTATGCGATAGTTGAAGTTGAAGAAGAAGAGCCGAACAGCCTCGCCGAACGCCGTGGTTGCCACGACCAGCATCAGGCCCTTGACGCGCAGTGCCGGGAAACCGACCAGCGTGGCGACCACGCCGGCAACGAGGCCCGCCACGATCATGCCGGACAAAACGTGCCAGCCGGCCAGCACGGTCAGCATTCCACCGACATAGGCGCCGATGGCGAAGAAGCCGGCCTGCGCCAGGCTGACCTGCCCGGTCAACAGCACGGCATAGGCCGAGAGACCAAGCAGAGTGTGGATGCCGATGATCTGGGCGAGGCCGATGTAATAGTCCACCGAAGTCCTCCTCAGTCACGCCCCGCGGGCGGAGCAAACAATCCGCCCGGGCGGAACACCAGGAAGGCGAACAGCAACAACATCACGTGGAGGTCGCGCTCGCTCACCCCTCTGAAATGCTGAATGATGTTCTCGAAGCCGCCGACCAGCAGTCCGGCCAGGATGGCGCCGGGGATGCTGCCGAGCCCGCCGATGACGGTGACGATCAATCCCTTGACCGTGATCGGCAGGGTGAGCAGGGGGGAGAGAACACCGACGGCCGTGCCCGTCAGAGCGCCTGCCACCCCGCCGAGCGCCCCGGCCAGTGCAAAAGTGGTGGCGTTCACCCTACCGATGCCGATCCCGCACAGTGCCGCCGCAACCGGCCGCTGGGCCACGGCCCGGGTCGCGATCCCGACTCGCGTGCGATAGAGCAGCCACATCAGCAACGAGGTTGCGACGCAGCCGATGGCGAAAACGAACAGGAGATCGCTCCTCACCATCATCGGGCCGACGTCGAGCATGACGTCCGGAAACAGCGCCGGATATCTGAGCGGCACACCTGCGGTCAGGTGCGCGATCGCCTCGTCGATGAGGAGCAGCATGCCGACCGTCGCCATCAGCGGGGCCAGCGCATTGTCCGCGCGGATGAAGCGGAAGCACGAAAGGAAGACGAGCACGCCCAATGCCGCACCGCCCGCGGCGCTCGTGGCCAGCAGCACCAGAGAGGGCGCCCGCCAGACGGCCAGGAGAGCGAGGCTCAGGTACGCCCCTCCGATGGAGGCCGCGGCAAACGACAAGTTGAGCTTGTGCATCACGCCGAAGATCAACGTGAAGCCGATGCCGATGATGGCGTAGGTCGTGCCGAACAGCACCCCGTCGGCGAGCGACTGCAGGAAGTCGATGATGCCGGCTTGCACGCGGGCTCTCCTCTTGGCGGACGATGGAGGCCGAGGCCGCCAACAATAGGGGCGGCGGCCTCGTCGCGTCCTCACGATCTTGGATCGTGAAGCACCTTCCACGCGTTGTTCTTGGCATGCACGAACAGGAAGGGCTTGATGGCTTCGCGCTCATCTGTCCGGCCGACCGGGCCGAGGAGCCCCTTGGTCGTCTTCAGCGCTGCAAGTCCGGCCCGCATCTTCCTGCGATCCTCGACGACCGTGTCTGCACGCGCCATGACCTTCTGCGCCTCGATCACATCCTTCAGAATGAACATGATCTCGTAGGCAGCGGCCGAGTGCAGATCGGCCGAACCGCCCATCTTCGCCACGAGGCCGGCTGCCTTGATCGCCTCGGCGTTAACAGGCGCGAAGGCGGTCGGGATGATGATGCCTTCGGCTTCCGCTGCACAGCCTTGCAGCGTCTCGAGCGAGGAAGAGGATGTGAGGCCGAGCATGAGTTTGGGCGCCACTTTCTGCCTGGCCATTTCTCTCAGCACGCCGCAGGTCGTGAACGGGTGCGCGGAGATGGCGACGATGTCAGCACTGACCCGGCGCATGTCACGCACCTGATTGGCGAAGTTGGTGTCGGCCAAGAGCCATTCCGCCTCGCCGGCAAGCTGGTAGCCGAGGTCGCTGGCGTGCTTCTTCATCACGCCGAAGGTTGCGTTGGAGTGGGCAAAGTCCTTCTCGACGCCGCCGAACACGGTCTTGAGCTCGGGATGCTTGGCTTTGATCCAGGTGAGCAGCGACTTGTACATGTCGGACTCGTTGGGGACGTTGCGGAACGCCCACTCGGAAATCCTGGCAAGGCCGCCCTTGGCCGCGACGTCCGAGATGATCGGGAACTGCAGCCCTGAATCGGTGGCATCGCCGACCTTCTTCTGCAGGATGCCGAAGAGGGATTCGGCGACCGACGAGCACGTCGGGCCGACCGCCACGAACGCGTTGGTGGAGGCGATGCGACGCACCACCGAGATGCCTTCCTCGGGATTGCAGCGGTCGTCGAGAAACTCGATCTGCAGCTTGGCCTTCGTGCCGTCGCCGAGCGTGACGCCCCCAGCCTTGTTGATCTCCTCGGCCGCCGCCTTCATCGCGGCCTCGCTGTTGACGCCGAAAACGCGAAGCACGCCGGACTTGGCGCCGAACCCCGGAATGGTGACGACCCGTTCCTGAGCGCCGGCGCCTGCGACGGATAGCACTGCCCCGGCAAGCGCTGAGGCCAATACAAGAGCTGTCTTTCTCACTTTTGCTCCTCCTGTTGCGTGTTGGGGACTTCTGTCCGCGGTCATGCCGCCGGCTGCACGATGTCCGTGGTGCGCTTCCTCAGCTCGAATTTCTGTATCTTGCCGGTGGAGGTCTTCGGCAACTCGCCAAAGACGACAGCCTTCGGGCACTTGAAATGGGCGAGATTGGCGCGGCAAAAGGCGATGATCTCCTGGGCAGTCGCGCTTGCCCCGGGGCGCAACGTGATGAAGGCGCACGGCGTCTCGCCCCAGACCGGGTCGGGCCGCGCGACCACGGCCGCCTCCAGCACGGCCGGGTGGCGATAGAGCACCTCCTCGACCTCGATGGAGGAGATGTTCTCGCCGCCGGAGATGATGATGTCCTTGGAACGATCCTTGAGCTGCACATAGCCGTCCGGGTGCAGGACGCCGAGATCGCCGGTGTGGAACCAGCCGCCGGCGAATGCCTCCCCGGTGGCGGCGGCGTTCTTGAAGTAGCCGGCCATCACGACGTTGCCCCGCATCATCACCTCGCCCATGGTCTCGCCGTCGGCCGGGACGGGCGTCATGGTCTTGGGGTCCATGACGGTGAGATCCTCGAGCACCTGATAGGGGACGCCCTGGCGTGCTTTGAGACGGGCTTGGTCGTCGAGCGGCAGTGCGTTCCAGCGGTCCTTCCAGGCGCACACGACGACGGGCCCATAGACCTCGGTAAGCCCGTAGACGTGCGTGAGGTCGAAGCCGTCCTTCGTCATCGCCTCGAGCACGGCGGCGGGCGGCGAGGCGCCTGCAGTCATCACGCGCACGGGGTGAGCCAACCGCCGCTTCTCCTCAGGCCTCGCGCTCAGAATGAAGGCCAGCACGGTCGGGGCGGCGCAGAAATGGTTCACCTTGTCGTCGGCAATGGCGTCGAAGATGCCTTTGGCCGACACCTTGCGCATGCAGACGCTGGTTCCCGCCAGGGCCGCGAGCGTCCACGGGAAGCACCAGCCGTTGCAGTGGAACATCGGCAGGGTCCACAGGTAGACGGGGTGCATCGGCATGCTCCAGGCGAGCGTGTTGCCGAGTGCATTCAGGTAGGCGCCGCGGTGGTTGGTGACCACGCCCTTAGGGTTGCCGGTCGTGCCAGAGGTGTAGGAGAGCGAGATCGCCTGCCATTCATCCTCGGGCCCCTTCCATGCGAACTCCGGATCTCCCCCGGCAATGAACTGCTCGTACCAACATGAGCGGCTAGCGCCTTCCTCCTCGATCACGATGAGCGGCGGCCTGTTGGCGGCGATATCGAGCGCCTGCTGGGCGAGCGGCAGGAAGTCGCGCGAGACCAGCAGCATCTTCGACTCGGCATGGTCGATGATGAACGCCACCGCCGCAGCGTCTAGCCGCGTGTTGATGGTGTTGAGCACGCCGCCCGCCATCGGTATGCCGAAGTGGGCCTCGTACAGCGCTGGAATGTTGGAGGCAAGAATCGATATTGTGTCGTTCCTGCCGATTCCCCGCGACCGCAGAGCCGAGCCGAGACGGCGGCACCGGGCGTACGTTTCAGCCCACGTGCGGCGAACCGGACCATGAACGATGGCCGGATAGTCGGGATAGACGCGGGCTGCGCGCCTGAGCAGGCTCAGCGGTGAGAGCGGCTCGTAGTTGGCTGCGTTGCGGTCGAGATTGCGCTCGTACGCGCTAATGGGGCTCGACATCGGCGTTCCTCGCGCATTGGTGCGGCTCTCCCGCGAGACGCGGCGAGCCCTTCTTGTTTGCGCGGCACCTTGCCCGGCGATCGTTGCGCCAGTGTGCGGCAAATGTATCGAATTGTGACGGATGGCCCGACGCGCTTTCGCGGTTCACGCTGGCGCACTATGCTGATGACCTTTCGCCAGGAGCGCCGATGACGCTCAAGCCCGCAAACGTCGGTTCATCATCGTCGCCGGATCTACCCGACGACCGGCGTCGCTTCGAGCTCTTGCAGGGCGGGCTCGATCTGATCGACCAGGGGCTCACCGTCTTCGACGGCGACCTCCGGCTGGTGGCTTGGAACCTCCGCTTCTTCACGCTGCTCGAATTCCCGCTCGAGATGGCGAGCGTGGGTAGGCCTTTTGCCGACTTCATGCGCTACAATGCGCTACGCGGCGAGTACGGCGACGGCGATGTGGAGGAGAAGGTGGCCGAGCGCGTGCGTCTCGCCCGCGCCTTCCAGCCGCACTACATGGAGCGCGTGCGCCCCAACGGGACCATCGTCGCCGTCAGGGGCGAGCCGCTGCCGTACGGCGGTTTCGTGACGATCTACACCGACATCACGCGGCAGCGGTATCATGAGCGGCTAATCCAGGAGCGCAACGAAGAACTCGACCGGCGTGTGCGCGAGCGCACGGCCGCGCTCGAGACGGCCAACATCGATCTCAAGCATGCGATGGCGGAGCAGAAGCGCATGCAGGCTGCGCTCGTGCAGGCTCAGAAGATGGAGGCGGTCGGTAAGCTGACGGGCGGCCTCGCGCATGACTTCAACAATCTGCTTACCATCGTCATTTCCAACCTCGCGGCCATACGGGACAAAGGGATGGCTGGCCCCGAGCTCAATGATTTCCTTGAGCCGGCGCTTGCAGCGGCGCGGCGGGGCGCCGACATCACCCGCCGCCTGCTGGCGTTCGCCCGCCAGCAGCCGCTTGAGCCGAGGTCGGTCGATGTGAACCGGGTCGTGGCGAATATCCTGACGCTGCTGCGCCGCTCTCTGCCCGAGATCGTGACCATCACCAGCGAGCCCGGGGTGGGCGAACTCCATACGGTTGCCGATCCGAGCCAGCTCGAAAATGCGCTAGTCAATCTAGCCCTCAATGCCCGGGATGCCATGCCCAAGGGTGGCCGGCTGGTGATGCGAACGGGGCGTCGCGAGCTGTCGGCAACAGAGGCGGCGGAGCTCGACGTGACGCCGGGGCCATATGTCGCGATCGCAGTCGAGGACACCGGCATCGGCATGGACCAAGCCACGCTGTCGCGCGTGTTCGAGCCCTTCTTTACCAGCAAGGAGTTCGGCTCCGGCAGCGGACTGGGTCTGTCCATGGTATATGGCTTCGTCAGGCAGTCGGGAGGCGCCATTCGCATGCGCAGCGAGCCCGGCAAGGGCACCACTGTGACGCTCCTTCTGCGCGAGGGTGTTTCCACGAGCGATACGGCCGTGGAGGAAGCGCAAGAGGTGCTCACCGGCGCAACCGCACGGCATGCTGTACTGTTGGTCGAGGATGACCCCGATGTGCGGACGGTGATCCGCCGCCAGCTCGTCGACCTGGGCCACTCAGTGATCGAAGCTTCCGGAGGGAAGGAGGCCTTGGCGATCCTGGAGAGCGTGCCGGAGGTCTCGGTTCTGATCTCGGATATCGTTATGCCTGGCGATATCGACGGACGACGCCTTGCCGAGCGCGCGCGCTGCAGGCGGCCCGACATTCGCGTGGTTCTCATCACCGGGTACGCCGAAGGCCTGGACGGGCGCCGTGGCACAGAGACGGTTGTGCTGCGCAAGCCCTGCAGCAAGGAGCAGCTTGCCGCTGCCATCCACGAGGCAGGGCCATGATGCCCGTTGGCGGTTCGGCGGTCTCCGGCCAGGGCCGGAGCATCTATCTGGTCGAGGATACGGCGGAGGTCGCCCGATCGCTTTGCGTAACGCTTGCCGACTATGGCTTCAGGCACCGGCATTTCCTGACAGCGCGCGACTTCCTGCGCCAGCTCAAGACAGAAGCACCGGACTTGTGCATCATTGATCTTGGTCTCCCCGACATGGATGGCATAGAGCTCGTGCGCAAGGTCCATGAGCTGCGCGGATGCCCCATCCTGATCCTCACAGGGCGGCACCATGTCGCCGACCGCATCCTCGGGCTCGAACTCGGCGCCGATGACTACATGGTCAAACCGTTCGAGCCGCGCGAGGTCGTGGCGCGCATCCACAGCATTCTCCGGCGCATCGCCAAGGCAAGAGGCGACCACGCGGGCACCGCCCGAACGGCCCGCTTCGCTGGCTGGAGCTTCGCTACCGGCTGCAACCGCCTCACGGCTCCGGACGGCCGCAAGGTCGAGCTTTCGGCCGCCGAGGCGCGTCTGCTCACCATTATGCTCAAGCGGCCCAACCGCATACTCTCGCGCGCCCAGCTCCTCGGCGACCGCGATCTCGAGCCGCTCGATCGCAGCATCGACGCGCGCATATCGCGCCTTCGCAGCAAGCTTGAGAACCGTGGAGACGCACCCGAACTCATCAAGACCGTTTACGGCGCGGGCTATCTTCTGAACGCCAAAGTGGAATGGTCTTCGGAATAGTAATGCGGACAGTTTGCGGCTCTCGCTGGCAGGCTGCGGTGTTGCACGACCCATCGGCGCTCAACGCCAAAGCAGAGCTTCCGGTTGGGGTGCGGCCTTGAGGCCGGCAGAAGCCACACTATGACCATATTCAAGCTGGGCAGTAGCAGGAGGATCCGGCACGCTGCCGGTCGGCAGCGCCTCGCGCGAACGCCGTGGAGACAACAGGAGCCGCCAGTGACTCTCGTCTGTGGCCCGCGCCGTGGAACCGTTGCCGCCGCGGCGATAGTCATGTTGGTCGGACTTCCCGCGAACTCTGCGTCAGCACAACTCTTCTGGGACTGGGGCGGTGGCAGTGTTGTCGGCGACAGCGGACGCGAGACCGTGCGCTTCAGCAGGGAATACGCTCCAGGGCAGATTATCGTCAGCTTCGGCGACCGGCGGCTCTATTTCGTCGCGGGACCGGGCGAGGCCATCAGCTATCCGATAGCCATACCGCGCGATGAAGATCGCTGGGAGGGCGTCACAACGATCTCGGACAAGCGAGTCAATCCATCATGGACGCCCACGGCTGCGATGATGGCCGAGAACCCGCGCCTGCCACGCTGGGTGCCAGGCGGCCACCCGATGAACCCGCTCGGCGTGCGCGCGCTCTACCTCGGCTCCAGCACCTACCGCATTCACGGCACGGATGCGCCCTGGACCATCGGCACAGCCGTCTCAAAGGGCTGTATCCGCATGTACAATCAAGACGTACTCGATTTGTATCCTCGGGTTGCAGTTGGGGCGATGGTCACCGTGACGTGGCAGCGCTTCGGCGTTGGCGGAGACTTCGCGTCACCGCGCGTAGGAACCGGGCCACGACTCCGCGAGATGCAGCAATCCGATCTCCCCCGTCGCTTCTAGCCGGCCGCCTCATCAGCCACGTAGCGCTCCCCCAAGTGCTGGGCAAGGAGGGGCGCCGCGGGTCGTCGTAATGCTGTGGCCTGCAGCAATTGGCCTGCCGGCTAACCCGCATTTCTCGCGGGCCACGTTGCAGGAGCGCCGTTCAGCCAAGGACTCCACCCCTGATCGGGCGCGGCATCCCCTCAAGGGAAATACCTAAGAGGCAATGTCAAGATCCAGGCTGGTCATGTCGCGGGCTCCAGCCTTCCGCGTGTCTTACGACCGATTCTTGGACCGTGCACCGGCCCAGCGCGAAATCAGCCTGGCATCGATATCGAAGAGATCGAGCACGCGCGCCACCGTGTGGTCGACCATATCTTCGAGGGTAGCCGGACGCGCATAGAAGGCCGGCACCGGGGGGTAGATGATTGCGCCTGCCTCCGTCGCCGCCTGCATGCTGCGGATATGCCCGAGATGAAGCGGGGTCTCGCGCAACAGAAGAACGAGCCTGCGGCGCTCCTTCAGCGTAACATCTGCCGTACGCGACAAGAGATTGCCACCGGGACACGCAGCAATCTCCGAAAGCGTCTCTACGGAGCAGGGTGCAACGACCATTCCGCGGGTCCTGAACGATCCGCTGGAGCACACCGCACCAATGTCCTGGTTGCTGTGAACCGCGCTCGCAAGCCTCTCCACGTCCGACACCTTGAGATCGGTCTCTGAAGCAAGCGTAATCCGCGCCGCGTCCGTCATGATGAGATGGGTTTCGATCCCGATCTCCTTCAGGATCTCGAGCATGCGAATGCCGTAGATTGCACCCGACGCTCCGCTGACTCCGACGATCAGCGGCCTTGATGCATCGTCTGCCGGCATTTCTCACCTCGCCCGATCGACCCAAAGGAGGGGCTCATCCCAATAGTTCAATTCCGCGGCGACGATCTGGCTGGCCTTCCGTATCCACACCGCTCACGGGCACGCCATTCTCATCAATGCATCTCCTAGCACAACAAGGCGATTGAAATCGATGTCGCACGGCCGCTGGACGGCCGGATCCGGCGCCAATGCAGAATGGATTTACCTACGCCGGTCGCATTTGATGGCTGCGCCACAAGCATGAGTAGTAGGGTGGGGCGCAGCAAGCATGGAGTGTCCTCGTGCGTGAATACAGCATCGGCATCTCTCAGGACCTGGCCCCAGTGTTGTCACCCGAGCAGATCGACCTTCTGCTCGGCGTCGGCCGCATGACGAGCTTTACGCGCAACCAGGTGCTCTATCGTCAGGGGGAGCCGGCGGACCACATCTATCTCCTGCTCGACGGGATCGTGCAGTCTCTGCTCGTCAACTCTGCCGGTCATGAATCGTTGCTGCGCATTCATCTCCCAGGCAGCATTCTGGGCCTCACCTCCCTGGGAACCGTCCCCTGGCGTGATGCCAGCGCCAAAGCGATCGAACCAGCGACAGTTGTCAAGATCAAGCGCGATGACATGGAGCGACTCATCGCCAAGCATACGGATCTCGCTCTCCGACTGATCCGTCTCCTCATCGACCGCATGCGCGATTTCCACTTCCGGGTCGGCGAGCTGCAATCGCAGTCGGTAGAGCAGCGGCTGGCTCGTGTCCTGCTCGCGATCTGTCAGCGCGAGGAGGGCGGAACCAGCCCCGACGGTCTGGCAGGCGTATCGCTGACCCACCAGGATCTCGCACATCTCGTTAACTCTCGGCGCCAGACGGTGTCTGCAATCCTCGGCCAGTTCGCGGAGGCCGGCTATATCGTGAAGAAGGGGCGCCGGCTGCAGCTCATTAACATCAAGGCGCTCGCTTCTCTTATTCCCAATTGAGCCTGCCCAAGTGCGTCTCGCGTGGTCTATAGTGTCATCCGGCTGACATACAATCGAGCACTAGGAATGCTTGGCTGCCGGCTAAGAAGAACGTCCTGAAACAGGGCTCTCGGCTCGCAAAGGCGACCAACTCAAGGGAGGAAGTCCATGATCGGCCCAATCGGACGCGGCGTTGCCGCGTGTGCCGTATCCATCTCGCTGGCTTGCGGTGTGGCGCCGAACAAGGCTGCTGCGCAGACCTACCCTACCAGGCCAATCGAGATGATTGTGACTTGGGGGCCGGGAGGCGGCGCCGACCAGACCGGCCGTATGATCGGCAAGCTGCTCGAGCCGGAGCTCAAGGTCTCGATTCCCGTCGAGAATGTCGCCGGCGCCTCGGGCGTGACGGGCCTCACCAAGCTGCTCGGTGGTCAGGCGGAGGGCTACCAGATTGCTATCGTCACGGCGGATACGCTGGCCCTTCTCGCCGATCCAAAACCGCAACGGTGGAGCTTGAACGACCTGTCGCCGATCGCGGTTCTGATCGTGCAGAACTCCGGCTTCTTCGTAAAGGGCGACGGACCGTTGAAGACCTGGGCCGATGTCGAGGCCAAAGCCAAGACGACGGAGCTCAAGGTTGCCGTCACAGGCCTTGGAACCCCAGATGACATGGCCGTCGAGCAACTGAAGAAGCGCGGCCTGAAGCTCTTGTCGGTGCCGTTCGCGAAGCCCGCGGAGCGCTACGTTGCGGTCATCGGCGGACATGCCGATCTGCTCTACGAGCAGGCCGGGGACGTGCGCTCCTTCATTGAGAATAAGCAGCTGGCTCCGGTTCTGTTTCTTGCCAACGCACCGGTCGCACAATTCCCCAAAGTGCCGACCACCAAGAGCATCGGCATGAACCTTGTGCTCGATCAGTTCAGAACGATCATGGCCAAGGCCGGCACGCCTCCCGGGCCCTACAAGCTGCTGACGGAGAAAGTCGCTCAGACCACCAGGTCGCCAGAGTACGTCAAGTTTCTCCAAGACCAGTGGGCTGACCCCAAGAGCGTTCTCGTCGGAGACGCGGCCGTGCGCTACATTCGCGAGCAGATCGAGGCCCTGAAGAAGCTCAAGTGAGGAAGGGCAGATCATGGGGTTGGCCACTTGCAGTCTGCGTGGCCGGCCCTGCGATTTGGCAAGCTGTGAAATGCAGTTCATTCTTCGCTTAGGTCGCGCCGCTCCATTTCTGATGGTGGCCGCGGTGGGGCTGTTTCTCTACTACGTCGCAGGTCAATTCGACTTCCCGGCGCGACCGGGACGGGCAGGCCCTGACCTGTGGCCGAAGATCGTGTTGGGCCTGATGCTGTTCGCCGCAGCATGGGGCACGTTGCAGGCGCTGCTCACACCGGGCGATCCCGCGGAGATAAGCCTGCTGGTTCGGGCGGCTGCAAGGGCCGTCGGCAAGGCGGAGGAGGCGCAGCAAGATCTTGACGCCGAGTCGCTGCCGACGGATCAGCGCCAGCCTCTCCGAGCCCTTGCTGCCATCTTGGCAATGCTGGCGTTCGTCGGTTCGATCGCCTTCGTCGGATTCACCATCGCGACATTCGCGCTCATGCTCTCGATCATGCTGCTTGCGGGCTACAGGCGGCCCTTGAGCGCCGCGTTGATCTCGCTGGTCGGCACCATTTGCTTCTTTCTTGTGTTCCAGCGCGTCGCTTACATCTCGCTGCCGCTGGGTGTTGGGCCGTTCAAGGAATTCTCACAGGCCTTGATGGCCCTTGCAGGAGTCCGCTAGTGGAGCCGCTCATCCATCTCGCGCATGGCTTCGGATCGGTCTTTCAGCCCGTCAATCTGGTTGTGCTCGTCGTCGGCCTGGTGCTCGGCCTGATCGTGGCCGTCCTTCCCGGCCTGACGCTCGTCATGGGCGTCGTTCTCGCGCTTCCCTTCACCTACGGCATGGGCATCGTGCCGGCACTGATCCTGCTCACGGCCATGTATGTGTCGGGGACGTATGGCGGCGCTTTCACCTCCATCCTCTTCCGCATTCCCGGCGAGCCGATGGACGTGCCGCTCCTCTGGGATGGGTACGCGATGGCACGTGCGGGTGAGCCTGCGCTGGCGCTCGGCTGGACGCTCTTTTCTGCGCTCGCAGGCGGCCTTGTTGCCGCGATTGCCATGGTCTTGCTGTCGGGCCCGGTTGCAGATCTGGCGCTGCGCCTGTCGACGCCCGAATATTTTGCAGTGATCCTGCTGGGTCTGGCCTCGGTCGTGACTCTCGGCGGCAGCTCCCTGCCCAAGGCGCTGATCTCCCTCGCGCTCGGCCTGGTGATTGCTACGGTCGGCACCGACTCGACCTACGGCGCGATGCGCTTCACATTCGACATCCCCCTTCTCGAGGACGGCATCGAGTACATTCTGGTCATGGTCGGCGCCTACGGCCTGGGCGAGGTGCTCTCCCGCGTCGAGCAACGCACGGGGGGTGACAGCGTGCAGAAGACTTCCACGATCAGCACCAAGCTGCCGAGCCTGCGGGCCATTACCGCCGTCAAGGGCACATTCGCGCGCAGCTCGATCCTCGGCTTCCTGATCGGCGTCATCCCCGGCGCGGGCGCCACCATCGCTTCCTTCGTGAGCTACGGCATCGAGGGCCAGTACGGACGGCGGCGGCAGGAGCTCGGTCAGGGCATCGCCGAGGGCATCGTAGCCCCGCAGACTGCGGCAACCTCGTCTGTCGGGGGAGCGATGGTGCCCCTGCTGACTTTGGGTATCCCGGGCTCAGGTGCGACCGCCATCATCATGGCGGCCTTTCTGCTGCACGGTATTCAGCCCGGCCCCCACGTGTTCTTCAAATCGGGCGATATTGTCTACACGATCTTTGCGTCGGTGTTCGTCGCCGTGATCGGCATGTGTATCCTCGGCTATTTCGCGATCAAGCTTCTGGTGAAGGTGCTCGATTTCCCGGAGGCGATCACTTCGGCTTTTGTCGTCATGTTCTGCTTCATGGGGGCCATGGCCTCACGCTCGACGGTCGGCGATCTCTGGCTCATCGTCGCCTTCGGCATCGTCGGCTTCCTCTTCGAGCGTTACAGGTTCCCGATCGCCCCAATGGTGCTCGGAGCCATCCTAGGGCCGCTGGCAGAAACGAGCTTCATGACCACGATGATCAGCTTTCACAACGATTGGACGGTCTTCTTCACCCGCCCCATCAGCGGCTCGATCATGGCAGTCTGCCTCGCAGCCCTCCTCTATCCGGCCTATCGGGAGTGGCGTGACCGCCGTCTCGTACGCGTGGGCTGACGCAAACCCCTGCCTCCAAACGTCGGCTGGCTGACAGACGGGCCCTCCTTTTCCCTCCATGCTTGGGCGGTTCGGTCCAAGGTCGGCAGCGCATGAAGGCGGTACAAGTTCACAGTTTCGGCGGCCCAGATGCCCTCGCTGTCGAGGAGCTGCCGGTCCCCACGCCTGGCAAAGGCGAGGTCCTCGTCAAGCTCGAGCTGGCCGGCGTCAACTATATCGACGTCTACATGCGCAACGGCAGCTACGGTCGCTCCGAGACCTATCGCACGCCTCTGCCGATGACGCTCGGCATGGAAGGGGGCGGATCGGTAGCCGCCCTCGGCACCGACACGGGAACCGTTGCCGTCGGCGATCGTGTTGCCTACTGCCTGGCACGCGGCTCATACGCCGAGTACGCCGTCGTGCCCGAAGGCAAGCTCGTGCGCGTGCCGGACGACATACCGATGCATATTGCCACCGCGCTTATGCTGCAAGGCGCGACGGCGCACTACCTGACGCACTCCGCCTTCAGGTTGACGTCGCAGCACGTCTGCCTCGTGCACGCCGGCGCAGGCGGCGTCGGCCAATTGCTGATCCAGCTTGCGAAGCGGAACGGCGCGTATGTGATCGCAACGGTCGGTACGCGCGAGAAGGCGGCGCTTGCAAAGGCACGCGGCGCCGACGCTACTATCCTCTATCGCGAAGCCGACTTTCGCGAGGAGGTTCTGCGCCTGACCTCTGGAAGGGGCGTCGACGTGGTCTACGACTCGGTCGGCCGCGACACGCTTCCGCGCAGTCTCAGATCGCTCAAGAGGCGGGGCACATGCATCAGCTTCGGAGCAAGCTCGGGTCAACCGGAGCCGATCACGCTGCTCGAGCTGGCTGAAGCCGGATCGGTGTTTCTCACGCGTCCTCATCTCGCCGACTACATGGCCTCACCCGAGGAGATTGGTGGACGGGCCAGCGATCTCTTCAAGGCCGTCGGCGAAGGTGCCCTCAGCGTCGCCATCGACAGCACGTTGCCGCTCGCGAACGCCCGGCGCGCGCATGAGCTGATCGAGGGGCGGACTACGCGAGGCAAGCTCCTTCTGGACATTGCAGCATAGATCAGACAGGCCCCGGCGAACCATGACGATCGAAGAGATCCATCTGTCCAGACTGAGCATTCCTCTCGCCAAGCCCTACAAGCTGGCGTTTCGGGATGTCACGCATTTCGACACTCTGCTTGTGGAACTCGTTGCCGGTGGACGTGCGGGCTATGGCGAGGCCACGATCCTCAACGGCTATACGGAGGAAACCGTCGAGGGTAGCTGGGCGTTGGCGCAGGCGTTGGCGCCGAAAGCGAGGGGCCTCTCTCCCGAGGCGGCGCGGCGGATGCTCGATGCCGATGTGCGCGCGACGGCGCCATTCACCGCGACGGCGTTCCTGACGGCCTTGGACATGGCGGGCGGCCATCCTCTCCTGGAGATCAGGGAGCCTTCCAGAGTGCCGCTTCTGTTCGGCATCAATGCGACCGATCCCGGCGGGATCGAGCAGGAGCTCGAAGGCGCGCTGGCCAGCGGCTACCGCACGTTGAAGATAAAGGCAGGATTCGACCTTGAAGCCGACCTCGCCCGTGTTGGCCTCATCCAAGGCTTGAACCGCAACCGTGCCAGGCTCCGGATCGATGCCAACCAGGGATACGCGAAAGAGGACGGCTGCGCGTTTGCCCGCCGGATATCGCCGGACTCAGTCGAGCTGCTCGAGCAGCCGTGCCACGCCAAGGACTGGGATGCTGCCCGCGCTGTCGCCGAAGCGTCATGCGTCCCACTGATGCTCGACGAAGCGATCTATGACATGCACGATATCGAGCGCGCAGCACGCACAGGCGCAGCTTTCGTCAAGCTCAAGCTGATGAAATTTGCCAGCCTGGATGCGCTCGCGCGCGGCCTCGGCCGTATTCGCGAGCTCGGCATGACGCC
The DNA here is from genome assembly GCA_008933705.1 of Hyphomicrobiaceae bacterium. Lineage (GTDB taxonomy): Bacteria > Pseudomonadota > Alphaproteobacteria > Rhizobiales > Hyphomicrobiaceae > AWTP1-13. The sequence goes on from WBUN01000003.1 coordinate 61,209, forward strand.
GGTGCTTGGCAACGGCGTTGCAAGCGATATCGGCTGCTGGATGGAGGCCTGTGTCGCCAGCACCATGATCGACAATGCGGGCGAGATGAACGGCTTTCTCCGCCAGCGCGAAGCTCTGGTGCAAGAGCCCATTGCGGTCGAGGCTGGCGCCATGCTGCTCGAGCCCGGCTTCGTGCCGATCCTGCATCGCGAAAGACTGCACAGGTTCGCGATCGGCCAGACAGCAGCCCGCACACCCGAAGCAAGGGAGAACGCTCCGTGACCCAACCGGCCAATCCAAACGAGGTGCAGGCTGTGGGCTCTGCAAGAAACCGCATGCTGGTAACGGGCGTCATCGGGTCGGATACCCACATCGTCGGAAACCGGATCCTGTCGCTGGCGCTGGAGAAAGCCGGCTTCAGGGTCGTTTCTCTCGGCGCTCTGACGCCAGCTTCTGATTTTATCAAGGCAGCGGTGGAGACGGCCGCAGACGCGATCCTGGTCTCGTCGCTCTACGGTCAGGGCGAACTCGACTGCCGCGGCTTTCGCGACATGTGCATTGAGGCCGGACTGGACGACCTCCTGCTCTATGTCGGAGGCAACCTCGTGGTCGGCAAGCGGAGCTGGGAGGAGACAGAAAAGACCTACCTGAACATGGGCTTTGATCGCGCCTTTGCGCCGGGCACCCGCACGCCGGATGTGATCCGCCTATTGAACGAAGATTTTGCGGCACGTGCGCAAGGTCAACCCATCGCCCGCGTCAAGGCGTAGTCCTGATCATGTCTTGTGCGCTCCTCATCGATTTCGGTTCGACCTACACAAAGCTGCGGGCGGTTGACCTCGCGCAGGCGTGTGTCCTGGCCAGCGGACAGGGCCCTTCAACAGTAACGTCCGATGTGACGGTCGGGCTCGACGCCGCGCTCGCCGACCTCGAGCGCAAGCTCAACGGTCTGCCATCATTCAAGTACCGGCTCGCTTCCTCCTCGGCCGCCGGCGGACTTCGCATGGTGACCATCGGCTTGGTGCGTGAGCTGACCACCGAGGCGGCACGCCAGGCGGCGCTTGGGGCCGGCGCCAAGGTGGTCGGCACGTTTGCCTATCGGCTGACTCCAGCCGACGACCACCGCATTGCCGAGCTCGCCCCCGACATCATCCTTCTCGCGGGCGGAACTGACGGCGGCAATAGCGATGTCATCTGCCACAATGCCGCTCGTATTGCCGCATCGGCACTCGCGTGTCCGATCGTGGTTGCCGGCAATCGCGACGTCGCCCAGGATCTGGTCACACTGCTCGCCCGGACCGGAAAGACGGCAGTCCTGACGGAAAACGTGATGCCGAGCTTTGGCGAGCTCAACATCGACCCAGCACGAGAAGCCATCCGCCAGGTATTCATCGATCGCATCGTTCATGCAAAGGGCATCGACCGTGCGGCCGCTCGCTTCGATGCACTGCTGATGCCGACCCCAGCGGCCGTGATGGAAGGCGCCCGCCTTCTTGCCGACGGCCCTTCCGGCCAGAGCGGCCTCGGAGATCTGCTCGTCATAGACATCGGCGGCGCCACCACGGATGTCCATTCGGTTTCTCCGGGTGCGCCGTCGCGGGAAGGCGTTATCCAGCACGGGCTGCCGGAACCGCGCGTCAAGCGCACCGTCGAAGGTGATCTCGGCATGCGCCACAACGCCGAGACGATCGTCGACGCCATCGGCCTGGATGCCGTCCGCGCCCGCAGCGGTCTTGCAGCAGAGACCGTCGAAGCAATCCTCCGCAGGATCGCATCGGACGTCGAGCATCTGCCGCAGAGCGCCGAGGAAGCCGCGCTCGACGAGGCCCTGGCCTGGGCAGCCGTGCGTCTCGCCGTCAAGCGGCATGCCGGCACGGTCAAAGTCGTGCAGACGGTGCAGGGCCCCGTGCTGGTGCAGAGCGGAAAGGATCTGACAAGCGTGACCAACGTCATCGGCACAGGCGGCCCTCTCGCGCACGGGATGACGCCGTCAACCGTGCTCCAGGCAGCCGTCGCGGACGGCAAAGACCCCTCGTCTCTGCAGCCGGCAGCACCGAAGCTGTTCGTGGATGCCGGCTACCTGCTCTATGCGGCGGGCCTTCTCGCCGCCATCGAACCGGAACCCGCCTTCAATCTCGCTATGAAATCCCTGCTGCGTGTCGACAACGAGGAAAGCCATGGTTGCCGTCGCCAAACTGCGTGAAGCCATGCCCCAATTGTCCGCGACCCAGATACCGATCGACGCTTTCGAGCGTATGCGCCGCGAGAATCTGGCGCGCTGGCCGACCGGCGCCCTCGTCGACATCGACGAGGCGGTCGCCTATCACCGCTCGCTGCCCGTGCATAAGCAGCTTGCCCGCGTCATGCGCAAGGCTGACGCAGAAGGCCGATGCCTGACGCAACCCCGCGGCGGCTTCGGCACGCTCGAGCTTCAGCTTGAGCTGATGCGCGAGCTCGATACCGTCGGCATGGCCGACATCGTTCCCACCACGACCGACAGCTACACGCGCAATGAGCAGTGGGCCAGCGCCGAGCGCGGCATCGAGGAAAGCAGGAAGGCGAACCGTTCGATGCTCAACGGCTTTCCAATGGTCAATTACGGACCACAGGAAGCGCGCAAGCTGATCGAAGCCATCAACAAGCCGGCGATCGTGTTGTCGGGGACGTCGTTTCCGAAGCTGACCTCGGAAATAGGCTACGCGGCCGGCTTCTCCGGCTATCTGGGATCGGGCCTCGCCTACACGGTCTCCTACACCAAGGAAACCTCGCTCGAGGAGGGCATCAGGAACTACCAGTATCTTGACCGTCTGGTAGCGCTGTATGGGAGCAAAGGCGTTGAGTTGCACCGGCGCCAGCCGGGCTTTCTCACCGGCACCAACATCCCGCCCTCCATTGCCATCACAACCTGCATCATCGATGCGCTGCTGGCCGCCGGACAGGGGGTCAAGAACTATGGCCTTGAGCTGGGACAGACCCTCCATCTCGTCCAAGACGTCGCCGGCATCACGATGTGTCGCATCCTGGTGCAGGAGTACCTTGCCCGGTTCGGCTTCAACGACGTCTTCACGCCGGTTACCTCCCTGCACTGGATGGGGGCATGGCCGCACGATGAAGCACAGGCGTCGGCGTTGATCGCATATGGCGGCATTCTGGCGGCTGTCGGCGGCGCTGTATCGATCACCACGAAGTCGACGCACGAAGCGTTCGGCATTCCCACACCCAAGGCCAACGCTGAGGGTCTACGGATAACGCGCATGGCGATCTATCTGGCACGCAATCTCAGGCTCGGCTCGATGCCCGAGTTCAAGAGCGAATGCGAGCTGATCCGCCGGGAGGTCACCCCGGTCGTCGACAAGATTCTGGAGATGGGCGATGGGGATGCCGCCCTCAGCACAATCCGCGCCGCTGAGGCTGGCGTTCTCGATGTTCCCTGGTCGCCGAACCGTTGGATCAAGAGCCGCGTCATGCCGGCGCGGGATGCAGACGGCTATTTGCGCATCCTCTCCCCCGGCCAAATGCCCATTCCCCGTGATGTGCTCGAGGTCCATGAAGCGGGACTGAGGAGACGCGCCGAGATTGAAGCGATACCGTTTGGAGAGGACTTGGCCGTAAGCAGCGTCTACGAATTGTCCGAACCTCTGGAGCGGCTGATGCCGATGCTCAAGAAGCTTGGATGATCGGCGCCCTCGGCACGGTGAAATGATGTCCCGGTCCGCCGGCTGGCGCCATTCCTACACGCCTCGCCTTGCATGCTTCCTCTGGCAGTGCCCGCTGGCAGCGCAAAATGATGTCAATTTAGGCACTATTCTTGGCGCCAGAGCCATAGTCATTTGAAAACCCTCGCATTATTCTTGATCCCAGCCTTTGCCCGAAAATTGCAATCAATGACCCACAGCATCCGGGGGGTCCATTGGCAGCTGCATTCGACGAGATGAACGGCACCGGTGGCGGGGTCCGCGAGCCCTACCAGTTCGTGCATCAGTGGCTGCAGACGCAAGAGATCGAGGACCTGAGACGCAAGCGCGGCGAGGCCGAGGCGCTGTTCCGGCGCACCGGCATTACCTTCGCGGTCTATGGCGACGAGGCAACGACCGAGCGCCTGATCCCCTTCGACATCATCCCCCGCATCCTGAGCGCTTCGGAATGGCGACGGCTGGCAGCCGGCATCGAGCAACGCGTGCGCGCGCTCAACGCCTTCATGTACGACATCTACCACCGCCAGGAGATCATCCGCGCCGGGCGCGTTCCCGAGGATCTCATCATCCAGAACCCGGCGTTTCTCGCCGAGATGATGTGCGTCGAGCCGGCGCGCGGCATCTACTCCCACATCATTGGCATCGACATCGTGCGCACCTCGGAGAACGAGTTCTTCGTGCTCGAGGACAATACGCGTACGCCATCCGGCGTCTCCTACATGCTGGAGAACCGGGAGGCGATGATGCACATGTTCCCCGAGCTGTTCAGCCGCAACCGCGTGGCGGCCGTCGAGGACTATCCCGAAAACCTGCGCATCACGCTCGAAAGCGTTGCACCCGAGGGCCTGGACCGCGAGCCGGTTGTCGTTGTGCTGACGCCCGGCATCTACAACAGCGCCTACTTCGAGCATTCCTTCCTCGCCGATCAGATGGGCGTAGAGCTGGTGGAGGGGCAGGACCTCGTGGTGATGGACGGTGCGCTGCAGATGAAGACGACGCAGGGCCTTAAGCAAGTGGATGTCGTCTACCGACGCATCGACGATGCCTACCTCGATCCCCTCGTCTTCCAGAAGGACTCGGTGCTCGGCGTTCCTGGCATCTTCGACGTCTATCGCGCCGGCCGCCTGACCATCGTCAACGCGCCGGGCGCCGGCATCGCCGACGACAAGTCGATCTACACGTACATGCCCGATATCGTCGAGTTCTACACCGGCCGCTCGCCGATCCTGAAGAACGTGCCGACCTACGTGTGCCGCAAGCCCGATGATCTCAAGTATGTGCTTGAGCATCTGCCCGAGCTGGTGGTCAAGCAGGTGCACGGCTCGGGCGGCTACGGCATGCTGGTCGGGCCTGCCGCGACCAAGGACGAGATCGAGATGTTCGCCATGAAGATCAAGGCGGTTCCCGACCGCTACATTGCCCAGCCGACGCTGGCGCTCTCGACCTGCCCGACCCTGGTCGATCAGGGCATTGCCGAGCGCCACCTCGATCTGCGCCCCTTCGTGCTCGTCGGCGACCGGGTGCGGCTGACGCCCGGCGGGCTGACGCGGGTCGCCTTGCGCCCAGGTTCGCTGGTCGTCAACTCGAGCCAGGGCGGCGGAACGAAGGACACCTGGGTGCTGCAGGACTAGCGTGATGACGAGCGCAACACCGAGTGCGGCCGTATCCCCCTCCCTCGCGTTGGGAGGGGTTAGGGGTGAGGGGGACCCCTGCATTGAGCGTTCTAAGATGGCCCCCTCCTTGTCCCTCCCCCCTTGTGGGGGAGGGAGCCCGCACTAGGAACGCAGCATGCTGGGGCGAACCGCTAACGACCTGTTCTGGATGTCACGCTACATCGAGCGCGCTGAGAACATTGCGCGCCTGCTGGAGGTGGGCTACCGCATCGCCCTGCTGCCACGCGAAGGGGGACAGGATGCCGAATGGTTCTCGACGTTGCGCAGCGCCGGGTGCGAGAAGGGCTATCTCGGCAAGCATGGCAGCTACGACACCCGAGACGTCGTGCACTTCATGCTATTCGACGCGGAGAACCCCTCGAGCGTCTATTCGAGTCTCGCCACCGCACGGCGCAATGCGCGGGCCCAGCGCACGGCGCTCACGCGGGAGATGTGGGAAAGCCTGAACAGCGCGTGGCTTGAGTTTTCCGCCATCGATCCCGATACGATCGATTTCAACAAGCTGCCCCCGTTGTTCGACTGGATCAAAGAGCGGTCCGCGCTGTTCCGCGGTGCGCTCCTCAACACCATCCTGCGTAACGACACCTTCTACTTCAACCAGCTCGGGACGTTCCTGGAGCGCGCCGACAACACAGCCCGTATCCTGGACGTCAAATACTATGTCCTGCTGCCGCACAACGAGATGGTCGGCGGCGAGATCGACAGCGTGCAATGGGCGGCCATCCTGCGCTCAGTCTCGGCGCATCGCAGCTACCGGTGGGTGTACAAGGACAGCTACAAGCCTTGGCAGATCGCCGACTACCTCATTCTCAACCGCCAGATGCCGCGATCCCTGCGCTCCTGCTACGAAGAGGTCGTGGCAGCCCTCGACGAACTCGGCGCCTATTACGGCAATCGCGACGGCTGTCAGTCGCTGGCTCACGAAACGAGAAAGCTGCTGACCGACGCAGACATGAGCGCCATCTTCCAGTCGGGCCTGCACGAGTTTCTCGAGGAGTTCATTGCGCGCAACAATCGCCTTGGTTGCGAGATCTCCACGACGTATCATTTCACCGACTGACCACGAGCCTATGCTAATCTCAATTCGCCACGTCACTCGCTACAGCTACGCACAGCCGGTGGCGTATGCGATCCAGAGCCTGCGATTGACGCCGGCATCATTCAAAGGCCAGCGGGTAATCGACTGGCAGATCGACATGCCGGGCTTCGGCCCACCAATGGAATTCAGGGACGGTTTCGGCAATGTCGTGCATCTGGCAACGGCAAGCATCGCCCACAGCGAAGTCGCGATCGAGGCGGGCGGAACGGTCGAAACCACCGACTGCAGCGGTGTCGTAACGGGACTACCGAAGAGTGCACCACCCCGTGTGTTCCTGAAGGAGACAGCCCAGACGTTGCCCGACAAGGCAATCCGCGAGCTCGCCGCCTCCGCCAAGGGCAAAGACACACTCGACAAGCTGCACGCGCTTGCTGAGATCGTGCGCAACCAAGTCGATTACCAGATCGGCTCGACGCACGCCCACACCTGCGCCGCCGACGCCCTTGCCGATGGCAAGGGCGTCTGCCAGGATCACGCGCATATCTTCATTTCTGCAGGGCGCACGCTGGGGGTGCCGGTCCGCTACGTCACGGGCTACCTCGCTCTTGCCGAGCCGGCCACATCGGAAGCAAACCATGCTTGGGCGGAGGCCTGGGTGGACGGACTTGGCTGGGTCGGCTTCGATGTCGCCAACCGCATCTGCCCGACGGATCGTTATGTGCGCCTCGCCGTCGGTCTCGACGCGGGTTATGCGGCCCCCATTATCGGCTCACGCCGGGGCGGCAATGCCGAGCAGCTCGACGTTGCGGTCGAGGTGCGCGAGCAGGAACAGAACGTCCACCAGTGATCAGACGTGCTGCATGCCCTGCCGCCTCATGGGCATCCGGCTGACTCGCCGAGCAACCTGGCGCCGGAGCCACATTCTACGCCTGCGCCGCGATGAACGCGCGCCAGCTGCCGAACGAGGAAACGTTCCTGGCGCCGCGCACCGCCTCGGCCTCGCACAGGAAGCCCTTCGGCCGCGTGCCGTCCGCGAGCTGCAGCGTGCCGACGCCAAGTGGAGCGGGAATGCCCGCAACAAAGCGGCCGAAACCCGCTGCGGGCAGCGCCCACACCTCGGTGGCGATGGCGTGGCCTTTGCCGGCTGCCACGCGCACGAGTCCGGGACGCAGGGGCGGTCCACCCGGCAATACATAGAGCTCGTAGCAGGGCTCGGTATTCACCGCACGCAGCAGCACGCCCCCGAGCGCCTTGATCTCGTGATTCAACGCCATGCTCGAGAGATGTGCGCCCACGACCGCCAGTTCGAGAAAACCTTCCGGAGCCACGGAAGGCAGTTCGGCGGGCTTCGGCAGCGGCCTGCTCGTCGCGCCGATGATCGCTGCCGTCGCGGCATGGAACGCGCGCCCGAAGCTCGCGAGTACCGCATCGCTGCCACGCGGGCCGATGAACGTCAGGCCAGCAGCACGGCGGTCCTTGCGGAACGGGCCCGGCACGGAAAGCGCGGCGAGATCGAGCAAGTTGACGAAGTTGGTGTAGGTTCCGAGTCGCGAGTTGGGTCCCAGTGGATCGTCCGCGACCTCATCCAAGGTCGGCGCGCATGGGGCCGTCGGCACGGCCAACATCGAGATGCCGTGCCACACGCGCTCCGTCATGCGTCTCAACTCCGCCAGGCGATAGATGCTGCCAAACGCATCGGCAGCAGAAAAGGCCTTCGCCTTGTCGACAATCTGCCGTGTGACCGGATGCATGTCGCCGGCACGTGTCTCGATGAAGGTGCGGATTGCGGCGTACCGCTCAGCCACCCAGGGGCCCTCGTAGAGCAGCGCGGCCGTGTCGAAGAACGGCGTCATATCGATCTCAACCAGCTTCGCGCCGAAGCGGTCCTGAAGAATATCCAGGCTCGCCCGCCACGCAGCCCTGGCCGCCTCATCGCCAAAGAAGTTCTGATCTTTCGGGCGCGGGATGCCGATCGCCGGCAGCGGCGGAGCCGGATGCAACGTGCCGAGCACTATCGGACGCGAGAACGGATCGTCTTCGTCCCATCCGGCCATGATCTCATAGACGGCCCAAGCATCATCGACCGTCCCGGCAAACACCGATACGCAATCGAGCGTGGCGCAGGCCGGCACCACACCGCGGGTCGACACCGACCCGACCGAAGGCTTCAGCCCGACGATGTTATTCAGGCCTGCCGGTACGCGGCCTGAGCCTGCCGTATCGGTGCCTAGCGCGAACGGTACCAGGCCGCGCGCCACCGCAACGGCCGAGCCGGAACTCGACCCGCCCGGCACGATCGTTGCGTCGATAGCATTCTTGGGTATCGGATAGGGCGTACGCACGCCGGCGAGGCCGGTCGCGAACTGATCGAGATTGGTCTTGCCTATGGGAATAGCGCCTGCCGCAATCAGCCGCTCCACGGCGTCCGCGTCCGCCTTGGGGGTGTAGGCGAACGCCGGACAGGCGGCCGTGGTTGCCATGCCGGCCACGTCAATATTGTCTTTCACGGCAAAGGGGACACCCCACAGCGGCTTTGCCGCCTGATCGAAGGGTCCGAGCTTCTGCACCGCTTTGCGCACGACGCTACGGTCGACGAGGGAAATGAAGATGCCGGGATCGCCGGTCTCGCCGATAGCATCGAACGCACGCTCGACGACCTCGACCGGGTCGAGACCGCGCGCGTAGGCGTCATGCAAGCCGCGGATGTCGATCGGGATGTCACGCTTCGTCATCGGCTCGCCATCAGGCCTTGGTTGCATCGATAATGCTCACGTGGGCCGCAACGACGCGCCATCCATCATCGAACCGCACCCAGGTCTGCATTTGCCGTCCGACCTTGCCCGGCGCCGTCTCACGATGGAACAGCGTCGAAGCGACAGCGAAATCGTGACCATAGGTGGTGATCATCGTGCGCGAAACCTTGCGCATAAGCCCGGCAGGAGAGCGTGCAGCACGAAACGCCTTGATCTCAGCGGAGCCGTAGAGATTTTCGCTGATGCCGTAGCGAATGGTGCGCGGATCGTCGCGAAAGAAGCCGTCGAGCGCCGCCACGTTGTTGATGACGAGCGCCTGCTCGTAGCGCTCGAACGCCTCGCGCACCTCCGCCACGACCTCCGGCAGGTCGACTTGCATGCTTTCTTGTTCCTTCCTACTCCATCGGCCGCGGCGCGAGCGCAACGGCCTGCTTCTCCAGCGCGCGCGCAATGCGCAAGGCCACATCCTCCCGCCACGGCGCAGCGACGATCTGCACGCCAATCGGCAGTGGCGTCAATGGCACCGGCACGGCCACCACCGGCAGGCCGATCAAGGAGATGGGCTGCGTATAGAGCCCGAGGTTGGGCCGCAGCGGCATCTCCACCCCGTCCAGCACAAGCGTCTGCTGGCCGATCAGCGGTGCTGTGCAAGGCGTCGCGGGCGCCAAGATCGCGTCGACCTTCTCAAACAGCCGCAAGACCTGCTCGCGATACCAGCGGCGAAACTTCTGCGCCTTGACTGCCAATGCCGCAGGTACCATCGCACCGGCAATGAGCCGGTCGCGGATCGCCGGATCGAAATCCTGTGCTCTCGCACGCAGCCGATCGAGATGAAGGCTAGCGCCTTCAGTTGCAGTAATGATGTAGGCGGCGGCACGCGCCCGTGCCGCCTCGGGAACCTCGATCTCCTCGCGCGCGCCGAGAGCCTTGGCGACCGTATCCACCGCAGTGATCGCCTCGGCGGAGGCGCCTCGTTTGAAGTAACCTCCGGCAACCGCGATCCGCAGCCCTTTGCTTCCGTCCTCCAACCCGGGCAATGACGGCTCGACTGGCCGATCGGCACAGACCGGATCCTCAGGATCGGGCCCCTGCATGGCGTCATAGGCGACCGCCAGATCATGCACGCTGCGTCCGATCGGACCCACGTGATCGAGGCTTGCCACGAAAGGAAACGCTCGCGCACGCGACAACCGCCCGTAGGTCGGCTTCAGCCCAAACAGACCGCACAGCGACGACGGCACGCGGATCGAGCCATTGGTATCCGAGCCCAGCGACAGCGGCACGAGGCCCCCCGCCACCGCGCCGCCCGAACCGCCCGAGGAACCGCCCGTCATGCGATTGGTGTCGTGTGGATTGCGAGAGGGCCCGTCGTGCACGTTCTCGCCGGTGAAGTCGTAAGCGAACTCTCCCATGTTGAGCGCCCCGGCCAGCACGGCACCGGCCGCCTCGAGTCTGGCGATGAGAGGTGAGTCGCTGGTTGCTGCGGATCGATCACGATTGATCTTGGAGCCGGCGAGAGTCTGCAGCCCGGCAACATCGAACAGATTCTTCACTGCAAAGGGCACGCCGGCGAGCGGCCCCAGCGCCTCGCCCTTGACACGCGCCGCGTCGATGGCTCGTGCCCTGGCGAGGGCCCTCTCCTTCGTTACCGTCGTGAAGGCGTTGAGAACAGGGTTCTTCTGCTCGATGCGTGCAAGCGCAGCTTCGATGACTTCAAGCGCGCTCGCTCTGCCGTTCGCCACGGCGCTTGCGATCTCGGCGGCGGTTGCCCAGGTCTGCATCGGCTCACGCCTCGAACACGGGGGCAGGCTCGGTCTCGTCCGGCAACTCGAACTCGGCGACAGCCGCTGCGTGCCGGAACGTGACCTGCAGATTGGCCGTGATTGCCGGAATCCACGCGGCGTCGAGCGGCAGGTCGAGGGCGACTTCGGCAGCTTTGATGAAGTTGCTCAGCGCCTTGTCTTGCTCTTCACTCATATTGCACTCCCAAGACATCCGGCCCCCGCCTTTCAGCCGCGGGCATCAGGCCTGTCGTCCTCTTCCGCACGAAGCGCTGCGGCTACGCCGCATGACGACTGCAGCAATTCGCGGCGCCTCATACCCATTCGCGCATGCGCACCATACAATGCTAAGAGAGCAAGCCACATGCCATGAGTTCAACAAGCTCGGCTCAACGGACAACCCATTGATGACAAAAGAAGAAGTGGACCGCCATCGATGTGTTGCCCGATATCAAGCTGCACAAGAACTAGGCAGGCGTGAAAATGGGTCTATCAAGCCGACATCACAGAGGAGAATCCCTTGGCCCGAGAGATCAGCATCGAGTTCACCCGTTTCTCAGCATTCTACTCTCCGCTCATCGCCACCATTGCCGGCGGCTACCTCGAGCAGGAAGGCCTGACGCCGAAATATTCCGTGTCGACGCCGGGCAGGTCGGCTATCGCCGGCCTGATCGACGGCTCGGTCCACGTCGCCCAGTCAGCGCCCTCGCAAGGCTTTACGCCGCTCGAGCAGGGCAAGCAGCCGCCCGCAGTCCACTTCGCCCAGATCAACGAGAAGGACGGCTTCTTCCTTACGGGTCGAAGCGCCGATCCGGATTTCACGTGGGCCAAGCTCAAGGGCAAGAAGGTTCTGGTCGATCATGGTGGCCAGCCACTCGCCATGTTCAAGTACGCCTCCTTCAAGCGCGGCCTCGACTTTTCGTCGATCGAGGCAATCGACGCGGGCTCCACCGACAAGATGATCGCGGCGTTCCGCAAAGGCGAGGGTGATTTCATCCACCTGCAGGGACCGGCGCCCCAGCAGCTCGAGCATGACGGCATCGGTCACATCGTGGCAACGCTCGGCGACGCGATTGGCCCGTGCGCCTTCTCGAGCCTGGCCGCTACGCGAGAGTGGCTCACTACCGACATGGCCAAACGCTTCACGCGTGCGTATCGCAAAGCCCGCGCTTGGCTGATCAGCACCCCCGCTGCCGAGGTTGCCAAGATCGAGGCGCCCTACTTCAAGGATATCGACGTGACGGTGCTCACGGCGACGATCGCCACCTATCAGAAGCTCGGCAACTGGACCCCGCACGTGGAAATAACACGGCCAGCCTTCGAAGCAACGCTCGACATCTTCCAGCACGCGGGTCTGATCACAAAGCGGCACAGATACGAGGACGTGATCGCGCAACCTCCGGTCGGATAGTGCCTGCAAGCGAGGAGATGCCAACAGTGATCAAACACACCAATAGTGATCAAGTACAAGAGGGCCAGCCCGGCGACCGCGTGTCAGTAGGGAACACGCACGATGCCGCCGGGCTGGCGGGCCGGGACGCACCTGAAGGCCGAGTGCATCCAAGCCTGGAAGGCAGGGCCTACGGCAGAACCAGGACGTCATGGCTCTGCGCGGTTCGAGTGTGCCTCAATGACATGAAGCTGAGATGACGCCGCAGTTCCGTGCGGCAATCAAGGCTGAGGATCGAAACCGTAGCCGGCACCGCGCACGGTACGGATGGGATCTGTCTCCCAGGCCTGGAGCAGCGCCTTGCGCAGCCTGCCGACATGCACATCCACGGTGCGCTCATCGATGTAGACGGCACATCCCCACACATTGTCGAGCAACTGCTGACGCGTGAACACGCGGCTTGGAGATTGCATCATGAATTCGAGCAGCCGGTAGTCGGTCGGCCCCAGATGGATCGTGTGCCCCCGGCGGCGCACGAGCATGGCACTGCGGTCGAGCTCGATATCGCCCACCTTAAGAACATCCGCCACCAGGAGTGGTCTCGATCGTCTCAGCAGCGCGCCGACTCGCGCGAGCAGCTCGCCGACCGAGAACGGCTTCGTCACGTAGTCATCGGCGCCGGTCTCGAAGCCACGCACCCTGTCGGTTTCGTCACTCCGTGCCGTCAGCATGATAATCGGCAAATGCTTCGTGACGGGCCATTGCCTCACGCGCCGGCAAAGCTCAATGCCCGAAAGGCCGGGCAGCATCCAGTCGAGCAGCAGAAGGTCTGGCACCGCTTCCTTCAAGCGGATCTCAGCGTGATCGCCGTTGTGCTCGGTTTCCACCTCGTAGTCGGCGCGCTCGAAATTGTACCGAAGCATCTCAAGCAAAGGCTGTTCATCCTCGACGATCAGGATGCGCGGTGCCATTTCTTCCCTCCGCCGGTGCTTAGGGTCTCGTGTCCGCCGACCACCGCATGCCTTGCTCGGCTCGCCAGCAATTCTGCGACGCAGTCAACGAGCGTATCCGGTCAGTCCCTACCGCATGGTGAGGTAGAGCGCAGCCATGTAATAGCCGTGTGACAGCAGCAATTCGGCGCACAGCCCCCGATCCGCAGCACTGTCACCCAAGCTACATCGCACCGTTAAGTGTCGGTCATGAGGCTCTCATAGCTTCGCCGCGAGTCGCGTCAGCCCGATTCGCCCTGCGAGGCCAGCATGAAGAACGACGCAGCCCGACAGAAGGGCGTTTCGCGGCGAGAGATAATCGCAGGAGCAGGTGCGTCGGCGGTTGCCCTTACTGCAGGATCAGGGGTTCGCGCAGCGCCCCGCCATTGCCAAAGAGGTCGTTTTCGACGACCGCGGCAGGACGGGACGGCGCCGCCCCGGGGACCCGGGCATCGCCAACGTTATGGTCTCCAATGGGCGCGACATCGTAAGGACTGCGGCCGACGGAAGCTGGAGCCTGCCGGTCGCGGAAGGCGACAGCCTGTTCGTGATCAAGCCGCCTTCTTGGACAACGCCCATTGGCTTCGGCGGCATTCCCAGATTCTCCCGCCTGCATCAGCCGCACGGCACCCCGGGGGATATCGACTACCGCTTTGCAGGCGTCGCGCCGACCGGCCCACTACCGGCCTCGATCGACTTCGCGTTGCGGCGGCAAGAGGAGCGGCGGGACTTCGAGGCCCTGTTGTTCACCGATACGCAGCCTGAGAACGCCGTCGAGCTGGCCTATTTGCGGGACGACATCGTTGCCGGGGCTATCGGCAGCAACGCTGCCTTCGGCATCAACCACGGCGACGTCATGTTCGATGATCTGTCCCTGTACGAGCGCTATCTCGACATCCTCGGCACGACCGGCATGCCTTGGCACCATTGCCCCGGCAACCACGACATCAACTCGGAGGCGAGCGACGATCGCTTTTCACGGGAGACCTGGAAGCGTTTTTTCGGCCCGCGCCACTATGCTTTCCAATATGCCGGAGCGACGTTCGTCATTCTCGACAACGTGGCCTATCTCGGCCACAACCCCGGCTCTGCAACGAGCGGCCAGTACAGGGGCATGATCGGCGAGCGCCAGCTGCAGTTCGTACGCAACTTGTTGGCCAACCTGCCGCCGGACGATCTCATCGTCCTCTCAATGCACATCCCCCTCGTCACGTACCATAGTCCAGACAATCCGTCGGACACGACCGTCGATCGCAGAGCCCTGATGGAGCTGCTTTCACATCGGCAGCATACGGTGAGCTTCTCCGGTCACATGCACATGACGGAGCACCATTATCTTGACGCCAAGGAGGGCTTCTGGGGGCGCGAGCCGCATCACCATCATGTCCTTACTGCCGCATCGGGAAGCTGGTGGAGCGGTCCCAACACTCCTAACGGCATTCCTCTTGCACACAGCTGCGACGGCTCGCCGAACGGATTCCACGTACTGTCGGTCGATGGCAACAAGTATTCGACAAGGTTCGTGCCTTCGTCGAAGACGCCGGCGGCGCAACTGCGCATCTTCGTCGATGGCCCGCATCGGCGCATCGGCGGCGAGGCCGGACGCAACGCCGCCGCAGTGCACCGGTCACTGCACCAGATTCCGGCCGACGCAATTGAAGCGTGCGAAGTTGTGGCTAACATCTTCGATGGTGGTCCCAGGACGCGCGTAGCCTTCGAAATTGCAGATGTTACGATGCAGCGCGTGTGGATGCAGCGCGCGGCTTCGGTCGATCCTTTCATTGTCGATGTGTTTGCGGCACACAAGGCAGCACTAAAGTCCTGGGTGGAGCCGGTACCGTCGTCTCATGTGTGGAAGGGTCGCCTGCCGGCGAATCTCAAACCTGGCGCTCACCGTGTCCTGGTGCGCGCGTGGGACGAATACGGACGCGAGCATGCTTCGCACATGGTGATCGAGGTGACCGCGCGCAAATCGAATTCCCCGGTCTGAAACCTGCAGGATCACCCCTCTGAACGGAGCACCATCGCGTGCATCAGCTCGCGCACGTCAAGGAATGAACGGCGCGACCTGCGCAGGCATGCAAGTCTCGGCTTTGCGCTGCCTCTAGTTTCGCCCGCCTTGCCTCGAGCAGGCGGCGAATGCTGCGCTCGAGGCTCTCGACGAACGGCGCCATATGCTCGTTGTCGAGCGCGACCACGCGCGTTCTCTCGAGGACAAGCAGCATTTGCATCACATCTACAGCAGCATTCCCCGGCAGCTCAGACCCATCAGAGGGGACGCGACGCGACCGCATGGTGGCCTCCTGCTCAGGTGTTTGCCCGCGCTTGCGGGGTCTCCGCAGCTTACCCCCCCAAAGGTAGATGCCCGATTCGGTGACAACAGAATGACAAGGCGGCCAACAGAGCTTCGAACACGCCGCTCATGCCGTCTGCTGGCGTCCCGTCATCACCACGTCATGCAAATCGGCAACGGTTCCGCGACCGCAACATCAAGCAAAGACCGTGGGCATGCCGCTGTTTGACGGGCTGATCCTTGCCTTCTGCATCGCCGCCACATCCCTGCATCTCATCACGATAGCTCTGGCGATCCATCGGTGCCGGCGCACCACTGGACCGCTCCCGGCGCCGGGCGGTGCACCCGCCGTAAGTCTCGTGCGGCCCGTCTGTGGATGCGACACCTTCGAGGAACTCACGCTTCGTTCGAGCTTCGAACTCGACTATCCCGACTACGAGCTGATCTTCTGCTGTGCCACCGCATCAGACCCAGTCGTGGGCCTCGTCCGCAGGCTCATCGCACAGCACCCGCAGGTCAAGGCGAAGATCCTGATCGGAAATCAACCGATATCCGCCAATCCCAAGCTCAACAACATGGTCAAGGGATGGGCCGCTGCGCGCAACGAATGGATCATCTTCGCCGACAGCAACGTGCTGATGCCTGCCGACTACATTCAGCGCCTGCTGGCCGGCTGGGACTACGACACCGGCATCATGTGCTCGCCGCCGATCGGCTGCCACGCCAGCGGCTTGTGGGCGGAGGTGGAGTGTGCATTCCTCAACACCTACCAGGCCCGGTGGCAGTACGCCGCCGACACGGTCGGATTCGGATTTGCACAGGGCAAGACGATGCTCTGGCGGCGGAGCGACCTTGTGCAGGCAGGCGGCATCCATGCTCTCGGCGCCGAGATCGCCGAGGACGCGGCATCGACGAAGATCGTGCGCGGGCTCGGCCTTCGCGCGCGGCTGGTCGACGCACCGTTCGGTCAACCGCTCGGCTGGCGGTCTGCCAAACAAGTATGGGACCGCCAGGCACGCTGGTCACGCCTGCGCCGTATGACATTTCCTGCCTTCTTCCTTCCCGAGGTTCTCACCGGCAGCATCGTCCCTATCCTTGCCGCCGCCTATTCAGCGGACATTCTGGAATTGCCGATGGCTACGGTCGTCGCCGGCATGGCATTGCTGTGGTTCGGCAGCGAGGCCGTGTTGGCGCGAGCCGCCGGTTGGCAATTGTCGCCATGGTCGCCCCTTGCCTGGCTCGTCCGCGACGCGCTTCTGCCGGTGCTTTGGGTGCAGGCCTGGCTGCTGGATGGATTCAGCTGGCGCGGCAGCGAGATCCGCGCAGAAGACAAGAAGGTTGAGGCGACCTGAACTGCCTCTGCTGTCGGCGCAATGATCCTCTGATTCACGGGCCAACGAACTCACGCCGACAGCGGCTTGCCGTCGAGCCACGCACGGCCGCGGGCATAGAGCGCCTCGACCTCGGGCCCTTTGAGGCCCGGCATGTCGGGCTTCACTTTGTAGCCGATCCCCGTCTGCAGATAGGCAAGGTGCCGGTAGCCTTCGGGAAAACGATTGAGGAGCTTCCGGTCGAGCGTGAGGCGCGCCGCCGGATCGACGGGGTCCATCCGATCCTTCTCGTAGATGGGCTGGCGCAAGACGATGCCCCATCGGCCGCGGCGCTTCTCGAAGAAATCGTAGAAGCGACCGGTGCAGACGACGTCACACAACACGTCGTGGACGAGCGCGCGTTGCGAGATGGTCATCTTGGTCTGCGAGATGGCGCGGCGACCTTCGACATCAACTGAGATGCCGCCGAGGAAATGCAGAATGCTGACGCCCTTGTCGAAGCCGGCGCGACTTACCGCGATGAACTCCTCCGCCGAGCCCTGAAACCAGGTCGCCATCATGCGCCCGTCCTTGTGCCAGACCCCGCGGAAGCGTTCCCAATCGCCGGCATCGCGCCATACCACCCAATTCTCGACAACCTCGCGGATCGCCGACCGCTCACGCATCTCCGGCCCCATCGCATGTCCTCCCCGATTTGTAGGTGGTGACGATAGGATCTGGGAAGGATTGCCGCAATGCGCCTCAGTCGAGATCGCCCATGACGGCCTGACGGAAGCCGAACACGCGCCGTTCACCGGCGAAGGGTACGAGCGTGACGTCCCGGGTCTGGCCGGGCTCGAAGCGCACGGCGGTGCCGGCGGCAATGTCGAGCCGGTGCCCGCGCGCCTTGGCGCGGTCGAATCGGAGGGCCGGGTTGGTCTCAGCAAAATGGTAGTGCGAGCCGACCTGGATCGGGCGGTCGCCGGTGTTGGCCACCGTGATCGTGACGGCCGTGCGGCCGGCGTTGATCTCGATGTCGCCGGGCTTGGTGATGATCTCGCCGGGGATCATGAGCCTGCTCCTCAGATAAACGCGAGAACGACACCGCTGACGGCAACCAGCGCGCCCGCGCCACGCGCAAGGGACAGTCCACGCTCGCCTGTCGAAAGGCACGCGACGCCGAGGCCGACGGCGTGCAGAAGAGCGGTGGCAAGCGCGAACCCCAACGCATAGGTGACGCCAGCGACCTCAAGCGGCAACTCCGCTCCGTGTGCGTACCCGTGCAGCAGGGCGAAGACAGCGACGAGAGCAATGCCCGCGGCGACCGGCAAACGTATGGCGCCCAGCGCGAGCAATCCGAGCACGATGACGGAGGCAAGGATACCGGGCTCCACAGCCGGCACGCGAGCACCACCCATGGCCAGCGCGCCACCAGCCACCATCACGCTGGCGAAGGTGACTGGCCAGGCCCACAGCGCGCGGCCGCCATTGATGCCAGCCCATAGGCCGACCGCGACCATCGCCAACAGGTGATCGAGGCCGCTCCACGGATGGACGAAGCCTGTTGCGAACGATGCCGCGTGCTCGTGGCCGGTGTGCGCCAGCGCCGTGGTGCTCGCCAGCGCCGTTACGATCGTGGCCAGCGCAAGCCTGGAAAACTTCATCGGTCCTTTCCCTCCCCCCGAGACACTATCGGATCGGCTTGTGCACGGTGACGAGCTTGGTCCCGTCCGGGAACGTGGCCTCGACCTGCACGTCGTGGATCATCTCGGCGATGCCATCCATCACCTGAGCGCGGTTCAGCACATGGGCGCCGGCCTCCATCAGGTCGGCGACGGTGCGCCCGTCACGTGCGCCCTCGACGACGAAGTCGGAGATCAGCGCCACGGCTTCCGGGTAGTTGAGCTTGACGCCGCGCTCGAGCCGCCGGCGCGCGACGATCGCCGCCATCGAGATCAGCAGCTTGTCCTTCTCGCGCGACGTGAGATTCATGGCCTCGGCCCCCGTTCAACATTGCCACACGCGCGGCAGGCAGCCGCCGTGCAGCCATTCGATCAGAGGGATGAGGTCCCTCTGCAGCGTCTGGCCGTCGTTGGCCAGGGCGCGGACAACCAGCATGCCGTCCCAGGTGCTCGCGCCGGCCGTCCCTCCAACATCTTCCAATAGCGCACGCGCATGATCAATGCGAGACGCCGCATCGGGGGCGATATACACGATCATGGCGACGGCGCGAGCGCCGGCGGCGGTCGCGGACCGGGCGAGGGTGTCAGCCACACCACCCTGCAAGAGCAGGGTGTCGGCAAACGCAAGCTTGCCATCTCGGCGGATGCGCCAGACGTCACGGCACAACCCGCGCTGTACGGTCTCGCCCATCGCCAAGCGACCGAACAGGAGGAACTCGACCGCCAGAAAGGTCGCATCCGCCGACAGCGCAACCTCCGTGCGACGGTCGAAACGGGCCTGGTCGAACAGAATGGTCGGCTGTGGCAGCCACGCCAACCGCGCCTCGGATGCCAGCTCCAGGCGGGTGCGGATGGTCGCCTCCCCATCGAGCGCACGATAGATCTTCTCTGCAGCAGCGGTGGTTATGGTCGCTCTTGCGCCTGTGGCCAAGGTTGTCGCAATGTCCAAGCGGTCGCCGGCCGTCAGGCCTCCGGCCATGTTGAGCAGCACGGCCTCAGGTGCCGCGTCATAGGCGGGCTTGGGAAAGCGAGCGCGCGCCGACCCGGCCTGATGCAGAACGTCGAGTACGGTCTGCTCACCCCGCCGCACGAAGGCAAGGCGGACTGATCCTTCCGCCCGTGGCAGCCAGGTCCGTGCCTGCAACACCGACGCTCACCTCCATCCGCAACGCCGTCAGACGGTAAGGTAGCGCCGAACGTCGCTTTCGACCATGCCTGCCCCGGTGCCGGACAGCACGACCTCGCCACGCTCCATTACGGCAAACGTATCGGCCAGCACGCGGGCGAAATCGAAGTACTGCTCGACCAGCACGATCGCCATCCTGCCCTGGTCGCGCAGATAGGAGATGGCACGTCCGATGTCCTTGATAATGGAGGGCTGGATGCCCTCGGTCGGCTCGTCCAGCACGATCAGCTTGGGCTGCATGACAAGCGCACGGGCGATGGCAAGCTGCTGTTGTTGACCACCCGACAGGTCGCCGCCACGGCGACCCAGCATAGTCTTCAGGATCGGAAACAGCTCGAACAGCTCGCCGCCGATCTTGCGCTCGCCGCGCGGAAGGCGGGCGAAGCCGGTCTCGAGATTCTCTTGCACGGTCAGGAGGGGGAAGATCTCGCGCCCCTGGGGAACGTAGGCTATGCCTTTGCGCGAGCGATCGTAGGCGCGAAGGCGCGTTATGTCATCGCCGTCGAACATGATACGTCCGCTGCTGACGGGCTGGTGCCCAACGATGGCACGCAGGAGCGAGCTTTTTCCCACTCCATTGCGACCCAGCACACACGTGATCTTGCCGGGCTCGGCCGCGAGCGACACATGGCGCAGCGCCTGCGCCGCGCCATAGTGCAGATCGATGCTCTCAACCTTCAGCACACTGCTAACCTCTTGTCGCCAGCCACGGGTTCGATAGACCCACTACGAGGCTTCATCCTCTTGTCTTCACCACGCATCTACCGCCCCAGATAAACCTCAACCACGCGCTCGTTGGCGCTGACCTCGTCGATGGAGCCTTCGGCCAGCACCGAGCCTTCATGCAGCACCGTGACTTTCACGCCGAGTCGGCGCACGAATTCCATGTCGTGCTCCACCACGATGACCGTGTGATCCTTGGCGATGTCCTTGAGCAGGTCGGCCGTCGTCATGCTTTCGGCATCGGTCATGCCGGCAACCGGCTCGTCGACCAGAAGAAGCTTTGGATCCTGCGCGATCAACATGCCGATCTCGAGCCACTGCTTCTGGCCATGCGAGAGCGAGCCGGCCAAGCGCTTGCCATGGGCGGTGAGACCGATTGTCTTCAGGATCTCGCCGATGCGGTCGCTGTCCCCGCTGTTGGCGTACCACATCAGGTTGCCGCGAACGCTGCGGTCGTCCTTGAGCGACAGCAGGATGTTGTCCTCCACCGTGTGATTCTCGAATACGGTCGGCTTCTGGAACTTCCGGCCGATGCCGAGCTCGGCGATGGCCGCCTCGTCCTTGGTCGTGAGATCGACGCTGCCCTTGTCGAACAACACCTCGCCGCTGTCGGGCCTAGTCTTGCCGGTAATGACGTCCATCATGGTCGTCTTGCCGGCGCCGTTGGGTCCGATGATGGCCCTCATCTCGCCAGGCGCCAGCTCGAGCGACAGGTTGTTCAATGCTCGGAAGCCGTCAAAGCTCACGCTGACGCCGTCGAGATACAGAAGGCTTTGCGTCACCTCGTGCGGATTTGTGACGGTGGTATCCATGATGCATCACTCGGCGGGCTGGGCGACACGTCCGTTCGCCGGTGAACCATTGGGCCCAGCGGGCTCGGCACGCTGCGGCATGAGGCCCAGGATGCCCTTGGGCAGGAAGATGGTGACGAGCACGAACAGGGCGCCCAGCGCAAAAAGCCAATAGGGTGCCAACATGCCGGTGGTGAACGTGGACTTGGCGAAATTGACGATCACCGCCCCCAGTGCGGCACCCACCAGCGTGCTCCGACCGCCGACCGCCACCCAGATCACCATCTCGATGGAGTTGGCGGGCGCGAACTCGCTCGGATTGATGATGCCGACCTGCGGCACGTACAGCGCGCCGGCGATACCCGCCATGCAGGCCGAGAGCGTGAAGACGTAGGTCTTGTAGTTCTCGACGCGGTAGCCCAGAAAGCGCGTGCGGCTTTCGGCGTCGCGGATGGCAATCAGCACCTTTCCAGCCTTCGATTGAACGACCATCCGCGCCACCACATACCCGAGCGCCAGCGCGACAGCGGAGAGGGCGAACAGCGCCGCACGCGTCTGCGAGGACTGGATGTTGAAACCCAGAATGTCCTTGAAGTCGGTGAGACCATTGTTGCCGCCGAAGCCGAAGTTGTTGCGGAAGAAGCCGAGCATCAGCGCGTAGGTGAGGGCCTGCGTGATGATCGACAGGTAGACGCCCGTGACACGGCTGCGGAAGGCGAACCAGCCGAACACGAAGGCGAGCACGCCCGGCACCAGCACCACCATGAGCAGGGCGTACGGGAACCAGTCAAACCCGTACCAGAACCACGGCAGCTCCTTCCAGTTGAGAAAGACCATGAAGTCGGGAAGGGTCGGATGGGCGTAGACACCGCGCGTTCCGATCTGGCGCATCAGATACATGCCCATGGCATAGCCGCCGAGGGCGAAGAAGGCTCCGTGGCCGAGCGAGAGAATGCCGCAGTAGCCCCACACGAGATCGAGCGAGAGGGCAAGCAGCGCAAAGCACAGATACTTGCCCCACAGCGTCATCACCGATGTCGATACATGGAACGGCGAGGACGGCGGCAAGAGGAGATGCAGAAGGGGGACGAGCACGGCGGCCACGAGCACGATGGCGAGGAATATCCAGCCGCGACCGTCAGGAGCTTCGATCAGCCGGCGCGTGATCATGCTTCCACCGCCCGGCCCTTGAGCGCGAACAGGCCGCGCGGGCGCTTCTGTATGAACAAAATCACCAGTACGAGCAGCAGGATCTTGCCGAGCACAGCCCCGGCGTAGGGCTCGAGGAACTTGTTGGCGATGCCGAGCGACAGCGCGCCGACCAGCGTGCCCCACAGGTTGCCGACGCCGCCGAAGACGACGACCAGGAAACTATCGATGATGTAGCCCTGCCCGAGATTGGGAGAGACGTTGTCGATCTGCGACAGCGCCACGCCGGCGAGCCCGGCAATTCCCGATCCAAGGCCGAAGGTGAACGCATCGATGCGGTTCGTGGGAATAGCCATCGCACTCGCCATGCGCCGATTCTGCGTCACCGCCCGCATCTGCAGACCGAGCGTGGTGAAGCGAAGAGCGGCCAACAGCGCCACGAAGATCAGAGCGGCGAAAACAATGATCCAGAGCCGGTTCCAGGTGATAGACAAACCGCCAAGCTCGAAGGCGCCGGACATGAAGCCAGGCGCGCCGACCTCGCGGTTGGTCGGGCCGAAGATGGTGCGCACTGCCTGCTGCAGGATGAGGCTGATACCCCAGGTTGCCAGCAACGTTTCCAGCGGACGGCCGTACAGGAACTGAATGACGCCGCGCTCGATCGCCATGCCGACCACCGCCGCGACCAGGAACGCCAGCGGAATGGCAATGGCAAGCGAATAGTCGAATAACCACGGCATCCTGGCGCGGATGACCTCCTGCACCACAAACGTGGTGTACGCACCGAGCATGACCATCTCGCCGTGCGCCATGTTGATGACACCCATCACCCCGAAGGTGATGGCGAGACCGATCGCAGCCAGAAGCAAGACCGATCCCAGCGACAGGCCGTACCAGAGATTCTGCACCACGCTCCACATAGCGAGCTGGCTGTCGATGGTAGAGATGGCGTCGGCGACCAAGCGCTTGACGCTGACCGGTTGATCGTCGGACAGCCCGCTCAGCAGCGCGCGCGCATCATGATCGCCTCGCTCGCGCATGGTTGCCACGGCTGCAAGCTTTTCGGGTTCCGTGGCGTCCGCCTTGCCCAGAACGATGGCGGCGCGCGCCTCGATGAGCGCTTTCTTCACCCTGGCGTCCACCTCCTTGGCGATCGCAGAATCGAGCGTCGCCAGCGCATTTGCGTCCCGGGACTTGAACACGGCCTGCGCGGCCTCGAAGCGCTTTGCCGGCTCGGGCGACACGAGCGTGAGACTTCCGAGCGCAGCCTCGACCGACCGGCGCAGGCGATTGTTGAGTCGAACCGGCTGCAGATTGGCCGGAGCATTGCCGGCAATCGGCTTGCCCGTAGCAGCGTCCAGCAGCGGGCCGGACGCATCGCGAATGAATACCCTCTTGTCCTGCGCGTCGAACAAGAGCCTCTCGTCTTGCAGAGCCTGGATGAGCACGGCGGCCATCGCGTGACCGCTGCCGGCAACTGCACTGATGGCTGCATCAGTGTCGTTGAACGAGTCGGCGGTAAATCCGCGCAGCGCATCCTCGTACGTCTGAGCCGCCGCCAAGCCGCCGCTCAGAAGCACGCCGAATGAAAGTACGAGCGCCAGGAAGCGATCGCGCACTTCGCGCATCCCCATTGTTCCCCGGTGTGAAGGAGACGGCAGCCTGCTGCCGTCTCCAGCAACGATCGTCTGCGGCGCGTAGCTAGCTGCCGCACTTCTTGGTCTTGGAGTTGTAGTTGCCGCACTTGAGCGTGACCCAATCGGCGACCAGATCCTTTGAGCCCTCGAGCTCTTTCGACCACGCGTCGCCTGGGACGAGCCCCGGCGTCTTCCAGACCACGTCGAACTGGCCATCACCCTTGATCTCGCCGATGAACACCGGCTTGGTGATGTGATGGTTGGGCAGCATCTTCGACATGCCGCCCGTCAGGTTCGGGGCCTCGATGCCCGGCAGCGCATCGATGACCTTGTCGGGATCGGTGGATTTGACCTTCTCGACGGCCTTCACCCACATGGCAAAGCCGATCACATGCGCCTCCATCGGGTCATTGGTCACCCGCTTCGGATTCTTTGTGAAAGCCTTCCACTTGGCGATGAAGTCGTCGTTGCCCGGGTTCTTGATGGACTGGAAGTAGTTCCAGGCCGCCAAATGGCCAACGAGCGGCTTGGTGTCGATGCCGGCCAGCTCTTCCTCGCCCACCGAGAAGGCGACGACGGGGATGTCCTTCGCCTTGATGCCCTGGTTGCCGAGTTCCTTGTAGAAGGGCACATTGGCGTCGCCGTTGATGGTGGAAACCACGGCGGTCTTCTTCCCGCCCGAGCCGAACTTCTTGATATCGGCCACGATCGTCTGCCAGTCGGAGTGTCCGAACGGCGTATAGTTGATCATGATGTCCTCGGCCTTGACGCCCTTCGACTTCAGATAGGCTTCGAGGATCTTGTTGGTGGTGCGCGGGTAGACATAGTCCGTACCGGCCAGCACCCAGCGCTGCACCTTCTCTTCCTTCATGAGGTAGTCGACGGCAGGAATGGCCTGCTGGTTCGGGGCAGCGCCCGTGTAGAAGACGTTGCGCTCGCTTTCCTCGCCCTCGTACTGCACGGGGTAGAAGAGGATGCTATTCAGCTCCTTGAAGACCGGCAGCACCGATTTGCGCGACACCGAGGTCCAGCAGCCAAAAACGGCAGCCACCTTCTCCTTCGCGATCAGCTCCCGCGCCTTCTCCGCAAAGAGCGGCCAATTGGAAGCCGGATCGACGACGACCGCCTCCAGCTTCTTGCCCAGAAGTCCTCCTTTCTTGTTCTGCTCCTCAATGAGCATGAGCATGACGTCCTTCAGCGTTGTCTCGCTGATGGCCATCGTGCCGGAAAGCGAATGGAGAATGCCGACCTTGATCGTATCTTGCGCCTGGGCCTGATAGGCCGCCGACACCGTCGCGAACACCGCCAACAATGTCGCCGCTGCAGTTCGCAGTATCGTGCGAGTCATGTGTTGAACACCACCTCTGTTAGAGTGCATGAGGGCATCAACCACAGCCCCCCGCTGGTTAACAGCAATGACCGTGCCAGGGCTTTGGGCAGAAGCTACCGCGATGCTTTTCCATGCTTTTTCCGAGAAAGGATTTTAGATTCGTGATTGGATTACTTCATGTTTGCCTAATTATTGGGCGAGATGCTCAGTGCCTACTCTTTGGGCATGAATGGTGCTGCAATCTTCATCAACGCGCATCAAACAGCAGAGATCAGCGCGCTTGCTGACCTGTTTGCCCGGCGCAACAATGCGTCTTCTCTGGGGAGGGAAACCAATGATCATAAAGGACGAAGCTTCGGTGACGACGGCCGTTCTCGACGCCATGTCCAAGGCGCCCGATGCGCGGTTGAAGGAGCTGATGTCGGCATTTGTCCGGCACATGCACGCGTTTGCCCGCGAGGTGCGTCTGACCGAAGAGGAGTTCGAGTTCGCCGCCGATTTCCTGAACCGCATCGGTCAGGCAACCAACGACAAGCACAACGAGGCCATTCTTTTCTCCGACTCGATCGGCTTCTCCACGCTCGTCTGCCTCCTCAACAACGGCAATGCGGGAGCGACAGAGACCGCATCGGCGCTGCTGGGACCGTTCTGGCGCATGCACTCGCCGAACACGCAGAATGGCGGCTCGATCGTGCGCTGCCCGACGCCCGGGCCGGCCCTGTTCGCCACCGGGCGCGTTACCGATCCCAGAGGCAAGCCACTGCAGAACGCTGAAGTGGATGTGTGGCATTCATCGCCGGTCGGCATGTACGAGAACCAGGATGAGAACCAGGCGGACATGAATCTGCGCGGGAAGTTCACGACCGATGCCGAGGGGCGCATGTCCTTCCGTTCGGTCAAACCTGCCGGCTATCCTGTGCCGACCAACGGGCCGGTGGGACAGATGCTGCGCGCGCAGCAGCGCCACCCGTATCGCCCCGCGCATCTGCACTTCCTGGCGTTCAAGCCGGGCTTCAAGACCCTGATTACCCAGGTGTTCGTTGCCGGCGACGAGCATCTCGAGAGCGATGTCGTGTTCGGGGTGACGAAGGACCTGATCGGAGACTTCCGCCGGCACGATGCCGGCACGCCGCCGGCGGCCGACGTGAAGGCGCCTTGGTACACGCTCGAATTCAAGCTGGTCATGGAGCCGGGCGAAGCCAAGCTTCCAACGCCGCCGATCCGCTGACGCCAGCCACCGCCCTCGAGCAGCGCATGTCTGCCTGGCATCACAGGACCTCCTAATGGACGCCCCCGACCATGCAAACGCCAGGACTGCGTCGGCGCGCTGCCTGCGGCTCGCCGCAAAGGCAGCGGATGCCGCGCGTGTCGCCCCCTCGATCGAGACACGGCGGCTCGTGCGCGAGCGTGAGGAGGACGTGCTCATCGAGGTGACGGCGGCGGCCGTCAATCCCTCCGATGTCAAGGCGGCGGTGGGCTTGATGCCCTATGCGGTCTTTCCTCGCACGCCGGGCCGGGACTTCTCGGGTGTCGTTCGCGACGGTCCGGCAAGCCTGATCGGTCGCGAGGTGTTCGGCACCTCGGGTGATCTGGGTATTCGTCGCGATGGCACACACGCCACGCACCTCATCGTCGAGGCCGAAGCCTGCGTTCCGAAACCGGCCAGCATCTCGGCGCTGGAAGCAGCCGGCATCGGCGTGCCCTTCGTGACGGCCGTTGAAGGCTACATCCGTGCCGGCATGCCCAAAGCGAGTGACACCGTGCTGGTGATGGGCGTCAACGGCAAGGTCGGGCAGGCCGCCGCGCAGATCGCCGCGTGGAACGGGGCGCGCGTCATCGGCGTGGTGCGCAAGGCAGAAGAATACGAGGGATACGCCAGCAAGCCCGTCGAGGCCATCGACGCTTCGGCCACCGATGTGGCCGCGCGTGTGCGCGAGCTTACCGGGGGCAAGGGCGCCAATATCGTCTTCAATACGGTCGGCGATCCCTATTTCCAGGCGGCGCACAAGTCGCTTGCCGTGGAGGGACGCCAGATCCTGATCGCGGCTATCGACAGGATCGTCGAGTTCAACATCTTCGAGTTCTATCGCGGCCGCCATACGTATGTCGGCATCGACACGCTGGCGCTGTCCTCGGTTGCGTCGGCCGAGCGGCTGCGCAGGCTCGAGCAAGGATTTGCATCCGGCGCGCTGAGACCATTCCCGGTCGCGCCTCAGGCTGTCTATCGCCTGGAGGATGCCGCTGACGCCTATCGCGCGGTCATGGGCTCGGCGCGCCAGCGCATCCTGCTGGCACCGGGAATGTGACGAGCCTGCCCGGCAGACACCGTCAGTAATGAATCACGCCAGGAGAGCCGCCTCCGGCGCCGATGACCTCACCATTGATGGCGATCGATTTCGGCGAGGCCAGGAACGCGCACACGTAGGCGATCTCCTCAGCCGTGATGAGCTTCTTGAGGACATTCCGGCCGGCGAGACGCTCCTCGAACTCCTCGGGACTGACACCCTGGATCTTCGACTGCCGCTCGATGACGCCCGGTGTCGCTTCCGTACGCGTGATGCCGGGATGGACACAGACGGTCGTGATGCCGTGCGGACCCAGCTCGTCTGCCAGGTTCTTGGTGAGCGCCGCGACACCGACATTGCGAATGCTGCCGATGGTCGTACCGGTCTGGCGTGCACCGAGACCGCTTACGTTGATGATCCGGCCCGACTTCTGGCGCATCATGTGCGGCGCGACCTCTCGCGCCGTGCGCAGGTAGCCCATCACCTTGGTGTTCATGTGATCCCAGAACTCCTCGGTGGTGATCTCCGAGAGCGCCGGGGGCTTTGCCTGGCCACTCGGCTTGGCGGCGCAATTGACCAGGATGTCGACGCGGCCAAAGGCGCCGACCACATCCGCGACCATCTTCCTCACTGCCGCGTCATCGGTCGTGTCGCACCTGAACGCCCTCGCCTGGCCGCCGTCGCCAGCGATTTCAGCAGCCGACGCCTCCAGCGCACTCATGTCACGTGAGACAAGCGCGACAATGGCGCCCTCCTTCGCCAGCTCGCGTCCGATCGCCTTGCCGATGCCCCTGCTGCCGCCGGTGACGATCGCAACCTTGCCCTTGAGCTCAAGATCCACAGCATCCCCTCCGCGCTTCGCGTTTCCTCGGCGCGGAGTGTCGGGAAGGAATGAGGCCCATGTCAATCAGGCGGCCGCGCAGTGCGCGTGTCAGCTCCGCGCCGCCGCCTTGAAGCCGGCCGACACCGCCTCCTGCTCCGAGCAGAACCAGCGCTCGCCCCTTGCTTTCTGGATGCGGCCGCGTTCATAGTCGGGCGACCAGGGCAGCACGTAGACGCGCCCGCTTCCGGTGACGAGCCCCTTGATCGGGCAACCGTCTGGCGCGCGGCGCTTGGCCTCCGCCCATGCCTTTGCGCGATACTCCGCCGGACGCTCCGCATCACCGCTCCATATGCCGGCCTTGGCGACGCGCGCCTCGCCCTCCAGAGAACCGTAGCGCGCGAACAGGCCGGTTGCGGCAAACACGTGACCCTGCCGCACAAGCTCCCCGTTCACATCGGTTGTGCCGCTGAGGCAGTAGACGAGCGGATAGCCGGCGCTGTCGCTGCCGTCTTGCGTACATCGAAGGTTGCGGCCATTGACGAGCCGAGCCAACGCGGCTTCCGCTGCGGCGCCGCAGCGCCACTGCCTGTTGCTACCCTTGCCGCAGCGCTGCTCGCGCTCGGGCGCCTCGATGCCGGCCAAACGCACAGTCGTGCTGCCGATGCGCAGCAGATCGCCGCCAACGGCTTGCGCCCGGCCTGCCAGCGGCTCGCTGGCCCCGATCAGGGGCAATCGCTTGGCGATGCTGGTGAGACTGCCCGCACCGTTGTGGGCAAGCCAGCCTCCCGCCAATACGACAAGGCCAACGCCTCCCGCCAGCAAAGCGACGCGCGGCGAAATGCCGGGGATCCACTGCCGCGGCATGTCGATTCCGGTCAGACGTACAAGCGCCGGCCACGCAACGATCAGCAGTGCAATGCCTGCCAGGAGCGTCGCCAGGGCCTCCGCATCGAGACCCACGCTGCGATAGCGGCCGACACCCAGCCCCAATGCGATGCCGCCGACCAGCGCGATCGGTCCTCCGACGTTCGGCCGGGCCAGCATCTCGATGATCGGCTGGGCCGCAACGACGATCTTCCGCCAAGCGAACTTGGCCGAGAGCCCCAAGATGCTGCCGATACTCTGCGCTGCCAGCCCCAAAGTGCCCAATCCGGCACGCGCACCATCGCGCGCCGCCGCGCCGACGGCTCTTGAACCAGCGGCCAACGCAGCGCCGGCAGCGTTCATCTGCTGGCCGGCCGCCTGGCGGGCCTCAATCACGCGTTGGCGACGATGTTCCCGACGCACCTTAATGGTGGTGCGAATATACTTGTGCCATTCGAAGCCTTCAGGCTTCTTTCGCCAGCCGACCATGCGTCGTCCTCCCGCACGAGAGACCAAGACCATGCAAGCCCAGCCGAATCAAAGCTCGAGCAGCAACGCGCATAAACGCTGCGACCGAATCGTGGCGTCGATGGGACGTCAAAATCGGCCTTGGATCAACCGACCCCGCGATCTCCTGCACGGCGCGCCCCCACAACAGCACGGCTTACGGTTACCATAACGCCAATGAGTGCAGCAGAGTTTCAGCTTAGGACTTACTAACAGCATCGACTGGGTGACGGCGCGGCGACCGCACAACTGGCGGTCCCACGGGGAGCAACGATGAAAGGCATCATTCTGGCCGGCGGCAAGGGCACGAGGCTGCATCCGATGACGCACGTCATCTCCAAGCAGCTGCTACCCATCTACGATAAGCCGATGATCTACTATCCGCTGACCACGCTCATGCTGGCCGGCATTCGCGAGATCCTGATCATCTCTACGCCGGAAGACCTCGGCAAGTTCCGTCAGCTCCTGGGGTCCGGCGCGCAGTGGGGCCTGCAGCTTTCCTATGCGCCGCAGCCCAAGCCCGAGGGTCTGGCACAGGCCTATATTATCGGCGCGGAGCACGTGGGCTCCGCACCCTCGGCTTTGGTGCTCGGCGACAACATCTTCTTCGGCCACGGCCTCACCAATGTGCTGGCCAATGCGTCAAAGCGCACGTCAGGCGCCACGGTGTTCGCCTACCTGGTGAGCGATCCGGAGCGCTACGGCGTGGTTGCCTTCAATTCGCAAGGACGCGCCGTTTCCATCGAAGAGAAGCCCAAGGCGCCCAAGTCCCGCTGGGCCGTCACCGGTCTCTATTTCTACGATCATCGGGCGGTCGACATTGCCCGCAGCCTCAAACCCTCCGCGCGCGGCGAGCTCGAAATCACCGACGTCAACCGGGTTTACCTCGAGATGGGGGCGCTCAGCGTGGAGAAGCTCGGGCGCGGCTATGCCTGGCTCGACACCGGCACGCCCGACAGTCTTTCTGAGGCGACCGATTTTGTGCGTGCCCTAGAGAAGCGTCAGGGCACAAAGATCGCCTGCCCCGAGGAGGTGGCCTATCGCATGGGCTTCATCGACCGCGGGCAGCTCGCGGCGCTCGCCCAGGCGTTGGGCTCTTCCAGCTACGGCCAGTATCTTGCCGACATCGTCCGCGAGGATGGCGAGAGCTGATCAGCCGATCGGCGCGGTCGCGGTTTCCAGCCAGGTGCGGTCAGCCGGACCGAGCTCAGGCCCAATGCTCTCGGCTACGCGCTGATGGTAGGCATTGATCCAGGCCCGCTCCTCCTGTGACAGCATGTCGGAGACGACGAGCCGCCGATCGATCGGCACCAGCGTCAGCGTCTCGAAACCCATGATCTCACGCTCGCCTGCGGCGACCCTCCGCGCATCCGTCACCAGCACCAAATTCTCGATACGGATGCCGTAGGCACCCTCCTTGTAGTAGCCGGGCTCGTTCGAAATGATCATGCCGGGCTCGAGCACGACCATGCCGCGCTTGGAGATGCTTTGCGGCCCTTCGTGCACCGACAGATAGCTGCCGACGCCATGGCCGGTGCCGTGATCGAAATCGAGGCCCGCTGCCCAAAGCGCCTTGCGCGCGAAGGGGTCGAGGTCGATCCCGCGAGTGCCTTTGGGAAATCGAGCGGTAGCGATGCCGATATGCCCCTTCAGCACAAGCGTGAACCGCTCCTGCATCTCACGGGTCGGCCTGCCAATGGCAACCGTTCGGGTGATGTCGGTGGTGCCGTCGAGATACTGCGCCCCTGAATCGATGAGGAACAACTCGCCCGGTCTCACAACACGGTTCGTCGCCTGCGTCACGCGATAGTGCACGATCGCGCCGTTGGGGCCGGAACCGGCGATCGTGTCGAAGCTGATCTCCTTCAGCGCCTGCGTCTCGCTGCGCAGGGCTTCAAGCTTCTGCGCGGCCGCAATCTCGTCGACCTTGCCGCCCGGGGCCTCGTGGTCGAGCCAGGCCAGAAAGCGCGCCATTGCCACGCCGTCGCGCCTGTGAGCAGAACGCGCACCCTTGATCTCGACGGCATTCTTCCTGGCCTTGGGGAGAATGCAGGGGTCGGCGGCGCGAACGACCTTGGCCCCGCCGCCTCTGAGCTTGCGATGGAACCAGATGGCGGCCCCCGGGCTCAGACGAACGCACTTGCCGGCTTTCTTGAGGGCAGACAGTCGTCGCGCGAGGGCGGCCGGTTCGCTAATCTTCGCCAGCGGCGAAAGATGCGCTTTGGCATCGGGGCCGATCTTGGCAGAGTCAATGAACAGCTCGGCTTTGCCGCTCGCCGGTACGATGGCGAAAGCCAGCGCGACCGGATTGTGCGCGACATCGGAGCCGCGCATGTTGAACAGCCAAGCGATCGAATCGGGGGACGTGAGGACGACTGCGTCCTGGCCATCCTTCTTGAGGCCGGACTGCAGCTCGGCGAGCTTGTCTTCGGAGGCTCTGCCTGCGTACTTCAGCGGGTGCGGGATCACAACGGCGCGCGGGGGTGCAGGACGCTCCCTCCCCCACACCTGATCGACGGGATTCGTAGCCAGCGCTTTGAGCTTGATGCGCTTGCCCTCCAGCTCCTTTGTCAGCTCGTCTATCGTGCTCAGCGCATGCAGCCACGGATCGAACCCGAGCACTGCGCCGGACTTCAGGGCCTTGCCGATCCAGTCGGCAACACTGGCTTCGGGGACTTGCAGAACCTCGAAGATGCTCGTGTCGACCTGCTTGGGGGCTTGCAGGATATAGCGCCCGTCGACAAACAGCGCGGCGGACTTGCGCGCCACCACCGCTAATCCAGCCGAGCCCGTGAAGCCGGTCAGCCAGGCAAGGCGCTCCGCGCATGGGGGAAGGTACTCGTTCATGTACTCGTCGGCGTGCGGCACCAACAGAGCGTCAAGCCCAGCCAGCGCCATCACCTCGCGCGACCTGCGCACGCGCTCCGATCGGTCTTGGCCGGGCGGTGGATCTTCGAAGGATTGGAACATGGCGCCGTTCATACGGGGCGTCGGCGCCGCCTGCAATCAGGCGCTTCGGCAACTCGCACGCTGAGTGCCTGGCGAAGTTCTAAGCAGTTGATTTACTTCATCGTATGGCATGCAATCATCGCATTGCTGCAGTGCAGCAGATCCGCTGGCGGCATGCTGCGACGCGCCGTAAACGTTCTGCTGCGACCACACAAACAAATCCACAGTGGAGCATGATCATGGCAACGAGCATTCACACCCTCACCCCCGCCGACGCGATCGCGGGCAACGATCACGGTCCCGCAGGCTTCCTTGATCGCTTCTTCCAGAGGTTCATCGAGGCGCGGGAGCGGCAGGCGCGCAGCATCGTGCGCCAGCATCTCTCTGCTCTCAGCGACGCCCGCCTTGCCGAACTCGGCTACAGTGCTGCCGAGATCAAGGAGATCAAGGCGCACACGTACGGCCCGGTTTCCGTTTGGGGCTGAGCAAGCCAAGCGGCGGTGCGCGCTAGAGCGAGACCGTTCTTAATGGAACCAGTTCGCTTCCATTCAAGAATGTGAAGCTCGCTCCACGCTGAGAAAATAGAGCAGGATTCACGCTCCGGCCGCACCGTCCCCGTAGGGCGGCGCGATTCAACCTGAAGCGATCCTGCTCTAGGTTCGTGCCGGCGCGCCGCCGGCCATCATTTCGACTTCCCGGCCTTCCTCGGGCGCGGAATCGGGCAACTGATCGAGACAAGCGTCCCACAGCTTGTCGATCTGTTGCGCGGCCAACAGCGGGGACAAGGTCTCCAGCGTCCCGTCGGGCAGCTCGGTGACGATACCCTCCTGTTTCAGGCGCTTGAGAGCATCTCCCACGTCGAAATCAACCTCGATTCCGAACGCGGCCAACAGGTACTGCTCGATCGCTTCGTCGATCCTGCCGAGATCGCCGACGTTGGGCCGCTCTTTGGCCAGCACGCTGTAAAGCAGCATCTCCTCCTTGACATCCTCCTCGGCGGCGCGATCTGCGAGCAGTGTCATCACACCGCGATTGTCGGCCATGGCGTGGAAGTAGAGATTTTGCGCCATCACGACCATGTAGCGGTTGCGCTGAGCGATGAAGTTCGTTGCCTGCCGCACTGCAATGCCGCCGAGGCCTGCGACGGCGCCGGCAAGCGTGTAGGGATTACTCGCGACCGCTATCTTGCCGACCGTGCCGAACACGCCCATGCCGAGACCGCCGCCGGCCGTGACGCCAAACTTGATCTTGTCAAACAGGCGGAAGCGGACCTTTGTATTCGGGAAGATCATCTCCACGTCGCTGCGCGGTATATTCTTAAAAAGCTTGAGATAGACATAGTCGCTGCTGACCGTGCGCGGCAACATGCTGCGTAGCTGGCGCACGACCTTCTCAGCCTCCTTGCGGTCGACGTTCCGCTCCTTCATCACCTCCGCGACGCGCACCTCGTACGGCTTGAGCTTGAACAGGATGAACAGGCGCTGGAATACAGGGACCTGCACCTCTTTCCAGCCGACGTAAGCCTTGAGCGGGTCGCGACGACGCTCGGTGATGGTCGTGGCGCCGCGGAAGAAGATGAGGATCTCCTCGAAAGCATGCAGGTCGACGTCGAGGTCGAGGCCGTAGTGGGAGTCCTTGGTCAGAATGATGTGTACATGCTCTGGATTGACGCGCGTGAAGTTGGCCTGCTCCAGAAGCTCCGACATTTGCGCAACCAGCCGACGGCGCATGGCATCACGCTCATCGGGCGTGAACTTCCGCGTCGACATCAGATCGCTGTCGGGGCTGAACGGCTCGTAGGTCTGCTCGAGCTCCAGCAGACGCACCGTGTATGAATGCCGGCGCCAGTAGTCGAGGTAGCGCAAGAAGCGGCGCGCCTGCACAGCATCGCCATTCGGCCAGCTCTTGGCAACCGTGAGCCGGTCCAGCAGCGCATGGCGTGTCACGGGCAGGAACCTCTCGCGGCGTGAACCCGATGCCGCAGCGTGCGGATCGACCGCAGCGGCCTGCGTGGCTTGCATCGCCGGCTTTCCACCGGCGTCGGTGATGGTCGTCGCAACGTCGGCTGCCACCATCGCTCTCCCCTCCCTCGCTTGGCCGCCCGTGTCGAGAGGCATCCGAGATGCCGGCCAACATGCGAGAATTTCTTAGCGGTTCTAAGACGTTGGTTCTAGAGCGGGATCGTTCTTGATGGAAGCAGTTGGCTTCCATTCAAGAACGAAAATCTCGCTCTACACTAAGGATGCAAAGCAGGATTCACGCTTCAGCCACACCGTTCCCGTGGGGCGGCGCGATTCGATCTGAAGCGATCCTGCTCTAAAGCCCGCGGGCCCGCGTTGTCGATACGGGCACAAAACGGCAACAGCAGGGGCGCGCGCACTTAAGTCGACTGGGGGCGCTCGACGAAGCTATCGACCACGCGCTTCCGCCCGGCTTTGTCGAAATCGATCGTGAGCTTGTTGCCGTCGACCTCTGCCACCAGGCCATAGCCGAACTTCTGATGAAACACGCGCTCGCCGGGAGCGTAGCTGGAAGCCTGCCCCGTCGAGGATGCGACGAGCTCACCATCCAGCGTGAGCGGCGTCCGCGGCTTTCTGCTGTCCTCCCTCTGCCACCGGTCCTTGGCCCGCTGCCAGCCCGGCGTCGAATAACCGCTCTGGAAGCCGGCTGCCGGCTCGTCGAAGCGGCTGCGGCCGTAAGGGTTGAAGCGACCCGCCCCACCGAAGCCCCCGCCGTAGGGGGTCTTCGATTCCACTACCTCTACATGCTCCTCGGGAAGCTCGTCGACGAAACGCGAGGGCGCAGCAGCCTGCCACAGCCCGCGCGTACGGCGGTTCTGCGCGAAGCTGATCTTCACCTGTCGCCGCGCCCTCGTAATGCCGACGTACGCAAGGCGACGCTCCTCCTCCAGGCCTGCAGCGCCGCTCTCGTCCAGGCTGCGCTGGTGAGGAAACAGGCCCTCCTCCCAACCGGGCAGAAACACCACGTCGAACTCCAGCCCCTTCGCGGCGTGCAAGGTCATGAGAGACACGCGCTCGTCGCCGTCCTGCGTATCGGCATCCATGACGAGCGAGACGTGCTCCAGGAACCCCTGCAACGTCTCGAATTCATGCATGAAACGGATCAACTCCTTCAGGTTCTCCAACCGCGAATGGGCCTGTGGGCTCTTGTCCTGCTGCCACATCTGCGTGTAGCCGGATTCGTCGAGAATCAGCTCCGCCAACTCGGTGTGCTTCATCGTCTCGACCTGACGCCGCCAGCGCTCGAAGGCGGCAAGCAGGTCGCCGAGCGCCTTGCGCGCCTTGCCGGGAAGCTCTTCCGTCTCAACGATCTCTCGCGCCGCCTGATACAGCGTGACGCCCCGCACACGCGCCAGCTCGTTGACGCGCTTCAGGGAGGTATCGCCCAGACCCCGCTTGGGCACGTTGAAGATGCGCTCGAACTTGAGGTCGTTCGCAGGGTTGAGGGTCACCTCGAGGTAGGCGATGGCGTCCTTGATCTCCTGACGCTCGTAGAAGCGCGGACCGCCGATCACCCGATAGGGCAGCCCCAGCGTGACAAAGCGATCTTCGAAGGCGCGCATCTGGAAAGATGCCCGCACCAGGATGGCCACGCCGTCGAGGCGCTGCCCGCCCTTTCTCAGGGCTTCGATGTCCTCGCCGACGCCGCGCGCCTCCTCCTCATCGTCCCACACCCCGGTAACGGCGACGGCGCGGCCTTTGTCGTCGTCGGTGAAGAGCGTCTTGCCAAGGCGACCCTTGTTGTGGGCGATAAGACCGGACGCTGCCCCAAGAATATGGCCCTTGGAGCGGTAGTTGCGCTCCAGTCGAATAACCTTTGCGCCTGGAAAATCCTTCTCGAAGCGCAGGATATTGTCGACCTCCGCACCGCGCCAGCCATAGATCGACTGGTCGTCATCGCCAACGCAGCACAGATTGGGTGATCCGCCGCCGGCGACGAGCCGCAGCCACAGATACTGAGCGACGTTCGTGTCCTGGTACTCGTCGACCAGGATGTAGCGGAAACGGCGCTGGTAATCGGCGAGCACGTCGGGGTGGTCCAGAAACAGCCGCAGGACCTCGAGCAGGAGATCGCCGAAATCCGCAGCGTTCAGCTCCTTGAGACGTCTCTGGTAGGCGGCGTAAAGCTCGGCCCCCTTGCCCTCGGCAAATGCGAAGGCCTCCCCGCGAGGCACCTTCTCGGGGGTCAGACCGCGGTTCTTCCAGCCGTCGATCAGCGCCGCAAGCTGACGCGCCGGCCAGCGGTCCTTGTCGAGGCCCTCGCCCTCGATCACCTGCTTGATGAGACGGATCTGGTCGTCCGTATCGAGGATAGTAAAACCGTTCTTCAGCCCCACCAGCTCGGCATGGCGGCGCAGTATCTTGACGCCGATTGCGTGGAATGTGCCGAGCCACGGCATGCCTTCGACGGCACCGCCAACGAGCGCACCGATCCGCTCCTTCATCTCACGCGCGGCCTTGTTGGTGAAAGTCACGGCGAGAACCTGCGAGCCCAGCGCCCGGCCGGTGCATAGTATGTGGGCAATGCGGGTCGTCAGCACGCGTGTCTTGCCGGTGCCCGCACCCGCCAACACCAGCACAGGCCCATCGAGCGCCTCGACAGCAGCACGCTGCTCCGGGTTGAGCTCGGCCATGTACGGGGCCGCCGCAGGCATCCCTGCGGCCCGCGCTGATATGGACTTTTTCGGTATCGCCTCGGCCTCCACAGGCTCCAAAGCAGATGATCGTTGTCGACTCGCTGGCATCAGCTGCAACTATAGCACCCTGGCTGCGGCGACAATCTGCCCCGCCCACCTTCCCACAAGCACGGGCCGGGCCGCCGCATCGCCAAATTCCAGGTCCAAAGTTACGCACAACTGTGAGATAATCTCTGCAAAAGAAGTGGTGACGGCACCGACAAAGGCCAAGCTTGGTCTTCCCAAGCGGCCATGCCGGGGCACGTTCGAAGGGACGTTCATGCGTTTGTGGGGTAGACAGAGCGTACGCCTTCACGGCGGCCCATGCCGGCTGCGACGCGACGCGCCGTTTCTTGCCGACGTCAGCTCGAGGATGGGGCCATGAGCAACTTCCTTGTCGCTCTGGCCGTATTCATCATCACCGTCGTCGGCGCGCTGTTCACGGTTCCTTATTTCATCGATTGGAACGGCTATCGGGGGGTATTCGAGGAGGAAGCGACACACCTGCTCGGTCGGGAGGTGAGGGTCGGCGGCGCCGTAAACCTGCATTTGTTGCCGACGCCCTATTTCCGCTTTGAAAAGGTGAGGATCGCCAATACCTCAGTCGAACTCGATGACGCCTTCTTCCGGGCCGACAGCCTGACTGTGAAGCTTTCGGTCCCCCCGCTGTTCAGAGGCGCCATCGAGGCCAACGAGATCGAGTTCCAACGCCCCGTTCTCAGCCTGGCGCTGGACAGCAAGGATGGGTGGAACTGGCAGAGCTTCGGTCAAGCGCTGGGCAGTGCGCCGTACTTGCCGACCAACATTGCCCTCACCTCGCTGAAGATCCGCGATGGCGTGCTTGCCGTGCACGGCGCCGATGGCAATGAGCGCATGCGCATAGAGGGTGTCGAAGGCGAACTCTCGTCGCCGGCGATCGACGGTCCCTATCGCTTCCGCGGAACCTACGGCAGGACTGGCGCGGAACGCGAGGTTCGCATTGCCACGGCCAAACCCGAGGGCGACGGAGCCGTGCGCTTTCGTGCCTCGCTCCGGCTGACGGATGTGGGCTCGTCCTATGCGCTGGATGCCCGCCTCCTCGACGTCATGGGCAAGCCCCGCGTCGACGGCGAACTGACGGCGCGGCTGCCGGTACGCAGCATCTGGCCGGCCGCACCCCGCGGCAGTGCTCCGGCCCTGAAGAAAGAGCCGGGTGCTCTAGAGGCAGCCAAGACCGACGCCGGCGATCTGGCCTTCGACCTCAAAGCCGCTGTCGCCGCCGATGCCGGCGGTGCGACGCTCTCTGATCTTGCGCTGTCGTTCGAGCAGGATGGACGGCCACAGCTGCTGACCGGAGAGCTGAAGGCTGCGTGGCGCACCGCATTCGCAGTCGACATGAGCCTCTCCTCGCACTGGCTGGATCTGGATCGGTTCACCGGCGCTGAGGAGACGACGAGCCCCCTGCAGAGCATCATTCCGCTGGCCATGCGACTCCGCGATCTGCTGCCTGCGGACGGCCGTTCACGTGCATCGTTTGCGGTCGATCAAGCCAATATCGGCCGCGAGGCCATCAGCGGCGTGCGCCTCTCCCTGTTACGGTCCAAGGACAAGCTTGAGGTTGAGGAGCTGCGTCTCGCCATGCCGGGCGGCAGCCGGGGCGAGCTGCAAGGGATCGTATCCGGCCCGCCCGAGGCACCGGTGTTCGAGGGCAGCGTAGGGATGCGCGGCACCAGCATAGCGCGCTTTGCCAGCTGGGCCACCGGCAATGCTCTCGCAGCCGATCCCAGGGTGGACGGGCCCTTCGGCATTCGTTCGCAGATGTCGATCGCGCCCGGGCGCGTCTCCGTTCGCAACGTCATTGGCGACCTGCCGGGCTCGACCATATACGGCTCGGGTCACTATCGCTGGGAAGGAAGGCCCGAGCTGTCGCTTGCGCTCGAAGGGCCGCAGCTCGATTTGCGCGCTTTCGCGCATGAGGGCGCCGGCCTGCCCGAGATTCTTGGTCTGATCTCACGTGGCCAACCGTCCGATCAGGCGAGCGCGAACACCCCAACCTCGGCGAAGCAAGGCTGGCGCATTGCGCAAATCGATGCGCTGATCCGCGTCAATGCCGGCCAAGTCGTGACCGCAGGCCGCACCTATCGCGATGTGCAGATGGAGATCGAAAGCAGGGGCGGAACGCTGCGCATGCCCTTCCTGCGTGTCTCCGGGGACGAAGGCTACAGCATCGAGCTCGAAGGTGAGGTACTGGATGCCGTGGCTCGCCCCAAGGGATCGGTACGCGCGACGCTGAATGCGGACTCGCCACAAGGCATCGCTCCGCTTGCCGAGCTGCTTGGCATTCCCGACCCATTCCGGCCCAACGAGCGGCGCGCGCATGCACTGGCGCCCCTGCGTCTCGCCGGCGCCATGAGCTTCGGCATGCGTGCGCCCGCATCGGTCGACGTGGTCTTCGACGGAGAGGCCAGCGGCGCGAAGGTGAAAATGAGTGCGCGCCTCGATGGCGCCGCCGCCGGATGGCGCAAAGGTGGCGCCGATCTGACAGGGGTCATCGAGGGGCCGGAAGCAAGCAGGATCGTGGCCGCGCTCATCGGTGCAGGTAGCGGCCGGCCGCAGAGCGCCGGGCCTGGCCGGATCCTCTTCAAGGCCGGTGGCATACCTGCGGATGGCTTGACATCGATCGCTGCTGTTGAGGCCGGCGATGTCGCACTGGCCTTCCGCGGCCAAGTCATCGTTGCCGAGGCGGGCAACAAGATCGCAGGCGACATAGACATCAAGGGCGCGGATGCGACACGCATCGCAGCGCTCGCCGGCCTGGCGCCGCCGCTCAAGCTGGACGGGCTGCCGGTCTCCGGCGCACTGAAGCTGTCGGCGGCCGATGGCGCCATCGGCATCAAGCGACTGGCGCTCAAGGTCGGCGGAAGCGAACTGAGAGGCGAGCTTTCGCTCTCGCCCACCGGAGAGCAGCGTCGCATCGATGCGCGGCTCGCGATCGACGAAATCACATTGGCCAACCTGCTTGCGCCCCTGCTCGACCAGCGGCTCTCCATCACGGGCGCCGCCGAAGCTGCACTGTCGGGCCGCCAGGAACTGTGGCCCGACGAGAAATTCGATGCGGCCGTGATCGACGCCTTCCAAGGCACCATTAAGTTGAGCGCCAGGCGACTGACGCTGAACGACCAGCTCGTGCTCACCAGTCCGAGCCTCGATGTCGCGATCGACGGCGGCAGGATCGAAGTCAAGGAACTGACGGGCGCAGGCCTCGGCGGAAATCTCAGCGCGCTCCTTAGCATCGCCAAGGCGCCGTCCGGAGCGGAGGTCACCGGCAGCCTCCGGTTCAATCCCGACCTTGGGGCCGTCGCGGCGGCGTCCGGCGGTGGCCAGCCGCGAGCCAGCGGCCCGGTGGCCTTTACGCTCGACTTTGCCGGCCGCGGCAACAGCCCCCGCACCCTCATATCGGCGCTGCACGGCACGGGAACTGCCGAACTCGGTAAGGCGAAGTTGTCGGTCATGTGGCCGGGAGCTGTCCGTCTGGCGGTGGAGGCGGCGCTGAAGGTCGAACCCGAGAGGATGGCCGCCACGCTCAGGCAGGCATTGGCGAGCGGGTTGTCGGCCGGCACGGTGCAGCCCGGTCCGACCGCGCTGCAACTCGAGATTGCGGAAGGTCAGCTCCACACCAAGCCCATCACCGTCGAGACCCCCGAAGGGCGCGCGACGGGCAGTGCGATGCTCGACCTGCGCACGCTCGCCTTCGAGAGCGAATGGCGCATCGAGCAAGCGCGGGCTGACAGCCCCCCGTCCGACAAACCGGGATTGCCTCCGGTAGCCATCGTCTATCGCGGTCCGATCACCGCGCTATCAGACGTCGAGGCTCGCATCACCACCGAGGCTCTGGAGCGAGAGCTTTCGGTGCGCCGCATGGAGCGCGACGTGGAGGAGCTGGAGCGGTTGCGAAAACTCGACGAGGCGCGCCGTCAGAGCGAGCCTCAGCCTCGCCCCGAGCCCTCGGCGATCACGCCGCCGCGCCTTGAGCGCCGCCCACCCGCCGTTGCTCCAATGAAGCAACCGACCGCACTACCGCCGGCTGCGCCCGGCTAGCCCGCGTTTGCGTCTGTCGCGGAGCGTCGTGCGCGCTCCTG
This sequence comes from Hyphomicrobiaceae bacterium, assembly GCA_008933705.1. Lineage (GTDB taxonomy): Bacteria > Pseudomonadota > Alphaproteobacteria > Rhizobiales > Hyphomicrobiaceae > AWTP1-13. The sequence continues at coordinate 102,852 of WBUN01000003.1, forward strand.
ATAGTGCTGCAGCACCCAGACCCGCACAGCACTGGAGAGGCCCCCTTGGCCGCGGGCCGTGTCAATGCGCGCGATGAGCTGCGACATGGGCATCCGCTCTTCGGCCGCGACCGTCCTGAGCGCCTCCCAGAACGGCGCTTCGAGCGAGATCGACGTACGATGCCCCGCAATTGTGAACGAGCGCTTGACGGGCCTCGTCATGACGGCGCCTAGGACTTCCGGTTCATGCGGAACGGAAAGCGCGCATGCCGGCGCATTTCCGCACGGCGACAGTGCGTCGCACTACTCCTCCCGCTCGGCCCCGCGGTCGCTGCATTGCAGGCCGTCGAGACGGCGCGTCTCCAGTGTCCTTTGCGCCGCGCTCTTGCTCCGCTCGCTCTTGGGAATGCCGAAGCGCACGCGCTTTTCGTTGGCGCGGCGCTCGCGCTCGGCCCTCTGCTTGTCTTTGCGGTAGCGGTTCAGGTTTATGACAGTTCCCATCACGCCTCCGGTCCGATCATTTTCTTTGGATCAACGATCCTGTCGAATTCTTCTGCCGATACGTATCCCCCACCCACGGCCTCTTCCCTCAGAGTCGTGCCGTTCTTGTGTGCCGTCTTAGCGATCTTGGCCGCGTTGTCATAGCCGATCTTGGGAGCAAGCGCTGTGACCAGCATCAATGACCGCTCCAGCGCCGCAGCAATGTTGTCCTCGCGCGCCTCGATGCCCGCTATGCAGTTGTCGGTGAAGCTCACAGCCGCATCCGCCAGAAGCTGCACCGACTGCAGGAAGTTGTAGGCCATCACCGGATTGAACACGTTGAGCTCGAAGTGTCCCTGGGAGCCGGCGAATGTTATTGCTGCCTGGTTACCAAATACCTGCACGCACACCATGGTCAGCGCCTCGCACTGCGTCGGATTGACCTTGCCCGGCATGATCGAGGAGCCGGGCTCGTTCTCCGGCAGCGAAAGCTCGCCCAGGCCCGACCGGGGACCACTGCCAAGGAAGCGGATGTCGTTGGCGATCTTGAACAGCGCCGCAGCGGCCGAATTGATGGCACCGTGGCCGAACACCATGGCGTCGTGCGCGGCCAGCGCCTCGAACTTGTTCGGAGCCGTCACGAAGGGCAAATGGGTGATAGCAGCAATACGCCCGGCTACCGCCTCGGCAAAGCCTTTGGGTGCATTCAGCCCGGTGCCGACTGCGGTTCCACCCTGCGCCAGCTCGCAGAGGCCCGGCAGCGTCAGCTCGATGCGCTTGATCGCATTGGCCACCTGCGCGGCGTAGCCGGAGAATTCTTGCCCCAGCGTCAGAGGGGTCGCGTCCTGCGTGTGCGTCCGGCCGATCTTGATGATGTGGTCGAACTTGCGCTGCTTGGCGACGAGCGCCTCGTGCAGCTTGTGCAGCGCTGGCAGGAGCAGATGATGGACTTGCTCTGCCGCGGCGACGTGCATCGCCGTCGGATACGTGTCGTTCGAGGACTGGCTCATATTCACGTGGTCGTTGGGATGCACAGGCTTCTTCGAGCCCATGACGCCGCCCAGCAACTCTATCGCGCGATTCGATATCACCTCGTTGGCGTTCATATTCGACTGCGTGCCCGAGCCGGTCTGCCACACCACGAGAGGAAAGTGGTCGTCGAGCTTCCCGTCGATGACTTCCTGCGCAGCAGCGACGATCGCGGCGCCGAGCTTCTCGTCGAGCTTGCCCAGTGCCATGTTGGCCTCTGCCGCCGCACGCTTGACGATGCCAAGTGCGCGAACGATTGCCTTGGGCTGCTTCTCCCAGCCGATCTTGAAATTGCCCAGGCTGCGCTGCGCCTGCGCACCCCAGTACTTGTCGGAAGGCACCTCAATTGCGCCGAACGTGTCGGTCTCGGTTCTCATCTTCGACGAGGATGCCATGCGTGTATCGGTCATAAATATTCGTCTCATCTGCCAGAAGCGTCGCATAGGGCCGCTCCCGTAGCACGATCACGGGGACGGCTCCAGCGCAGCCGTCCACGAGGGACGTGCTCCCCATATCGAAGTCTAGCAATGACGCAAAGGTCGCAGGATGAACTTTTGGAAAGGTGTGGCCGCCCAATGACCGGGGCGCCTGCCATCATGCCTCGAGCCTACCCGCCATCGGTCTGCGAGGATCTCGACGCGACGACGGAACGACTAGCCGGGCATCGCCCCTCGATAGCAGCAGCCAATTGCGGTTGCCTGGGAAACAACCCTGCGGGCTCAACTTCCAGCGTCATCTCCCAACTCCATGATCGGCAAGCGATTTTCTGGAAGAGGCCGGCTGCAGGTGCGGGGGGTGTTGCGCAGTGAACGCGGCGACAGTCTTTCACCGGACATCGCGCTGGGCGCGGTTGACGGCTTTGATCGTCGCGTTGGCCGAAGCCTGAAGAAGCTGTAGCCGCTCGCGGACACGCTTCTCCGCCTGCCGATAGCACTCACGCTCATAGCCCAGCTTGATGCGTAGGGCCAGATCGGCGTTGGGATCGGCTTGCGTCGTGGGCGGATCCACCTGAGGCATTGCGCGTGCTTCCGCGTCCGATCGCATTGCAGCTTCTGCGGCCTCATCCTGACGCGCGGCGAGGCGCCTGGCGCCTCCCGGCTGCGCCTCCTTCGTGTCGTTGTCGGCCGTCGCCTTGGGCTCGCAATCGGGCTCACCTGGCGGAGCAAGCAGCGCTTTGGAGGGCAGCGGAACGCGTGCGAAAGAGCGCGACCTTGGCCGGGGAGCCGACACGGAGGCCGCATCATCGTACTCACCGTAGTCGGGTGCGCAGCCGGCCAGTCCGGCCACGCAGATCGAGACGATGGCGGCGCCGCGGAGGGCCGAGCTGGTACGCATGACAAAATCCCGTCTACCGTTTTGCCCGCCGGCAGTAGTGACGATGACTTTGTCCGAAAATGGTTCTCATTGCTCGCAATGAGCACTAACGGCCCCGATCGGTGGGGAACTCCGAATCGCCGAGCGGTGGCGGTGACGGACCTTACGCCACGCCCGCTCTGAGCAGATCGTGGATGTGCACAATGCCGACGGGCTTGCCTTTGTCGACGACGAACAGCGCCGTGATCCGCGAGGTGTTGAGCAGCTCCAAGGCAGCCGAGGCGAGCATCTGAGACGTCACGACTTTGGGCTTCCTCGTCATGATGTCGCTGGTTCGCGCCGTCAGCAGATCGGCGCCCATGTGGCGCCTGAGGTCGCCATCGGTGATGACGCCGACAAGCTTGCCCTTCGCGTCGATGACGCCGAGACAGCCGAATGACTTCTGCGTCATGGTGACGAGGGCCGCACTCATCACCACATCGTCGGAGGCCAACGGAAGCCGTTCGCCAGTGTGCATGATGTCGGCAACGAACTTGAGGCTCGCTCCGAGCGAACCACCAGGGTGGAAGATCTTGAAGTCCTGCGCGGTGAAGCCCCTGTTCTCCAACAGCGCGATCGCCAAGCAGTCGCCGATGGCGAGCTGCATGGTGGTCGACGTCGTCGGAGCAAGCCCATGCGGGCAGGCTTCCCTGGCGCGCGGAAGCTCCAGCACGACGTCGGATTGCTTGGCAAGCGTCGAATCCGCCCGGGAGGTGACAGCGATGAGCGGCACCTTGAAGCGGCGCGAGTAGGTGACGATGCTGCCGATCTCGACGCTCTCGCCCGACCACGATATGGCGACGATGGCGTCGTCCGTCCCGATCATGCCAAGATCGCCGTGACTTGCCTCGCTCGGGTGAACGAAGAATGCCCGCGTTCCCGTGGAGGCGAAGGTGGCGGCGATCTTCTGGCCGACGTGACCGCTCTTGCCAATGCCGGTGACGATCACCCGGCCCTTGGCGGCCGACAACATGGCGACCGCCATCCCGAACGAGGCGCCCAGCTCCTGCTCCAGCGCCTCCTTCAGTGCCCGCAGGCCCTCGGTCTCAAGGTCAAGGGTCCGCACCGCCGAGCGCAGCGCAGCAGAATGCTGGGCCGCACAAGCGTCCGCATCACCCTGCTTGCGCCTTGCAGCCGTCATTGCCATTTCTTCAAGTCCTGCCAATGGTTAACTGGGCCGGCATCGAACGGGCATCGTGATTCGCTGCCGATACTAGCCGGGTCTCAGACTGAGGCAACCCAAACCAGACCTTCGTGTAGCGAGCGCGAACGCACGGACGAGGGTTACAGAAGCTTCTTCAGCTCGGCTTTCAGGGCCGGCCCCAAGTCGCTCCTTGCCAAGGCGTAAGCGATGTTGGCGGTCAGGAAGCCGATCTTGGCGCCGCAATCGTAGATTTTGCCATCGAAGCGCACCGCATAGAACGGCTGCTGCTCGGAGAGCGCAATCATGGCATCGGTGATCTGGATCTCGCCGCCTGCGCCACGCTGGCCCCGCTCGAGAATGGTGAAGATCTCGGGCTGCAGGATGTAGCGCCCCGAGATGTGCAGATTGGATGGCGCCGTGCCGGCCTTGGGCTTCTCCACCATCCCGGTGATGCGCGAGATCTTGGCGGACGCGTCCTCTACGCCGACGATGCCGTATTGGTGCGTCTGGTCCGGCGGGACGGGCGCCACAGCGAGGTAGTTGCCGGCGTTGGCCTCATAAGCCTCGATCATCTCGGCTATGCATGGCCTGTCCGCGCAATGCAGAACGTCCGGCAACAACAGCGCGAAGGGCTCCGAGCCTACGATTTCGCGTGCGCACCACACCGCGTGGCCGAGCCCGAGCGGCGCCTGTTGGCGTGTGAAACTCGTCTGCCCGGGCTCGGGCAACTCGCGTTGCAGCTGCTCGAGCTCGCTCTTTTTGCCGCGCTCGGCCAGTGTGCGCTCGAGCTCGAACTGGCTGTCGAAATGGTCCTCGATGACACCCTTGTTGCGGCCCGTGACGAAGATGAAGTGCTCGATTCCGGCCGCCCGCGCTTCGTCCACCACGTGCTGGATCACGGGGCGGTCGACGACGGTGAGCATTTCCTTCGGCATGGCCTTCGTGGCTGGCAGAAAGCGGGTGCCGAGCCCCGCAACAGGGAAGACGGCCTTGCGGATACGCTTCTTGGCATTCGGCATGACTTGAGGTCTCGAGCGGCTATTGGCGGCGACTTCGGGGTACAGGGCACAGTTAACGTATGCTAACCGACAACAATGGTATGAAACGCTTCTCGCACTTGCGCAAACTGCGACACTTACGCCAGAGGGTAGCTGAATGACAGTGCTTGTGACCGGCGGGGCCGGATATATCGGCAGCCACATGGCGCTTGAGCTGCTGGATGCCGGCGAGAAGGTCGTCGTCCTCGATAATCTCTCGACCGGACTCAGGTGGGCCGTGCCCGACAGGGCCGTGTTCGTTGAGGGCGACGTCGGCGATCAGAGCCTTGTTCAGCGCATCATCCAGCGCCACGGGGTCAATTCGATCATACATTTCGCCGGATCGATCGTGGTGCCGGATTCGGTTGCCGATCCACTCGGCTATTACCTGAACAATACCGTCAAATCCCGGGCGCTCATCGAAACGGCCGTCAAGTCCGGCGTCCCCCATTTCATCTTCTCGTCCACCGCAGCCGTCTACGGCATGCCCGGCGACAAGCCAGTGTTGGAAAGCGCCTCGCTGAAACCGATGTCTCCGTACGGCTCATCGAAGCTCATGACCGAAATGATGCTCGCGGATACCGCCCGGGCGCACAACCTTCGCTACGTCGCACTGCGGTATTTCAACGTGGCAGGCGCAGACCCGCAGGGCCGATCGGGACAATCGACGCCGCGTGCCACCCACCTCATCAAGGTCGCGTGCGAGACCGCCATCGGCAAGCGCGGCCACGTCGACGTCTTCGGGACGGATTATCCCACGCCCGACGGCACCTGCGTACGCGACTACATTCACGTCAAGGACCTCGCCCAGGCCCATATTGCGGCTTTGCTCCATCTTCGTCGGGGCGGCAAGAGCGACATCTTCAACTGCGGCTATGGACGCGGCTTCTCGGTCCTGGAGGTCATCAAGGCCGTGAAGGTGGCCTGCGGACACGAGTTCGAGGTTCGTCATGCACAGCGCCGGCCCGGGGACCCTGCGACGATCATTGCGGCCGCCGACAAGATCAGGCGTGATCTCGGCTGGAAGCCGATGCTCGACGACCTTGACGTCATCGTGCGCCAAGCTCTCAAATGGGAAGAAAAGCTGTCGCGCGAACATCAGCCGGCGTGAAGACCTGCGCAACCCGCACGCCTTGAAAAGGGCAAGGGCATCCGCGAGTTGAACGCTCGCTGGTGGCAGCGTCGGCAAGGCTGCCCAGACAGCGACGTGACCGACCAGGGGAGGGATTGGCGTGCCTGACGCTGGCGCTGTGCGCGATACACTTCGAACTGTGCCGCACGACCGAGGTGCCCTCATCGGGCTGCTCGCCGCGCTGGCACTCCTGCTGCTGCCGCTCGCTTGTGCCAGGCCGGCGGCTGCTCAAGCGGGCGACGTCTTCCGTCGCTTCGTCGAGGACCTCTGGCCCGACGCCAGAGCCATGGGTGTTTCGCGCGCGACCTTCGACCGGGCCTTCCGCGGCGTCGACCCCGACCTCTCGCTGCCGGATCTGGTGCTGCCCGGTCAGGCCAAAGGCGACGTGAAGGGACAGGCGGAGTTCACAAAGACACCGGCCGAGTACCTGAACGCCGCGCACCTTGCCAGGCTGACGGGGCAGGGCAAGGCGCTATTGACGAAACACGCCGAGCCGCTCGCCAGGATCGAACGCGACATCGGAGTGCAGAAGCAGTTCGTGCTGGCGATCTGGGGCCGCGAGACGGCCTTCGGCGCACACCGCTCGCAGCACTACGCCATCCGGGTGCTGGCGACGCAGGCTTATCTCGGCCGCCGCAAGGAACTGTTTCGCAACGAGCTGCTGCACGCCCTCAAGATGCTCGAGGATCGCGTGCTCACTCCGGAGACGATGAAATCGTCCTGGGCGGGCGCGATGGGCCTTACACAATTCATGCCGTCGGAATTCTATACGCTTGCCTACGATCTCGACGGTGACGGCCGCAAGGACATCTGGAACTCGGTGCCGGACGCGCTGGCTTCCGCCGCCAATCAGTTGCGCGCGAAGGGCTGGGTGGCCGGTCAGAGCTGGGGCTATGAGGTCCAACTGCCGAAGGGCATCTCGTGCCTCCTGGAGGGGCCGGACAACGCGCGGCCGTTGCGCGAGTGGGCGGCACTCGGCGTCGTGCGGACCGGCAACCGCAGCTTTCCCGCCGATGCTCTCGATGCCAAGGCCTTCGTGCTTGCGCCTGCAGGTGCCTATGGACCGGCTTTCCTGGCGCTCGAGAACTTCCTCGTCATCAAGCGCTACAACATGTCGGACCTCTATGCGCTGTTCGTCGGCAGCCTCGGCGACCGCATCGGCGGGGAGGGGGCCTTTGCGACGCCATGGGCGAGCGTACGCCAGCTCTCCGCCGGCAACATCGAGGAAATACAGGAATTGCTGCAGGCGCAGGGCTACAGGGTGAGCAAGGTCGACGGCAAAGCTGGCATGAACACGAGGTCCCTGATAGGAGCCTACCAAAAGGCGGCGAATCTGAAGATCGACTGCTGGCCGTCGGAAGCCCTCTTGAAGCAGATGCGAGCCACCGGACCGAAGCGCGGGGCCGAGCCCGCCAAGCCGGTGGATGGCGAGGGGGCTCGAGAAAGAGCAGGCCTTGGCGCACGCTGACAGGCTCAACTGCACCGTATACTCTGCTGTCCCAGGCTCCGAACCGGCCATTTTGCGGACGGCTTGCGATGGCAAACAAAGTGCCGCATCCTGCCGATTGACGACTCAGTAGTCGGGCGGTTTGCGACCGTCGATCAGATCGCTGGTGAGGGAGCCTCGGCAATGTCACAGGCTCCGCCGCAGAGGACTTGCGGTTCAAGGAAGACAATGCGCGCTCTTGCAATGGTGCTCGCTGCCGTTGTGATGCTGGCCGTGTCGCCGGCGCCGCAAGCGGCTGCCCAGGAGGATGCGGGCACGAGCTACGTCACGCCGTTTCCCGAAGGCGACAACTACAAGCTGCAAGCCTATGGCGACGCATTTGCTGAAGGTCTGCTGTGGGGGCTTATCGAATCCTTTGCGGGTGACGGCCGTGTGCAGGTGCTGCGCCGGCATCGTGCGCTTGCGGGGATCTCGCGCCCCGAGTTCGATGACGAGATCCGCACGGAGGAGACGACGCCGCGGGAGAAGGCGCATATCGGCGTGATCATGATCGGCTACAGCGATCGCGTAGCCCTGCGTCTCGCGACAGGCCGACGTCTCGCATTTGGGACGGAGGAATGGCGCGAGGAATACGGCAAGCGCGTCGATCGTCTGATCAGGGCATTGAAGCGGCAGGGTGCCGCGCTGTATTGGATCGGCCTGCCTATTCTGCGCCGCGTGGAAGCCAACGATGATGCGCAGACGATCAATGATCTTGTCCGCGAGAAGGCCTATCTCAATGGCATAAAGTTCGTCGATATCCAGGCCCAGTTCGCCGATGAGAGCGGCAACTACAGTGCCTACGGACCGGATCTGACGGGCAAGAGCCGGCTTCTGCGCGAGGCCGACGGCGTACTCTTCACGCCGGCAGGGTATCGCAAGCTTGCGCACTTCGTAGAGCAGGAGATCAAGCGCGATCTGATGCAGGCCAGAAAGGAGCGCGCCATTCCTCTTGCCGGCTCGGAGGCTGAGCAGAAGCGCATCAGCGCGCAAAGGCCAAGGCCTTCCAGCGAAGGAGATGCAGGCTGGAGGGGCATCGTCAGCACCGACAAAGGGGACAAGGGCGATCAGTCGAGGGCGCCTACGCAGCCGACGCAACCGCAAGCAAGTGAGCCGTCGCTCGAGCAAAAGGCCGACAACAGCCGTATCACGCTCAAGAGCATAGGGGCCAACGGCCGCGAGGAGGCAGTGACGCTGGATATCCTGAGGCCGGCCATCCCGTCGGCGGTTGTGGCACTGGTGACGCGCAAGGAGTCAACCGACCGGCCATCACAGATCGGCGATGTTGTCCCCAACGATGTGGGCGGCGGGCTTGTGGTCATGAGTTCCATCACCCCGTCAACCACGGGACCGGGTGGTGGCGTTCGCCGGATCGCGCCGAGCCAGACTCCCTACTACCAGGTCTTGATCAAAGGCGAGCGCCCCACGCCGAAACCCGGACGCGCAGACGATTTTTCTTGGCCGAGGGCTGAGCCCGACCTCGGGGTTGCGCCGGCACCGGCGACACCGCCACGCAGGCTCCAGCGCCTGCCGCGCAGCTGACAGGCTGAACGCTCTCCCGACGTTGCGCGAAATTTCGCTCAGCTGCCGCCGTTGATGTTTGGACGGCGCCGACCGCGTTCGAGCTTGCTGCGCTGACCGATCTTGGTCGATACATCATCGACCCGGCGCAGGGCTGCCTCAAAGGCATCCCTGAGTGCGAGCCCCAATTCCTCGTGCGCGTCGCTTCCTTCGCGCTCATGCCTGACGACGATCGGCTGCCTCCCAGGCACGCCAATCTCGATCTTGATCTGGTAGACCTTCGGCCGCTGGGGATTGCGATGCGGCGCCTCGACCACCACCCGGCAGCTGGTCATGCGATCGAAGTGCTTGGCCAGCTTCGAAACCTTTTCGCGAACACGCGTCTCGACGGCGTCACTCTTCTCGATGCCGTGGAAATGGATTTCGACCGGTGTGTTCATGATGCTACCCTTTTTGTTGAAGCAGGTGGTCCTCCCAACCCCTATTGAATCAGGTGGGAGCTTCGTTGACCAGGATCAACCCGCAAAAAGAATGGGGCGCCCTAGCGCGGGAGGTCGCTCCGACCCATCAAGTAGCGGTCAATGGCATGCGCCGCCTGCCGACCCTCCCGAATGGCCCATACGACCAGGGATTGGCCACGCCGGATATCACCTGCAGCAAACACCTTTGGACGGGCCTTGATCCGGTAATCGCGGTCGTTCGCGTCGAGCCCCTTGAAACGCCCCCGCGGCACGACCGCCAACCCCAGATCCTTGACGACGTCGCTCTCCACCGGACCCGAAAAGCCCATGGCGAACAGCACGAGATCCGCCAACATTTCGCCCTCGCTGCCCGGCACGGGCTTGAGAGCACCGTCGACGCGGGTGTAGAGCAGCTTCTCGACTTGGCCGTTCTTGCCGCCGAAGCCTGTCGTCGAGATCGAGTACTCGACGTGGGCACCTTCGGCCTGGCTCGATGAGACGCGCAACTTGAGTGGCCAGTGCGGCCAGGACAGCGCCTTGTTCTCTTTCTCCGGCGGCATCGGCATGATCTCGAGCTGCGTCACCGACTTGGCGCCCTGACGGAACGAGGTTCCGATGCAGTCGCTGCCGGTGTCGCCGCCGCCGATGACCACGACGTGCTTGCCCTCGGCGCTGATCTCCTTGCCGTTGCCCAACGGCTCGCCCGAAACCCGACGGTTCTGCTGCGGCAGGAAATCCATGGCGAAGTGAATGCCGTCGAGATCGCGCCCCGGCGACTTCGCAAAGAAATCGAAGGGCTGCTCGGAACCGCCTGCAAGCAATACGGCGTCGTACCTGGCTTCCAGCTCCTGCGTCGAGACGGTCTTGCCGACGTGAACGTTGCAGTGGAAAGCGACGCCTTCCGCCTCCATCTGCTTCACGCGCCGCTCGACGATGTACTTCTCCATCTTGAAGTCGGGGATGCCGTAGCGGAGCAAACCGCCAGGGTAGGCATTCTTCTCGTAGACGTGGACCTCGTGGCCGGCGCGCGCGAGCTGTTGTGCCGCCGCCAGGCCCGCCGGCCCTGATCCGACGACGGCGACCTTCTTGCCCGTCCTGCGCTCGGCAACGTCGGGCACAATCCAGCCTTCCGAGAAAGCCTTGTCGGCGATCGCACATTCGATGGTCTTGATGGTGACCGGCTTGTCGTCGATGTTGAGCGTGCAGGACGCCTCGCACGGCGCTGGGCACACACGGCCGGTGATCTCGGGAAAATTATTGGTCGAGTGGAGGTTGCGGGCGGCCTCCTGCCAGTTATCGCGATAGACGAGATCGTTCCAATCCGGGATCTGATTGTTCACCGGACAACCGTTATGACAGTAAGGGATGCCGCAATCCATGCAGCGCGCGGCCTGGATCTTCGTGTCCTTCTCGGACAGCGGGACGACGAATTCCCTGTAATGCCTAACGCGCTCCTCGACCGGCCGGTAGCCGCGATCGTGGCGGTCGAACTCCATGAAACCTGTAATCTTGCCCATCGTTCCAGCCTGCCTAGCGCCCCACGCCTGTGAGGCCCAGCTTCGTCCAATCGTTGTCACGGATCCCGGGCCCCAGACCCGGGATGCCAGCTAGCCCTTGACCGCGCGCAGTCCGATCTCAAGCACCTCGAGGCCCGAGCTGTCCGCCGCCTGGTGCTTGCTGATCTCCTTCAGAGCGCGCCGATACTCGACGGGCATGACCTTCTTGAACTTGGGCAGATACCCCGTCCAGTCCGCCAAGATCAGCTTGGCCTTTGCCGAGTTGGTGTAGTGCGCATGGCGGGCGACGAGCTGGTGCAGGCGTTCCGCGTCCTGCCTGGTCATGTCACCCATGACGTCGACGAGGCCGTGGCTCTCGAGGTCGCCACCCTGGTTGGCAAGCTTGCGCATGACCTCTTCCTCCGCCTCGATCGGCTCGAGGTCGATCATCGCCAGATTGCAGCGCTGCTCGAATGTTCCGTCTTCGTCCAATACGTAAGCGATGCCACCCGACATGCCGGCCGCGAAGTTGCGCCCGGTCGGACCGATCACGACGACGACGCCACCCGTCATGTACTCGCAGCCGTGGTCGCCCGTGCCTTCGACGACCGCCGCCGCGCCCGAGTTTCTCACGGCAAAGCGCTCGCCGGCGACGCCTCGGAAATAGCACTCACCGGTAATGGCGCCATAGAGGACCGTGTTGCCGACAATGATGCTTTCCTCGGGCACGATGCCCGACTTGGGATCCGGCCTGACGATCAGCTTGCCGCCGGAAAGGCCCTTGCCGACATAGTCGTTGGCCTCGCCGACGAGATCGAGCGTTATGCCGTGCGCCGCCCATGCGCCAAAGCTCTGCCCGGCGGTGCCCTTCAGGCTGAGCCAGATGGTGTCCTCGGGAAGGCCGGCATGGCCGTAGCGCCTGGCCACCTCTCCAGAGAGCATGGCGCCGGTCGCACGATCGCGATTGCAGATCGTCAGCTCGTGCTTGACCCGCTGCTTGCTCTCGAGCGCAGGCGCTGCAAGCAGGATCAGCTTCTTGTCGAGCACCTTTGCGAGGCCGTGGTCCTGGCGCTCGCAATTGTAGATGGCGACTCCTTCCGGCACTTCCGGCTTGTGGAACAGCTTCTCGAAGTCGAGACCCCGCGCCTTCCAGTGTCCGATCGCCCGCTCCTTGTCGAGACACTGCGACTGGCCGATCATCTCGTTGAACGTGCGGTAGCCGAGTGCGGCCATGATCTCGCGCACTTCCTCGGCAACGAAGAAGAAATAGTTGATGGCGTGCTCAGGCTGCCCCTTGAACCTGGCGCGCAGCACCGGGTCCTGCGTCGCCACGCCGACCGGACAGGTATTGAGATGGCACTTGCGCATCATGATGCAGCCGAGCGCGATCAGCGGCGCGGTGGCGAAGCCGAACTCGTCCGCGCCGAGCAGCGCGCCGATTGCAACGTCACGCCCCGTGCGGATGCCGCCGTCGACCTGAACAGCGATGCGGCCGCGCAGGCGATTGGCGACCAGCGTCTGGTGCGTCTCGGCGAGGCCGATCTCCCAAGGCGAGCCTGCATGCTTGATCGAGGTGAGCGGCGATGCACCCGTGCCGCCTTCGAATCCCGCGATCGTCACATGATCGGCACGCGCCTTTGCAACACCGGCCGCGACGGTGCCGACGCCGACCTCGGCCACGAGCTTCACCGACACGTCCGCATCCGGATTGGTGTTCTTCAGGTCGAAGATGAGCTGCGCCAGATCCTCGATTGAATAGATGTCGTGGTGCGGCGGCGGCGAGATGAGGCCGACGCCGGGCGTAGAATGACGCACCTTGGCGATGGTGGCATCGACCTTGTGGCCGGGAAGCTGACCGCCCTCGCCGGGCTTGGCGCCCTGCGCCATCTTGATTTGCATGACGCTCGAGTTGACGAGGTATTCCGTCGTCACGCCGAAGCGGCCCGACGCCACCTGCTTGATGGCCGAGCGCATGGAGTCGCCGTTGGGCAGCCTCTTGAAACGGTCCGCCTCCTCACCGCCCTCACCGGTATTGGACTTGCCGCCGATGCGGTTCATGGCGATGGCAAGCGTGGTGTGCGCCTCGCGCGAGATCGAGCCGAAGCTCATGGCCCCGGTCGAGAAGCGCTTGACGATGCTGGCCGCCGGCTCGACCTCCTCGATCGGAACGGGCTTGCGCCCCATCTCCTCGGCAGACCTCAGCCGGAACAGGCCGCGCAACGTCATGAGCTGCTCGGACTGGTCGTTGATCTGGCGCGCGTAGGCGCGGTACTTGTCGGGCAGGTTGCCGCGCACGGCGTGCTGCAGGTCGGCAACGACGCTGGGCCGCCAGACATGCGCTTCGCCGCGAATGCGGTAGGCGTACTCGCCCCCCACATCGAGCGCGTTTTCCAGAACGGGTACATCGCCGAAGGCCTGACGGTGGCGCTCTGCCGTCTCGCGCGCGATCTGGCGCAGTCCGGCGCCTTCAACCTGGGTGTGCGTCCCCGTGAAATACTTCTTCACGAAGCTCGACCTCAATCCGACCGCGTCGAAGATCTGCGCACCGCAATAGGACTGATAGGTCGAGATGCCCATCTTGGACATGACCTTCAGCAGACCCTTGTCGATAGCCTTGATGTAGCGCTTCTGCGCTTCCTTCAGCGTCAGCTTCTCGTCGAGCTCAGGGAGGAGTTGCTCCAGCGTGTCGAAGGCCAGATAGGGGTTGATCGCTTCCGCCCCGTATCCCGCCAGCACCGCGAACTGATGCACCTCGTGCGCCTCGCCGGTCTCCACGACGAGGCCGACTGAGGTGCGCAGGCCCTGCTTGATCAGGTGATGGTGCACAGCCGAGGTCGCCAGCAGCGAGGGAATAGGGATGCGATCGGGCCCCGTCGCGCGGTCCGACAGGATGATGATGTTGTATTCCTTCGAGCGCACCGCCTCCTCGGCTTCGGCGCAGACGACGTCGACAGCCGCGGTCATGCCGGCCGCACCCTTGTCGGCCGGATAGGTGATGTCGATCGTGATCGATGAGAACTGGTTGTCCTTCACCAGCCCGATCTGGCGGATGCGCTCCAGATCCTCATTCGACAGGATCGGCTGATAGACCTCGAGCCTCTTCAGCTTGGCCGTGCCTTCCAGATCGAGCAGGTTCGGCCGTGGCCCGATGAACGAAACGAGGCTCATGACGAGTTCCTCGCGGATCGAGTCGATCGGTGGGTTCGTCACCTGGGCGAAGTTCTGCTTGAAGTAGGTGTGCAGCAGCTTGGGCTTGTTGGACAGCACCGAGACGGGCGTATCGTTGCCCATCGAGCCGACCGCTTCCTGGCCCGTGTGCGCCATAGGCGCCATCAGGAACTTCAAGCTCTCCTGCGTGTAGCCAAACGCCTGCTGCAAATCGAGCACGGAGACATTGGTCTTCCTGCGCGAAAGCTTCTTCGGCAGCGGCAGGTCGCCCACCTGGATCTGGGTGCGCTTCAACCATTGCTCGTAAGGGAAGCGAGAGGCGAGATCAGCCTTCAGCTCGTCATCGGAAATGATGCGGCCCTGCTCCAGATCGATGAGCAGCATCTTGCCGGGCTGCAGGCGCCACTTGCGCGCGATGTTCTCCTCCTCGACCGGAAGAACCCCCGACTCCGAGGACATGATGACCATATCGTCCTTGGTGACGAGATAGCGCGCCGGCCTCAGCCCGTTGCGATCAAGGGTCGCCCCGATCTGGCGGCCGTCCGTGAAGGCCATGGCCGCAGGACCGTCCCACGGCTCCATCAGGCAGGCGTGATACTCGTAGAACGCGCGCCGCTTGGCATCCATCAGCGGGTTGCCGGCCCACGCCTCGGGAATGAGCATCATGGCAGCGTGTGCCAGGCTATAGCCACCCATGACAAGGAACTCGAGCGCGTTGTCGAAGCAGGCCGTGTCCGACTGGCCCTCATAGGAAATCGGCCAAAGCTTCGAGATCTCGCTGCCGTACAGCGGTGAGGCAACAGAGGCCTGTCGCGCCGCCATCCAGTTGACGTTGCCGCGCAGCGTGTTGATCTCGCCGTTGTGGGCGACCATGCGGTACGGATGCGCGAGCTTCCACGATGGGAACGTGTTGGTGGAGAAGCGCTGGTGCACGAGCGCCATCGCCGAAACGACCCGCTCATCCGACAGGTCCGCGTAGTAGGCCTTCACCTGGTAGGATAGGAACATGCCCTTGTAGACGAGCGTGCGGCTCGACAGCGACACGGTGTAGTGGCCGATGTCGCCGCCCTTGTAGGCGTCGTAGATGGCGTTCGAGACGATCTTGCGGATCAGATAGAGCTTGCGCTCGAAATCCTCGCGGCTCTTGATCGACTTCGGACAGCCGATGAAAAGCTGGCGATGAACCGGCTCGGTCGCCTTCACCATGTCGGAGAGCTTGGTGTCGGTCACGGGCACCGAACGCCAGCCCAGGAATTCCAGGCCCTGCTCGCGGATGATGCGCGACCACACACGCTCGCAGTGCGCGCGAAGCCGCTCGTCCCGCGGCATGAACACGTGGCCAACCGCGTAGCTGCCCGGCTTAGGCAGCTTGAAATTGAGCTTGGCACACTCTTCGGCCAGGAACTCGTGTGGAATCTGGATGAGGATGCCCGCGCCGTCGCCGGCAATCGGATCGGCGCCGACGGCACCCCGGTGCTCCAGGTTCTCGAGGATGTAGAGCGCGTCCTTGATCAGGCGGTGCGACCTGCGCCCCTTGAGGTCGGCAATGAAGCCGACGCCGCAGGCATCGTGCTCGCGCCGCGGATCAAACAAGCCGCTCGCCTCGGGGAACGAGACGTCCCGCTGCGACTGAGCGTCGGGACGCCTTGCGCCGCTCTTCAGGTCAGTGTTCAACGTCATCGGCCTCTAGCCTTCCCGGCTGCAAATACCTTCAAGACGATGAGATGCCGGCGCGCGCAACTCCGTCATCCCGTTCCGCACCGAAGCTGGCGCAGGGGGAATAACGTTCAGTATCGTGCGGAGCCGGCCGCCGTCGCTCCATGGACCACATCCGGCCTGTTGCGGCGTCCCTGTCTCCCGGGTCGGACGGGGATTGCAGCGCAACAACGGGTGCCGCGATCCGAGCGGCAGTCTCACCCCAGTCTGCGAACGCCGACGCGATGCTCCCGGCGCCGGTCGGTCTTCCGGCACGGCCCATCGCGTCAGGTGGCCGCAATTAAAGGACAGGATAGCTGACCTATTTGCAACTGCAAAGGCCATTTGCTCGCTTGGATGCCGCAATGCAAGAGTTTTTCCGTCTGCTGTGGCGGCCATCGCTGGGGCGCTGACCGAACCGTAGCGGCTTTGTTCCCTGTCGAGCGATGGGAGCCTGCATGTCAGCCAAGAAGCGTGCCCCGTTCGGGACCTGGCCGTCCCCCATTACGCCAGCCCTCGCCGCGCGTGCCAGTCGCCGCCTCGGCATGCTGCAAGCAGCTGGAGATGCCATCTGCTGGACGGAGGCGCGGCCGGAGCAGGGCGGCCGCCAGACCATCATGAGGATCACCGATGAGGGAAAGGCGGAAGAGCTGCTCATGCAGCCGTTCTCGGCCCGCTCCCGCATTCACGAATACGGCGGCGGCGAGCTTCTCGCTGTCGGCGACACGATCTACTTCTGCAACGACAGGGACCAGCAGGTTCACATGCTGACGCCGGGGCACGGGCCGCGGCGGCTGACCAGCGTCTTCAACACGCGGTTCGCCGACTTCGCGCACGATGCAAACCGGCGCCGCCTGCTTGCAGTCGCCGAACAGCATGGCGCCGCGCCGAAACCCCGAAACATGCTCGTGGCGGTCGCGCTGTCGGGCAGACGCGGCAAGGTGAGTGAGCTGGCGGCCGGCAGGGGGTTCTATGCGAGCCCGCGCCTGTCGCCGGACGGCCGGAGCCTCGCCTTCCTTGCCTGGGACCTGCCCGATATGCCGTGGGATAGCGCAACGCTCTACGTTGCCGATGCCCGCGATGATGGAACGATCGGGCGGCCGAAGAGGATCGCGGGGGGCAATGGCAGCTTCGTCTTTCAGCCCGAGTGGGGCCCAGACGGCTGCCTCTACTTCGTTTGGGACAAGACCGGGTGGGGCGGCCTCTACCGCTGGCAAGGCGATCGGGTCGCTCGCGTCCAAGCCCGACGCGGGGCGGATCTGTCACGCGCGCAATGGGTACTCGGAATGCGCAGCTTTGCCCTTCATCCCGACGGCAGGTTCGCAGCCATCTTCCTGCAGCAGGGCAGACCGCGGATCGATACCGGCAGCCTGGCAGCCGGCCGCGCCGTGCAGGCGGCGCACTGCGTGCAGGCGCACGCGGCACGCATCGATCAACCGATCGCCTTCGCCGATGGTTTTGCCGCGCTCGTTGCCACGCCCACGTCGGCGCCGGTGGTGGCGCGCATAACGGGAAGCGGCATCGAGGTGTTGGGGCCCCGGGACGGTGGCAACATCGAACGGGAATTCGTCAGTCGTGGCGAGGTCCGCACCTTCCGCCGGCCTGACGGCGAAGCCGTCCACGGCATCTACTATGCTCCGACGAACCCGCACTACGAGGGTCCAAACGGTGCCTCGCCGCCAGCCCTGGTGCTGGTGCACGGCGGCCCGACCAGCATGGCCGATACCGGCCTCAAGATGAGTAGTCAGTTCTACACCAGCCGCGGCTTTGCTGTGTTCGATGTCAACTACTCCGGCAGCACCGGATACGGGCGCGCCTATCGGTGCCGTCTGGATGGCCAATGGGGCATTGCCGATGTGGCCGATTGCGCCGCCGCAGCTCGGCATCTGGCACGGCAAGGTCTGGCCGACGCCAGCCGGATCGCCATAGCCGGTGGCAGTGCGGGCGGCTACACCGTTCTCATGGCCCTTGCGACGACGGATGCCTTTGCGGCCGGCAGCTCGCACTACGGCGTCTCCGACCTGCGCCTCCTGCTCAAGCACACGCACAAGTTCGAGTCGGGCTATTTGCACCGGCTGCTGGGCACCAAGCCCGGCAAGTGGCGCGACGTGTTCGCCGCGCGCTCTCCGCTCAACCTGACGCACCGGATCAAGGCGCCGCTCATCCTGTTCCAGGGCCTGGACGACAAGATCGTGCCGCCGGAGCAATCCCGTCTCATTGTCGAAAAGCTGGAGAAGCGCGGCATCGAGGTCACCTACCACGAGTTCGCCGGCGAGGGACACGGGTTCCGGTCAGCGCAGACGATCATCGCCGTGCTCGAGGCCGAACTCGCGTTCCTGCGGCACGCACTTCGCCTCGGCTAGCAGCCGCCGATCAATCCTTGGCATGGTCGCCTGCCGGCCCTACAGTTGCAGCCAACGACAAGTGGACTGGGGAAAGCTCGAGGAATGGACGGCAGCGTCTTCGACTATGTCATCGTCGGAGCGGGTTCGGCGGGGTGTGTGCTGGCGAACCGGCTGAGTGAAGATCAAAGCGTCAAAGTGGCCCTCATCGAAGCCGGCGGACGGGACAGCAATCCCTGGATACATATCCCCGCGGGCTACTATCGCAACTTTTCCAACCCTGCAGTCACCTGGCAGTTCGGGTCGGGGCCTGAGCCGCATCTTGGCGGGCGCATCGTGAACTGGCCGCGCGGGCGCGTGCTGGGAGGCTCCAGCGCCATCAACGGCCTGCTCTACGTCAGGGGCCAGGCGCACGATTATGATATCTGGCGCCAGCGCGGCAACGCCGGCTGGTCCTACGAGGACGTGCTGCCCTACTTCATGCGCGCCGAGGACCAGGAACGCGGCGCCGATCACTATCACGGGGTCGGCGGGCCGCTCGGCGTCGCGGACGTGCGCCTCAAGCAGAACGCCATTTGCGAGGCCTTCATCGGCGCGTGCGAGGCGGCCGGCATCCCCCGCACCCGCGATTTCAACGGCGCCAGCCAGGAAGGCGCCGGCTACTTCCAGCTCACCAATCGCAATGGGCGGCGCTGCTCGGCGGCCGTTGCCTATCTGCGGCCGATCCGCTCGCGGCGGAACCTGAAGATCATCACCAATGCGGTCGTGGAAACGCTTGCCCTGGACGGCAAGCGTGCAACCGGCCTTCACTATCGGCGCAACGGCCATCGGCAAGCGATCACGGCTTCGCGCGAGGTGATCCTTGCGGCCGGCGCCATCGGTTCGCCGCAAATCCTGCAGATCTCGGGCATCGGGCCCGCCTCGGTGCTGAAGGACGCCGGTGTTCCCGTGCGTCATGCGCTGGCAGGCGTCGGCGAGAACCTGCAGGACCACCTCCAGGTACGCTTCGTCTACCGGTGCGCGACGGCGGGCAGTCTCAACGAGGTTTGGCACAGCCCCTGGCTGCAATTCAAAACAGGCCTCGAGTACGTACTGTCGCGCAGCGGCATCTTGACGATCGGCGCAGGTGCCGTGGGGGCGTTTGCCCGCTCCCGGCCCGATCTCGACGCCCCCGACGTCCAGTTCCATTTCCTGCCGCTCAGCGCCGACCGACCGGGCCAGGGGCTGCATCGCTTTCGCGGCGTGACGGCCTCCGTCTGCCAGCTACGGCCCGAGAGCCGAGGCACTATCCACATCGCCAGTGCGGATCCGGCGGCGGCGCCGAGAATTGTCTCCAACTACCTCGCCGCCGAGGCCGATCAGCGCGTCCTGCTCGACGGCATGAAGCTCGTGCGCCGCGTTGTGCGCCAGCCCGCCTTTGCCCGGCATGTGATCGAGGAGCACCTGCCGGGAGCCTCGGTGGAGGACGACGACGGGCTGATGGAGTATGCGCGGGCGTACGCGACGACAGTGTTTCACCCCTGCGGCACGTGCAAGATGGGCGACGATCCAAGGGCCGTGGTCGATGCACGGCTCAGGGTGCACGGGATCGGGGGGCTCAGGGTGGCCGATGCCTCGATCATGCCGACGCTCATTTCGGGCAACACCAACGCGCCCACGATCATGATCGGCGAGAAGGCAGCCGACATGATTCGCGAGGATGCGCGCGGCGGCATGTGAGGGACCAGCATGACGGCGACCAGCATCGACTACGAGGCCGAATACAACAACCGCAAACGCGTGCCCGAGCACGTCGAGATCCTGGATCGATGGCAGACGCTGTCGTCGGCCTATCGTCTGGCGAGCGCTCCGCAGACCGATGTGCCGTATGGCCCCCGCGAACGTCAGCGCTACGATCTCTTCTCGCCCGCCGATACCTCGCCTCTCGCAGCCTATATCCACGGGGGATACTGGCAACGCGGCGACCGGAAGGACTTCTCCTTTATTGCGCGCGAACTGAATGCACAGGGCATTGCGGTGGCGATCCCGTCCTACTCGCTGTGCCCTGCGGCCTCGATCACCGAGATCATCGACGACGTCAGTCTTTGCCTTGCTGCGCTCTGGAAGAAAACGCGCAAACGCCCGCTGGTGATCGGTCATTCGGCCGGCGGCCATCTGACCGCCGCCATGGTCGCCAACGACTGGAGCCGCGTTGCCGGGGTGCCCGCCGATCTCGTGCGCGGAGGCTACGCGCTGAGCGGCGTCTATGACCTGCCTCCGCTGATCGGCACGAGCATCAACGAAGCCCTACGGCTGAGCAATGGAACGGCGCGGGCCGCAAGCCCGCTGTTCCGCCCTGCGCCGCCCAAGGGTCGACACTTCGTTGCCGCCGTCGGCGGCGAGGAGAGCGCCGAATTCCTGCGCCAAAGCCGCGATATTGCCGATACTTGGCAAAAGGCCGGGGTCTATGCCGAATGCGTTGTGATCCCCGGCGCAAATCACTTCACGATCGTGGAGGAACTCATCCGCCCAGACAGCCCCATGCTCGCGCGCATCGTGGCCCTGGCGCGGGAGCTGGACGCACCGTGAGCGTCAGTGCTTCCGGTACGGCCAGATGCTCATGTCGACGAGCGTGCGGGGAAACGGAGCCAGCCGGCGCCGCTCTGCCATGTCGATCTCGGCCAGCGTCGCAGAGAGCAGTTCGGCAGCCCGCTCCAGCGCCTTTACGCGCTGAAGATCGTCACGAATAAGTGTCAGCATGTCCCGAATTGTGCCGATATCCGGCAGCGGGATGTCTCGTTTCGTGTCAAATGGACCCTGCACGCTCGTTTCCCAGGCTTTTCCGGTTCACTTCCCGCTGAGCTTCGCAAGAAGCGTGCAGACGGCCCTTTACTTGTTCTGCTCGGGCGCCTCGAGGTCCTGGCGAGGGAAAGCCTGAACGCGCAAGCGGCCGGCTGCTACGGTCGATGAAGCAGAGCCTCTTCGACCGCAACGGCGCGTGCCGCCCGCCTCATCAGGCCGCCCGGACGATTCGGCTGTGCAGCTCCAGCACCGCAATCATGAAGCCGACGCGGTCTTCGGCTGCCTCCGCCATGATCGAGAAATAGTTCGGCGTCTCCGGCATGATCTCACCGATGACTTCACCGTACTCGAAGCGCAGATCAGCCTCATGCTTCCTGGCGATCGCCTGCATCTTGGAGTTCTCGGCAAGACAGCTCATGTACAGCCGCCGAATGCCGCGATTGCGCGCCGCCCGGACCACGCGGCCCATCAACTCCGTGCCGACACCGTGGTCCTGATAGGCCTTCTCCACCGAGAAGGCGGCTTCCGCCTCCTGGCCCCAAGAGTCGCCCAACCTGCGCAGCTCTGCGGCGCCGCGTACGTGGCCGTCGACGATGTGGCCATAGACGACGCTACCGAACTCGGTCATGCGCCCCGCATACTCCTCGATGAAGGTGTCGGAAACGGCATGCGCAAAGCGCAGGCGGCGGCTCTCCTTATCGAGCCGCAGCAGGTGGTCCCGGAACTTGTCCGTTTCCGTCGGCCAGAGCTTGCGGATGGCGCCTTCAATGGACAACTGATCGCTCATGATCTCTCACCTCTTGCTTGCCCTCACCCGAGGTTCTTCGACCAATGGATGTGGTTGACCCTCTATTTGGGATCTCTATATGCGCCGCACAATTAACCCTGATCGTGACGCGCGTGTGTTCTCAAAAAATACATGAAAGACAAAGACATGAAATGATGCTGCGCTGCCACATGTGGCGATGCGCCGCGCGCACGGCTTCAGCAATGAACAACGTTTCCTTGCCCTGCGGGGCGGTGGGCGGGTCCCGGCCCGAAGGTCGATGCTTCGGTGCCCCACCATTTTCTTGACCCACCCGCTTCGCCACGCTAGCCGAAGCCCCGATGACGCTGCTCGACAAGTATCGATCGCTCCTGGCTGACCGCGTAATTGCCGCCGATCCGGCGCAATCGGCCATCGCAGCAAGCCTCAACGGCCTGGTCCGCGATCTCCGCCATTGGCGCCGCCGCACCGGCGTTGCCGCGCTGCTCAGGGGCACACAGCCTGCGCCCCGAGGGCTTTACATCTTCGGACCGGTCGGTCGCGGCAAGACCATGCTGATGGACCTGTTCTTCAGGTCCACGACGTTCCGGCCCAAACGACGCATGCATTTCCACGAGTTCATGGCCGAGGTGCACGATCGCATCGCCGAGGCACGCAAGGACACGCCGGGCGACCCCATTCCGCACGTCGCACGCCGCCTCGCCGCCAAGTCGGCCCTGCTGTGCTTCGACGAGATGCATGTAACGGACATCGCCGACGCCATGATCCTGGGCCGGCTCTTCAGTGCGCTGTTTGAGAATCAGGTGGTGGTGGTCGCGACCTCGAATGTGCACCCGAGCGAGCTCTACAAGAACGGCCTCAACCGCCAGCTCTTCCTGCCATTCATTGCGCTCATCGAGGAGCATATGCAGGTGCAGGAACTGCTCGCCGCCAAGGATTTCCGCCTCGAAAAGCTAGCGGGCAAGCCGCTGTACTTCACGCCGGCCGACGCACACGCCAAATCCCAGATGGATGCGCTCTGGGCCGAACTGACAGGCAACCATCCGGGTGAGGAACTGGATCTCGATATCAAGGGCCGTAAGGTGCGCGTTCCACAAGCGTCGATGGGTATTGCGCGTTTCTCGTTCGCGGAGCTGTGCGAAGTGCCCCTCGGCGCCCTCGACTACCTGCACATCGCCCGTACTTTTCATACGGTGATGATCGACCATGTTCCGGTGCTGAGACCGGAGCAACGGGACGTTGCCAGGCGCTTCGTCAACCTGATCGATACGCTCTACGACGCCCGGGTCTCACTTATAGCCTCGGCGGAAGCAGAGCCAGCGGGCCTCTACCCCGCAGGCGACGTCCACTTTCTGTTCGAGCGCACGGCGTCGCGGCTCACCGAGATGCGCTCCGAGGCCTATCTGGCCGGGCGCAGGGATCGGCCCAACATGCCCGTTCCGGCGTGAGG
This sequence comes from Hyphomicrobiaceae bacterium, assembly GCA_008933705.1. Taxonomy (GTDB): domain Bacteria; phylum Pseudomonadota; class Alphaproteobacteria; order Rhizobiales; family Hyphomicrobiaceae; genus AWTP1-13. Next base: position 126,172 of record WBUN01000003.1, read on the forward strand.
CGGCACGACTAAGGATTACTCTGCGGCATCGGCTCCCTGTCGCGCGGCGTGGGGCGTTGCCACGGTCTGCTGGCTGTCGGCGAGCGCCGACCCCAAGGTCATCTTGCGCACCGGACCGAACCGCCTGATGTGGCGTTTCAGCAAGCGCCGGTAGTCGTAGTAGTTGGCCTCCAAGCGGTGACGGGCAGACGCCACGAACTTTCCGGTACGCGAGGGCGGCACAGCCCAGAGCGCACGGAACCGGGCGGCGTAGTCGGGTGCCTTCGCCTGCGCGACGATGTAGCTGGCGATGAGCTGGGCTTGGTAGTCTGCGAGGCGCCACATGCTGCCGTTGGCCTGTACCAGCCCTGCGGCGAAGAGCCCTTCGTGCTCGGCATGGAAGGCTCGCAGGAACAGCCGGGGGCTCCCGTCCGGGCGAAATACCAGGCTTTGCTCGATGAAGGGGATTTCCGGCTCGTAGCCGGTGGCGAAAACGATCATGTCGACCGCCTCGGAGCTGCCGTCCTTGAAAACCACGCGGTCGCCGTCATAGCTTGCGATCTCGGGCTTCACCGTAAGCCTGCCGTGCGCAGCCAGCCGCGGAATCTCATCGCTCATAGTCGGATGCGCCTGATCGATCGAGTAGTCGGGATCGGGCATACGGTAGCGTGAGGGCGGGCCTTGCAGCACCCACAGGCTCGCCTGGAAAAGCCAGCGTTTGACCACTCGCGGCAGCGGCACCATCTCGACGTAGGAAACGACGTCGCCGGTCGGGAAGCCGAGCAGGAATTTTGGGACGAACCAGTATCCGCGCCGCAGGCTAAGGAACACCTGGGAGCCGCCGTGCACGGCGTCGGAAACTATGTCCGCGGCCGAGTTGCCGCAACCGACGACAAGCACGCGCTTATCGCGCACCTGCTTGGGGCTCTTGTAGCGGCGCGAATGGATGATCTCGCCAGAAAACGTGCCAGGGTAGGTGGGCATGCGCGGGACATCGTGATGCCCGCTTGCGATGACGACGCCGCGATAGGCGCGCGCGCGCACCTCGCCGGCGATTGCGACATCCCAGAAACCGTCGTCACGGCGTGCGACGCGCGTCACCGACTTGCCGAATTCGATGTGGCGGCCGAACCCGAATTTTTCGACGTAGTCGCGAAAGTAGCCAAGTACCCGGGCATGGCTCGGATACTCCGGATATTCTTCGTCCACCATGGGCATGTCCTCGAAGCCGGTCGAGGAGCTGGTGGATACGAGATGGGTCGTCTCATAGACGATGCCGCTGCCGGTCGAGATGTTCCACAGTCCGCCGATATCGGGCTCACGCTCCAGGCAATCGAACGGTATGCCGCGCTCCGAGAAGTTCTTGGCCACCGCCAGCCCCGAGGCGCCAGCGCCAATGACACAGTAGCGATCGTTGCGGGCATGATCAGGCATGGACTGGCAAGACCTTATGCTTCTGGACGGACTGGGCTTTTATCACACGCAGCTGCAGCCCGATGGGCCCTGCGGCGTCATTGCACCTTCTCAGTCGCGGATGGCCATCAAGGACTTCGGCATCCCTAGAACGCGCTCGGTCTCGATCCTGGCATCGGGAAACAGTGTGGCGAACTGCCGCCGGTCCAGGAGCGCTATGCTCTGCACGTCCCGCATGGCGTGATCGACGGTCCCCCTGCGCTTGGCAAAACCGATGTCGAACCGCATCAGGATGCGATAGCGCAACTGCTCGGGCAGCCAGTGAAACAGAGGCGCGCGCATGTGCGGCTCGATCGGGAACCAGAAGTTCGGCGTCTGCACGTAGTACCTCGGCGCCAGCCGGCGGACGTGGCCGGCCATGGCCATCATTGCCTCCCAGTTGCCGACGTGTTCGATCACCGAATTGGAGTGCACTAGGTCGAAGCTGTTGTCGGGCAGATGATCGAGCTTGGTGGCATCGCCCACCTGCGCGGAAAACTGCGACCCGGAAACGTCCTCCAAGGTGCGGTTCAGCAGCGTGATGTGGATGTTGCGGCCGGCGAGATAGTCCTTGGCGATGTTCCAGTAGACCGCCTCGCCGCCCACATCGAGGATGGTGCAGGCGCCGCGCTCCTTCAGGACGGCATCGATCAGGCTCTGCACCATCGCGAACCGCTTCTGGCGGAAGCGGAATGGCAGCGACTTGCTGTCCTTGTAGGGGCTGTCGAGCACCACAGACGGCACGGGTTTGGGCCTTTCGATCGATGGCGAAGACGTATGTCGCAGCATCAGCGGGGGCAAGCGTGCCAGCCCTGCGTGGTTAAACGCAATTACTTGTCACCATTCAATTTTGCAGAAGCGCTGCAAGCCGGCCTCCGCCAGCCATCGGAAATGCAAGCGTTCCCCATATCTTGGCTGCACGCGGCTGCCTCTATCGCAGGCAGTCTGCGCCGCCGATCGCGTGGCCCCAGATTCAGCGCCCGTTTTTCTTGAACAGCTTGAAGTTTCAGGCTAACGAACGATCAAAATCTGAGGGGCCGAATGGGCTGGCTCGACTTCATCCGACGACGACACCCACCACGGGAGAACCAGGTAATGCCGCGTACCAAGATCGCGCTGATCGGTGCTGGCCAGATTGGCGGCACACTCGCCCTCCTCGCAGGCCTGAAAGAGCTGGGCGACATCGTGCTCACCGACATGATGGAGGGTGTTGCCAAGGGCAAGGCGCTCGATCTCGCGCAGACCGCTGCCATCGAGGGTTTCAATGCCAAGCTTGCCGGCTCCGGCGTCGACCCCTATGCCGCCATCGAAGGCGCTTCCGTGTGCATCGTCACGGCGGGTGTTCCCCGCAAACCCGGCATGAGCCGCGATGATCTGCTTGGCATCAATCTGAAGGTGATGGAGCAGGTGGGCGCAGGCATCAAGAAGTATGCGCCCGGCGCGTTCGTCATCTGCATCACCAATCCGCTCGATGCCATGGTGTGGGCGCTGCAGAAGTTCTCGGGCCTGCCGGCCAGCAAGGTCGTCGGCATGGCCGGGGTGCTCGATTCATCGCGCTTCGCCTGCTTCCTGGCGGAAGCGGCAAATGTGTCGATCGAGGATGTCCGGGCCATGACGCTCGGCGGCCACGGCGACGACATGGTGCCGATGGTGCGCTACTCCACGATCGGTGGCGTGCCGCTGCCCGATTGCGTCAAGCTCGGCATGTTCACCCAGGAGCAGCTCGACGCCATGATCAAGCGCACCCGCGGCGGCGGCGGCGAGATCGTGGCCCTGCTCGGAACCGGATCGGCATTCTACGCGCCCGCAGCATCCGCCATCGCCATGGCCGAGAGCTACCTCAAGGACAAGCGCCGCGTGCTCCCGTGCGCGGCCTATCTCAACGGCGAGTTCGGCGTAAAGGACACCTACGTCGGCGTGCCGGTCGTGATCGGCGCCAACGGCGTGGAGAGGATCGTCCAGGTGGAGATGAACGATTCCGAGCGTCAGATGTTCATGAAATCGGTACAGTCCGTAAAGACGCTGATCGATGCCTGCATCAAGATTGCGCCGCAGCTCGGCGGGTAGGTGCCATGACGAAGACTGCGATCACTCCGTCGAAGGGCAAGGCGATCGGTCCCTATTCGCTCGCCATCCAAAGCGGCGACCTCGTATTCCTCTCCGGCCAGATCCCGCTCGACGGCGCCACCGGCAAGCTCGTGGAAGGGGATGTGGCCGCCCAGGCCAGGCAGTCTTTGGAGAATCTCAAGGCGATCCTGGACGCAGCGGGACTTTCCTTTGCGCACGTGGTCAAGACCACAATCTTCCTCACCAGCATGGGTGATTTCGCCGCGGTCAACGAAGTCTACAAGTCGTATGTCAGCGAGCCCTACCCGGCGCGCTCCACCATCGCCGTTGCGGCCCTGCCCATGGGCGCCAAGGTCGAGATCGAGATGATCGCGGTGCGCCCGGAAGAGGCCAGCTTCGAGGTGACGCGCATCGCCTGAGCAGCCCTCCGTCCGCGTCCCGGCCGCACGCGCGCTTGTGCGACGGCTGCGCCTTTGCTGCCAGCCAAAGTCGTGATTGAGATGAGGCGGTGTCGCAGTGCAATATGACCTGCACGCGGTGGCGCAATAGGAGATAGCGCACGGTCGGCAGCTCTGGTATACTGTATGCCAGATCGGCCTAAGGCTAGGGAAAGGCGACGGGGGTGGCATGAACGTTCACGAGTATCAGGCCAAGCAGCTGTTGAAGCAGTATGGCGTTCCGGTGGCCTTGGGCGCGCCGGCCTTCACGCCTGATGAGGCGGCGAAGGCGGCACAGGGCCTCCCCGGCCCTGTGTGGGTGGTCAAGGCACAGATCCACGCCGGCGGCCGCGGCAAAGGCAAGTTCATGGAGGCCGAGGCCGGCGACAAGGGCGGCGTGCGGCTTGCCAAGTCGATCGACGAAGTGAAGGCCTTTGCCGGCCAGATGCTGGGCAGGACGCTGGTGACGATCCAAACCGGACCTGCCGGCCGCGTCGTCAAGCGGCTCTACGTCGAGGACGGCTCGGCCATCGCCCGCGAGCTCTATCTGTCCGCACTCGTCGATCGCGCGACCTCGCGCATTGCCTTCATCGCCTCCACCGAAGGCGGGATGGACATCGAGAAGGTGGCGCATGAGACGCCCGACAAGATCGTGACGCTTTCGATCGACCCGGCGTCCGGCTACTCGCCCTTTCATGGACGCAAGGTCGCCTCCGCGCTCAAGCTCGAGGGCGACCAGATCGACCAATGCGTGAAGCTGATCGAGGCGCTCTACACGGCGTTCGTCGAGAAGGACATGGCGCTGTTGGAGATCAACCCGCTGGTCGTGACCAAGGCCGGCAAGCTGCTGTGCCTGGATGCCAAGATCAATTTCGAGGACAACGCGCTGTTCCGGCACAAGGACGTGCAGGAGATGCGCGACATCGGCGAGGAAGATCCGGCCGAGGTCGAAGCTTCCAAGCACGATCTCAACTACGTGAAGCTCGACGGAGAGATCGGCTGCATGGTCAACGGCGCGGGCCTGGCCATGGCCACCATGGACATCATCAAGCTCTACGGCTCGGAGCCGGCGAACTTCCTCGATGTCGGCGGCGGCGCCACCAAGGAGAAGGTGGCGGCAGCCTTCAAGATCATCCTTTCGGACCCGAACGTGAAGGGCATCCTGGTCAACATCTTCGGCGGCATCATGCGCTGTGACATCATCGCCGAGGGCGTGGTTGCGGCCGCCCGCGACATGGCCATCAAGGTGCCGCTGGTCGTGCGCCTGGAGGGCACCAACGTCGAGCTCGGCAAGCAGATCCTGGCTCAATCCGGCCTGAAGATCGTGCCGGCCGACAATCTCGCCGACGCCGCCAAGAAGATCACTGACGAAGTGAAGAAGGCAGCCTGACCCATGGCCATCCTCATCGACAGCAGCACCAAGGTCATCTGCCAGGGGTTCACGGGCAGCCAGGGCACATTTCACACCCAGCAGGCGCTGGCCTACGGCACGAAGGTCGTCGGCGGCGTGACCCCCGGCAAGGGCGGCACAAAACATCCCGATCCGAAGCTCGCCGGCGTGCCGATCTTCGACACCGTGCTGGATGCCAAGAAAAAGACCGGCGCTACGGCGACCTCCATCTATGTGCCTCCGCGCTTCGCCGCCGACGCCATCCTGGAGGCCATTGATGCCGAGATCGAGCTGATCGTCTGCATCACCGAAGGCATCCCGGTGCTCGACATGGTCAAGGTCAAGCGGGCGCTCGGCGGGTCGATGTCCCGTCTCGTTGGGCCCAACTGCCCGGGCGTTCTGACGCCCAACCAATGCAAGATCGGCATCATGCCGGCCAACATCTTCTCGGCCGGCACGGTCGGGATCGTCTCGCGCTCCGGCACGCTCACGTACGAAGCCGTGAAGCAGACGACGGATGCGGGCCTCGGCCAGTCGACGGCCGTCGGCATTGGCGGCGACCCCGTCAAGGGCACCGAGTTCATTGACGTGCTGGAGATGTTTCTGGCCGATCCTGCCACCACCTCCATCATCATGATCGGCGAGATCGGGGGCAGCGCGGAAGAGGACGCGGCGGATTTCATCAGGAGCGAGGCCAAGAGGGGCCGCAAAAAGCCCATGGCCGGCTTCATTGCGGGCACCACTGCCCCGCCGGGACGGCGCATGGGCCATGCCGGTGCCATCATCTCCGGAGGCAAGGGCAAGGCCGAGGACAAGGTCGAGGCGATGCAATCGGCAGGCATCGCCGTTGCGGACAGTCCAGCCTCCCTCGGCACGACGCTTTCGCGGGTGCTCGGGCGCGCATAGGAGCCAAGCTGCACCTTCTTTGGGCACTGACGTTTGTAGGCCTTACGAAGGCGGGTGAACTGTACTAAATGACTGTCGTGCTGAGCGGCCGCCTCCGCGCGGGCGTCTTAGTGCGCGTATGTGTTCGGCCTCGCCTCCACCCTTCCATGCCCAGGGATTTTGATCCGACATGACCCGTCAGGCCAAGAACGAAGCCTTCGCGCGCACCTCGTTCCTGCAAGGTACCAACGCGGCCTACATCGAAGAGATGCAGGCACAATACGAGCGCAATCCGGGCTCGGTCAGCGACGAGTGGCGTCTTTTCTTTGCGAGTCTTCAGGACGAGCAGGCGGGCGCCGAGGGCAACGGCCACGGACATGGGCCGTCCTGGGCCAAGCCGCTCGAGCATCTGGAGCCCAGCTCCGAGCTGCTCGGCGCGCTGACGGGCGACTACGGCGCAACCGAGCGCAACATACGCGAAAAGCTCCAGGCGCGCGCAAGCACGGCCGGGTTCGAACTGAGTCCGATGGCGTCGCTGCGCACCACGCAGGACAGCATCCGTGCGCTGATGCTCATCCGCGCCTATCGTGTGATGGGCCATCTCGCCGCCGACCTCGACCCGCTCGGCCTTACCGAGCGCAAGATCCACAAGGAGCTGAGGCCCGAAACCTACGGCTTCACCGAAGCCGATCTCGACCGTCCGATCTTCATCGACAAGGTGCTGGGCCTCGAGGTGGCGACCGTGCGCGAGATCCTGAAGATTCTGCGCCGCACCTACTGCCGTCAGATCGGCGTCGAGTTCATGCACATCACCTCGCCGGCGCAGAAGTCTTGGATCCAGGAGCGCATCGAGGGGCGCGACAAGGACATCGTCTTCACCGTCGAGGGCAAGAGGGCCATCCTGAACAAGCTGATCGAAGCGGAGACGTTCGAGAAGTTCGCCGACGTCAAATACACCGGCACCAAGCGCTTCGGTCTCGACGGCGGCGAGGCGATGGTCCCCGCGCTCGAGCAGATCATAAAGCGCGGCGGCCAGCTGGGCATCAAGGACATCGTCATCGGCATGGCGCACCGCGGCCGCCTCAACGTGCTGGCCAACGTGATGGGCAAGCCGCATCGCGCCATCTTCAACGAGTTCAAGGGCGGCTCGTTCAAGCCCGATCAGGTCGAGGGCTCCGGCGACGTCAAGTATCACCTCGGCGCCTCCTCGGACCGGTCGTTCGACAATAACAACGTGCATCTGTCGCTGACCGCCAATCCCTCGCACCTGGAGATCGTCGATCCGGTCGTGCTCGGCAAGGTGCGCGCCAAGCAGGATCAGCATGGCTGCAAGCCGGGCGAGCGCACGCCAGTGCTGCCGCTGCTCATCCACGGCGACGCCGCGTTCGCCGGCCAGGGCGTGGTGGCAGAGTGTTTCGGCCTCTCCGGCCTGAAGGGTCACCGCACCGGCGGCTCGATCCACTTCATCATCAACAACCAGATCGGCTTCACGACCAGCCCGCGTCACTCGCGCTCGTCGCCCTATTGCTCCGACGTGGCAAAGATGGTCGAGGCGCCGATCTTCCACGTCAACGGCGACAACCCGGAAGCCGTGGTGCACGTTGCCAAGATCGCCACCGAGTTCCGGCAGAAGTTTCAGAAGCCGGTCGTCATCGACATGTTCTGCTACCGCCGGTACGGCCACAACGAGAGCGACGAGCCGGCGTTCACCCAGCCGCTCATGTACCGCGCCATCAGGGCACACCCGACCGCGGTGGAGATCTACTCCAAGCGGCTGATCGAGGAAGGGGTGGTGACGAAGCAGGACGTCGAGGGGATGCAGAGCAGCTTCCGCAACCACCTCGAGGCCGAGCTTGCCGCAGCCGACAGCTACAAGCCCAACAAGGCGGATTGGCTCGACGGACGCTGGTCGGATATCGGCTTTGCCGAGGACGAGGCCCGCCGCGGCTCCACCGCCGTGGCGATCGACACGCTGAAAGAGGTCGGCCGCCGCATCACGGCGATCCCGCAGGACTTCAATGCCCATAAGACCGTGCAGCGCCTGCTGCAGCGCCGGCGCGAGATGGTGGAGACGGGCACCGGTATCGACTGGTCGATGGCCGAGCATCTGGCTTTCGGCACGTTGCTCAAGGAAGGCGTCCCGGTCAGGCTCTCCGGCCAGGACAGCGAGCGCGGCACGTTCTCCCAGCGTCATTCCGTGCTGCTCGACCAGGAGTCGGAGCGCCGCTATACGCCGCTGAAATACGTGTCGCCGGACCAGGGCCGCTTCGAGGTCATCAACTCGATGCTATCCGAGGAGGCGGTTCTGGCCTTCGAGTACGGCTACACGCTTGCCGAGCCTAACGCGCTCGTCATGTGGGAGGCGCAGTTCGGCGACTTCGCCAACGGCGCGCAGGTCGTTTTCGATCAGTTCGTCTCATCGGGCGAGCGCAAGTGGCTGCGGATGTCGGGCCTCGTGTGCCTGCTCCCGCACGGCTACGAAGGCCAGGGACCCGAGCATTCCTCGGCAAGGCTCGAGCGCTTCCTGCAGCTCTGCGCCGAGGACAACTGGCAGGTCGCCAACTGCACGACTCCGGCCAACTATTTTCATGTCCTGCGCCGGCAGCTGCACCGCAAGTTCCGCAAGCCGCTGGTGATCATGACGCCCAAGTCGCTCCTGCGGCACAAGCGGGTGGTCTCCGAGCTGGCCGATATGGGGCCCGGCACATCATTTCATCGGGTGCTATGGGATGACGCGCAGTCGCGTCCCGGGGAGAAGATCAAACTCAAGCCGGACGCCAGGATCAGCCGCGTCGTGCTATGCTCCGGCAAGGTCTACTACGATCTCTACGAAGCGCGTGAGGCAGCCGGCATCGACGACATCTATCTGATGCGCGTCGAGCAGCTCTACCCCTTCCCTGCCCGTGCGCTTGTGCACGAGCTGTCACGGTTCCCGCAGGCAGATGTCGTATGGGCGCAAGAGGAGCCCAAGAACATGGGTTCCTGGAGCTTCGTCGAGGCAAACCTGGAGTGGGTCCTGGAGCATGCGCACAGCACGGCGAAGCGGCCGCGCTACGCAGGGCGTCCCGCGTCCGCCGCGACGGCTACGGGTCTCGCGAGCAAGCACAACCAAGAGCAGAAAGCGTTGATCGATCAGGCGCTGTCCGCCTGAGATGGTGAGAAGATGACGATTGAGATCAAAGTGCCGGCGCTGGGTGAGTCCGTCACCGAAGCAACGGTGGGCCAGTGGTTCAAGAAGCCGGGCGAAGCGGTGAATGCCGACGAGCCGCTGTGCGAGCTCGAGACCGACAAGGTCACTGTGGAGGTGCCGGCGCCGGCTACCGGCGTTCTGTCGGACATCAAGGTGCCGCAAGGTACGACCGTGGCCGTAGGCACCGTGCTGGGATCCATCAGCGAAGGCGCCCGTGCAGCACCGCAGCCCGCCGCAAGGGCCGAGCCTGCGGCGGCCAGGCCGGCTCCGGACGGAAAGGCTGCGCCAGCACGGCCAGCGCCCGGCGTCCCACCCGCACCGGCGGCACGCAAGATGATGGAGGAGCACGGGCTCACCGCCGCCGACGTCAAGGGTTCGGGCCGGCACGGGCAGGTGCTGAAGGAGGACGTTATGGGTGCGGCCGCGGGCAAGGCGGCAGCACCTCCCGGACCTGCCCCTTCTGTTGCCGCCGTCCAGGCAGCGGCTTACGCGGCGCCTGTTACGGCACCCGTGCCGGCGCAGATGCGCGCGCCATCCGTGCCCAACGATGCCGCACGCGAGGAGCGCGTGCGCATGACGCGGCTGCGCCAGACCATCGCGCGCCGCCTCAAGGACGCGCAGAACACGGCAGCAATGCTCACGACGTTCAACGATGTGGACATGAGCGCCGTGATGAATCTCAGGAAGGAGTACAAGGATCTTTTCGAGAAGCGCTACGGCGTGAAGCTGGGCTTCATGGGCTTCTTCGTGAAGGCCTGCATCCAAGCGTTGCGCGAGATTCCGGCCGTCAACGCCGAGATCGACGGCCAGGACATCATCTACAAGAATTACTACCATATCGGCGTGGCGGTGAGCACCGACAAGGGCTTGGTGGTGCCGGTGGTGCGCGAGGCCGACCGCATGTCCATCGCCGAGATCGAGCAGGCCATTGCCGACTTCGGCAAGCGCGCGCGCGAGGGCAAGCTTTCAATCGAGGAGATGCAGGGCGGCACGTTTTCGATCACCAATGGCGGCGTGTTCGGCTCGCTGCTCTCAACGCCGATCCTCAACGCACCTCAGTCCGGCATTCTCGGCATGCACCGCATCGAGGAGAAGCCCGTCGTTCGCAACGGCCAGATCGTGATCAGGCCCATCATGAACCTGGCGCTCAGCTACGATCACCGCATCGTCGACGGCAAGGAGGCGGTAACGTTCCTCGTGCGGGTGAAGGAATATCTCGAAGACCCGCAGCGCTTCGTGCTGGAGCTGTAGGCCGGCCTCCGCACCGCTTCACCCCACCCCTTTCCCCTTCCCGCGGAAGGGGACCGGCCGCAACGGTCGAAGGGGCAGCAGCTCGAGTGAAAGACAATGCCACAACCCTACGACCTGATCGTCATCGGCACCGGCCCCGGCGGCTATGTGTGCGCCATCCGCGCGGCACAGCTCGGAATGAAGGTGGCCGTGATCGAGAAGCGCGCCACGCACGGAGGCACCTGTCTCAATGTCGGCTGCATTCCCTCCAAGGCGATGCTGCACGCCTCCGAACTCTACGACGAGGCTGCAAACGGCTTTGCTGTCATGGGCATCGAGGTTGCGCCGAAGCTCGATCTCGCCAAGATGCTGGCCTACAAGGACCAGGGCGTCAAAGGCAATGTCGACGGCGTCGCCTTCCTGCTCAAGAAGAACAAGATCGACGCTTTTCACGGCACGGCAACCGTCCTCGGGGCCGGCAAGGTCGGCGTGACGCTTGCAAACGGCGACAAGCAGCGGCTCGACACCAAGACGATCGTCATCGCCACCGGCTCCGACGTGGCGAGGCTGCCCGGAATTGGCATTGATGAGGTATCGATCGTCTCATCCACCGGCGCGCTGACGCTGCAGCGGGTGCCGAAGCGGCTGCTGGTGATCGGGGCCGGCGTCATTGGGCTCGAGCTCGGCTCCGTCTGGCGCCGGCTCGGCTCGGAGGCGCTGGTCGTCGAGTTCCTGGATCGCATCCTTCCCGGCATGGACGCAGAGGTCGGTAAGGCGGCCCAGCGCATCCTCATGAAGCAGGGCATGAGCTTCAAGCTGTCGAGCAAGGTCACGGGCGTCGCCAGGAACGGCGCGAGCCAGAAGGTAACCATCGAGCCTGCCGCGGGCGGTGCCGCCACAGCGGTGGAGGTGGACGTGGTGCTGGTCGCCATCGGCCGCACACCCTATACGGAAGGGCTCGGCCTGGAGGCGGCCGGCGTCCAGCTCGACAACAAGAAGCGCGTCGTCGTCGATGCACGCTTCCAGACGAGCGTGCCCGGCATCTATGCCATCGGCGACGTCATCGCCGGGCCCATGCTCGCCCACAAGGCCGAGGACGAGGGCATGGCGGTCGCCGAGATTCTCGGCGGCCAAGCCGGCCACGTGAACTACGACGTGATCCCGAACGTGGTCTACACCTCCCCCGAGATCGCCTCCGTCGGCAAGACCGAGGAGGAACTCAAGGCCGCCAACATCGCCTACAACGTCGGCAAGTTCCCGTTCACGGCCAATGGCCGTGCCAAGGTCAACAAGACCACGGAGGGCTTCGTCAAGATCCTGGCCGATGCCGCCACCGACCGCATTCTGGGCGTCCACATCATCGGTGCTGCGGCCAGCGAGATGATCGCCGAGGCCGCGGTCATCATGGAGTTCGGCGGTTCGGCCGAGGACCTCGCGCGCACCTGCCACGCCCATCCGACGCTGACGGAGGCGGTGAAGGAAGCCGCTCTGGCCGTCGACAAGCGGCCGATCCATATGTGATGCTTCCCTCCTGCACGATCTGATCGCGAGGGAGGGCGAAGCATGCGATCACGCACCGTCCTGTACCTGCCGCACCTGCAGGCGGCGTTGATTGCCGTCCTGGTTGCCGCCGCCGACCCCGCGGGTGCAGGCGCACTGCTGCGCCCGGCCCAATCGGCACCCGAAGCGGACGCTCGCGCGCAGCAACTCGACGCGCTGTTCAACCGGCTCAAGGCCGCCGGGGCCCAGGCCGAGGGTGACGAGATCGTCGCCGAGATCTGGAAGCTGTGGCAGCAGTCGGGAGACCGCGAGCTCGACGGGCTGATGAATCGAGCCATCCTGGCGATGAGCCAGGGAATCCCCGTCCTGGCGCTGCCGCTTCTCGACGACGTCGTCAAGCGCCGGCCGGACTGGGCCGAAGGCTGGAACAAGCGGGCGACCGTGCTCTATATGCTGGGCGAGTACGACCGCTCGCTTGCCGACATCGAGCGTGTGCTGGCGTTGGAGCCGAGGCACTTCGGCGCGCTGGCGGGTATGGGTCTCATCCATATAGCCAGGGGGCGGCACCGCGAGGCGCTGGCAGTCTATCGTCGCGCGCTCACCATCAACCCGTTCCTGCGCGAGCGCCACAGCATAATGCCCGCGCTCGAGCGAGAGATCGGCGAGAAGCCTCTTTGACGGCTCAGGGCCGCGTGGCTCAGTCGGCCACGATGGGCTGAGCCTCGAAGAGCGGCGCGCGCACCGGGACGTTCGGGAAGGTCGAGCCCTCCTCGAACCATGAGCGTGGCGCCGGTGTGCCCCACAGCGTCTGGCGGCGCGGGTCGCGGATCGACCAGCGCAGGGGCTCGTGGTCCGGATCGACCGTCAGGTAATCCGAGGTGTAGAGCTCGACGCGATGCCCGTCGGGATCACGCACGTAGAGGAAGAAGGCATTCGAGATGCCGTGCCGGCCGGGCCCTCGCTCCATGTTGGCAAGATAGCCGGTCGTGGCCATCACGTCGCACAGATGGATGATGCTGAGCGCGGTCGGCACCCAGTAGGCGATGTGATGCAGGCGCGGCCCCTTCCCATGGGTGAAGGCAAGATCGTGTACACTGCCTTTGCGGTGCATCCAGGCGGCGGCAATCTTGGGCTCGGCGTCGTCCGTCTCCGAATACTCGGTCAGCCGGAAGCCGAGCGAGGCGTAGAAGTCGATGGAGCCCTGCACGTCGGGGGCGAACACGTTGAAATGGTCGAGCCGCTGCGGCTGGCAGCCCTTGTAGTGGCCGTACTGCTGCAGAATGCGCTCCGCCTGAGCCATCTTGAAATAGAGCTCAAGCCGGTTGCCCTGGGTGTCCGTGGCATGCAACGTGCGGCCCTGGAACGGAACATCCACGAACTCGGCTGGGAGCTGGCGCTCCTTGAAGAACGTGTGCGCGCGGTCGAGGTCCTCCTCGCTGCCGACCTTGAAGCCGAGGCGCTCGACGGCCGGCTCGGTGGCCTGCTTGAGTACGAGGGAATGATGGTTGCGCTCCTCCATGCCGCGGAAGTAGATCGCGTCCTTGCCCGCATCCTCAGCCTTCAGGCCGACGGTGTCCTCGTAGAAGCGTCGGCTCGCCACGAGGTCGCGCACGCGCAGAACGGCGTGGCTGCAGCGCACGACATTGAAGGGCGGGTTGAAGATGTGCTTGGGCACTGGCATGCGGAAGACCCTCCCGAAATGCGCCGGCTCGGCGTCAGGCGCCGACCTTGGGCACCTTATGGGTGCCGTACGCGACGGCAATGTTCTTGGTTTCCATGTAGAAGTCGAACGAGTAGTCGCCGCCGTCGCGGCCGATGCCCGAGGCCTTCATGCCGCCGAAGGGCGTCGGCAAGTGGCGCACGTTCTCCGAGTTCACCCAGATCATGCCCGCCTCCAGATCGCGCGCCATTCGGTGTGCCCGGCCGACGTCGCCGGTCCAGATGTAGCCGGTCAGCCCGTAGCGCACGTCATTGGCAATGCTGAGCGCCTCCGCCTCGTCCGCGAAGGGCAGCACGGCCAGAGCCGGGCCGAAGATCTCCTCCTGGGCGATGCGCATGCCAGACTTGGCGTCGAGATAGAGCGTCGGCTCGACGAAGTTGCCCATGCCTCCGAGCGCGCGGCCGCCGCCACAAGCGATCCTCGCCCCCTCCTTACTGGCAGCCGCCGGAAAGCTCAGCACCTTGTCGACGTGGTTCGGGTGGATCAGCGGGCCGATCTCGGTTGCCGGGTCGAGCGGATGGCCCACCTTGATCTTCTTGACGCGCTCGGTGAGCTTGGCGGTGAAGCCCTCATAGATCGACTTCTGCACCAGCGCCCGGCTCGAGGAGGTGCAGCGCTCGCCGTTGAGGCTGTAGATCATAAACAGCACGGCGTCGAGCGCCTTGTCGAGATCGGCGTCGTCGAACACGATCACTGGGTTCTTGCCGCCGAGCTCGAAGTGCACGCGCTTCAAGGTGGCGGCACCCTGGGCCATGATCAGCGAGCCCGTACGGCTGTCGCCGACGAAGCCGATGGCCTTGATCAGGGGATGCTCGGTCAGCGCCTTGCCGGCGTCCTCGCCCAAACCGTGCACCATGTTGACGACGCCGCCTGGCAGCCCGTTCTTGCGGATGACGCCGTCCATGATCTCGTTGAGCAGCGTGGCGCTGAGCGGACTCCATTCGGCGGGCTTGTGGACGATGGTGCATCCCGCAGCCAGCGCCGGCGCAATCTTCCACGTCGACAGCATGAGCGGGGTGTTCCAGGGCGTGATGATGCCGACGGGGCCGATCGGCTGCCGCATGGTGTAGTTGACATGATCGGTGTCGGGCAGCGACAGCCCGTCCGCCGCCCCAGGCGCCCGGTCGGCGAAGAAGCGGTAGTTCTCGGCGCCGCGCAGTGCCGCCTTGCTCATGTAGCGGACGGGCTGGCCCGTATCCATGCTCTCGACGAGCGCGATCTCCTCCGCGCGCGCCTCTATGGCATCGGCAATCTCATGCAGGATGGCGCGCCGTTTGGCACCTGAGATTGCCCGCCAGGCCGGGAAGGCGGCGGCGGCGGCCCTTGCCGCAGCATCGATGTCGGCGGCGCCGCCGGCGGCTACCTTGGCAAGCACGGTATTGTCGACGGGGCACAGGGTCTCCAAGCTGCCGCCTTTGACGCTGGCCACCGGCTCGCCGGCGATCAGATGTCGGACCGGTGCCGCCTTGAACCTCGTAAGGTAGCGCTCGGCCTTGACCAGGTTTTCCTCCAACGCCTTCGTGGGCGCGTCTTTGCTCTTCGTACTCATGCTGCGGCTCCCTTGCGGCGTGCCGCCGCGATCTCGTGCAGGTTGTTATGCTTGAGGCTGCCGACAGGATCGATCTCCACGATCTCGAAGGTGAGACCCAGCGGCCGGCTGGCAAACACGCCGGCCGTCTCCCCCTTCAGCCGATCGAAGATATGCGCCGCGGCCTTCTCCCTGACGTCGGGTGGGCGGCCGGCGCCGATCCTTGCCTGCACGTGGATGAAGGCGTTGTCCGGATGGCGGTCCGCGATGGCATAGACCTCGCGCCGCTCCGCCCGGGTGCGTATTCCCCCCAGGGGAAATACGCCGGTCTCGAGCGCAGCCTCGTGCAGGGCAGACACCAGTCGCGCGATGTCGAGAACGCTATCGAGGTTGGCCGAGTACTCGATGATGAGATGGGGCATGGCGCGATCCAGTCTTCTGTGTCTGCACTCACGTTAGCATACGCGCGAGCGGCGGCGAGGGTCGCCGGCGGGACCTGGAGCGAGATCGTTCCATTCAAGAAGATCAAGGAAGCAGAGCAGGATCGACGCTTCAGCCGCACCGTCGCTCGTGGGCGAGGTGATTCAACCTGAAGCGATCCTGCTCTAGTCTCCGCCGGCCGCCGGCGGCTGGCGGAAGGCTGCGTAACGCATGCCGAAGTAGGCGAAGATCATGGCGACAAAAGCCGACGCGAACAGCGCGATCAGCGGCTCAATGGCCGGACGCGCCAGAATGATGGCGACGAAGACGCCGTAGTTGATGGCCGATACCAGCCACCCCACCGCTACATAGCGCAGGAACTCCGCCAGCGTCGGCGTCGTCGTCAGGGCAAAAGTGAAGGTGCGGTGCGACAGCCAGCCCGAAACCATGGCAATCGAGATCGCAACCAGCCGCGCGGCGATGGGGTGCATGCCGAGCAGGACCGTCAGCAGCTTCAGGACTACGGCATCGACGGTGAGCGACAGGGCACCACAGAAGAGAAACGCAAAGCCGTGACGCAGCGGATGCTGATCACCCGGGATGATCTTCTCCAAGAGGCCCCTCATGCCTGCGGCTCCGGCAGCGACCAGTCGAACGGCGGGCCGTCCGCGCGCCGCGACGGGCGCCAGATGCGCCCCATGAGGGAGGGATTGCCCATGAGGGCGTCATACTCCATGCGCCGCCGGGCGACCACTGGGTCGAGCCCGGCAAGCTCGGCATCGGGATGGCCGGGGTGGCACATCACCATATGGCGCGGCCCGGCGCGCTGCATGGCGCGCTCCAGCTCCTCGCCGTAAGGCTGATCGACATTGAAATCGGAGAAGCCGGCGAAGCTGTCGTTGGTCCGCAGTCCATGGCTGCGCACCGCTCCGTGAAAGCCGGTGGCGAGGACCGCAACCG
Organism: Hyphomicrobiaceae bacterium; assembly: GCA_008933705.1. Taxonomy (GTDB): domain Bacteria; phylum Pseudomonadota; class Alphaproteobacteria; order Rhizobiales; family Hyphomicrobiaceae; genus AWTP1-13. The sequence continues at coordinate 142,930 of WBUN01000003.1, forward strand.
CTATGGCCTTTGTCACCGCCGACTGCCGCGCCAGAATGCTGCCCAGTCGATCCGAAGGGTCCCGGATCAGCGGCGCACGCTTGGGATAGCGGCGCGAAACTGTTTCCAGCAAGGCCGTCCGCACACTGGGCAGCACATGCACGTGCTGATGGCCGTCGATGTGATCGGGAGGAAATCCGACCCCCGCCTCGAAACGATCGAGCTGGCGACCGATCTCGTCGCGAATCTCGCCGGCATCGAGCATGCCGAGCAGCGCCCAGGCGACAATTCCCGATGCCGCAGGAAACTGCCCATTGGGAGCCAGGCGAAGCATCGGCCCGAGCGGGCTGCCGAGGGTCAGGTTGAGATGAAGGCCGATCGACAAGTGCGTGCGGTGCACCAGCAGGCGGGGGGCTGTCCCAGGCCAGTGCCGCGACGTGACGATCACGCTGGTCGCGGACAGCCGACGCGCCGCCGCAAGCTCTCCGACGGCGCGCGACACGCCCTCCGTCATCGCGTAATCGTCGGCGCAAAGAATGATCATGCTTTGGATACCGCCGGAATTCCTGAACGCGGTCCCGTCGTCAGCCGTCGTGGAGCTGCGCGGAACGGGTTTGGCTTTCTTGCGGTTCGGCCCCTTTGTCGATCCCCAGCTCCTCAGACACGAGGAACAGCGGCCGCCCCTTCACCTCCTCGTACATGCGCCCGAGATACTCGCCGATGATGCCCAGCGACAGCAGCTGGACTCCCGAGAAGAACATCACCGAGATGATGAGCGTTGGGAAGCCCGGGACGTCGGCACCAAAGAGCACCGTCTTGACCAGGAAGACCACCGCGTAACAGAACGCAAACAGCGAGATGACAAGCCCAATGTAGGACCATACCCTGAGCGGAATTGTGGTGAACGACGCGAGCCCGTCCAAGGCGAAGCGCAGCAGCTGCCTCGGACGCCATCGAGATCCACCGGTGTGGCGCGGGGGGACAACGAACGGCACGCCCACCGAGCGGAAGCCCATCCAGGCAAACAGCCCTTTGTTGAACCGCACCCGCTCGCGCATGCGGTTCATGGCATCGATGGCCTTGCGGTCGAGGAGGCGGAAGTCGCCGGCGCCTTCCGGCAGGCTCGTGCCGCTCAGCTTCTGAAAAAGAACATAGAAGGCGCGTGCGGACAGCCGGTGCGCCAGGCTGTCCGCAGTTCGATCGAGACGCTGGCCGTAGACGACTTCATAGCCGCTGCGCCAGTGCTTGACGAACTCGGTGATCAGCTCGGGCGGGTGCTGCAGATCGGCGTCCATGATGACGGCGGCATCGCGGCCGGCGTAGGTCAGCCCCGCGGCGGTGGCGAGCTCCTTGCCGAAGTTGCGGCTCAGCGAGATGGCCTTGAAGCGCGGGTCCCGGGCATTCAAGCCCTTGAGAATCGCCAATGTGCCGTCCCTGGACCCGTCGTCGACGAAGATCACCTCCCATTCAAGCCCAAGCCCCTCGAGCACCGGCTGAAGCCGCTCCACGAGCGGCCCGATGCCGCGCTCCTCATTGAGCATCGGCACGATCACCGACAAGCTGCGGCGCAGCGGCTCCTGCTGCGCACGAGGGAGCACAAGGGCATGCGGTTCAGGCATCGACAACGGTTAGACCTCACGGGAGGGCGCCAATGGCGCCACTCGTGCCACGCAGCCGCGCCAAGGGCAAGGCACACGCCCCGACAAATGGCAAAAGATGTTGGCCCGACAAGACGATGTCAGCGGGCGGCCATGATGCCGGAGTCGATCAGCCGCCTATGAAAGACGAGGATTTCATCGCGCTGAACGCAGTCATTATAGCGTCCTTTGCAAAGCGACATCAGGCGCTTGCGCTCGCGGTGGGAATCCGAGAGCGGCAGCCCGGCCAGCTCCAGCATGACGGTGCCGAGATAGGGCACGTCGAGTGTGGTGAACTGGGGCGGCGTGGGCACGCGGTAGTTAATGCCGCGGACCGCGTAGTACGTCACGAAGCCAAGCGATTCGGCATCCAGGGTCACGTCCTCCGCCTCGGTCTCGCCCTTGAAGCCGAGCAGCGTGCGCGTCGCCATGGGGTGATGGTCGCCGTAGTGCACGATCAGGAAGCGCTCGCGGGGGAAACGGCGACGCAGCTCGGACATGAACTTGTCGTAGTCGAGCTTGGCCATCGAGAGGCGACGCAAATACTCGTGCATCTCCGGGTCCGTGCCGGGCGCACCGCCGGAGACGTCGACATCGGGCTCGAACTTGAAATCGTAGGGCCAGTGCGCCGACATGGTCTGGATGAAGGCGAAGAGGGGCTTGCGCGACGCCTTGAAGTGGCGGTCCATTTCGGCCAGGGCATTCTCGTAGTAGAAGCGGTCGCGCTCCTGGGCGGTCTTGGCGCCCTGCGCCTTCATGTCGAAGATCTCCTTCAATCCGATGGATGTGTAGAACCGGTCGTTCGACACGAAATTGCGCATCATCGGATAGAACACGACGTTGCGGTATCCGCACCGCTCCAGGGCTTGCGGAACCGTGTCCTTCAGCTTGTTCTGCGTGAAGGTCTGGACGAACTGGCGCATGCCGCCGAAGGAGTGTGTCGACACCCCCGCGAGCAGCGAGAATTCGGTCAGCCATGAGGCGCCGCCGTACGTCTCCACGCGCAGCTGATGCAGTTGCCTGTCGTCGGAATGGAAGAACGGATCGACCGCGTGGTCGTAGCGCAGCGTTGGAAAGAGCGAAGGCTGAACCACCGATTCCTGATGGACCAGGATGATATGCGGCGGTTTCGTTGCTGTATTGCATGAGTTGGGAATGGCGAATGCAGCGTTGGATGCGACCGCGGCCTGCGGCGCCGCCTCCATAAGCGCACCGCGCCAGAGCGTCTCCAGCGTCTCCCCCCAGGACGCATAGAATGACGAGACGTACAGATTCTCGAAGTAGAACTGCATGTGCCGGCGCTCGCCCTTGGTGCTCGCGCCGTACCATGCTGCGAAGGCGAAGATGCAGACACCGAGGGCAGCCCATCGGCGCGGAACGCGCGTGCTGTCCATGCGGTAGGCAAGCCATCCCGCGAAACCTATCGCCGCCAGCACCCCCACAAGCCCGATGACGTAGCGGCGCTGGTCACTCCACAGGTAGGCGATCGTCGACCAGGAGCTCAGATAGAAAATGAGGTCGTAGGCGTGCACGACCATGTTCATGACCGCATGCTTGGCCGTGGCGACGACGATGAGCCCGGCCACAAATGCTCCCGTCAGCACCGTGGCGAACAATACCCTGCGCGCCAACACCACGATCGCCGAGATCAGGGCTAAACTCACCGCAGCCGTGAACAGGATGTTCGGGAGTTCTCCCTCGTCGCGCCAGAAATGACGCCCCATCAGGAAGACGACAGCGGCCGCCGTCGCCCACGCCGTGACGGGACTCACCTCCGCCGGGCGGAGCACCCGTGTGACGAGAGAGTAGATGCGCGCACCCCGGGAGGGACCCGCAGGAAGGCCAAGAGTCTGATCTGCCATGAAGGTTCGGCCGGCTCATTCGTCACAAAAGCGTCATAGACCACCATAGTGCCGATGAACCCGCAATGAAGAAGCGTAAGAACACGCTGGGGCCGCAAGCGCGGAAGGGGCGGCAAGGCAAGGCATCCTGCTGCATCCGGTATCGCCATCGGATGATTTAAGTAATTGATTTGACGCCAAAAGATCAGACAACCGCCGCCGGGAAGACCGCACGCGTCCCCGCCCCGGAACCGCAGACATACATCCTGCGTTCATCTTTGGACGCGTAACCGTATAGTGACCCTGCGAGCGGACCCGGTGGGGGTGGTCGGCTGGCGGGGTTTGTGCTGCAACGTGTTCACGCCCGTTGCGGGACCGCCGTCGGCCCCTCAGGCCCGGGCGGGGGATTGTTTTTGCGCCTAGGGGATGGAGCCTGAATCTCTCTGTAGCAACTTGTGACGCGGCGTCGCTGGCACGTCGCCTTTACAAGACCCAAATTGTTCGCACATATGCGCGCCGGCACGCCGTTTGGAGAGTTCGATGAAATCGAATGCGGTGACATCATTCGAGCTGGAATTGGATTGGACAGCTCAGACTATCCTTCCAATCGAGTTCAGGGGTCAGGAGGTGCAGGTCGAGGCCCGCGCCTATCAGGGGACCGACCCCAACTTCCAGGCAATGGTCCTGGTGCATCGGGACAAGAATGCAGGAAATGAGGTTCCGATCGTGCGCGTCCACAGCGGCTGCGTCACGGGCGACATCTTCCACTCGCTGCGTTGCGACTGCTATCCGCAGCTGCAGGCGGCAATGGAGAGGATCCTGAAAAGCCCGGTCGGCGTTCTCGTCTATCTGCCCTACCAGGAAGGCCGGGGCATCGGCTTGGTGAACAAGATCCGGGCTTACGCGCTTCAGGACCAGGGCTACGACACGGTCGACGCCAATGTCGCCATCGGCGCCCCGATCGAGGCCCGCGACTATGATCTTGCGGCCCACATCCTGTTCGATCTCGGCTATCCTGAGATCCGTCTGCTGACCAACAACCCGGCCAAGGTCGAGGCGCTGCGCGAGGAAGGCGTGGAGGTGACGGAGCAAATCCCGCTCATCGTCAAGCCGTCCCCCTACAACAAGCGCTATCTCGCCACCAAGAAAGAGCGCATGGCGCACAAGCTCTAGGTTCGTCGCCGATCGCGGCAGAGACAAAGGGGCAGCGGCCGACCGCTGCCCCTTCGCTTTTGCCCCGACGAAGCCGGCTGTCTCAAATGCGGCCCTTGCATGCGACGCGCAGGCCGAGCACAGTTCCGGCCTGTGCAACACCACGGCAGGCAGCATCCATGTACAAACCCTTCGATCTCACCGGCAAAGTGGCGCTCGTGACGGGCGGCAACAGCGGCATCGGCCTCGGCATGGCGCGCGCGGTCGCTGAGGCCGGTGCCGATGTGGCGATCTGGGGCACCAACACCGCCAAGAATGCCGTCGCCAAGGCCGAGCTCACCAAGACCGGCCGAAAAGTCCTTGCCCTCGAATGCGACGTCTCCGACGAGCAGGCGGTCGCGCACGCATTCGCCGAGACGATCAGCGTCCTGGGCCGCGTTGACGGCTGCTTCGCCAATGCCGGCGTCACGGGACGGGGAGGAACGGCCTCGTTCACCGAGATGGACGCGGACGAATGGCGGCGCGTGCTGAAGGTCAACCTCGACGGCGCCTTCTTCACGTTCCGCGCGGCGGCACGCCACATGGTCGAGCGGGGCGGCGGCGGGTCGCTGGTGGGGACGGCATCGCTTGCCGCCATCGAGGGGGCGGCGCGCAACGAGCACTACGCGGCAACCAAGGGCGGGCTGATCTCCATGATACGCGCGCTGGCCGTCGAGTTCGCACGCCACGGCGTGCGCGCCAACGCGATCCTGCCGGGCTGGATCGAGACCAACATGACCGCCAACGCCATTGCCAACGAGAAATTCGCCAAGAATGTGCTGCCCCGCATACCGACCCGCCGCTGGGGCACGGGCGACGATTTCGGCGGCATCGCCGTCTATCTCATGAGCTCGGCTTCGAGCTACCACACCGGCGACACCTTCCTTATCGACGGCGGCTACGCGCTGTATTGAGGCGCGCAAGGACCTGCGCTTGCGGGCTGGCGCGTGCAAGGGCCGATCGACGATTTCGAGCAGACGCCTGCTATTTCCTGAGCTTCAGGAGGGCGTGCCCGTCGGCGGCATTCAGCACCAATCCGCCGTCGTCCAGCATGAAGCTGCGGACTGCATGCAGGGCCTGGAAGTAGCGCCGCTCCTCGTCCATGCGCCCTTGGCAGAACATGCGCGTGGCGACAGGCTGGCCGATCTCCAGAAGCTGCCCCGTCTGCTTCATGCCGGCCGAGAAGCGGTTGCAGGCGGCCTTGCCCGTCACGCGGTGATCCGAGAACTGCAGCGTTTCGGCATACGAGGCGGGCGCGCCGTCGATTTCGAGGACGTGCCACGTCGCGGCCTCCAGCGCCGGATCTACTTGCGCCTGCACCGTCGCCGCGGACATGAAGGCCAGCCAGCAGCCGATGAAGATCACCCCGCGCATGCAGGCTCGATCTCGTGCCGTCTGATGGGTGGGCCTCAATTGGCACCGTCAAGCAGCCGACGCGCAATGACCTGCGCCTGGATCTCGGCGGCGCCCTCGAAGATGTTGAGGATGCGCGCGTCGCAGAGCACCCGGCTGACCGGATACTCCAACGCAAAGCCGTTGCCACCGTGAACCTGCACCGCATTGTCCGCGTTGGCCCAGGCGATGCGGGCGGCAAGCAGCTTGGCCATGCCGGCCTCGAGGTCGCAACGCCGGCCCTGATCCTTCTCGCGGGCAGCGAAATAGGTGAGCTGGCGCGCGATCATCGTCTCCACCGCCATCATCACGATCTTGTTGGCGACGCGCGGGAAGGAAAAGATCGGCTTGCCGAACTGATTGCGCTCAAGGGCGTACTTCAGCGCCAGATCCATGGCGGACTGCGCAACGCCTATCGCGCGTGCAGCCGTCTGAATGCGCGCGGCCTCGAACGTGGTCATGAGCTGCTTGAAGCCCTGGCCCTCTACGCCGCCGAGAAGCTGGCCGGCCGGAACCTCGAAGCCGTCGAAGGAGATGTCGTATTCCTTCATGCCGCGGTAGCCGAGCACCTCGATCTCGCCGCCCGACATGCCCTTGGCCGGGAAGGGATCGGTATCCGTGCCGCGCGGCTTCTCCGCCAACAGCATGGAGAGCCCCTTGTAGCCGGGCTCGCTCGGGTCCGTGCGCACCAGCAGCGTCATGAGGTCGGCGCGAACCGGATGGGTGATCCAGGTCTTCTGGCCGGTGACCTTGTAGACATCGCCTTCGCGCACCGCGCGCGTCTTGAGTGAGCCCAGATCCGATCCCGTGTTCGGCTCGGTGAACACCGCGGTCGGCAGCAATTCTCCGGAAGCGATCTTCGGCAGATATTTCTGCTTCTGCTCGTCGGTGCCGCCGCCAAGGATGAGCTCGGCCGCGATCTCCGAGCGGGTACCGAGCGAGCCGACGCCGATATAGCCGCGCGACAGCTCCTCGGACACGACGCACATGGACTCCTTGCCGAGACCGAGCCCGCCGAGCTCTTCGGGAATGGTGAGGCCGAACACGCCAAGCTCGCCGAGCTTCGCCACCACCTCCGCCGGAATGTACACGTTGGCCAGGTGCCATTCGTGCGCGTGCGGCAGCACCTCGGCCTCGGCAAAGCGGCGCATCTGCGCGCGCATCTCGGTCAGCGTCTCGTCAAGACCCGTGTCGCCGAACGTCGTCACGGCAGGCTGGGCTGCGATCATCTCCGCGAGACGCGCCTTCACGCGATCGTCCGAGCCTGCGTCCATGAGATCGCCGACCTCCTCCTCGAAGCGGCGGATCTCGGTGCGCGGCACGCCGAGCGAGGCAATGCGCACGGTCTCGTTCTGGCTCATGGGGATGCCGCCGGCGATCTGCGCGAGGTATTCGCCGAAAGCGGCGCTCAGCAGCAGCCGCTCGATCTCCGTCAAGCGGCCTTCGGCTTCGAGGCGCCGAGCCCAACCGACCATTTGCCGGAGCGACTCAACGTAGGTCGCAAGCCAAGCCAGCCCGTGCGCCGCGGCCTGCACCGTGTCGAGCCCACCCCGCGCCTCGTCCACCCTCTTGCGAACGCCGGCCTTGGCGAGATGGAAAAGCCGCTCGGCCGCCGCGACCGCGCCGGTGCACCGGTCAAAAAGGGCGTGGTCGGAGGAGGCCTTTGGCTTGGTGTTCGTCATCGTCATCCTACCCATCCCTCGCAGTTGGCCACGGCACGCCTCGCCATCATTTCCTGTGCTGCGGCGCACAATATCGCGCCCAGCGGCTTGTGCAATGCGTCTTTGACGCATTGCAGGCCATGGAGCCTGGGGCCGGCAACGGGTGGTCAATCTCCGGATAGGGCCTTGAGGAAGCGCCTGACGGCAGCGTCTTTGCTGGGCGTGGCGTCCGGCTTGATGATGACGACCTCTGCCTCTTCAGGCCGGCCTTCAGGTGCAGCGAACGTCCGGCTCGGCGTCTGGGACTGCTCATCGACATGGATCGCCCTTGGCGCCAGAGCCTGCGGCCCTTCGCGGGCAACGAAGGTCACCACGGCCTCGGCCGGCTCGACGACGCGGGACAGGTCCGTGCGCGCTGCCGCACGATCGCTTTCCACCGTGGGTATGCGGTGGTGAGCGATGCCTCTGGCCGCCCGCCCCGACGCGGGAAGGGCAGCGTCCGGACGACCAGGCATCTCATCACGTCCGGCCGGGTGCTGATCGGGGCGCGGCGACGTTTCCGCCTGTACGGGCTCAGCAACCGGCTCCACCGAAGGGATCGTGCGTAGCCTGGCTGCGATCTCCTCTCGAGCGGCGGGCTCATGGTTGTCCGCGCCCGGCTGCGGCGCAATGCCATCGGTCATCTCGGCACCGCCTGGTACCGCCAGGGAAACGGCAGGCTGCTGAGGAACGGCCGTGGGATCGCCGTCGGGCTGCGCGGCTGCGGCTTCCGGCTCTTGCGCCGGCGACGCCGTTGCCGACGGGACGGGGGTCGCATCCGCACGGATGAGACTGCGAATATCGGCCGGCAGATCGGCTTCGAGCGGATGCTGCGACTGGGGCAGGTCGAGATTCCCGCCATCATCGCCGCCGCCTTCGTTCGCCTCGCGCAAAGCGCGGATGGCCCCGCCCACGCTGTCCAAAGCGCGATAGAGCGGATTCTCCTGCAATGCCATCTCGAGCCTGGCATCGCGCTGACGCCTCTCCGGATCACCATTCCCGGGCAGCCCCTGCCGGTCGGCCGGCCGCAGAGCCCGCCAATTCTCGTCGCTGCTCAGCGACGCCTGGAGCTCGGAGTAGACCTGCTCCAGTGCGGCGAGCTGGTGCTTCACGTCGAGGTCCGCCAAGCGCGTGGTCCTCCCAGACTTCAAGCTACGGGCAGAGCGTAAGGCACTTGCCGTCCACCCGTCCATTCGTCTCGGAAGCAAGGAAATTCTGGTGCCAGCCGGGACACTTGCGCTGCGTCCATGGGGCGCGAGCGCAACGAGGACCGACATGCCCCGGACGGCTCGACGCCCGCAGCAGCGACCGCTATGTTCGCCACGATCCTGCGTTACCAAGAAACTCGATACGCCCATCCCTCCGGCGCCGGGATGAGGTAGCCCCGGAGCCGCGCATGTTCTTTCGACAGCTCAAGACGTTCACCCAGGCCTTCTACGAGCTGTTCGCCGACAGCGGATTTTCGATGGCAGGAGCCGTCGCCTATTCGTTCGTGCTGTCGCTGTTTCCCTTTTGCATCTTTCTGGGCGCGCTAGCCGGCTATTTCGGCGGTGAGCCGCTCGCCAAGCAGGCCGTCGAGCAGTTGTTCCAGATGGTGCCGGCGCCGGTAGCCGAAGCCATCGCCCCGGAGGTGATGGCGGTGATGGGCAAGAGCCGGTTCGGCCTCCTGACCTTCGGCGCCCTCATTGCCCTGTTCTTCGCAACCAGCGCCATCGAAAGCCTGCGCGCGGCGCTCAATGTCGCCTACCGCGTGAAGGAGCGCCGCTCGTACCTTTGGTGCGTGATGGAAAGCTCGATGTTCGTGGTGGTGAGTGCCGTTGGCATGCTGGCGCTCACCTGGGGCGTGGTCGTTGGCCCGGAGGTCGCCGCCCGCCTCAAGCCAAGCTGGCTTCTGTGGCTCACCGATACGGGATCTGCGGCACTCGTGGCACGCTATGGAATCGTCGTCGTCGCCATCGGCGTGCAGCTCGTCGCCTATCACCTCTGGCTTGCCGCAGGGCGGCGGCGCCTTGCCGACGTGTGGCCGGGCGTGCTGCTCAGCATCGTCCTCTGGCTGATTGCTGCGCGGCTGTTCGCCTCGTGGCTGACCATCAGCGACTACTCGCGCTTCTATGCCGGCCTGACGCAGGTCATGAGCGCGCTGGTGTTCTTCCAGGTCAGCTCGCTGATCGTCATCCTCGGCGCCGAGCTCAACCGCGGCATCGTGGAGATGAAGCGCAAGCTGGCGGCATGGGAGGCACTCGAGGCGGATGCCTCCGCAATGCCCGCCCCGCCCTCGCGCTCCAGCTACCGCGTCGACCTTTAAGTGGAGAGGGCAGGCGTGCCGTCCCGGCCGAAGCGAAGCGGAGCGCCGGGGGCTGAAGGAGAACCCCCGTCCTGAGCTCGTCGAAGGACGGCTGTGAGGCACCGTTGCGGCCGCGCGGTTCGACAGGCCCACCACGGGGGAAACGGGTGTGCTTTCAGCCCTGTTAGGTCCTGGACATTTCGCTTGCGCGAAATTCCGGGATGACGACAGAGGGAGCGGCGATCCATCCCAATCGGATGGGCTTTAGGTGAAAGACTCGTGCTTTAGCGTGGCGGGCGCGGCTCCTGCTCGACCGGGATGCAGTTGCGATGCCCGGCCTCGATGCAGGCGAGAACGCGCGCGCTGGTGCGCAGCCTGTCGATCAGCCATGCACCGGCTACCAGCAGCACGATAAGCACGAGCGCCGCGGCCGCGTTCTGCTGCATGCGGCGGCGGTCCTCGTCCTTCTCGAGCCGCCGCATCGGGTCGGCGAGCGGAGGCTCATGCGGCTTGGGTTTGCTGGGCGGCGTCCTGGGCCGGAAGGGGATGATGCGGGCTTCGCGGCGAGGCTCGCTGTCTCTGTCCCTTCGGGTATTGGGTTCGCCGGTCATGGCTGAATGCTGTCGAAACAATGCGCTGACGCAACCGGCCCCACTCTGCACCGGCATCGGGTGACCGTCCATTCGTCATTCGGCTCTAATCGCCGTGCGCCATTGCGCACGGCCGGCGCAGCGCTATCCTTGGGCGCCAGGACGATCCGATTGGTCATCGGAATATGAGGGGGAGGGGCAGATGGTTTCCGGCTTGCGCAAGGCGACAATTCTTACGCTTGTGGTTGCGGCCGCGGCCGTCTTCTGGTCTTCCCGAGCGGCAGCCCTGACCTATGACGATATCCTTGGCACCTGGTGCACCGCCGCCGGCCGTTCCGGGTTCACGCGGGAGTCCTTGAACATCTTCAGGTCTTCCGACAGCGCGTCATTCAGCTTTCGCATCACGCGCTATGAATTCGCGGAGACGTACGTGAGGGTGTTCTGGATTCGCCGTGACGGCGCCGAGACAAGCACGACCTACGGCCAGTTCGGAGCCGACGGCCGCACCATGGTTCAGCTCGCCACACAGGAGTCGGCAGAGCGGCCTCACCGCCGATGCTGACGATGCTGCGCCAAAGCCCTTCCGGTTCTTGCGTTGAACCGGAAACCTCAGTTGGCACCTTCGTTGTCGTCCGCAAACAAAAAGGGCGCCCCCCGCAGGGCGCCCACAGTCAGCGGCTCCAGGGGCGCGCCCTAGGGAAGTGGGAGTAGGCGCGCAAGCCGTACGATCATGGTACAGCCAACCCGCCGGCTTGCCTGTCACGCCGGGGACAGGCGAAGCGCGAGAATAGGAACCGCGTTCAGTCGTTGTCCTTGTCACCAGCAAGGTCCGATCATCCCAAGCTGGTCGATTTCCCTCGGGGCGCCAGTTCCCCATCCCGGCGCCCCTTTTTCCATGCCTGCAGCCCTGCGTGCGCCTGCCGAGCTTCAGTGCACGCGCATTGTGGGGTACAGTGACGAAAATTGCGCCGACAAGAAATTGCACCAAGGAGCATATGCCATGCGTCCTGGACTGGGCTTGCTCGGATGCATCCTGATCGTGGCGGCCGGCGTTGGCGCCCTTGCGATCGGTCTGGCCGGATTGATGATGGAGCCTGTGCGCGGACAACTCGTCGCCGCAGCCGGCTTCGCAGGCTACTTCGCGGTGTGCGCCGCTACCGTGTTCATGATCATGCGATCGTAGGCCTGGCCCTGGCCTCGAAGTGCGAAGAGGACGACGAGAGCAGTTGCTTTCGCCGTCCTCCCCTCCTTCAGGCATTCCCACCCTGCGGGGATGGGGGGAATACCTGAACCCCGTTTTCCACTTTGGTGCAGAGCGCGCCTTCACGGCGCCCCGGCCGGCCTTGAGATTGCGCCGGCATGAAACGCGACAAGTCCGCTAATCCTCTATAACAATTCGCGGCGATCTTCGTGCATTTTCTCTGCCGCGTCAGCCCTGTTCCTTGCTGCGATCTTGGGAATTTTTGCAGCCTTGATCCGCAGCCTTCGTCCTATCCCATTCGCACTCTAGCTTCCCGCGCGCGGGCCATGGCTTGGGGGAACATCGATGGCGCAGAGCGAATCGGTGCGGCCGGAGTGGGCGGCATTGGAGCTCGTGCATGAGCTTGCCGACGCCGACATCTTGCAGGTGAGCCCGGAGAAGGATTGGGATGTCGTTGCAGTCACGCGCTTTCGTCTCGGCAACATCGATGTCAGCGTTCCGGCGCTCGGCGTGCCGATGTTCGGCGTCAACTACGGCGCCGACATGCAGTTAGAACGCACGCTGCACGGCCGCAAGGTGAGCGGGGTCGGGGCACCCGGGCATCTGTCGCTCCTGCCCCCTGACGCCGATACGCGCTGGGTGTTCGACAAGGCCGGCGGTGACATCGTCCTCGTGTTCCTCTCGCGCGCACTGTTCGACCGGGCGCTGGAGGAGAGCACAGGGCGGGACCCGCGCTCAGTGGAGATCGTGCCGCAGTTCGTCATCCGCGATCTCGTTCTGGAGCGGGTGGCGCATCAGTTGCTCAAGGCCGTCTCAGAGCCGGGCGCCGGCAGCCGTCTCCTCACGGAGACGATCGCGCAGGCGCTTGCCGCCCACCTGATCGCGGCGCACACCAACCTCGAGCGGGGTGGGCGGCCGCACCCCATCGCACCGAGCAAGCTCAAGCGCGCGGAAGATTTCATCCAGGCGAACATCGAGAGCGACATGTCGCTGCAGGACATCGCCGACGCTGCCGGCATGAGCCTGTTCCACTTCGCCAAGGCCTTCAAGCAGGCAACGGGGCGGACGCCGCATCAATACGTGATCGAGCAGCGGGTGCGTCAGGCGCGCGCGCTGCTGCACGACACCAGCCTGTCGATCGGCCAGGTCGCGAGCGCGGTTGGGTTCTCCCACAGTCACTTCACGGCCGTGTTTGCCCGCCACATGGGCATGACACCACGCAAATTCCGCGATGTGCTCTATCCGTGATCGGCGGGGCGGTGCGCCGGCCGTCCGCCTCGAACGATCGGCGCGAGCAGGGCTGGACAAGGCATGAAGTGGTGCCGCAAGTACGGCACAGCCGTTCTCACCCGCTGGCGCGCTAATTTGGCGCCTGCGCCTGCGATCCGCCGCATGACCTGCGAACTTGCGCACAAAAGCACAAATCGACCCCGCCAACCGGCTGGGAGGGAAGCCAGCCGACGGCGGGTAGCTCGCGCGAAAGGCCATTGCGTCGAGCCAATCGGCGGGGGCGCAGCCCGCCGAGCACCTGGCGGGGATCGCCAGGATGCTGGTTGTGGGATGTTTGGTTGCCGCCAACGTCTGAGCCGAATTCGCCAGCCCTGGTCACAGCGTGCCTCCCCGCAGGTCGGCCGCCGGATCGAGCGCGTGCTTCTCGACGGCGCGCCGCTCCTCGCGCCGGCGCACACCGTCGTGCTCAGGTCCGAACAGCTCCCCCACGCCCGGAAAGTATCACAGCGGCGTTCAATTTCTTCTAAGTCATTGAAATAGTGGCGCGAGCGACGGGACTTGAACCCGCGGCCTCAGGCGTGACAAGCCACATGCGCAGCAGAATCAAGAGGTTGCGATACAACAATCATGCTGTAATCCCGCGCTCACAGGGGAAAGTTCACAGCCTCCGACGGCGAAAAAGCATCCAAGAACGCAACCTCGCGATGGGGGCTCGCATCACAATTTGGTCGCCGATGGTAAGTGTGCCTTAACCCTGGCCGCGGAGGCCATCGATGGCGCACCCCCAGTTCATCGTTGCTTAGTGGGTTCTTCTTCCTAATAGAGCCCATGTAGCCAGGGGCTGTTCTGGGTGCTCTCCCGCGTGTCCATCTCCCTCTGCTCATTTCGTTCTCTGCTGTCGCGACCACTGGATCGGGTTTGCCGCAAGCCATGGGTGTCGGCCTTTGCGGCGGATGGTCCACCATCCCCAACCGGACAAAGCAGCAAACGGCGAAGGCGCGTCCCGATCGTCACCCTTTTGATCGGCTCGGGTGTCCTGCTGATCGCGGCCATTGTGGTTGGCACCTGGTTATCGGTCAGCCATTCGCGAAATCGCGCGCTGACTGACAGCGAGCGGGAGCTTGGCAACATCACGGTCGCGGTCGCTGAGCAAACCGACCAGGCGTTTGGGGCCATGGAGCTGGTGCAGCTCAGTGTGATCGAACGCATTCGGGCGCTTGGGATCGCATCGAGCGACGACTATGAGCGGTTGATGTCCACTCACGATGTGCACGTCATGCTCAAACACAAGATCAGCGGCCTGCCACACGTCAGTGCGATCGAGATCATCAATGCGCAAGGGAAGTTGGTGAACTTCTCGCGGAACTGGCCGCCCCCGCCGGTCAACGTCCGCGATCGCGATTACTTCAAGGCGCTGGCGGCGGAGCCACAGCTCACCTCCCTTATCAGTGCCCCCGTTCGCAACCGCGTCACGGGCACCTGGACCATCTATCTAGCCCGGAAGGTCAGGGCTGCCAACGGAGAATTCCTCGGTCTGGTCTTGGGTGCCATCGAGCTGCAATACTTCGAAAAGTTCTTCTCGACCGTTGCGCTCGACCCGGCAAGCTCCATTGCACTCTTCAGAAGCGATGGCGTTCTCCTCGCCCGCTATCCGCGGGTAGATTCACTGATCGGGCAGAACTTCGGTGCCAACGCCTTGGCCATGCGGCTGGTGAAGAGCACAAGCCGTGGCGTTGGCCGGCAAGTTGGCATCATTGATGACCAGGAGCGTATCATTGCCGCTCACAGCGTGATGCACTACCCGATCCTCATCGCTGCGACCAGAACGGTTGAGGCTTCCCTGGCCGAATGGCGCCGAATGGCGCAATTCCTGATCGCCGCGGCTGTTCTTGGTGCCCTGGCGACAAGCGTTGTTGTGTTCGGGATTTCGCGGCGGGCACTACAGGAGGGAAGGCGTTGGGGCAGGGCACTCCTCCTGCAAAAGCAGCAGCTCGAGGTGGCACTGCGCAACATGTCGCAGGGACTGTGCATGTTCGACGCCGAGCAGCGCCTTGTTGTCTGCAACGCGCGTTTCGCCGAGATGTACGGCCTATCCCCTGACCAGGTAAAGCCCGGCACAAGCGTGCAGGAAGTCCTGGCGTTTCGCGTCGCCAATGGCTGCTTTGCGGGGGCCGAACCGTCAGATTACGTGCGAGAGCAAATGGCAGTGGTCGGGAGTGGCACAGCCTCCGACAGGATACTGGAACTGAAGGACGGCCGCTTCATCTTCGTCAAGCACCGGCCCATGCCCGGTGGCGGCTGGGTTGCGACTCACGAGGACATCAGCACTCTGCGGGCGGCCCAGGCCGCGGCAATCGAGGCTGGCACTCGCGCCAAACAGGCTGCAGATGAAGCCCGCGAGGCGCATGTCCGGCTGCGCGAGGCCTTTGAAGCGGTGCCGGAAGGCCTGGTCCTGTTCGATGCTGAAGACCGGTACGTGCTCTGGAACAAGCGCTATGCCGAACTCTACGGTGAGAGCGAAGTCGCTGCAGGCAAGCGCTTCGAGGATGTCGTGCGGGAGGGTATCCGGCGCGGCCAATATCCCGGCACCAAGGGCCGCGAGGAGGAGTGGCTGGCAGAACGGCTTGCGCGGTTCAAGCAAGGTACGAGCCATCACGAGCAGGAATTGCCGAACGGCCGCTGGGTGCGTGTCGAAGAACGCCGCACCGCCGAGGGCGGCGCGATCGGAGTCAGGGTCGACATTACCGAGCTTAAGGAGCGGGAGGCGGCCCTTCGCACTCAAAACCTACGCTTTGACACGGTTCTCAGCAATATGAGCGAGGGTGTATGCCTGTTCGACGCCGACCAAAGGCTGGTCGTCTGCAACTCACGTTATGCACAGATCTATGGATTGCCACCTGAGCTAACGGCGCCAGGTACCACCCTGCGCCAAATTCTCGAGTATCGCATTGCGCACGGTGTGCATGATGCAGCATACGGGCGAGACATTGAAACGAAAGTTGCGCTTGATGCGCCTGTGACGCGGAACGTGGAGCTCAACGACGGGCGCATCATTGCTATCAAGCACAGGCCGGTGCCGGGCGGTGGCTGGGTATCCACGCACGAAGACATCACGGAGCGCGAGCAGCTGAGCGTCCAGTTGCGCCAGCAGAAGGAGCAGCTCAACATTGCCCTGGAGAACATGTCCCAGGGTCTGGCGATGTTCGACCGCGATCAGCATGTCATCATGTGCAACAAGCGCTACGCGGGCATGTATGGTCTCACCCTCGATCAGGTGAAGCCGGGGACGCCGCTAAGGAAGATCGTTGCACACCGCATTGCCAACGGCTTCTATGCGGGGGCAAGCCCTGAGGATTACATGCGCGAGAGGTTGGCACCGGTTCGCAACGACACCGACGTCATCCATAGGCTTAGCGATGGGCGGACGATCGCGCTCGCGGTGCGCGTGATGCCCGACGGCAGCGGCGTCGCCACTCACACCGACATCACAGAACGCGAAAACCTGCAGGGTCGCCTGGATGCGGCACTCAACAACATGGCACAAGGGCTTGCCATGTTCGACGCTCAACAGCGGCTCGTCATCTGCAACAAGCGCTTTGCCGACATGTATGGCCTGGCACCGGAACAGGTGATGCCCGGCAACAGTATGCGCGAGATCATCGAGGCCTGTATCGCCAACGGCAACTACGTCGGCGCGAGCGTGGACGAAATTCTGGCGGCGACCACAAGACAACTGGGCCCAGAGGGAATGGCCTACTACACAACCACCCTCGGCGACGGCCGGGTCCACGGTGTGTCCGTGGCTCATTCAGCCAATGGTGGGACCATCACCACGCATGACGACATTACAGAACGGCGTCGCATAGAAGAGCGCATGGCTCATTTGGCGCATCACGACGCTCTGACCGAACTCGCCAATCGCGTCCTGCTGCGGACGCGATTGAGCGAGGCGCTGGTGCGCGCCCATCGGGAAGATAGAGGCGTGGCAGTTCTTTGCCTCGATCTTGATCGCTTCAAGGAGGTCAACGACACGCTCGGACATGCGGCGGGCGACACCCTGCTCAAGACCGTAGCGCAGCGCCTGCGATGCTGCGTCAGGGAGACGGACACGATTGCACGCCTCGGCGGTGATGAGTTCGCCGTAGTGCAATTGGCCGCCGATCCGCCGCGAGAAGCTGCAGCCCTTGCAGCCCGGATCATTGAAGAACTCGCGGCACCCCATGTCATCGACGGCCATCAGCTCGTTGTTAAGGCGAGTGTGGGCATTGCGGTCTCTCCGAGCGACGGCGATGATCCTGAGCAGCTGTTGAAGTGTGCCGACCTGGGGCTCTACGGCGCCAAGTCCGATGGGCGCGGGACGTACCGGTTCTTCGAGAGCGAGATGAACACGCGCATGCAGGCGCGGCGCGCCCTGGAGACGGACCTGCGTCAGGCGATCGAGAAGGGGCAATTGGCTCTTCATTACCAACCGCTCCTCGACCTCAGGACGGACCAGGTTTGCGGCTGCGAGGCGCTGCTGCGCTGGCACCACCCCGCCCGAGGCAAGATATCCCCAGCAGAATTCATTCCCGTTGCAGAAGCCACCGGCCTGATCGTGTCGATCGGCGAGTGGGCTCTGCGCGAAGCCTGCCGGGAGGCCGCGGATTGGCCAGCAAATACCAAGGTCGCCGTGAATTTGTCGGCCGTTCAGTTCAAGTCCCGCAACCTTGCGCAAACCGTTGTGAGCGCGTTGGCCGCTTCGGGTCTGTCACCTGGGCGGCTCGAACTTGAGATTACGGAATCGGCGCTGCTCGCAGACGGGGACGCCACATTTGATGCCCTCAATCAGCTGCACGCTCTTGGCGTGCGCATCGCTCTCGACGACTTCGGCACGGGCTATTCCTCGCTTGGCTATCTGCGCCGGTTCCCGTTCGACAAGATCAAGATCGACCGGTGCTTCATCAACGACACCGCAAACGAGACGACGAACGCGATCGCCATCCTGCGCACGGTAGCCCAGCTGGGCGCCAGCCTTGGCATGACGACCACGGCCGAGGGGGTGGAGACACAGGACCAGCTCGAGTTGGTACGTCGTGAGGGTTGCACCGAAATGCAGGGCTATCTCTTGAGCCCGCCGGTGCCCGCGACCGAGGTTCGGCAGTTCCTAAGAGGGCCGGCGCCCTCGGCCGAAGCGGCAGGACGCCGACGGGGACCTCATCGAGGCCGGCCTCGGCCGCGATCCGCCAGGCCGTCCGCCCGGTGTCGCCCATGATCTCCTTGCAACCCTCTCGCGACAGGATCGCTCAAAGCGGCCTACGTCATGTCGATGTGAAAGTGCCCTCCAGGCAGATGGCATTGAGCAAGGCGCCACTGTACTGATACGCCCTCGCTCGAATGGAGAACGCGCTCCAGCTCCAGAATGGCCGTCCCCTCGGGGATCTCCAGCTTTGCGGCAACCGTGCCGTCTGCAGCGATTGGTGAAATTCGCTCGTACGCACGCCCCAACACCACGCCGTATCCGGCGGCGACCTCTAGGATTGAGTAAGGGGAGTGCGCCCGTTGTAGCAGGTTTGGAAACATGGCCTCGGGCAAGCAACTCTGTTCACGCATGCAAGGCCTCCCATTGAAGAGCCGCACGCATCGGATACGAACAACGCGTGCGCGTTGGTCGAGCTGCAGCCTTGCCCTTTCCCTGTCATCAGCCACCCCCTCTGACACCTCGATATCCTTGAATGTGCAGGAGACCCATTCGCCGCTCTCTGTTCTCATGCTCTCAAAGCGAAACCTCATCTCGCCCGATGCCTGATCGCTGACGAACGTGCCGCGTCCCTGGCGGCGCGAGACGACGCGCTCCGCTTCCAGAATGTCGAGGGCCTTCCTCATCGTGCCTGCGCTGACGCCCATCTCGCGCGACAGATCATTCTCATTGGGCAGCGCCGAACCCGGCGCCCATTCGGCTCTAGCGATCGACGCGATCTCAAGCCTTCATCGGCAGCCGATTTACGCCTATGGCGTTCCAGCAGATGACCGGCTTCGCACCACGAGGGGGGAGCGAAACACCAGGCTCGCATCACGTGTCACATCCACTCTCTCGATGCCATCGACGATCTCGGTCAGTACCTCATGGGGCGCAAACGCGACCTGATGACGGCTCCCGGACTTGATGGAAATGCCGCTCGATAAGGCTGCCACCAGCGCATCCCGCGCTTGTCCCGCCCAAGCCATGGCAAGTCCGAAGACGCGCAGCCTCACGACAACACTCCCACCGAGGCAGTCGACATCAATGCGGAGATCGTCTCGGCCATCCTCGCTGCCGGCGGTCACGGGGAAAACGCACGGCCGACCATGGCGCCGCGCGTGCGAGGCAACCTGGCTTACTTGGAACGGCGCGGGAAGGTGATCAAGGACAGCAGTGGAAAGGCTGCGCGTTGGACGTTGCTTTAAACAGTCCGGCATGAGGTGTGATCAGCCTCACACAACAGTGATGTAGTACAGGCGAAGGAAGGCGCAGGGTCATCTTGTAATCATGACGCATGACATGTCCGGCCATGCCTTGAAAACGTCATCAGGGTAAACTAGGTCAGGCATGTTGACCTAATTTTAATGGCCGCCTAGGATGAAATCGCCTAGCTTCTCTGGCGGAGGACGTATGGGGCGGCTGACCTAGGAGGTTTGAGACGTGCGCGATTC
Organism: Hyphomicrobiaceae bacterium; assembly: GCA_008933705.1. Lineage (GTDB taxonomy): Bacteria > Pseudomonadota > Alphaproteobacteria > Rhizobiales > Hyphomicrobiaceae > AWTP1-13. The sequence continues at coordinate 162,644 of WBUN01000003.1, forward strand.
AACGAAGCGCTTTCGGCGGCTCAGACAGCAGCGCTCGTTCGACTATCACGACGCGTGGCTGCAACGACCATTGCTTGCAAGATGCATGTCGGAGCATCTCTGGGCAGGGTTCCTCAATGGGTTTGCTTCACATACACGCATCTTTGAGCCTCTAGTCTTTGAGCACTGGGTGAACGACGAACTGGCGAATTTTGATTCGACACTCAGCGCATGGCAGAGTGTCGATCATCTACTCTGCGATTCGCTTCTAGGGGCACCTCAACTTGTCGAAGAGGCACAGAAAGAGGAAGCAATTCGGCGTGGCGGTTCCCTCGGCGGCACCACCACTGCCGGCGCAACCTCAATCGGACGCATCCGACAAGTCGCCTAGCGAGGCAAAGACTGGGAAGCTTCTGCAAAAGATTGAAGCGGCACTTGAGCCAATCCCCAGTGCTCCGCTCAAAGAGCAAGTTACAAAGCGGGTTCTCCAAGTCTTCGCCTCTGCCGAGCATTTTGCTGGACCAATGGCCCATCCAAGCCATATGGAGGCGTATGAACGAGTTTGCCCGGGCCTCGCCGACCGTATTGCGAAGATGGCTGAGCTGGCACAGGCTCGGCAGGAAGCGCGTGCCGATGCCGTCCTGGCAAATGAGTATGCCGATCGACGCCTGGGCATGCACTATGGCTTCGCCGCACTAATCGCAGTGCTGATCTGCGGCACGGTGATCACCTTGAGCGGATATGCCCATCTTGGGGGTGGCATAATCACAGCCTCTGTATTGGGCGCATGCGTCATGCCCTTCATCAATGGACGCGCGAAACCCACAATCTCTAAGGTTGTTGGTAGTCGGTTGGGACGAAAGCCTGAGCGAGCAGAGGCGAAGTAGTTCTATGATTCAGACCTGACATGCCGCTGCCAATAGCCTGAAAAAGTCCGGGATTATGCAGCAAGCTCACCCAGCGGGTCATCGGTGATCGGCATTCAATTCGCTATGTTCGCTGGCCATGAGCCAGCCCTACGCCAACACAATCAGCGGCCTGCTGAAGCGCCGCGCTGAGCTGATGGCGGACGCCAGAGAGCTGCGGGAGCGCATGGCTGTGGTCGGCAATGACATCGCTGCCTTGGACCGCATGCTGGAGACGTTGGGCTATCAAGGCGACTTGCCCGCAGCCAAAGGCGTCCAGGCCAGCACCCGCGTCGTCTACTTCCATCGCAACGAACTGCGGCGGTTCTGCCTTGATGAGCTGCGCAAGACCGATGGCCCCATCACGACGCGCGACTTGGCGGAGAAGGCGATCCGACTGGAGGGCCGCGACCCGCGCGACCGGCGCCTGCGGGCCGACATGGTGCGGAGGATCGGTAAGGGCCTGAAGCTGCTGCGCAGTCAAGGTGCCGCGAAGTCGGAAGGATCTTCCAATACCTCGCGGCAGAGCAGCCGGTGCGCTCAGGGACCCTGCCGCAGCAGCGCGGAGACGACACCGGAAGAAGCAAAGGCTGCTGCGGCCAAGTAGATCAGCAGCAGCCAGGAACCTCGCGGCGAAAGGCCTAGGGCTTGAGCCCAAGGAGCTGCATCCATTCGGGGATGCCGGCGTGGCCCATCAGGCCAAGGATGATCAGCGCCGGCACGCCGATGATGTGACGCCAGGGCCAATCCTTGAGGGGCGGCAGCCA
>WBUN01000049.1 GCA_008933705.1 Hyphomicrobiaceae bacterium
GAATAAGCCTGCCCCGAAACCCAGCCCATCGCCATCGCCCTCCGCTGTGAAAGACGACAGCACAAGAATCACTGTTCGCAGCGTTTGTGAATCCCCTACGATTCCGGTCGGACTGAAAATGCTCTAGCACATTCGTTCTCGAAGTAATTCGAGGAAACGCCTTGCGGCGTCAGCGGATGGCGCGTGCCGAGTCTGAGTTCGAAGGCCTTCACGTCATCCAGCAGACGACTGCCAACGCGTGACTTTAGTGTCGCCGTGGTCAACCATCACCGCAGCAGCTCAGCAAGCGTGCGGCACGTGAAGCAGCACAGCGAGGTGCGCGAGAGGCACCAAGATCGTGCTTGCCGGCTCCAGCGTCACTTGAGGAAGGCCGGGCTGCCGGTCATGTGGCGGGAGGCAGCGACGTGGTGAAGATGAAGCCGGGGGCCAGGCACCGCACCGCATCCACGAGGGCCGCCGACCCGGCGCAGGAAGCCGAGGGGCGCGCATTTCTTAGGGTGTGGATTCGCGGCGCTCACGTTTCCAGTGGCGCTCGAAGAGGTGCTGCCTGTAGGCTACAAACTGCTTGCCCCAATTCGACCGGCATAGGCGGTAATGAACGGGTGCACATGAGTTCGCAGGACAATATCTGGGCGGGTTTGGCGCTTTCGGCGGTTGCTACCGTCCTAGCCCTGCTCTTTCTCGAACTTGGCTTCCGCCTGGCCACCGGCGTCCCTGCATTCTCATACGAAAACTGGCGTCTGCGGCATGTTGAGGCCAACCGGCTGGATCATCGTGCCACGTTCGATCCCCTGCTGGGCTGGAGCAATCGGGCACACTACACCAGCGACGGGTTCAACACGCTCGAGCACGGCATTCGCCGCAACTTCGACGAGCGTGACATCCGCACCAACGCGATCCTGGCCGTCGGCGACTCGTTTACCGAAGGTTGGGACGATGTGCGTGACGAAGAGACTTGGCCGGCCCAGCTGGAGCGACTGACGGGTACACCGGTGGTCAATGGCGGGGTCGGTGGATACGGCACGGACCAGATCATCCTGCGGGCTGAGCAGTTGCTAGAAATCGTCCGGCCCAAGGCGTTGATCGTCGGCTTCTTCGAAGAGGACATCCTGCGCGCCGGTTATGCCCCGTACGGCGGACCCAAGCCGTACTTCACGTTGGAGAACGGCAAGCTGCTTTATCATCCGCCACAAATTGAGTCGGGCAGTCAGATAGGGACCAGATCATCGTTTGGCAATGGCGTGCGGGAGGTATTGGGCTATTCGGTCGTGGCCGACCTGATCTTCGGGCGGCTGGCCCCGACCTACTGGTATGCGGGCGCGAACCTAAGCTACCGCAAGGTCGGCAATGACCCGGTCGCAGTGACTTGCGCTCTGCTGGGGCGCTTGAAGGTGCGCGCGGACGCCAGCAGGATTCCCGTCCTGCTGTTCATGCAGCATGGCTGGGCGGCGATCACCGAGAACGACCAGCCCAGCGACAATGCGCAGCGCGTCACAACGTGCGCCGGGATGGCCGGCGTCGAGGTTGTAGATGAGTTCGCGTCCTTGCGCACCATTGCCGCCACTGATGCGGAGGCGTTCAAGACCTACTACACCATGGAGGGGAACACATATTGGCATATGTCGGCCAAGGGCAACATGCATGCAGCGGAGCTGATCGCTCGTGGGCTGCAAGACTGATGCTCAGCTCAATGTACATCGATGCACCGCGCTTAGCTATGGCGCATGCGAGGGGCGCCCATCGAAACCAAGCATCTCGGAGGGCGAATGGCGGTGAGAGCCTGGGTGCAGCGTGGACACCGCCACAGACACTTGCGATGAGTTGATTGCTCGCCGCAAGACATCAAAGACAGGTGTTATCGGATGAAGACCAACAATTTCCACGAAAGCTACGCCAGCGGGGAAATCAATCCCCCCTCCGAGCGCTCTACGGGCCTTGTTTTCACGGCTGTCGCGGTGATCGTGGCCGTGCTGTGGCGCGGTAGGCCGCCGGTGCTATGGGCTGCGCTCGGTCTCGCCCTGCTGCTGTTGACGGCGTCCTTGCTTGCGCCGACACTGCTGAAGCCCCTGAACGTCGCCTGGTTCCGCGCTGGGCTGCTCTTGCACAACATCGTCAACCCCCTGGTGATGTCGGCCATCTTCGTGCTGGTGTTCGTGCCTGCGGGCTTGCTCATGCGCATCCGCCACGATCCATTGCGGTCCCGGCGTGCGACGGACGCCTCGACGTATTGGATCGATCGCAAAGATGCTTATGTCAGCTCGATGACGAGACAATTCTAGGAGACTGTCGCGATCAAGGAGGGAGGGATATCCTCGTGCTGAGCCTGGCGGGCGAGCTGTTTGCGTACATGAATGCGCGCAAGAAGTGGTGGCTGTTGCCCATTCTGCTTGTGTTGATGGCCTTCGGCGGGCTGATCATCCTTGCGCAGGGATCGGCTGTGGCACCCTTCATCTACACAGTGTTCTGAAAAAAACGGCGGAGAGCGATCGAATGCGGCTGCTCGGGCTCGCCGCCTTCTATCATGACAGCGCGGCTGCGTTAATCGAAGACGGCCTCGTCGTCGCCGCGGCCCAAGAGGAGCGCTTTACGCGCAAGAAGCACGACGCGAGCTTTCCTGCGCGCGCTATCCAATACTGTCTCGACGCTGGTGGTGTCGATCTCGACGGCATTGATCACGTCGTGTTCTTCGAGAAGCCGCTCATCAAGTTCGAGCGCCTGCTGGAGACCTATCTTGCTAATGCCCCGCGCGGTTTCCAGTCGTTCCGCAGGGCCATGCCGCTATGGATCAAGGACAAGCTGTTTCAAAAGTCCAATCTGGAAAAGGCGCTGAAGGAGTTTGCGCCGAGCGGCAAGATCGCGCCGGGCAAGCTGTTGTTCGCCGAGCACCATCAGAGCCATGCGGCGTCCGCCTTTTTTCCCTCACCATTCGAGGAAGCAGTCGTTCTTACAATGGATGGCGTCGGCGAGTGGGCCACGGCGTCGGTGGCCATCGGGCACGGCAACACGCTGGAACCCGTACGCGAGATCCGCTGGCCGCATAGCATCGGGCTGCTCTACTCGGCGTTCACCTACTACACCGGATTCAAGGTCAACTCGGGCGAGTACAAGGTGATGGGTCTCGCACCTTACGGCGAGCCCAGGTACGCCGACATGATCCTCGAGCATCTAGTTGATCTCAAGGAGGACGGATCCTTTTGGCTCGATCAAAGCTACTTCAATTACGCGACGGGCCTCACCATGACGTCGCGCAAGTTCCATGATCTGTTTGGTGGTCCCCCACGCGATCCTGAAGCTCCCCTTACGCAGCGCCATATGGATCTGGCTGCGTCGGTGCAGAAGGTCACCGAGAAGATCATGCTGCGCATGGTGCGCAATCTGGCCAAGGCCTACGAAATTGAGAACCTGTGCCTGGCGGGCGGCGTCGCCCTGAACTGCGTCGCCAATGGCAAGCTGCTGCGCGACGGCGCTTTTAAGCGCATCTGGATCCAGCCGGCGGCCGGCGACGCGGGTGGTGCTGTGGGCTGCGCGCTTGCCGCCTATCATCAACACTTCGCCCGGCCGCGGCAGCTCAGCGGCGAGCTGGATGGCATGCACGGCTCTTACCTGGGACCCGAATACGCGCAGGCGGAAATCGAGAGCAGGCTGGCTGCGGCGGGCGCCAGATTCTCGTCGGTAGGAGAGCCGCAGCTCTACGAGCAGACGTGCGACGCGCTGGAAGCAGGCCATGCCGTCGGCTGGTTCCAGGGGCGCATGGAGTTTGGGCCCCGCGCGTTGGGAGGGCGCTCGATCCTCGGCGATCCGCGCAATCCGCAGATGCAGAAGACGCTCAATCTCAAGGTCAAATACCGGGAGAGCTTCCGACCCTTCGCGCCATCCGTGCTGCGCGAGTACGTCGATGAATATTTTGAGCTCGATGTCGACAGTCCGTACATGCTCCTGGTGGCCGACGTGAAGCGCAATCGCCGACGCGCCATGAGCGCGGAGGAGAAGACCCTGTTCGGCATCGACAAGCTCAATGTCATACGGTCCGACATACCAGCGGTGACGCATGTCGACTATTCCGCCCGCATTCAGACCGTGCATGCGCAAACCAATCCCCGCTATCACGCACTCCTGTCGGCTTTCAACCGGCGCACGGGCTGCCCCGTGCTGGTGAACACGAGCTTCAATGTGCGTGGCGAGCCAATCGTGTGTACGCCCGAGGATTCATTCCGCTGCTTCATGGGCACGGAGATGGAAACACTTGTCATCGGCAACGCCATGCTGCGCAAGGAGGAGCAGCAGCCGCATCTCGTCGAGGACTACAAGAATATGTTCGATGCAGATTAGCTCGAGCGACCGACAATGGTTTAGTCCTAGGCGGCGGACTCAGCGCTCCGTGATACTTTGCCTATCAGCCGCGCCATCAGTCTCCGCATCGCCGTTTCGGACTAGTTTGGATCAAAGGCGGACCTGCGATCTGCCTTGGCGTGGGAAAATGAAACCACGGTATCCGCCGTGCCGTGCACGATCAGCGTTGGTTGAACGATCGGGTTGATGAGGCATGGGTCGAGATTTGCGAACACCGCCATGTCGTTGATGGTGCCGGGCAGTCGCTCCCTCATTCTGCAAAAGACGCTCAACTGCAACGCGCGGAACAAAACCCCTGCGGAAGCGTGGCTCAGCGTACGCGCCCGAACGGCGGGACCAGAGATTGCTCGCGCGGCGGCTTCGTTGGGTCGCGCATTCGCGCGCCATCGCAGGAACGCCCCCATCCCCGGGACGAGGGCGAGCGCTTGCATCGCTCTGAGCCGCGACATGATTTTGGCAGAGGCGTCGAGTTTAGCGCTGCATGCGGACACCAGAACGAGCGCGCGGCACTTGGCGGGATGCCGATGTGCGAATTGGATGGCCGATGGCCCACCTGCGGAAACGGCGGCCACTGTCGCTGTCGAGATACCGAGTGCGTCGAGCAAGGCGGCATAGGCGTCAGCTTGCTCTTCGGGCGTGCGCCCGGCGTCCAACGGCGTTCTAAGGTATCCGGGCCGCGACACGGCGACAATTCGATGGTCGTTGTGAGCGTCAAGGAGCGAGCGCGCCAGCAGCCGGGATTGGTCGTGACCGCCAATGCCGCCATGCAAGGCCAGGAGAGTGGCCCCCTCACCCGAAAGGGAGCACTCAATGGGTCCGCGCGCGGTCCGCACGATCCTCGGTGGCGGCGTGACGATGCGGTCCGGGGCCCCCTTTCCAATGGACTTGCTCATGATGAATTGCCTGCCCGCTCACTCTATTCGTCCTTCGCTTGCCATCACAACGGCCCGCGGAAGTCTTTCCGGACGCGATCCTAAGTAACGTGGTCTACTGATCGAACTCCACGGGGCTGAGATAGCCCGATGTCGCGTGCCGTCGCCAGGGATTGCAGAAGCGTCCGAGGTTAGTTATCGGCCAGCATGCTGGGCCTCACCGCGCTCACCTGAGGCTGGGCATCTCCCATCAGCGCCGCCATCATGATCAGCGGCACGGCGATGGCCGGCTTGCCCTTGCGTTCCCTGACCAAGTCGGGGGTTGACCGCATGGCTGCCACCACAAGTCGGTCTTGCAAAGGGAAGGTCGATGTGGCGCATGCTGATATGCGCATAGGCAGATTATCAAGGTAACGCTATGAACCCCATCGCGATTCTCTCCGCCCTTGCTGAGCCCACGAGGTTGGAAGCCCTCCGACTGGTGTGGGATGGGCGCGAGCATTGTGTCTGCGAAATTGGTGCGAGAACTCGGCGCTCGGGAAGTGGTTGCGCTTGTCGATGCCGCCCTGGCGCTACCGGCAAATCAGGAGAGGCATGCTGCATGAGCCTCAATTCCATCTCGGAACAGGTACCGGGCGCGCGTCCGTCGACCGCAAGGTGGATTGGATGGACGATCGCTGCGCTCCTTGCGTGGGGCATCATCTACAGCCAGCTCGTCCCATCCTCGGAGTGGGTGGTCGCATCGACGGGCGTCGATCGGAGCAGCCACCTCGGCGAGGCCGTGAGCTTCTTCGGCTACGACATGCCAAAGGTTCTGCTGCTGCTCACGTTGGTCGTATTCGGCATGGGCGTGGTGCGCAGCTTCTTCTCTCCGGAGAAAACGCGGGCGCTTCTTGCCGGGAAGCGCGAAGGCGTCGGCAATGTGCTGGCTGCGTCGCTCGGCATCGTCACCCCGTTTTGCTCCTGCTCGGCCGTGCCGCTGTTCATCGGCTTCGTCAGTGCGGGCGTGCCACTCGGAGTGACGTTTTCGTTCTTGATCTCGGCACCGATGGTGAACGAGGTGGCGCTGGGGCTTCTGTTCGGATTGGTCGGCTCAAGGCGGGCATCGATGCGGTGAAGGAAATTGTCGGCAAAGTCTGGCCTTGGATCATCTCCGGCATCGCAGCCGGAGCCTTCATCCACGGCTATGTACCTTCGGATCTGCTCGCCTCGATCATGGGCCGCGGCGCCTGGTGGTCGGTGCCGGCAGCGGTGCTGATCGGTATCCCGATGTACTCGAGCGCTGCCGGCATCATTCCGGTAGTCGAGGCGCTGCTGACCAAAGGCGCCGCCCTCGGAACAGTCCTGGCGTTCATGATGTCAGTGATCGCGCTGTCGCTGCCAGCCAAGGCGGCAGGTCGTCGTTGGCTCGGTTGGCCTGCTGAGCATGGCGGCTGCTTGGCGATCTGTGGGCCGGAGACGGGCGATACCGGGCCTGGGCGCAGGTCCGCACGGCGGTCAAGGAGCTCTATTTGAGCCCCGGTGATATCGAGGTCGTGCATTCCGGGCCGGCGGGGGCGGTCCTAAAGATCCCGTACTGCTGCATGAATTTCCATGCGAGCCGCCTTGTCGGCATGGATACCGAGTGGTGCACGGCGAAGCAGGACAGCAAGGGCTGGTTCGACCGCTACATCGCAGAGGGCCGCTCTACGTGCTGGCGACAAGCCGGGGCGAGCGCGCGCAGTTGCATTTGGAGACGCTGCAGTTCCTCGGCGCGGACAACAAGGCCCTGACCGGCGCGGCATCCATCGCGGTCGGCCGGCTGGCGACCAGCTGGGCGCCACGCTTCCGGCTCGATCTGACACTCGGCGCCCGCGTCGATACGGACAATGAATGGCAGCGGCGCATCTGGTCGGTCGGCGGCCTCTCGACGCTGCTGCAGCTCATTCGCCTGCGCATCGCTGCGCGCATTCCCGACCCGATGATGACCTTCATGCTCGAAAGCTGCGAGTGGGGCGGCAGCGGCCTCTGGAGCCTCGTGCTGCTGGCCGACGTGGCAGCTGAGGGCTTCACCGTGCCGGGTCATGTGCTCCGCCGCGGCGTGGGCGCGGCACTCCTTGTCAATGATCTCGACGCGAAAGCCGCCTGCCGCCAGCTCGGGCGGCTGGTGCGGTCGGGCGTCGATGTCGATGGCGCGCTCGGCGGCGGGTTCGAAGCTCGCTGGGCCGCCGATCTGTGGAGCTGGGGAAAGGAGCGCCAGCGTCTCGCAGCGCAAGCCTCAACAAGGATCGCTGTCGATCCGGGAAGCAGGGCGCTGGCGCGCCGGCTGATCTGGTGTCACGGCAGCAGCTGCGAGAGCACGGTGTAGGCGCGCGAGGTCGCGAGGCGAAAGATGGCGGTGCAGGCGGCGGACAGACTTGGCCCTGAGATAGGCCGCGAGCGCCTGGCGGTCGATGCCGAGGTCGGCCGCAAGCCGCGCGGGGCCGGGCAGGAGCCCGGCGGCCCGCAGCGCGTGTGGTGCTCGAAGGCAGCCTTGCGGGCGCGCATGAGTGCGTTGCCGGGCAGGAGCTGGCCCAAGGGCCGAGGGGCAAGGATGGCCTCAGGCTCGAGCCGCAGGCGGAGGCCGCGCAGCAGGGCAACGACCTGGCAGCGGGTGAGCAGCGTGCGGCCCTTCCCGTGGAGCGCACGCGACAGGGAGGCGCGGGGAATGCCGAGAGCCGCGGCGGCCTCGCCATGCTGCAGGCCGGCGAGGTCGAGGATTTCGGCGATGTGGCTCCAGGCCGTGCCGGCCTCTGCGGCAAAGGCAAGATAGAAGCGCCAGCCGCGTGCCTCTTCGTCAGAGAGCGGTTTGGTCATGCGCCGGATGCTGAGACCGAACTGCTTGCCGATCCGGGCGAGGCCTTCGGCGTCGAGTGCAGCGCGACCCATGACGACATCATTGGCCCCGCGGGCGTTGATGCCGATCGCCTGACGAACGTGGCGCGCGGTCACGCCGTGGCCAGTGAGACGGAAGGTCAGGACGGCTTCGGGCGAGGCAAGGCTGACCGTACGGTCGATGAGGGGAAAGCGAGGCGGCATGCAGTCGTGGCGAAATCGGCCGATTGTAGCGGCGCTTCCCCACCGAGAGGCACCGAAGTGCGCCAACTGCGAGAAAACCTCGGCCCAAAGGGCGCGTCCCGTTGGCCGAAAGGTCCGGAAGTAGGCGCTATCACCATGAATACACGTTGCATTCTTTCGGCTGCACAGCGGGCGGACTACGCCATCCGGCATGCTGCCGGAGGTTCGAATCATGGATCGCATCGCTCAAGGACGTGGACGTAAGGTGAGGCCGGGCGCCTGCCTGCGATTGCCGGCTGGCGGGCGGGAGTAGCCGGCGATGGCGTCAAAGGGATCGATTGCCGTGCGGCTGCAGGTGCGCCGGGGCCTCAGCGAGAGCGAGGCGGCCGTCTACCTGTCGATATCGCCGACGCTGTTCCGGCGCCTGGTCGAAGAAGGGGTGATGCCACGGCCGCGTGTGCTCGGGAGCCGGCGCATCTGGGACGTGGAGGAGCTGGATCTCGCCTTCAAGCAGCTGCCGCCCGAGGGCGGGGACGGCGATCCGATCATTGCAACGGGCGGCGGCGATAGCTGGGCGGACTTCCGGTGACCCTGATCAAGCTCAAGCACATCGACCGCTTCGTCGATCGCCACGGCAAGGCGCGCTATTATTATCGTGCGGGCGGCCGCGGCATGCGCATCGCGCTACCCGGAAGGCCGGGTTCGCCGGAGTTCATGAGCGCCTACAAGCGCGCGGCCATCGGCGAGGTCGTGGAGCGCGGCCCGAAGCAGCGCGGCGCCCAGGGCACCTTCGACCGGCTTGTGCAGGACTATTTCTCTTCACCGGAGTATCTGCGGCTCGCGCCCTCCTCACAGAAAACCTACCGCTCGGTGATCGAGCGGCTGCTGATCGACGAGAGCATCGGTCATCGGCGGGTAGCGGAGATGAGCCGCGAGCACGTGCACCGGATCATCTCCAAGCGCGCCGAGACGCCTGGCGCTGCGAATAGCGTTCTGCAGAAGCTCAAGGTGCTGCTTCACTTCGCCATCGACAACGGCTGGCGCAAGGACGATCCGACGCTCCGGATCAAGAAGTTCGCTAATGGCGAGTTCCACACCTGGACCGAGGAGGAGCTTGCCCAGTACGAGAAGAGGTGGCCGATCGGCACGACCGAGCGGCTGGCCTTCGCGCTGCTGCTCTACACTGGGCAGCGCCGCTCGGATGTCGTGACGATGTTGTGGTCCGACGTGAAGGACGGCACCATCTGCGTCACACCGCTGAAGACCAAGCGCCGCACGGGCGTGAAGCGCTGGATTCCGATCCACCCGGCGTTGCAGGAGGTGCTGGACGCCGCAGACCAGGACGGGGAGACGACCCTCAAGACCGCGTTCGGCCAGCCGTTCACGTCGAACGGGTTCGGCAGTGGCTTCATGGCAGTCAAGATCGACAAGGCGGGGTCGCCGAAGCGCTGCGTGACGCACGGCCTCAGGAAGGCTGCTGCACGGCGTCTGGCTGAGGCCGGCTGCACGGCGAATGAGATCGCCGCGATCACGGGCCACGCCACACTGCAGGAAGTGTCGCGCTATACAAAGGCCGCCGAGCAGCGGAAGCTTGCGCAGACCGCCATGCGGCGTCTCTCGCCCCCGAAACCGAAGACGGATTCCCAAACCGGTCCGAGAAGTTTGGGAATTCTTCCGAAAAAACCCAGTGTTTCAAGGGGCTTGGAAGAGGGTTGGTGGAGCCGAGGGGAATCGAACCCCTGACCTCTGCAGTGCGATTTCGTCCAGAGGGGTTTTTCGGTGGAACGGCATGTTACGCGGCGGCACACATAACGCTCTGAAATACCAATATAAATTTACAGCTCCACTGAATCAAGGCATAACACGGAGTACCGTCAAGCAGCTGCTTGGTGTGTGCCCGGTGTGTGCCCAGATCAGCGGAATCAATGCCTTCGCTCAAAGCCAATCATCGCCAGATTCTCGCGGCCCAGCCCATCGGTGGCAAGCGCACCCGCTACCGCATCGAGGGCGTGCCGGGGCTGTGGCTCAGCGTCTGTCCCGGCGGCAAGCGCACCTGGTACGTCCGCTATCAACCAGGCGGTCGGGATAGCCGAGTCTTCCGCCAGTACACCATCGGCGACGCGAAAAGCGTCGGGCTCGCAGCCGCGACAAAGAAGGCGCACGATGTCGTCAACAAGGTCAAGGTTCACGACATCGATCCGGTCGAGGAGCGCGAGCAGAAGCAGCGCGAGAACCTGACCTTCGGGGATCTGTTCGCCGACTGGTACGAGCGCCACGCCAAGCTGAAGCTCAAGCGCTACGAGACCGACCTCATCTACTACAACCGGCACCTCAAGGCCGAATTCGACCGCAAGCGCCTGACCGACCTGAAGCGCACCGAGATCGCGCGCTATCGCGACAGGCTCGCCTCGAAGGCAACGCCCCTCGTATCCAACGAGGCCCTGGTGCTGATGAACCGGGTGCTCAACTGGGCGCTCGACGAGGGCTTGCTCGAAGCGAACCCCGCCGCCCGCCTGCGCAAGGTCGGCAAGCCGAAGCCGCGCGAGCGCGTGCTGCCGGCCGGCGACATCACGAAGCTCTGGAACGCCCTTGCCGCCATGGACACCATGACCGGCGAGCACATGGCGCTCGGCCAGAAGGGCCGCATCCTATCGCCGGCAACGCGCTCCATTCTGCGCCTGCTGCTGCTCACGGGGCAGCGCAGGTCGGAAGTCGCCGAGGCCGAGAAGGTCGAGCTTCAGCTCGACGCGGCGCAGCCGGTCTGGACCATTCCCGGCAACCGCACCAAGAACGGCCTGCTGCACCGCCTGCCGCTTCCCCCGATGGCGGCCGAGGAATTCCGCAAGGCCGTCAAGGCATCGCCGGCCAAGAGCCCTTACGTCTTCCCATCGGCGGAAGACCCGAACCGAGCGTCAATCACGCCCATGGCGATCACGCGGGCGATGGCGCGCGTGGTGACCGAGCTGAAGATCGCGACCGTTTCGCCGCACGACCTGCGGCGCACGGTCGGAACGGAGATGGCGCGGCTAGGCGTGCCCCTGCATGTCCGCTCGCTCGTCCTGAACCACAGCCCGCGCAGCCGCGGCATAACGGAGGCGGTCTACAATCGCTATGCCTACGACAAGGAGAAGCTTGAGGCCTTGGCGCTGTGGGAGGCCGAGCTGGCCACGTTGATCCGCCCGCCGCAGAAAACATTGACAAATGTAAATTGACATTTTACATTGAGATTGAGGATGATCGAGAGCTTTGCGCACAAGGGCCTGAAAAGGCTATTCGAGAAGGATGACCCGCGAGGGCTCAATCCGGACCACATCGAGAAGATCACGCTCATCCTGACGACGCTCGATGCCGCCGAGACGGTCGAAGCCATGAACATCCCAAGCTTCCGGCTGCACCGGTTGACCGGGAACCTGAAGGGCTTCTGGGCCGTGACGGTCAGGGCCAACTGGCGGATCCTATTCCGGTTCGCCGACGGCGTGGCGTCAGACGTAGACCTTGTGGACTACCACTAGAAAGGAGGGTCCGATGCGTATGAAGAACCCGGCCCACCCTGGCCGCCTCGTGAAGAATGAGCTTGATGAGATGGGCATCGGCGTTGCCGACGCCGCCGAAGCGCTCGGCGTGACGCGCCAGCAGCTTTACAACGTGATCAATGGCAAGAGCGCCGTGACGCCGGAGATGGCCGTTCGCCTTGAGCAGGGCATCGGCAGCACGGCTGACACCTGGCTGCGGATGCAGACGGCCTTCGACTTGGCACAGGTCCGGCTGCGCCGCGACGAGATCAAGGTCAAGAAGCTCGCGCCGAGGGTGGCATGACATGCCTCGGACCCGCTCATTCAAGGACACCGTGAAGGCCCGCGCCGAGCGCGATGTCGCCTTCCGCAAAGCGCTGATCACCGAAGGCAATGCTGCACTGCTCGCCGGCGACATCGACACCGGCAACACCGTCCTGGGCTTCCTGGACAGCAGTCAATCAAGAGACTGAGCGGGGTTGACCGTTAGCCAAGCGATCATGCTGGCGGCGCCAACCCGCGTCCCGCGATTCAAGGCCTCTCTCTCGAATGCTCTCCAGATTCGATCTGGGAGTCTCGTGGACGAAATACCGATACACCCCGCACAACGCTGTGCGCAGCACAGCCCGTCTTTCCCAAATCTTCCGCTGCGCTTCAGTTGCCATCGCCCGACCAGCTCATATCCCCTGCCGCATCGAGGAAGTCGAACTTGTCTGTGCCGCGCCCCCATGTGCCCATATGCTGGCGCGAATTCAGGTGCACAAGCCGGTAGGCACTCGCAACCCCGTCGGCGTAGGCGCCGCTCGGAACATGCTCGATATGGACGAGGCTGTTCGCCCCCAGAATCGTAAGCGCCCGCTTGATATGCTCCCTGCTCACCCCGGAGTATTCCTCGATTTTGTCGTAGCTGATCTTCGCCATATTGGACCGCCGGTCCCTGCGCGATGCGAAGAGAAAGTACAGCTTCATGGCATCCAGCTCCGCGCGATGCCGGAGGCGGAAGCTGGTGAAGGCCCTTACCGTGCCATTCCCGTATAGACCGCGCGCCGGGAATTTCACCCATCCGGTGTCCGGATTGTAGTTCCTGACCTGATAGCCGCTCCGGCCACCGGCCCCACGCTCGATAAGACAGAAGCCCGATAGCACATCGAGGCCTCGCGAGATCTTGGCGCGGGATAGTGAAGTCATCTCGCACAACGCGTCGTAGGTCAGGTTAGCGGAGCCACCGGCTGGCTCGATGTGATTGAGGATGACCGTGTAGGTCATGAGCGCCGCGAGATTGTCGGCTCCCTGTCCGGCAATCCACCGAAGCTCCTTGAGCCCATGCCCCTCAATCCATTCATTGGGCAGCTTTGTCCATTCAGGCAGCTTTCCCGCGTGCCAGGGCGTCTCCTTGCTCATCTCCGCACGCCCTTAACCGCCACCACGGCGAGGTAGATACCGAGGCCCGCGACGACAAGGGCGAGCACAGCCACGAGGCCATTCACCTGTTCCATCGAGAGGGTCGAGAAGCCGTAAATCACATCAGTCAGCAGGTTCATGTTGCGCTCCGAAAGTTTCTTGAGCGTCATTTTTTGCAGGGAGCGCCGCCTGTATCTAGATCCAATGTGCTGGAAGTTCGTCCAAGAAAAACAAAAATATCAATGTTTGTCAGATATTTATGTTGCAAAATCGCAGTGCGTATAAGGTCCTGGTTCAGTTCACGGCACCGCGTTCGTGAACTGATAGCCGTCCGCACGGCCCAAGATCAGGCGAGAGCGTCATTCCGGGTAAGGTCCCGCACAATCCACCCTTCATCCAAAGCGCGTTGTATGACCGCCTCAGCTACAGCCTCCTTGCGCACCCCGAAACACAGCAACGATCGAGCCCGGGTGGCTCCCACGAAGATGTTGGTGGCAGCGCTCAGATGAGCCTCGTTGGCGGCCATATCGATTTGCCCGGCCCCGAATGCCTGAGGGAGCACGGCAGCCAGATCCATGGCCTTCTGGTTATTTGCGTTGCCCTTATAGACCTCCGTCTCGACGATCAGGATGGAATCGACGGTCCGGCCTTTCACTGAGTGGATCGAACCCAGGTTCATCCGCACACCGCCAAGCACGGCCGCCGTGCGGGCGCCACCGGCCTGCTGCACCACATTGTCATCGTTGAAGCTCAAAAACTTTGCCAGGTCGTTCTCGGCATCCTGGGCGGGAAGTGCGAAACCGAGGCACGCAGCCAGCTCGAAGATAAACGGTTGCCACAGGGCCTGATCCCATGTCGCAACCCCGTTGAGTGCATCTCTATGGATCAAGCTTCGAACCGCAAGGTCAGGCCGCTTCCCTTCCGCGCTTAACAGTCTCCACACATTGCCGACGTTTGGACGATACCCGTGGCCCGTCAACCTCAGCACCTCGGCCACCCCCTGTCCGACGAGATCCATGATGTCTCGTGGATTTTCGTGGGCCGAGTGCTTGAGCGCCGCCTGGCGCAACAGGGAGCAAAGGCAATTGGGCCGCCTGCCCCGGTCGGCGGCAGCCCTGTATTCAGGCTGATAGTCGGTCAGGCTCTTGGGCCAGTTTCCATGCGGTTGACGATGGGCCTTGTGCCGGGACGCCACAACCCAGGTTTCGTGACTGGTTGGCAGCGGCTGGGGATAGTGGCCCCTGATTTCATCTGCAAAGCCTGGCAGCACTCGAACAATCGACGGCCGGTCAAACAGGAGGAGACAACGCCTGCTTGGGCTGTTGGGCCTGCCGACGATCGCTTGGCCCCTGCGCACGGTCAGCCTGCTCGCGACTGTCGCGATCTCAGGACCAAACCGCCGCGTCTCATCCAATGGGATCGCGTCAGCAGCAGGTTGCCACCCAGCCCCTTCGTCATCGCTCTCATAGAGAGTCTGGTTTTGATCGCCGAGCCGCTGAAAACCCACGCCATCGCCGAACACCGCCATGAGGAGAGCCAGCTGCTCGCCCTGCGTGTCCTGCGCTTCATCGAGAATGACCAGTGGAAAGCGCGCGCGCAAACGCTCTATGACATACGGACAGTTTGCGACCACGCGCTGCGCGATCGCCGTCATATCTGCAAATCGATAGTAGCCCTCCCGGCATATGTCGGCCTTCAACTCCTGCAGGGCCTGCCCCGTAGCCGTGGCCGCGCCAGGCTGCCCGGGACGCGGCATAATCAAAAGCCGGTTCGGCACCGGACCATGCACTAACTGCTGATCGGTCGAGATTTGCAGTCTCTCGACCCAGCCACGCAGACGATGCTGCTGCTGATACGCACGCAGCGCCTGCTTTGATTGCATGCGCGCCGCCGCGACTGAGGCAAACACATCGTCGTCAACGCGGCGGATGGGCCAGCCAATCCCGCGCAGAAAGGGCAACGCGATAAAATGATCGATGAATGTCGTCACCGTCCCGATGAAGTGGGGGTAGGACAGGAATGCGGCCGCCCGAGGATGGTCGGACAGCCTCTTCTCTACCTCATGACGGGCTGCGTTGGTATGTGAGATCACGCACGCGCCCTGCGTGCGTGATGTCCAGGTCCTCGACAGCAGCGCCAGTTTTGCCACGAGCAGTGTCGTCTTACCGTTGCCCGGAGCCGCCTGCACGTCACACGACTGGAGCGTCGCCAGAAACCGCTTTTGTGAGTCGCCCGTGAAATCACACTGGCCGACCTCATGGCCCAACTCGCGAAGCAGATCGTTGGTTAGCTCCGGCAGTTGGATCATGGCCTCACCCGCCGGTCGCGTAGTCGATCGCGTTCACAAGATACGCGGGCAACTTGGGACGAAACGCGACCGCATCATCCGGCAGCTTGTCGATGAGCTGTGCCAACTGCTCTGCGACCTCGGCTTTAGAAACCGACTTCTTGTGGAGGGGCTCAAAGATCTTCGTCGCAATGTCATCGGCGCTCTGGTTCGGGACGGCTTTCCAGGCGTTCAGCTCGGTATCCGCATCAGCTGCAATCTGCTCTTTTGTTTTCCCGGCCGCCGCCTGAGCCAAGCGGATCGCCTTATGCACCACATTGGCGAGCTCCGGACACCTGGCGAGATCGAACTCCAACGTCCATTGTTCACTCGGAAATGCCGTGACAGCCCCGCCTTGATGTTTGCTGAGACTTCCAAGATGTGCGGTTTTAGCGTCCGCAGCCCATTCGCTCTCTGTAAGCCTGTCTCCAACGAGAGCCTTGGCCGCATCTGGAGGAATGTCGCGATCCGGTAGCAGAGCGACCTTCACCGGCATTACTACGGCATTGGCCCGCTGAAAAATGCGGCTGTATCGAAACAGCCCGCGATGACCGACCTTCACTATCGAGACACCGAACTTTGAGAACGATCGGCCGATCTTCCTCGCGATAGCCGGCAAGAGGATGTTCTCGGCGTCCCCCTCTACGATCACGAGGCCGCGCGCGAAGAACAGATTGGCTTTCGTAGCGTCGAGAAACCGCCTCAGGAAATCATAGTCATCGGGTTGAAGCAGCGTGCTGCCCTGTGCCAACGGGAACGTCCGGTGGCCGATCATCATGATCATCGCATCGAGGTTCACACTCGCTGCCAATGTCGGGCTGTGCGTCGAAAGAATTGCTTGAACTTGTTGGCGCTGCTCATTCGCTTGCGGCGCAGCCGCCCTCTCCTCCAACACCTGCATGAATAGTGTCTGGTGCTGCGGGTGGAGGTGCGCCTCCGGCTCCTCGATCAGCAAAAGCGGACTTTGGTCAGGGTGCGACTGCAGGAGCAATAGCTCCGCAGCCATGAATAGCAGGTTATTGTACCCGAGACCCCGGTTAAGGCGCGTAACCTGCCCCGGAGGAGGATTCAGATGCAGCTCCAGGCGCTCGAGCAGCTGGTCAAAAGAACCTTTGGCGCCGAGGCTCAACGTGGCTTGCAGTGGATCGTCCGCGAATGAGAGATCGCCGAGGAATTTCGCATTTACATCAGTCTGGACCGCCTGGACACCAGGGTTCGCCTCGACAGCGCGATCCGCTTCGCTCATCGTATCGACGAGAGTAGCCGGGGCTCCTCCAGCCGCCGGCGTACTTTGCGATGCCATCGTTGGGAGGGCCCCCAGGATCTTGGAGAGCCGCGACCTGCGGCCTGACCGAAGCTCGCGCTCGGCATCGCGCAACGGCCGCAAATAGGTCGAGCGAAGATATTCCCGCAGATCCCCCTCAACAGGCATGCCGTCGGCATCCTTGCACGCGCGATACTGAGTAAGAACCGTGAAACCGCCCCCGGCCTGCTGGCGCAGTGTGCCACGCAGACAGACGTAGAGCCGTAACGTGCCGGCTTCGTTGGTGCACCACTCCATAAAGCGCGATTGCTCGCCAGGGGTCAGCCCATCGAACAGACAGCGGATCAGCAAGCTGCCTTCCCGCGTGCCATCAGCCTTTACGTGAAAATCGCTTGCCTCAAGGCGCTGAAAATCGTCGCCTCGCGTCCACAGGGCAAAACGAATGGCGTCGATCACCCCCGTCTTGCCGGCGTCGTTTGGGCCGACAAGGATATTCAAGCCTTTTCTCAGGCTAAGAGAGAGTGGTGCTTGCTCTGAGAAGCAGCGAAATCCGGATGCGTAAAGCTCTGCAAGAAACATGATCCAACTTCTTCAAAGGAATTCACAGAAAATCTATGGAAGCTGGTCTCCGCATAAGCCTCCGAACAAATTCCAATTCGAGGTCCGTCACGCAGCAACACGTTGCCGCGCACGCGCACCGTTTCCCTTGCCCTCGCCCGGGTGCTCGGCATGCTCTCCTTCCATGACGAGATACTTCTTCGGCACCTTTGTCGTCCGCGCGGGTGGCGGCATCATCTCTCTACGCGGCGGGAGCAGCTTCAAAGACTTTGATCTGGCTGGCTTGCTGAGCAGCTGACGGCGTATCTCGCGTGCCAGCACCTCGGCGAGCAATGACGGCACGGCGTTGCCAAGCATCCTCTGAACGTCGGTGCGGCCGCAATCAAACTCCAGACCATCCGGGAATGTTTGCAGCCGGCACAGCTCCTGCGTCGACAGCTTGCGGTTATTCCAATGGAACGGGCCGATGGCTGATCCCGGCTGCGCCTGAATCGTCCAGCTCGGCCGGTCCTTCGCCAGCTTCAAAAGGAAGCTCCAGTAGCGGGTGCGCCAACCGAACAGCGGCCGGCCTTTGCCGCGCGGAGTATGCCAAAGATAGTTCTCGCCCTCGGGAATTGTCGGAAGCAGGTCAGCCCACTTCCCTCCCATCTTCAGACCTGGCTCGTTTGGATGCGCCGGCAGATCGCCAATCGCGTCCCAGGCGGTGCGGAATGGCTCAAGCCGCTCGCCGGAGAACAGGTCGTGCTGGTTGCCGTGAGTGGCGCTCGGAAACTCAAACTCCATCCCGTCCCGCGCTGCAATGATGAACACGCGCTCGCGTCGCTGTGGAACGCCATAGCTCGATGCATCGAGCATCTGCCAGAAGGGCTTATAGTTATGGCCCGTTTCGCGATTGATCTGCTCGATGCCGCCAAGGATGCGCTCCAGTCCCTCGTTTTTCCCCTTGTAGGCGAGGCCGTACACGTTCTCCAGCAGGAGAGCTTTAGGTTGGGTGTCGCGCAATACCCGAAGGTAGGCTGTCAGCGTATCGGCGCGGGGATCATTGAGGCGCAGCGCATCGCCACGCGCCCAGTACCCTGACTTCGAGAACGGCTGGCATGGCGGACCGCCAATCAGAACGTCGGCCTCGCCGACCTTCAGGCGGCCTGTGCGCAAAATCTCTTCCGAGGGCACCTGATGGATATCGCGCTCGATCACGGGCCAGTCGCGGTTCAGGCGGATTGCACGGCAGCACGTTGCGTCGAGTTCGACAGCTACGCGCGTGCCGAAGCCCGCAGCCTCGAACCCGAAGTCGAGGCCTCCTATTCCCGTGAACAAACTGATTGCCTTAAGCGCCATCGCCACCCCGCCCGATTCCCGATGGGCTATGATCTTCACCGACTCACTTTTATACTAACGAACGAACATAGAACAGATGAGCTTGTATTGTCAATACAAGAGAACCCCACTTTGATCCGGATCAGGCTGCGAGAGATGCTTGATGCCTTCTGCGCTAGGACTGGCGAGCGGTTGACCTACGAGAAGCTGGCCGACCGTACCGGGCTCGCCCGCGCGACCATCGAATCGATGGCCACCCGTGAACGCTACAACGCAAGCCTCCTCACGATCGAGCGGGTGTGCCGCGCTCTCCACTGCCAACCGGGGGATCTTCTCGAACTACAACCACCCGCGACGCCCCGTAAGAAAGGGCGAACGTCGTGACGGTGCGTGTCCGGATCGACAAGGACAGGGCCAGGCAGATCCTTTGGGAGGAGGCTGCCAAGGCACTGGCCGGCTATATCGACAGGACCTGGGAGGCCTCGATCGTCAGCCTTTCGGACGCGTGTGAAGGAGCATCCAAGACCCATATCGCCGCGCTCGGAACCGCCATTCTAGCAAAGTGCACAAATCCTGCCGTGGATGTCTTCGCGCTGAAGGCCAGTGTCGGCGACCGGGGATATTCGGCGCGCTCCCTCGCGAAGGACGTCCTCGCTCCCAATGCGCGCGAGCTCGACATCAATATCGGCGCAACCGGCCCCGAACCGCTCAACAACCAACCTTACTTCCACGAGAGCACCATCTCCCGCGACATGAACGTCAAGGGGAACGCCGCCAAGGCTGTCAGCATTCTTTGTGACGTTCTCGACCGATTGCAGGCTCTGCCTGACGAGGCCTCCGCGCGGGCGGCGCTGCGCGCGTATATTGCCGTACGCCGACGCTACGGGCCACGCTACTCGAAGACGATCGACCTCACCCTCGACGTTACGATCGATGAACTCATCGCGCGCGTGATCGCGTTCGTCTCGGCAGATTCAGAGGGCGGCAGACGGGCACAGGCGATCGTTGCCGCACTCATGGACTTGATAAGCGGAGTTGATCGCGTCAAAGCACGTCGCATCAACGATCCGTCACGAACAGTGCCTGGCGATGTCGCCGTGCGCACCGATGATGATGACGGCTGGGAGCGCACTCTTGAGGTGCGCGACAAGCCCGTCAGCCGCGAGGACCTTATAATTCTCGCGTCGCGCGCCGCCGATGCGGGCGTCGGCGAGGCGATCATGGTCGCTGTCGCCGCGGGTCAGCCTCAAATCGCCATTGCTGAGCCGAGAGCCTGGGCTGCGCAGCGAGGGGTCTCACTCACCCTTTTCACCGAATGGGATACGTTGATCCGGCAAGTGCTGCTATGGGCTCCGACCCCGGCTCTTGAGGCCGCGCGCCATCTGCCTAATCTCGTTCAGGAGCGTCTCATCGCGCTTGAGGTTCCCGAGGCGACCGTCGCCTCATGGGGCGCGATGTTCGTTGCCTCGCGTTCGGGTGGTCCAGGAACTCCTTGAGCGTACTGGCCAGCCCTTCCACGTCCCCCAGTTCGCACTCCCATACGACGACCACATCCCAGCCCTGCAGTGCCAGCTCTTGCAGATGCCGGCGATCGCGCTCGGCGTTGCGCGCAAGCTTCGGCCCCCAATAGTCAGGCTTCGAGCGCGGCAGTTTCTGGCCATCTCGGCAATCATGGCGATGCCAAAAACAGCCATGAACCATGACAATCTTGCCGCGTCCCGGCAGCACAATGTCAGGCGTTCCCGGAAGGCCGGCGACGTGGAGCCGGAATCTGTAGCCAAGCGCGTGCAGCAGTCTCCTGACGGCAACCTCAGGCCTGGAATCTTTCTTTTTTATGAGCGCCATGCGCTCCGAGAGTGTCGTCTGAGGCTTCGCACGGCCTCGCGACCTCTGCCGTGACCGCGTGGGAATCGTGCTCATTCGCTAGCCATCGCAGGTTCGCACGTCATAGTGACTCAAATACCGAATGATATCGTCCTACTCGTAACGATCCGACAAGCTGAATGCGATCCTGTCGAGAGGTGCGAGTTTTTGCTTCGCTCTCATCAGCGCAGTCTCGCAATGGTGCTGTGATGCACGTTCATCTCTCGAGCAACTTCGCGTAGCGGAAGCCCTTCGGTCAGCATCCGACGCGCTGTCGCCTGCTGTCGCTCATTGAGCTTAGGCTTGCGGCCCATCCTCTTACCGCTCCGCGCCGCCGCCCGACGACCATCTGCGGCACGCTTCACGATCCTTTCTCGTTCGTCTTCGGCGAGCGCCGAGAGGAAAGCCAGGAAGCCTTGACCAATCTTGGTCGTGAGATCGAGGTGCGGCTTGTCGAGCACCCGGATGGCCGCGCCGCGCGCGTGAACCCGCTGCATGATGGTGATCCCGTCGTGCATCGAGCGCGTCGCCCGATCCCACTCAGCGAGCACGAGCACGTCGCCCTTGCCGAGCGCATCAACCGCGCGCTCCAGTTCCGGCCGTCCCTTCACGTCCTTGCCCGACGCCTTCTCGGCGAACATGACCTCGCACCCGGCCGCACGTAGTGCGCCGAGCTGACGGTCGAGGTTCTGGTGGATCGTCGAGACCCGTGCGTACCCGATCAGCATACGTCGAGTGTGCCGGAACCGGCCGACATTCGCACCGCAGTTTCGCGACTTACTAACAGGCTGATTTTGTTGGGGCTGGCGAACTGGCGCGAATATCCTGAATTGCGCAACAAGCTATGGAAATATCTGTCACAGGACTTAGTAATGGAAATTAATCCGTGTACTGTATTAATCTGTATACATGCCCACACAAGACATCACACCATCTACGACATTGAGCGTCAGGCTTTCTTCGCGGACCAAGAACAAACTTGGTCGGCTGGCGCGCGCAACGAAGCGCACAAAGTCCTTTCTCGCAGGCGAAGCCATTGAGGCGTTTGTCGCACGCGAACTTGAGATTATCGAAGATATCAAGAAAGGCTTGGCAGACGTGAAAGCAGGTCGGGTTATTCCGCATGATGAAGTCGTCCGTAGGACGCGGGAGACCATCAGCCGCATACTCCAAGAGAAGCAGTGAGGCCCGTTATCTGGTCCCACGCTGCGGCGGACGACCTCGACGCCATAGTCGCGTATATCGCCCGCGAACAGGGCGAGCGTGCATTTTCTGTCGCTGAACGCATCCAGAAATCAGGAAGCGACCTTGGCACATTCGCCACCGGCCATTCGGGGCGCGTCGCCGGAACCTACGAAAAGACCGTAAGTGATCTCCCCTACACCATTGCTTACATCATCGAGGATCTCGCCAACCGAACAGAACAGATCACGATCCTTCGCGTCATCCACGATGCCCGCAACTGGCCCGAAGGGGGGTGGCCAGAGTGAACGCACGCACCGGAAATCCGACTACTGAACGACCGAGTATCGCTCGGTAGTTCAGGCCGAGACCCCCCGGAGAGGTCCGGCTCGTCGTCAACCTTTCGGTGGAGTCGCAGTCGTAAGTGATCCCTCCATCTCCTCCGCAAGACGTTCGGGCGTCACCTCGGCATCGGAACGCGCCTCGATCATTGCCGAGGCAAGGACAAACTCCTCTCCGAGCGCGTCGTACTCGCGGCGGTACTCGGGATCACGCATCCACTTCTTGTGAAGCTCCTTCATACTGGTCATCGCACTTCCTTGATGTAGTCGCGCAGAAACGCCTTGCCCGTTTCCACATCGCCAGCCAGCATCGCGTTCACGCCTTCGGTGAACAGCGCCTCTCGAAAGGCGGCATCGCGCTCACGGATCATCGCGAACTCGCCGAACAGGGTCTCGACAATCGACAGCCGATAGTAGCGCGCCATGTTCTTCGCGCCGTCGAGACATTCGAGGCAGACTTCAGCTTGCTTCACATCAGAATCGTAGCGGATGCGGAATCTCTGATGCAATGCAGCCAGCCTGCTTAGACAGCAACAGACGATACTGTCCGCCAGCCTGAGCCCAACTGCGCAGTTTGCAAAATCGCTCTCTCTGCCCCGTATCCCACGGCACCTGAGGGAACTCGCTTGTCAGGCGTTCGATAAAGGCGTCCGCTTCGAGGAACAGGAGGCGCTCAGCCTCGTCCTTGGCGTCCAATCCGAGGTAGAATCCGAACCGATCCCGCGCAATGCGGCGCACGTCGAGGATCGGCTCGTAATCGCCCGTTGCGAGGTAGTACTCCCCAGCCTTTCCGTTGTGTTCGCGCAAGAGACGGAGGGTCGTCTGCAGGCTGAGGCTGTAACGGATGTGAACATGCGGCTTTGGGATCGCGGCCGCGTTTGCACTCGATACGACGATGGCTGGTAACGCCGCTGCCGCAGCCGCGCCAGACGCGAGCAGCAGGGCCTCCCGTCGTGTGACGCCTTTCCTATGTCGGTGCCGCATGCCGCTCCGTCCGCCAACGCGAGATAGCCGCCCACTTCGGAGAATTCCGATCACCGTCGATCTTCGCATGGGGCGGCGCTTCCCAGAGCCAGAAGTAGTTGAGATCGAGGCCGAACGTTTCCGCCTCCTGCTCGACGATGCGGTGCCAGAACCGCGCCCGCCTCCGCAAGTCTCGGATAGTTCATGCTCTTACCGCGTGGATTTGGAACTCCCCGCTCACCCGGCGAACCAGACCTGGCAGGCCAAGTCGCCTCCATCTCTCATCGGTGAGCGCAATCATCACTCGGCCATGCGGATCGGCGATACGCGCAAGACGGTACATTTCCTCCCGAAACGCCGGATCGGCATCCATCAGAGCCCGTATTTTGCGTACGGCATGAAGCACTGTCGTGTGATCACGCCCGCCGAAACGCCGGCCGACTTCAGGCAGAGATTTCCCTGAAATACAATGCGCGAGATAGAGCCCCTTTTGGCGCGCGGCGACGGCTTCACGCGTGCGCAGAGGCGAGAGAAGTATGTCGATTGAGAGACCGCTTTCCGCGGCCACGGTCTCGATGACCCGCGCGATGATGTCCCTGGGTGGAGCCGTAGTCGCCGCCGCCCCGATGGTCGTCCCTGCCACCGCCGTCGGTACCGATCCAAACGCGACTGCGACAGGGGTCGCAGCCAAACCTGCGCACAACGCTCTCCGCGTGATCTTCATTTTCAGGATGCCCTCCGACCGTCCTACGTCGGCATGACCATCGCCTATGCCACGCCGCCAGTATCTGCCTCCTATTCAACGGGGGGCGCGCTTCCTTACCGCCGCGCTCTCGGGGCCCCCGCCGCTACCCCGCATGGCTCCCACGTTGTACGTCATGGTCCTCTTCCCGCCACTCGCGAAGCATCGCCTTCTCGCTGCCCCGGCAGTAGTCGGCATAGATTGGAATGAGAACGTCTTCCTTGAGGCGCTCGTCCTCGGACGTCACCTCCTTCGCAAACAGCGCGAGCATAAAGGCGTGATGGAGCTTCCCGTTCAAGTCGAACAACATCAACAGCAGGAAGTTTGCCCGATCGTAAAGCGCTCGATGGTTGCTCAGAAGGAGCTTTGATCCGTAAAGCTTGCGTTCCAGTTCGTCGCTCTCGGTCTTGTAGGCTCTCCACTGCTTGTAAAGCCTGACCGCCCGCTCAAGGCGCTGCTTGAACGGCATGGCCCGCAAGGCCGCAATCGTTTCGGCCGCTGACGGCGCGCTCACGGCCGCCGAAGCCGGAAGCTTCGGGAGCGTGGACGCCGCGAGCGCGCCCGCGCCCATCACGAGCAGGTTCCGCCGCGATATCTTCGCGCGGGCCGCCGTGTAACGGCGGGGCCTCTTCGTGGTCCGGGTTCTCCCGCTCGTCTTCTTGGGCATCGATGCTCGCTCCCGCTATGCGATCTCCGACCTGGTCAGTACCGGCAAATCGCGGCCTCCAACCCCAAAAGCCGCCGCCTCCCGATCGATGACCGCATTCCACCGCAGCGCCTCGGCGCCAGCCCAATAGGACTCGGGCGGGCATTCCTTCATGAAGAACACGCCGACGACCTGCCTTTTCGTACGGACATCCTCCGCCGAGCGGCTGCGCACACTCATCAAGGTATCGACCGCGCGCCGAAGCTCCACGTTCGCGGACATCCATTGCTGACTGACTGCCGGTGGCGTGATGGCCATGCGTCCCGTCGGCAGCGCGCGGTAGGCCTGATGATACCGGCAGTTGGCTTCGAGGAACTCTCCGAGGGCCGCGTGCATCTTAGGAGAGAGCTGCCCAGCCTCGGCAGCGACCGGCGTCAGGCTAAGCGGCAGCACGGAGGCGGCGACCGCACCAGTTGTGAGCATGACGGCTTCCCGCCGTGTCACGCCCCTTCGCTTCATGGTCGTCGCCTCCGATATCAGAAACCTGATGCGCTATTCTCCAAATGAAGCGGGCGAAGCTGTGGTCGTGCAATCGGTATTCCCCGCCCCTCGACCTAATTCTGCACTCGAAACCACATGAAGTGCTTTCTGGCCCGCAAACAACGTCGCAAGGCAACAATCCAAATCACAACGAACAGGCCAAAACCGGCCATCAACCCTGTCTCGCCCCAGTCCTTGCTATATTGCTCCCTGCCAAACACATTATCCGCGTAGTATCCGAACTTGGTTGAGGCGAATCCCACTGCCGCCGTTGCGAGGCCCGCTGCAACATACGCGATGAAGCCGCCGACGAAAGTTGCACCGAAGAACATCCGATTGACCAACTGCTCAGACGTCATCGATTCCCGATAGTTGGCTCTGCACGATGAGCACGTATTGAATCCACGTCGAACGGCCGTGCCGCAAAACGGGCAGATCCCGTCGTGATCCCTGTTTGCATTCGCCCCCGCCACCCCACACCCCTCCAGCTCGACAGACTTACCTATACTGTCGAGTCGACTGGGAGGACCGCCGTCCTGTTGCCGAAATCATACGTCATGAGGTAGTGTGTTGACGTACGAGAGCGCCCGATAGGCCAACGGCTGCGCGCTCTTGCGAGGGGTTCAACACTATAGGTAATTTCGTCGCGTCCTGACGCTCGTCACAGACAAGCGGCAGGAGCGTCAGATGCGTACCGACACCCGTGGCTCACTGAGCCTTTTCACGCCAGCAGGCCAACGCAAATACCTCACGACCGAGGAACGTCAGCGGTTTCTGGCAACGGCGGCCTGCCACGCGCGTCCCGAGGTGCGCACCCTCTGCATGGTGCTCGCCCACACGGGCTGCCGGATTTCCGAAGCTCTCGCGCTCACCCTTTCGGCCGTGGATTTCAGCGAAGGCTTCCTCGCCATTCGTTGCCTAAAAAAGCGCAGCCGCACGCCAATCATCAGGGAAGTTCCGCTGCCTCCGGACCTGCTCAAGGCACTCCGCGCTGTTCACGCGTCAGATGCGTCGGCTTCAGACCGGCTCTGGCCTTGGTCGCGCAGTCGGGCGTGGCAGATCGTCAAATCTGTCATGGGCGAAGCAGGCACTTCGATCGGCCCGCACGCAACGCCCAAAGGCTTGCGGCACGGCTTCGGGCTGCATGCCGTCCGCTGCGGCGTGCCCGTCAATCTCGTTCAACGGTGGCTCGGCCACGCCAGCATCAACACGACGGCCATCTACCTTCAGGCCATGGGGCGAGAGGAACGCGAGATTGCCGCCCGCATGTGGACAGCACGTTGATTCAGACTTGGTCAGTCGCGCCGAACCGACGCGCTTCCCTTTCGATGACGGGACGCCAACGCAGGGCCTCCGCTTGCGCGGCGTACGCCTCAGGCGGGCGTTCCCGCATGAAAAAGCAGCCATAGACGGCCTGCTTCATGCGCACGTCCTCGCACGAAGCGCTCGGGATGCTCATGACCGTCTCGACCGCTCCACGCAGCCGCACGTTTGCAGCCCCCCACTCGTTCAAGGTCGAAATGCCGAGTTGTGCCATCGGCTCGGTTGGCAGCGCACGGTAGGACTGGTGATAGAAGCAATTCGCGTCGAGGAATTCGCCGACGGCCGCACGCATCGCAGGTGACATCGCCACCTGCCCGGTCGCGACCGAGGCTGAAAACGGCGCGAAGGCCGCTGTCGCGCCGAGGCCTGCCAGAACCAGACGACGATCAAGAGACACACTCATACACGCGCCCGATACTGTTCCGTCCGCCAGCGGGAGATAGCCGCCCACTTTGGCGAATTCCGGTCGCCGTCGATCCTGGCGTAGCGCAAGCTATGAGGACGCCAGAACGGATTGATGGCGACGCCGAAGCGATCCGCCTCCCGCTCGACGCTCCGATACAAGGCTCCGCCTCCTGCCGCGATCCACATGTCGTCATCGATTGGACGCCAGCCGTAGTGCATGTCGATGATGTGGTACTTGAGAACGACGTCTGCGGGCTGGCGCGCCGGCTCCCGCAAAAGCGCGACCGAGGCATCGACCAGCCCCTGCTTTGCCGCGCGCCATGCGCGCAACTCGGCGCAGTGAGAGTCGACGTAGAGGCGGCAGCTCATCGACACGGGATCATGCTGAAACACCTCCTCTCTGACGCGCTCGCAGGTGCGGGCGGCTTCCTCCCACGCGTCAGCCAGTTCGGCCAGACGGCCGGAAACCTGGTCGTCAGGCGCTCGGCCGCGCATCGCCCATGACGGACGACACGCGGCGACGATCGCCAATGCCGTGACGAGAACCGAAAAGCGGCGGCGTGTCAGCATGGGGCGGCCCGTCTTGGTTGCGAGCCGAGCCAACTATCTGAATTTTATGGCGCGGAACGGACCGTCCTGCCTTCAGGCCGCCACGATTGCCACAACTGGCTGTTTAATTCTCTGGGGACTCGGTTCATACACATCAGGTCAGCTTGGGGGCCATCGTGACGTATCGGAGTACTCTCGATGGGCGTGGGGCAATTGGCGGTTCCACGTCTGGAAGCGGCGTTGGGACATCACCTGTCGAGATCAGCTTCCCCGACCTCACGGCGGCTGAGGCTTCGATCGTGGCACAAGAGGTCGAGGCTGCACTGCTAGAGGCCGGTGTACCGCGCGCCGAGCTCAAACGTGAGCGAGCGAGCCCTGACACCCAGCTTCTTGGAGAGATTCTGGTCGTAGCTGCAGCAGCAGCCCCCTACGTGCTGCCCTACGTAGAAGAGTTCATGAAAGGTGCCGCTCACAGAGCTGGAGGACGCGTCTTGGATGCGATCCTCCGCAAGTGGGGCACCCGTGCAAGGGTGCACTATCAGGGGAAGCCGGCAGCAATGCTGGGCGAGCAGTACAAGCGAGTCGCTTCGGTTCGTACCCCGGGCCAGGCGCAGACCCTTTCCGAATTGAACGCACTCGGCGTCGTGCTCCTAGGTGCGAGCGCTTTCCCACACTATCCGCGCGAAAGGTCCCTCGACAATCCGGCATTCAAACGCTCGGCAGAACTCGCTCGTGACCTGCTTTCACCCGCGTATACGGTATTTCGCGAGGCGCATGTGCTCGATCTTTTCGATCAGGAACTGCGTCCTGACGAAATCGTGGATCGGATCGAGAACTTCTTGGAGGGGCGCAAAGGAGTGCGTGATGTCGTGCTGTACTACTGCGGTCACGGCGACTTCATGCCGGACCGCGAGCGCACATACTATGTCCTCTTGAAGGGTACGAGGCCGGGCCGGGAGCCGGCCACCGCGCTCGCACCCAAAGCCTTCCGCGCGATGATCGAACATAATGCCGTACTTTCGTCGCGCCGCTGCACGTTCGTGCTCGACTGTTGTTTTGCAGGCGCTGCCGTAGATGCCTTTCAGCTAGTGGATCTCGACCCCATGATCGAAGCCCAGGTCAGAGATTTGCCGACCCGCGGCTTTGCTCTTCTCACGGCGACGAGCCGCGATCTGCCTGCGTTTGGTCGCGACGGGCAAGGCGCGACCATGTTCACAGGAGCTTTGGCAGAAGTGCTAACCGCAAGAACCCCGCCACAAGCGCTTTCACTTGGCGACCTCTGCTCGGCCATGACCCACCACATCAAGGCCAAGCACGGACAGGCAGGCGTACTTCCTCAATGTCGCCCGGGCGACCAGACCGACGGCGATGTCACGCGAATCCCGATGTTCGTGACGGGAATGGCGCACGCGACCACCAGCAATTCATCGGAAGCATACGCCTCGGTTGCTGCTCGCATGGAAGACAGTAGAGAGCCGGCGCTTTCGGGCCAAACGAGACCGGAACACTTTAGGAGTGCCGACCCCGCTACCTGGGGTAAGGTCTCCCGCAACGAGCCATGCCCGTGTGCATCTGGAAAGAAGTACAAGCATTGCCATGGCCGCTATGAGGATGCTGCGCTGAGCAGCGCTCGAGGCGATGGCGGGTTCGAACTCTACCTTATCGCCAACTCCTTTGTCGAGAAGCTGACGCAACGAGATTGCGAAGTCGATCCACACAGTGGCGCTCTTCGGCTGACAAGCAACGGGTATGCAGCCTTCCATGCTTTTGCAGCACAAGAGCGGGTGGGCCATCGCGCCGAAGCCAGACTACTCGAACTTTTGAGTTTTTCTCTGTCAGCCCACAAAAGGTACGTCCGAGACCACGATTACATTGTTCGCGGCGGAAAAATCCATGTTATCGATCGAGTTTCGGGACGACCGAATTTTGGACAACGTTTCGCAAACGGTTTGCATCAGGCCATAGAAGCGAAGGAGATGGTCGAAATCACCCCACTTGGGTAGGTGGCCGTTTGCACCTACCGCTCTTCAAGACGTCACAACTTTTGGTCGCGACCCACAGTTTTTGCTGATGGGACGCGCCTGGCTCGCCTCGCTTCGGAAGCACCACCTGAGATAGGGCTCGTTGTTGATTCGCGCCAACTATTAACTACCGTTGAGCGTTCAGGGAGTAGCTGGCGCTTGCGGAATTCCTGCTCCGTGAACTCCCGTCCGTGGATGAAGAAGTCGGCTCGAAGCATTTTGCCATGCTCGTCAAACACTACAAAGGCGGGGCCGTCTTCCCGGTGCGGCTTACCGTTGAAATAATACGCTTCTGAGCAGACCCTACCGCTGACGGCATCGCGGGCGATACGAGCAGGACCGCCGATCCGATGGTAGCGGCCGTCAATTGCGAAGTCCTCTTGCGTGACAACCAATGTTCGCGGGTCGCGTTTGATTGAGGCAGGTCCGTCAACACGACTTAGACGACCATAGAAGAAAAAGTGCTCATCAAGAGTGTCGCCGGTATCGGGGTTGCGATAAACAATGGCGGGTCCGTTGGTTCGATGGTGCCCGGCAGTAATTTCGCCTTCTTTTGACTTCGGCGCAATAAACCGATGCTGCTCGCTGAAGACGACACCATTGTCGGCGTTTGTGCGCGTTGTCATTTCAAACTCGACATGGGGGCGTTCACGCATGAACATCTCAATTATTTATGGAATCTGCATTTAACATCGTTCGATTATGACATATTGATCCGTCTACATGCAAATTTTGCGGGGCGGGCCTGGCTGCCATCGCCAAAACCCGGTGGCGGCAGCCGGACGCTCATGCCCGAAGCAGCCGCGCATATCGCAGCCGTGGACTGTCAGTGCTTCAGCGGTGCGCTCAGAAGCAGGCCGATATTGCCGCCCGCCTTTTCCTTCGCCTTCAGTTCGTTCACCGACCGAGCCGCGAACACACAAAGCTCCTCCCACGCGCGGTCTACCTCGCCGACGTGAGACGGCACGAGCAGCTTCAACGCGTCCTCGATGAGCTGTTGCGCCAGGTTTCGGCCGCAGATGGTCCGACCATCGTCCAGCATGTGGCAGGCATAGGTGAGTTTGAGCAGAAATTGCCCTTCCGGCAGATTGAACGTCGGCTTTCCCGTCATGATACCGTCCTTATTTCGATAGCAGTCCGCCTCACCACACCATGGCTCGCTCCTGCGCGCCCTGGGCGATGGCCGGCATGTAGCGCATGCTCTCGCGCGCCTCTGTCAACATCACCGCCAGAGCCGCCGCGTCGTCGGGCTCCAGGTTCTTCGCGATGTGGATGACCCGGCCCCTCCTCGCAATGACGCGAACGCCGTGCGTGTAGGGCAGGTCCTCGTCCTTCTTCTTCTGCGAGAGCTGCACGTACTCGATG
Organism: Hyphomicrobiaceae bacterium; assembly: GCA_008933705.1. Lineage (GTDB taxonomy): Bacteria > Pseudomonadota > Alphaproteobacteria > Rhizobiales > Hyphomicrobiaceae > AWTP1-13. The sequence continues at coordinate 30,577 of WBUN01000049.1, forward strand.
TTGGCGATGTCCGTGAGCCTGGTGTTCCAGAAGCCGTCCTTGGTGGTGCTGACCGTACCGTTCGCGTGGAACAGCATCTGCTGCCGCTTACCCTCGTAGTTGGCGCTGTTCCAGGCGAGCCAGACGGCCGTGGCCAGGAACAGACCCGCCATCATCGTCGGGAACTCGGCCACCCGCCATCCTGCCGCAGCTCCGGCGAATCCGGCCACGACAGCCGCCACGAACGCGGCAAACGCAGCACCATAGGCAAGGGTAGCGAGCGTCTTCTCGGCCCAAACCTTTGCCTCCGTCCACTCCACGCCCAAGGCTTCGACCGTGCCGTCGTCGGAGACGACGTGAACCTCCTCGCACTCGAAAATCATGATGCGCTCCTTTCCAATTCGAGCGGTTCCGATACTCGGCCGCAGACCGACAATCGCGGTGTCGCGGCCGTAACTCCTACGCCGTCGCAACACTCACCAAACCTCGGCGCCGTTGACCGCTTGTCTGCTCTCGCCATGACCCACATACCGCACACGATCGATCGCTTCGTTCAGCAGGACCACGAGCGTCACGGAATCATCGGGTTCGAGGTTCTGCGCGATGCGGGCGATCCTGCCCTGCCGCGTCACGAGCCGGACGCCGTGCGTGTAGTTGGAATCCTCGGGCTTAGGCTTCCGATTGACTTCGATCGCCTCGATGCTGCGGATGTGTTCGACCCGCAGCTTCCATTCGCCGTCACAGGAATCCCAGATGCGCCCGTCCTCGTGGAACTCGATGACCTTGGCGTTGCCGCGCAGACGCGTGGCCGCACGGCGGAGCATCCAGAACGCTGCGAAGGACGCGATAGCCAATGCAGTGAACGCCACCCACACGCGGCTTCCCGGCATGTCGAACGCTCCCGGCAGAAAGACGGAGGTGTAAACGCCCACAAACAGAAACAGGACCGCGACGGCCATCAGCAAGTTCTCCAGAAACTTGCGCGGCTCCGTCCATTCCACGGCATAGCCGCAGGGCGTCTTGCCGTCGGTCTTGTAAAGTCGAACCAGCTCCCCCTGAAAAATCATGATGCGCTCCTCTCCATTTCGAGCCGTTCCAGATAAATCGGGCGCCCGCCCGCCGTGATGACGAGCTGGCGGCCTGTCTCACGCGCAAACCATTCCGTGATTTCGTTGGCTTCGAGCAGCCGGACCGCCCTGAGGTTTTCCCGTCGGCCGAGATCGCCGTGCGCCATCGCCGCGCCCGAGACGCGCACCTCCTGGCGCTCGATGACACGCGCGACGCCGAGCCGCTTCGACAGGTACTCGGTCGTCGTCGTGTCGGCGTTGCCGAAGGCCTGGAGAATCCCCGCGTTGCCGAGGAACGTCTCCCAGCTCTTGTGATAGTGGGTCTGGAGCTGCGTCAGGTCCTGAAGCACCGCCCACAGCCTGACGCCGTACCCGGCCATGAGCCCCGCCGCCGTCTCGATCGAGCGCATGTGCCCGAGCGTCGGAAACTCCTCGAGCACGAACCACACGGGCAGCTTTCCGCGCGGCACGGGCGCGCGTTCCATCGCCGCGAGCGCCAACTGGATCATGAGGCGCAGCCAACGATAGTGCGTCCCCATGCGGAGGCCCGGCAGCACCAGATAGATGGTCACATTCCCGTTGCGCAGATCCGTGAGCTTCAGGTCCGACCGATCGGTGATGTGCGCCACGTCGTCGAACGACGCCGTCTGCTCCTGCACGGTCGAAAGAATGCTCTGAAGCTCCTTCGGCCCCAGTTCGAGCTTGCCCTTGAAGGACGCGCCCGTGTTGGCGACGGACTCGATCGGCGACTTCGCCATCGCCTCGAACAGCTTTTCCAGATCATCGGCCGTCCCGTTGATGAGACGGCGCAGTTGCCTGAGCGTCGGCGCCTTCCCCGTCGTGTGCAGAATGTGAAGCGCGGCACCCCTCAGCAGGTTCTTTCCGCTGTCCGTCCAATGCGGGTCCTTGGCATTGTTGATGACGATGGCGTCCATCGCCTGCGCAACGTCGGCCGCCCAATAACGCGGGTCCGTGGTCTCCAGCTCCGAGAACGGATTGTAGGAGGCCGAGGAAATGCCCGTGATGCCGAACGGGTCGAACACGAAGTCGCGCTGTCCCATCCGCCGGCGCGCGGCCGCCGTCGCCTTTGCCAGTTCGCCCTTCGGATCGAGAATGACGCACGACCCCGGATAGCGCAGAAGATTGGGAATGAGCGCCGTTTGCGTCTTCCCCGCGCGGTTGCCCGCCAGCGTCACGATATGGCGGTCGTCGTCGCGGCCGATCAGCCGTCCCTTCCATCGGCCGAGCAGAACGCGGCCCGGCTTCCAGTCCCAATGAGGACCGAGCTGGTCGGGATGCACCCAGACCTGCGACGGCGGCGCTTCGAGCACATTCTCGGCGCCCGAGCCACGCGGCGGAAACTGCCGGACATGCATGATTGTTCGCTCCTCTCAGACAACCACGGGCAGTCTTAGGAGCGAAGTCCGTTCCTGAACACGGTCGCGGAAAGACGCGTCGGAGCCGAATGCGCCTCAATGGTGCAGGACGTTACAGCGAAATTTTTCTGCCCTCTTGCCGCTTTTGTTTCTGCGTTCGGCATCGATGAAGGGATTGGGCGCATCGGCCGCGAGGCGGCCGACCGGGCTCTCGTGAACCGAGCCCCGCCCTCGCGGGACTCGTGGCGGGTCTCGGCCCTTCGGGCTTCGATCCCGTGCGCTCATCGCGGCCAGCTTCAGGCGAGCCGCCCGAGAGTCGAAAGCGCGCTCGGTCCGAACCGTCTTCGGGGGCCTGCGGCCCCATCCGTGTCAAGGCATCCGCCCCTGCGGGGTTTTGGCTCCCCCACGCCCGCCGCAGGCGGGCGCGGTCCCCCCAAAAAAGTTGCGAAGCAACTTCGGGAGCCTCTGACACGTCCCCCCGCTCATTGCCGCGTGGCTAGTCAAGTTTGTGCGCGCACAAACTTGTTTCAATCAAGAAAGGCAATGAAAAATGACCACTCTCAAAGCATCACCAAACGAAATCCGCGAAGCCCTCATGCACTGCACGGGGTCCGAGCACTGGTATCGGCACCCGCTCGCGCGGGCGTGCCTCTACACCGACGGCGCAAAGCTCTTCGCCGAGATGGCGGGGGCCTACTGGTTCCTCGACATCGTCGCGACCGAAGTCCTGCCCTTCCAGAAGAAGGAGGAGTTCATCGTCGTCACCCTCGCCGTGACGGGCTCCAAGGCCGTCATCACCGCCGACGACGGCAACGGCCAAGTGTTCTGGACACGGGGCATCGACTTCACCGACTGCCCCGAAGGCGCGTGGAAGTTCTACCTCCAGAACAACACGTTTTTCGTCCCCTCGGAATACTGACCCGAGGCCGTAAACACTCGGGATGCCGCCCTGTTTACACGCGCACACGGACGGCATCCCAACCCCCTCATTCCCGTAAACACATTTCAACCAAGGAGATTTTCAATGAACATCACCCCTACCAACCACACCCACGCCCTGCGTTGGCTTCTCGGCGAACTGCACGGCGGCAACACGTTCTCGAAGCAGACGCTCTGGCATTGGCTCCAGCAGGCCAACATCCAGACCACGGGCGAAGGTCGTTTGACGGTCGAAGCCTCGCGCCTGCGGGCCATCCTCGACTACCTGCACGGCAGCGAGGCCGACCACTACGACCCCGAGACCTACCCTGACGACGTAAACGACCATGTTTACGCCCATGTCCTCGCCATCGAGGAGCAGTTGAAGCCCTGCCAGCAGCCCGCAGACCGCGACGGAGGTGCCCAATGAGCACCGTCCGCGAAACCTTCGGCCTCGCCTGCCCCAAATGCGGCAGGGACGAGGAGCTTGAGGTCTGGGCCTTCACGGGCGTTCTTCTGACGCCTGACGGCACCGTCGAAGCCAAGGACTCTGTCCACGAGTGGAGCGAAAGCCATCACTGCGAATGCCGCGCCTGCGGCTTCCAAGCACAGGTTGACGCATTCACCGTCGATGAGACGCGCAAGGCAGAGGTTCGGTCATGACCTCCCCCACCAACGACGACCGCGCTGCATGGGCTCACGATGCCATCCTCGACCTGTGCGCCGCCACGGGTTGCGACCTCGACGACGGCCTGACCGACCTCCTGTGCGACCTCATGCACTGGGCGTCCCTGATGGGTCGGAACTTCGACAAGGCCCTCGACCAAGCGCGCATGCACTTCGGGGCCGAAGCCTGACTCGCATCCTATATCCCAACACACGAAGCCCCCGCCTCAGGGGGCTTCCTGCTGTCTGGCACCGCCTGTCGCAGCCACCTATGAAAATATTTCTGCGTTGCCCTTCGTTACGCACGTTACGCCACGACACACCCCACCATCCCACGGAGCGCAGGTTACGGCGCGTTACAAGTATTGCGGAGCGGAAGCCGCTGCATGAAATGAACGGAACGCGAGAGTGCAGCGAAAGCGGCGGGACGGAAGCAGAAGGCGATAGAAGCAGGATTAGGGAAACGACTGCCTGCGGCGCGCATAGCGAGGTGTGGAATTGTAAACGCTGACGCTGTTTTCAATTCCCGTTTCTCTTCCGAATACAGGAAGCACTGCCGCCCATTCAATCTCGCGGGAACTCTCATGTCATACACACACGAGGCCCGCCTTGACCGACACGAAGCAGAAGAAGCCGAAAGCACCGAAGACCGTCGTCCTATCGGTACGCCTGCCCATCGAACAGCGCGAGGCCATCGAGGTGGCCGCCGTGGGCGCGGGCGCATCGGTGAGCGCCTTCGTCGCCGACACGATGGCGAAGGTCGTATCGGGCAAGCTCCCGCGCGCAGCGAAGATTGAGGAGGCCGCTGCCCTGCCGCCACCCAAGCCCAGGATCGTACCGGGGATCTCGCTCTCCGATCCGACCGCGCTCGCCGAACTCAAGCGCATCGGCGTCAACATCAACCAGCTCGCCCATGCCGCTAACGCAGGATTGCCGCTCAACGCCTCGGCCCTCGTCCGAGGGTTTGCGTACCTCTTCGAGCTGCTGGCCGACCCCGAAGCCTTCAAGAGACGCCTCGACCTCATCAAGGCAGATCTTGCTGCCATGAGACCCTCCCAGCCCCAACTCCGAGCCCCGGCAGAGCCGCCTGCCGCGCCACCCAGGGTCGAGTCCAGGGCGCGGACGACGGAGCAGCCGGTGCCGCCGTCGGCCCCTCCTCGCCTCGTCGTGAGCCCGCAGCAGCAGGCCGGGCGCCCGGCTCTCCCTCCCCGCGTGCGGGATGAC